>JAKPHK010000041.1 GCA_029550345.1 Pseudomonadota bacterium
CTTTTCGGCAGACCTTCCTGACCTTCCCGGTCACGCTGGACGAAAAGGTGCTGGACAAATCGGGCACCCGCGATGTGGCGGTGATGTCCAAGGTCACCACGGTCGGCTATGCCAAACTGCTGTCGCAGTCGATCGAGGCGGAAATTGCTGCCCGCGGCATCGACCTTGGCGGTGCTTCTGCCAAGGATGTGACCAAGCTCATTTCCGAGGAATCGGCGGCGACCCTGCGCCGCATGGTGCTGGCCGATCCGGCGTTGGTGGGCACCACCATCGAGTTCACCGCGCTGGCGACCGGCCGGATCGACGGCTATTACAAAGGCCGGGTGACGATGGAAAGCGCCGCCCTGGACAAGAACACCTCGCCCGAGCAACTGGTTCTGGCCGACAGGCTGAAAGAGGCGGGCATCCTTGGCACGCGCTTCAACAGCGGTTTCCTGACCATGCCCGACGCTTCGGACAAACGCCCCGAGGCCGCCGGTCTGGGAATTGCCGTGGTCGGTTCCTTCCTGATGATGGTGGTGGTTCTGGTGCTGTCGCTGCCCATCGGGGTTGCCGCCTCGGTCTATCTTGAGGAGTTTGCGCCGAAGAACTGGCTGACCGACCTGATCGAGGTGAACATCGCCAATCTGGCCGCCGTGCCCTCGATCGTCTACGGCATCCTTGGCCTTGCGATCTTCATCAACTTTGCCGGGCTGCCGCAATCGGCGCCCATCGTCGGCGGCCTTGTGCTGACGCTGATGACGCTGCCGCGGATCATCATTCCGACCCGGGCCGCGCTGAAAGCCGTGCCGCCCTCGATCCGCGATGCGGCGCTGGGGGTGGGGGCGTCCAAGCTGCAAACCGTGCTGCACCATGTCCTGCCGCTGGCGATGCCGGGCATCCTGACCGGCATGATCATCGGTCTGGCGCAGGCGCTGGGCGAAACCGCGCCGCTGCTGCTGATCGGCATGGTGGCCTTCGTGCGCGACTTCCCCGGTGGCCTCTTTGACCCCGCCGCGGCCCTGCCGGTGCAGGTCTATAACTGGACCCAGCGCGGCGATCCCGGCTTTGTCGAGCGGGCCTCGGGCGCGATCATCGTTCTTCTTCTCTTCCTCATCGTGATGAACACTGTGGCCATCATCCTGCGCCGCAAGTTCGAGCGCCGCTGGTAAGGTGCCAAAATGAAAGACCTCGTTATGGAGACTCGCGTGGACGTTCAGACCGTCAAGATCGAAGCCCGCAAGGCGCAGGTGTTCTACGGCACCAACCATGCGATCAAGGATGTCGATGTCGATATCCTCGACAAGACGGTGACCGCCTTCATCGGCCCGTCGGGCTGCGGCAAATCCACCTTCCTGCGCTGCCTGAACCGGATGAACGACACGATTGCCTCGTGCCGCGTCGAAGGCAAGATCACGCTGGAGGGCGAAGACATCTATGACCCCCGCGTCGATCCGGTGCAGTTGCGCGCCAAGATCGGCATGGTGTTTCAAAAGCCGAACCCCTTCCCCAAGTCGATCTATGACAATGTGGCCTATGGCCCCAAGATCCACGGTCTGACCCGCAACAAGGCGGAGCTGGATCAGGTCGTGGAAAGCTGCCTGCGCAAGGCGGCGCTCTGGAACGAGGTGAAGGACCGCCTGCACGCGCCGGGCACCGGCCTGTCGGGGGGGCAGCAACAGCGTCTGTGCATCGCCCGCGCCATTGCCACCAGCCCCGAAGTCCTCTTGATGGACGAACCCTGCTCGGCGCTTGACCCCATCGCCACGGCGCAGGTCGAAGAGCTGATCGACGAGCTGCGCAGCCAGTTCTCGGTGGTGATCGTCACCCATTCGATGCAACAGGCCGCCCGGGTCAGCCAGAAGACCGCTTTCTTCCACCTCGGCAATCTGGTGGAATTCGGCGAGACCTCGCAGATTTTCACCAATCCGCGCGACCCGCGGACGGAATCCTATATCACCGGCCGGATCGGCTGACGGAGGCGAA
>JAKPHK010000045.1 GCA_029550345.1 Pseudomonadota bacterium
CCTGGACCCTGAGGCTCAACCCGCCACCAAGATCCTGTTCGATCGCTCCCTGAACGATCCATTCTTCTGCTAAATAATAGGGGGCGTAGTCGGTATTGACCGTTCTGGAATCGGCGGGATTGGTCGCGCCAGGCCACGAATAGACGTCGGCGCCATAGAGGCTGCCCAGCGCGAAGGCGGTCGGGATGCCCTGCATGGCAAAAAATTCACGCGAAGTGAGCACCGAAGCCAATACCGTGTTCGCATTGGTCACCTGGAACTGATTTTTTCCGTTCAGGCAACCCAGCACACCGGTCGGGTCGCGTTGGCACATCTGCTTCTGGATGCGCAGGCGACTATCCTTTTCGTGGAAGTACTGGACGACGAGGTCGACCGTCGTGCCCGAACCCGGCTCAAGCCGGATCGAGCCGCGCATGCCCCACATATCGCGATCGTCAATCTGTGAATTGTCGAAGATGTTCTTGGTATAACCGTCGCGATTAAGATAGAATCCCGCCACGCGCACGGCTGCAATGTCACCGAGCGGCAGGTTAACCATGCCCTTGGCCTTGACGTGGTTGTAGTTGCCGTATTCCAGCTCGGCATTGGCGGAAACGCCGGTCAGGTCGGGACGGGCCGAACGGATGTTGATAACGCCCGAAGTCGCGTTGCGGCCGAACAGAGTGCCCTGCGGTCCGCGCAGAACTTCGATCTGCGCCAGATCATAGAACTCGCCTTCGAACAGGCGAGTGGCGAACAGCGGCGCATCGTTCATGTGGATGGCGGTGGCCTGGTCGCAGGTCACGCCCACGCACAGGTCGCCGATGCCGCGGATGGTGAAGCTGGAGCCGGTGAAGTTCGTCTTGGTGAACGTCACGTTGGGCAGCGAGAGCTGAAGGTCGGAGGTGTTCTTGATCTGCTGCTTTTCGAGCGCTTCGGTGTTGAAGGCGCTGACCGCGATCGGAACGTCCTGCAGGCGCTGGTTGTTGCGCTGGGCGGTAACGATGATTTCGGTGCTGGCGGTATCTTCTTCAGCGTCCTGCGCATAGGCCGGAACCGCGAATGCACTGGCGCAGACGCCAGCAAGCAGGGTCAATTTACCCCTCATATGCCCTCTCTCCTTAAAATGCCCGTCCCTTTACCGGGCGGTTGCGCATACGAATAGAACACCTGCAACCGCGATTGACAACCGGTTTTAATCGATCCGTTAGAACGCCGCATGACCGTGCTTAAACTGCCACACCCTCAAAAAACCGCGGATTTCTCCGCCCTGCCCCTAAGGTTCCGTTACGGCAACAAGGGCTTTAGCCATGATCCCGGGCCCTACCACACGATTGCATTTGCCGCTTTCCTGCGTCAGTCTTGGCGATATTCGGCGGGGAAAAATCATGACTCAAGGGCAGTCGGACGATGAGCGGGCGCATTATCGCGCCTTCATCAGCTACAGCCATGCCGATGCCGGACTGGCCGGCTGGCTTCATCGCAAGCTCGAATCCGCCCGTCTGCCCGATGGGGACCGACTCGCCCCGATCTTCATCGACCGCGCCGAACTGGCCGCCGCGCCCGATCTTTCGGCGCAGGTGCGCGATGCCCTGGCCCGGTCAGCCGCACTGATCGTCGTCGCCAGCCCGGCTGCGCGGGCGAGCCGCTGGGTCGATCAGGAGGTCCGGCTGTTCCGCGAGCTCCACCCCGAGCGGCCGGTGCTGGCCGCGCTGATTGCCGGGAAACCGGCGGAGGCCTTTCCCGATGCGCTGCTGCAGGCGGCAGGGGCTTCGCTCGAGCCGCTCGCCGCCGATTTTCGCGAGGGTCAGGACGGCAAACGACTGGGGTTGCTCAAGATCGCCGCAGGACTTTCAGGCCAGCCGCTCGACCGCCTGGTCCAGCGCGATGCGCAGAGCCGCCAGCGCCGCGTGATGGCCGTCACGGCGGGTGCGGTGGTTCTCAGTATAGTCTTGGCAACCTTGCTGGCCGTGGCGATCCGCGCCCGAAACGAAGCCGAACGCCAGCGCGCCGAGGCTGAAGGAATGGTTGAATTCATGCTCACCGATCTGCGCGACAAGCTCAAGGGTGTGGGCAGCCCGAAGATCATGGCCGCGGTCAACCAGCGCGCGCTCGACTATTATGCCCACCAGGATCTTTCCAATCTGTCCGATGAAAGCCTGGATCGCCGCGCGCGGGTTCTCCACGCGATGGGCGAGGATGATGAACGGCTTGGCAACTTCCCCGCCGCCGTCGAAAAATACCGCGAGGCGCGCCGCATCACCGAGGCAGTACTGGCCCGGCGTCCGCAGGATCCGGAGGCGATCTTCGCGCACGCGCAAAGCGAGTTCTGGGTTGGCGAGGCAGCCTGGCAAACCGGGGATCTGGATACCGCCGGAACTTACTGGAACGCCTATGCCCGGCAGGCCGAGGCGCTGTCCAAGGCCGAGCCGGGCTCAAAACGTGCACTGCTTGAACTCGGCTATGCCAACGGCAACCTGTGTGAGCTTTCGGCCCGGGCCGGCGCGGAAACCGGCAAGATCCTCGACAAATGCCGCAAGGCGAGTGAATTCATGCGCCAGGCCTTGCGGCTCGATCCGGGTGACGCCAAAGTGGCCCTGGCGCTTGCCAATCGCCTGGGCTGGCTGGCCGATGCTGAAACCAGGGCCGGGCAATACGATGCCGCAATCGCATTGCGCCGCGAGGAAGCGGGAATTCTTGACCGGCTGCTGAAGTCCGATCCAGACAACCGCTCCTACAAGGAGCGCCGCTTGTGGCCCGAGGTCGGAATTGCCGCGACTCTCTCGGCGAAAGGAGAGCATCGTCAGGCGATGGCACTGCTGAAGCCGCTGCTTGCCCAATACGATGCCCTGGCCAAGGCCCGGCCGGATGACACCACGTTGACCGAACAGCAGATGCGGGTAACCTGGATGCTCGCCAGAAGCGCGAAGAAGGTAGCGCCGGGCGAAGTCGCGAACTGGAAGGCCCGGCTTGTGACCCTGCATTCCCAACTTCGCCGGAAACGCACACCGCAACAGATGGAGCGGTTCGATGGAATGATCTCAAAACTCTGACAGTTGGGGGTACGCAATGAGTGAAACGACAGGAATCTCTCGCCGCAATGCGATGATGGCGGCCGGTGTTGGCATGGTCGCCCTGACTTTGACCGGATGCGAAGCGGGTAACGAACCCCGCGCCGGAAAATGCAACGCGCCAAAACCGGAAGGAAAGTTCGACCCCTTTGGGCTTGAACCCAATGAGGCGCTTTGGATCAAGCAGAGTGGCGGACTGCCAAAGGGGCTGCCCGCCTTCAACCCCGTGTACATAACCCTGGTGACGATCTCTTCCGACCACCCTTGGGATCTGTCGGTCAATCAGGCCAGTTTCGGCGATATGTCGGGGATGACCGATGCCGAGCGCGAGGCGATGGCAACCTTCCTGTTCCAGGATTCACTGCGCAACGGCAAACGGTTCAGGAACATCCCGCGCACCGGCAAAGGGCCAGCCGGCAAACCTTATCAGATCTATGAGAGAGAGCGGCCTGCCCCGCCGCGATCCGGCGATCCCAAAGTGGTCGATATCGACGGCTTCGAATATTTCGGATCGAACCAGCAAGTAGAGATTTACTTCCTGATCAATGCCGCCCCCGGCACCGGCGTGACCATCGATCCGGCGGCATTGATTTCGTTCGCGCAGCGCACCACCAAAGGCAAGGATGCAGCGAAAAACGATCGCTTCTTCGCCCGTGAAGTAAGCGGCCACGGCCTGCCCGGGTTCTTGATCGCCGTCCGCAACTATTATTGCACCTTTGACGAAGCCAGTTGCGGGTTTGATCCCAATCCCGGCCCCGATGAAGTGCTCTATGCGATGAACGTCCATTTCGCGCTTTCCGGCAAGGGGCCGAACAAGGACCCGATACCGATGCTGATCGACCCGGACACCGGTAATGGGATGGGGTGGGAACCTGGTAAAAACAGCTAGCCTTCCGATGATTGCTGCGCTGCTCAGAGCCGGCGCAGTTGATCGCGCTGCCAGCCTGTTCGAGGCGGGCGGCTTTGCAGCGAACCAGGCCGATCCGGCGGCGCTGGCCGTCAAGGGTCGTCTGCTGAAGGCGTATGCCCGCCGTGCGCCTGTCGTGCGGCGTCAGGAGCTGATGGGCCAGGCCGCCGAGGCCTATGCTGCCGCGAACGCCCTTGCTCCCGCGCCCTACCTGGCGATCAATGCGGCAACGCTGCACTTGCTGGCGGGCGATGGTGAAAGCGCCGAAAGCGGTGCGCAGGCGGTGCTTGATCTGCTCGACGCACCCGTGGCGCCAGCGGACACCCCCTATTTCCTGGCCGCGACCCGGGCCGAGGCGCGGCTGCTGCTCGGCGATGAGGGTGGCGCGCGGCTGGCGCTGGCCCAGGCCGTTGCCCATGATCCGGACGGTTGGGATGACCGTGCCTCAACCCTGGTTCAGTTGCGTGAGATCATCGCGCGGCAGGGTGGGGACCCAGCGTGGCTCGATCGCTTCGCACCGCCGGTCAGCCTGCACTTCGCCGGGCATATGGGGCTGGCGGCGGGCGGCGCGGGTGAAGCCGAGCTGGCCGCAGAGCTCGATCGGCTGCTGCCGCAGCTGAACATCGGCTTCGCTTGGGGCGCCCTTGCCGCCGGGACCGATATCATCATTGCGGAGCGCCTGATGCAAAGCGGCGTCGAAGTCCACGCGGTCCTCCCCTGCCCGCCGGATCGCTTTGTGCTGCAATCGGTGGCCCCCGCGGGCGATGCCTGGGTCGCCCGCTTCAGGGCACTGCTCGATGCCGTCGCTTCGTTGTCTGTCGCCGACCCCGATCCGGCCACGCGCCATGATCCGCTGGCCACCGCCTTTGCCGGAGAGCTCGCGATCGGCGGAGCGCTGCGCAACGCCGCCCGCTATGCCGCGCCGGCCTGCCAGCTGATCGTTGCTGACGAACAGGGCGGCGGGGCCAACACCGCACGCCAGGCGGCAATGTGGCATGGTGCCATGGGGCCGCGCCATACCCTGCGCCTAGCCCGGGATGCCGCGGTCGAGGCGCTGTTTCCGCCCGAACAGCCCGATCCAGCCCGCGTTCTGGCGCTGCATCTGGCGATCGGCCTCGACCTCCCCGAGCGCGGGATCGGCTCGGCCGAGATTGCGGCGCAAACGGCACCGATCGGTCGGGCGCTGGCGGCGCTGCCCGCAGGTACCGTGCGTGCCAGTGCCGGATTGTGGGAGCTGGCCACGACCGACATCGGCGCCGGGCTCGATGCAATCGCGGCAGTGCTGGCGGCTTGCGGGCAGGCCGGGACCACGCCCCCTTCGATCGGCGCGCACCTTGCCATCGGGACGCTGCTGTCCGATCCTGCCAGCGGGACTGCGGTGCCCTATGGCCCGGCGCCCGATCTCGCCCGGCGGATCATGCGCCTTGCCCCGCCGGGCTTGGCGCTGGCCAGCGATCCGCTTGCCGTTACCCTGGCGGCGCGCGCCGACCGGCGGCTGCATTGCGAGGCCTGGCTACCGGATGAGCCCGATCTTGGCGGCACGGTCCACGCGCTCATCCCGCGCGATCAATAGACCAGTTCCTCCAGCCGGTGCGGGGCAACTACCTGCAGCCCGCTGCCGACCCGTTTCACCAGCCCGCGCTTTTCCCATTGCGAAATGGTGCGCGAAACCGTTTCGCGGGTCGATTGAACGGCAACCGCCAGTTCCGCAAAGACCGGCATCGGGGTGATCGTCCGGTCTGGCGCAGTGGCCGAACGGCGCAGCAGCTCTGCCGCGATCCGTCCGGTTGCGGACAGCATCGCCGCCTCTACCATCCGGCGGCGCATTGTCGTCAGCCGGCCGGAAAGCTGGCGGGTGATCGCCACCGCCACGCAGGAATAGCTTTCCATCAGCCGCATCACCACCGCCCCGCCGAAATGCGCGCCAGTGCCTTTCGATGTCGCCTCGACCTGCGCCTCGTCGTCTTGCGATCCGATCATGCCGCCATAGAGATCGCCGCTGGCCAGCGGCAACAGCACCAACATCGCCCCATCGCGGCCATAGGCCACTTCCTGCGCGGTGCCCGAGGTCAGCAGCGAAGTTTCGTCGCTTTCGGAATGCGGCCACAGGATCGCTCCGCGATCGTGCGCCGAACGGCGCGCCATGGCGGCAATGCTCACGGCAAGGCTATCGCCGCAACCAAAAGCGCTTCGAATGGCGGTCAGATCCTGCATGGCGCCGCGCCGATTATCCCCTGAAGCCTGCTTGGCCCTAGCTAGCAAGACCCGCGCATGGTGCAAGGGAGCGGTAAATTTCTTGGCCATACAGATCCGCCCGGTGAAGGCCGAACCCCCGCCAGATACGGATCATTCACTTGTTTTGAATGCACAATTTGATCGGTTTGGGCATTCGTGGCTAATCCGCTGTTAACCTTGTCGGAACACTTGGCATTGAGGTTGACGTGGCATTGAGCATCCCGACGAAATTCGGGAGGTCCACGAATGAAACTCTTCAAGTTCGCGCTGGTTGCCGCCAGTCTTGGCGCGACGATTGCCCCGGCCAACGGTTTCCAGCCGTCGGTTGCGATCGGCTCCAACCAGTTCACCATCGGTGTCGCCGGCCATGTGCCGGTGATCTGCCGCGCCAGGGTCGAAGCCAGCCTGGTCGCTCCGGTCGCCGGAACGGTCTCGCTCGGCACGCTCAAGGAATTCTGCAACAGCCCAGCCGGCTACCGCGTGGTGGCCGATTACTCGCCCGCACTGGCCAGCGCCAAGCTGGTAGTTGACGGCAAGGAAATCGCGCTGGGTGACAGCGGCTCGGTTGTCGTTTCCGAAAGCGATCAGGCTGCCATCGCCGCCCATGCGGTTGACCTGATGCTGGCCGAAGACGGTCAGACCGGTTCGCTCAGCTTCCGGATCGAGCCGCGCTAACCCGCAAAAACGGCGCGCTCCGTCCCCGGGATCAGGGGACGGAGTAGCTGCCGCAGTCGTCGGTGGTCACCGTGTTGTAGATCAACGGCGTGACCGTTACCGTCAGGATGTCGGCATAGCTGGGTGACGGATTTTTGCCATCACCGCCATCGATCAGCGTTGCCTGGATTGGCAACTGCTGGCCGATGCTCGCCAGCCCCGCTCGTATGCAGGTGTGGCTGATCGCGGTTTGACCGGCGGATGGATGGGTGGAGTTGCTGACCGTATCACCCAGGAACTTCAGGCTATAGCGCACCTCGTCGTTGGTCGTGGTGGCTCCCGGCTTTTTCAGCTTGAACGCGTTCTGCGATGACAGGGTCACCGAATAGGCGCCAGAGCTCTGCACGACCAGATGGTTGCCGGGATCAGTCCGCACCGCGCTTGGCGGAACCGCGGGAATATTTGTAATATCGCCGAAATCGAGAGCAGTGCCTGCATAGTAGGTTCGAAGCGCCGAAAGCACAGTGATCGGGAAAACCACAGCGTTGCCAAACGAGCCGGTCTGCTGGACGTTGTTATCGTCGCCGCCGCGCACCAGGCACGAAAAATAGGCATCGAATGCCAAGTTCTGCACCGCATCGACATCGAGATTGTTGGGCAGCGTCACTTCAAAATTGACGGTCGCGGTGTCGGATCCAGTGTTGTTGCCGGTGAAATCTATGTGGAAGAAGCGATCGCTTCCGGCCGGACCGGAGTTGGCCGGCAAGAGGTTGATCGGACCCGGAGTGTTGTAATTGTAAAATATGTTGAGCCCAAACCCGGAAGTGGTGCCACCGGTGCTGGACGAAATGGCCTTGATCGACGTTCCATCAGCCCGCGTGCCGACCTGCGGACTGGCCCGCAGATAGAGATTCACGTAGCGGGTATCGCCCCCGCCCGAAGTGTTGATCCGTTTCAGGGTCATCGTGATGTTGGCCGTGCCCGATGTGCCGAAAGCGGAAGGATTGAAGGGATCGTAAACCACCGGAGTTGCGGTTGCATGGCCGGTAACGCCGCAGGATTGCGCCTGGGCCCCAGTCGCCATGCCCGCCGCGGCCATGCCCATCAGCATGGCCAGGGCTCTGAGGATCTTCTTTAGGCTCAACATACGCATCATTCCTTCGCCGGCGCGATTTCACCGAGGCGGACCACGCCTTCGGCATCTGCCGGAATGGTGATAAGATAGACCGATTTCTTCGCATCGAGCATTTCAATTCGCCACTGTCCCGGAGCGAGACCCGTGGCGCCGAAACGGCCCTGGCGGTTGGTGAACAGGGTGACCGGGGCGCGGTCCGGGTGGGCCAGCTCGGTCGCCCGGCCCGAAACCAGCGACACCGGCTGACCATCGATATCGAGCATCACGCCCATCGCGGTGACGTGATAATCCAACCCTACTTCAAGAACATAGCCGCTGCGATAGCCCGGGAACAGGCGGTAGGAGCCCTGCCCGATATCGACCCCGCTCGGCGCGCCTTCGGCATCGATGGTAACCACCCGTTCGGAATAGGACGAAAGGTTGGGCATCGTTGCATCGCCCATCGTCCCGGTGTTCGCGGTATATCCGAACGGCGTCGGATCGACCACGACATTGGCCTTCTTCAGGCTGGCGTGCGGTTTGACGATCGCGAAGCTGTCATAGATCGGCCGTCCGATCGAAACCTCACCCCCGGCCAGCGCGATCGAGGTGCCCAGACGGAAGCTGGTCCGCTGGCTGGTGCTGTCCCCGAAGTCGCCGGCAAAGGTGCCGTAATGGCTGATCCCCAGCTCGGCCCGGTTGGTAAAGTAGTTGGCGTTGAAGCCCAGGCTCGATCCGAAATCGGAACGCTCGGCATCGGCCGTCACGTTATAGCTGCCAACCCCGGTGCCGTGCATCGACTGATAGGACAGCCGGGCGCGGTTATCGCGGGTGTCATAATCGGCGCGAACGCTTGTGGTTCGTCCGAACCGGACCGTCAGCGTCACGAACCCGCTGAATTCATCACCGCGGGTGTCCTCGGTATAGCGCGCCTCGGCGCTCAGCGTGGCCCGCGGCGTGATCCGCCAGCCGCTGCTCAGCGTATAGGAATGGACATCCGGATTTATCCCGCGGCCCTTCGAATAGCGCGCATTGGCGCCCATGTAGAAGTCCGGGCTGAAGGCATGGGTATAACCGCCGCCCAGCTCGTAATCATACTGGTTGTCCGCCAGGAAGAAGGTGACCGGCGCAAACCTGCGGCTGCGGTGTTCGAAGAACAGGTTGAAGGTATCGGCCTGCCCGTCGCGGTGCTGGATCAGCCGCTGGAAGGTCGCCTGAACGGCAAAACCATCGCCGTAACCCTTGGTGCTGCTGTAGGCGAGATGGGTGCCGAACGAGCCGATCGGCGTGCCGAACATTGCCTCCACACCGGCCATCTGGATCTGATCGTCGGCCTGCACGTTCGCGCCCAGGGTCAGGCCATCGCTGATCCCGCGGCGGTAGAAGCCGCTGACCACCCATTGGTCCTGATAGATCGGCCCATCCGCGCCCAGCGGCGCCTTCACCCCGAAATAGAGCCCGAATTCATCGATCCCCTTGGCCAGCTGGGTCTGGTCCAGAAAGACATTGAACCGCAAGACTTCGGTCCGGCCGGTATCATCCAGCACGTTCAGCCGGATGTCGTTGCCGCCCTGGGCAAAGGGAAAATCGCGCAGATTGTAGTTGCCAGGGGCCAATTGCAGGCGGCGGACCTGCTGCCCGTTGACGATCACCTCAACAGTCGAAGGCCGGTCGAGCCGGAAGGTCCGATCGCCGCGCGGACGGATGATCTGCTGCGGATTGAGCACCGAATGCGACCGCAGCACCGAAATCCCGGCCATATCGGGCGCGGCCTGGAACCCACGCGCCTGCGATTCAAGATCGCCGAAGGTGAAACGCAGCAGGTTCTTGGTGTCATCGAAGACGACCCGCGAACCAAGCCGCTGGAAATCGGCCCCGCTTGAACCGGGGATATAGATCGCATCAGTCTCGATCACCGGCAGCCGAAGCCGCACGGCAGCGTTGAGCAGGAACACCGGCTCCTGAAAGCCCGTGGCGGCGCCGTCTTCGTAGAGATCAACCGAGCCGCGAATGTTGAGATAGGCGCTGTATGGCGCCGCAGCGACATAGCTACCGACCGAGGCGCGATCGAGCGCTGAAACCGAAACCCGGCGCGCCGCCCGCTTTTCCACCGGGATGGTGAAAACCAGCTCAAGGCTGCGCGGGTTATAGGCCACCTCGATCCCGGTTCCGGCGAAATCGCCGGGACCGATCGTGGTCTTGCCGGTAAAGCTGCCGCGCAGCGCGGTCATCACGTCCGGCGACAGCAGCGGTTCGAGCAATTGCAACGTCCGCTCGGCCGGGAACGACAGGCTGTCATCCGCACCGATCGTCAGCGGCATATCGCCGAGATAGGCCGCGCCGTCCTTGGCCGGGACCGTCAGGATGATCGCCCGGCCGGTCGGATTGAGGCGCTGGGCCCGGGCTGCGGGCGCAGCTGGGCTGGTGGCCTGAACGGCGGCGCTGTCCGCCGCGCCGGTATCGGCATAGGCGGGTGCAGCCAGCACCGTCAGGCTGGCGCCGAGCAGATACCTGATACGATTGCCCCCGTAGGTCATGGTTCAGTTATCGAGCGAAAAGCTCGCCTCCACGGTTCCTTCGGCAGTGGGCAGTTCCACCGGCATCGTCACTTTGCGGGTCTGTCCGCCGCCGATCAGACCAAAGCCCATGGTCTGCTGGATTTCGGCACCGGAAAAGGTCTTGGCATATACCTGCTTGCCGGCGGCATCCTTGGCCACGATCCGCAGGCTGCCATTGGCGAGGTAGCCGTGCGCGGGCGATTCATTGGTAACGGTCAGCACCGGCACGGGCTTGCCCGCGGCATTGGTGCCGATCGCGGCGGTCTGCACCGAAATCTTCGGCTTCACACCCGCAGGCGCGATCGAGACCAGCACCTGGAAGTTATAGAGAATCTGGATCGCCGACTGGCCTTCGGGCAGCTTGACCGGCAGCTGTGCCACGGTGACGTAATAGTGCTTTGAACGGGCCAGCGCCGGATCGCCGACATACTGGATGCGGAAGGTCTGGGTCTGGCCCGGTTCGATGATCGCCTGCGGCGGGAAGACCAGCAGATCGCCCGGATCCTTGCCAGTCTGCTTGACCCCATCGGGGGTCAGTTCCAGTTCCTGCACGGTCAGTTCGACCGGCAGCGGCGTGGCGAAGGTGTTTTCCACCGTCACCACCTGGGTCATCTCGCGCCCAGCGGTCTGCAGGTCGATCACCACCGGCTGCACGGTCATCGCGCTGGCCGCCTGGGCCGGCAGCAGGGCCGCACAAAACATGGTTAACGCGTGCTTCAGGCGTGATTTCACAGACATTCTCCTGCGGCCGTTCATGGCCTTTTTGTTCAACTTGCCGGCTGGACTTCGACGACGATGGAATCGCTGTATTGCCCTGCAATCAGCGGGCCACCACCCGCCGGGGTGGCGATCCGGATCACCATCTCACCCTTGCCGGGCTGATTTGCATCGATGCTGGTATCGCGGCTCGTGGTCTGCAGCTGGGCCGACTGTCCGGCCCAGTCGATCCCGACCTGATAGGCCAGGAATTCCTGAAAACCGCCGCTGCGCCCTGCCGCGCTGCCGCCCGCGCGCAGCAGCCCGCCATTGGCGCTGCTGATCCGCACCCGGTGCGAGGCGTTGCAGACAACCGGCAGATTAAGCTCGATCGAGCTGGCGCGCGAGGTTGCATCATCCCCATCGACCAGTTCGGTGATGCTGACCTGCCCGCTCGCGCTGCCGGTAGAGGCATAGGATGCGTTCGACTGGTTGGTTACGCTCGGCGTGGAAATCACGCAGGCAACCGGCGCCACTGCGGCAAGTTCAAGCCGCTGCGAGGCGGTGGTCAGGTCCTGCGCCTGAGCCAGGCCCGGAACCGCCAGGCCCAGACCTGCCAAAGTGGCCGCGAAAAGGAAGGGCAGCTTGCGCATCAGCGGGGCTCCAGGAAAATCCGGACGGTATCGACGTAAGTGCCGGCCACCACCGGAGCGTCATTTTCGACGTTAGAGGCGCCTTCGGGGATCTCGATCCGCAGGTTGAGTTCGCCTGCCGCCGGGGCATCGACGTTGATCACCCGCTGTGCGATCCGGCGGCTCTTGGCGTCGGCATCGAATGTCGCGTTGGCAACACCCCAGCTGACCTGCGCCGAATAGGGCACGGCGAAAGCAAACCCGGCGGGGGCCTGGGTGATCCGGCCATCGACCGGCCACAACCCGTTGTTGCTGCTTTCAATCCGCACCGCATGGGGAAAATTGCAGACCGCATCAAAGCTGATCGTGGCGCTGGCCGCCTTGACGCTGAGCGTCGCGGGATCGACGAACTGGATGATCCGCAGCGTATCGCCATCCAGCCTGGCGATATTGTTGACGCTGCCCGGCTGGACCCGGCCCTGCTGCATCGCGCAGACCTGCGGCACGCTGCCGGTGACGGCAAGATCCTGGGTGGCGGTCAGGCTTTGCGCCGCTGCCGGGGCGGCGATCAGAGCCAGCGGAAGGATAAGGGTGCTGCGCATATCAGTTCACCGCTGCCAGTGTGACGGTAACCACCCCGCGGTAGGCATCGTCGCCAACCAGCCGCAGGGTCGATCCGCCACTGGTCGAGAAGTTGGAAATCGCCACGGTGATATCGCCGGTGAAGGCGGTGTTGCGGGTCTGGGTCGCGGCATTGTTGGTCGCCGCCCCGGTATCGTAGCTGGCCGGCGTGGTCGTCCAGCCAGAAGCCGTCGCCAGGTAATGAACCGTGCGCGAAAAGCCCGAAGGCGGGGTCGAAACATAGTTCTGCGCTTCAAGCGGAGTGGCGCTGACTGTGATCGAACTGCGCGACGTGCAGTAGGAGCCGAGCAGCACCTTGTCCGGCGCAGCCAGGTCGGTCCTGAGCTGGCCGGTGGTCAGATCGACCAGCACGCCCAGATCGAACGTGCCATCACCGCTCAGCGTTCCGCCAAAGCACATCGCCGGAACCGTGCCGACGATCCCCACGGTCTTGCTGTCGGTATCCCCAGCAACAGTCTGGGCCTGGGCCAGGCTCGGCAAGGCCAGAGCCAGGGCGGCGGTCAGGAAGGCTGCGTTGCGGC
This sequence comes from Pseudomonadota bacterium, assembly GCA_029550345.1. GTDB lineage: Bacteria > Pseudomonadota > Alphaproteobacteria > Sphingomonadales > Sphingomonadaceae > Novosphingobium. The sequence continues at coordinate 13,010 of JAKPHK010000045.1, forward strand.
GCATCGTCAGTATTCCTCGCTCGGGATTGCGGCCGGACCCAGGGTCACGACCACCGTCCCGCTGTAATTCCCCGCCACCAGGATCAGATCGCCGGGTGCGGTGAAGGCCGAAAGGGTCAGGGTGATGTCGGCCACCTTGGGCAGCGGCTGGGTTGCCCCGGTGCCATTCGCCGTCGGCGAGCTGCCATCGCGCAGCGCCGCCGTGGTGGCGCTACTGGCTCCGCTGGCCCAGTTGCTGGCCGAGGCGGTATAGTTGACCGCCCGGCTGAACCCGGCCTGCGGCGACGAGGTATCGTCCGAAGTCAGGGCCGTGGCGGTGACGGTGACGACCGACCCGGCGAAGTTGCAATAACTGCCGGGCAGGGTCACGGTCTGGGTCGGGATCACCGCAATCCGGCCGGCCCGGATCCCGGAACTGGCCGAAAGCTGCCCCAGATCGACCAGTGCCGGGTTGGGATCGCCGAGGATGCAGACCGGACGCACCGACCCTTCCACCGCAACCGTACCGGTTTCGGTGGTCTGCGCCATCGCCGCAGCCGGGAAGGCCGCTATCGCGATCAGTGCAAGGCCAGGTTTCCAGTTCATTCTCGACATCCCTGTCCGTTCAATCAATTCGGAGCGACCGTCGGGGTCAGCGTGACCACGACATTGCCGCTATAGGCACCCGCGACCATCAGCCCGTTGGTGGGCGATGAGGCAGACGAAAGCGTGACCACGATGTCACCGCTGAACAGCCCCACGGAAGAGGCCGAACCGGCTCCGGCGGTCAGGCTGGTATCGCTGGCGCTGATCGCCCCGGTCACCGCCGTGGCGGTATAATCGACCCGGTTGTCGAACCCGGTCGGCGCCGCGGTGGTGGTGGTCAGTTCAGTGGTCGTCACGGTCATCGTCGCGGCGGTGTTGTTGCACCATCCGTTCAGCGTCTCGTTACGGCCATTGACCTTGCTCACGTCGAGCTTGCCGGTGCTGGTCAGCGAAAGCTCACCCAGCGAGATGGTCTTGCTCGGGATCGTGAACATGCAGCGCCCCAGCACCGACCCGTCGATCGTGACGGTCCCGGTTGCTTCCCCGGTGGTCTGGGCCAGCGCGGGGCTGGCAGCCAGAAGCACCGGAGCGGCAAGGATCAGGAACTTTTTCATCCCGGATTCTCCTGGATCGAAGCCGTTACGGGGTGATCGTGACGACGATCTGGCCCGAGTACGAACCCGCAACAAGCTGCGAATCGGTGCCCAGGGTGCGCCAGTTGCTGGTTGCGATGATCACGTTCGGACCGGCAGCGGCCAGACGATCACCCAGGGCGGTCGGGCCCGAAGCGGCAGCGTTGCTGTCATTCGGATAGACCGTCGAGGACGAAACCTTGTTGACGGTCACGTCGGCCTGGTAGTGGATCGTGTTGGTGTAGCCCGAACCCGAGACGGTCGGCACCGCGGTGTTCACCAGCGGATCGGCATTGACCGTGATGGTGGGGTTGGCGGTGGTGCAGACCACGTGCGCGTTCTGGGCGCCGGCCGCCACGGTGTTGAAATCGTTCGACAGGCTGGCGCTGGTGCGCAGCGTTCCGTCCGACTGCGACAGTTCGCCGAGGTTCACCGTGGTGCCCCAGGTGCCCGAGGTGCCGCTACCGGTCAGAACGGAGCACTTGTTGCCGACGGTGCCGTTGATGATGACGGTGCCGGTGGCGTTCTGGGCCAGGGCCGGACCGGCGATCAGCATCGCGGGAACGGCGAGGATCATGAGCTTGCGCATCTGTATTACTCCTTGCGAATTGTGTGCGATCAGACCGGCGAAACGGTGATCAGGATGGTGCTGCTGTAGTTGCCCGACTTGAGCACATCACCGCTGTTGGTGGTGGTGCCGTTCGAAACCGTGACGGTCAGGTTGTTCGTTGCGTTCTGCAGGCGGCCGCCCAGCGCGGTGGTGGTCGCCGCGGGAAGTACGTCGGCCGTGGTATAAACAGCGCTGGCGGTGCCGCCGCTGGCCTTGTTGGCGGTCAGGGTCGAGGTGTAGTGAACCCGACCGGTGTAACCGCCGCCGGTGGTGCTGTCGGTGCTGTTGTTGAGTGCATCCGAAGACACCGTGATGTTCACGTTGGCGCTGGTGCAGATCACCGAGAACGAGCGCGAAAGCCCGCCGACGTTGGCCGAAAAGGTGCTGTTGATCAGGCCTGCCGAAGTGGCCAGATCACCCAGGTCAATGGCGCCGGCAATCGGCGTCTGGGCGGTGCACTTGCCGCCGACCCAACCGGTCACGGCGACCGAACCAGAAGCGCTCTGCGCCATCGCTGGGGTAGCTGCCATGGCAGCTGCGGCCATCGCGATATAGGCAATCTTCTTCATCGTTTCGTCCTCACATCGTGCCGGTAATCCGGCGGTTGGTGTCAATTCCCGTCCCCTTACGAGGCGGGTGAAATCGTCACGACCAGCGTATCGTTGTAGGTTCCCTCAACCAGCACATCGGTGCCCGAATAGGCCGGTGCGGAAACGGTCATCTTCGATCCCGAAAGACCGAAGGAGCGCGGCACCAGCAGACCGTTGGCGGTGCTGGCGGCGCCTTCAAAATCACAGGGCGTGCTCCCCGCGGCCTGGTCGATCTCGGCGACCGGACAACTTGCGGTGACCGTGCCCGTCGCAAAGCCGGTGTCCCACGGAAGGGTCAGCGCGACGTCATAGGGCGCCTTGGTGGCATAACCGGTTGCGCCAGCAGCTGCTGTCTTGAGCGCGCCGTTCTGCGAAGAAACCGCAATCCGCCAGGGTGCGGTGCATTCGACGGTGAAGGGCACATCCTGGGTCCAGGCGGAAACGTCGATCTGCCCGGCATTGACCGTGCCAGACGGCGCTGCGCCGGTGGCAAAGCCGCAGGTCCCGCCGATCGATGCCTTGACGTCGATCGTCATCACGGCCTGCTGCGGACCGGGGAAACTGTATCCGGTCAGCGCCGGATCATAGTAATAGGCGGTAATCGGCGCAGTTGACGCGGCGGCGGGCTGGGCCAGGGCAAAAGCCGCAAGCGCAGCGGTGGCACAACGCGCCATCCAGCCAGCAATGTCACGACTTTCAACCATCAAACCACTCCACACGGCAAACCGACCCGGGAATCCCGGCTCAAGCGCTTCCGAATTTCGATGCGGCCCAATGTTTGGAGGCTTCTGCGGAATCAGTGTCCCGACAGGCCTTTTGTTGCGCCGTCAGGTTAACGCAAGGATGGGGGGGGGGATGCCAAGAAGAATCTTTTTCGCGGTATCCGTTAACCATCATTGACAGCCGATGCCGCGATGTTTCCCTCGCTACCCGACTGTTTTTCAGTCATTTATCGGCAGCATCACCACGGCGCTCAATCTTCATCAAGCTTGAGGTAACTGGTTAATGCAAAAGACTAATGCCCACGCCGTTGCGAATCTGCAACGCCGACTCGGGGACGACTCGATTGGCAATCGCAATCGATTCCCTTCTCCTTGAGATGTGCCCCCGCACTTGCCGATTCGAACCTGTTGTGAAACACGCTGACAATGCGCAGCTGTGACCTGGCAATTCACGGACACGGGATGGCTCCGGGCCTGTTGGCGCTGTACCTGCTTGACCAAAAGCCCGAGCTGAATCTGCTATTGCTGCTTGGGGATGGCGCGGCTTGCGGCGAGGCACTGGAACCCGTTGTCGAAACCGCGCTGTCTGACAGCCTGCGTGCACTGATCGCCCCCTTCGTGGTCGCGAGTTGGCCAGGCTATGTCGTCTCGCGTGATGGCGAGACAGTCCAGCATGACAGCCCCGTGTTGCTGCTTGATCCGGTCCAGCTCTGGCTCGAATTGCAGGATCGCGTGCCCGGCGATGCCATCAGGACTGCTTGCAGCGGGATCGTTCGGCAGGGCAACCGGCTAAGCTGGTCTGGCGGCGCAGCCGAAGCGGCAGATTTCCTGAACCTGGCGGGACTGACCAAAACCGACGAGCAGTGCGAGATACTTGGCATCGAGCAGGTGCGCAAATTGACCCTGCCGGTCCTGGCCGATCTCGACAGCGAAAGGCCCGAAGGCGAAGGGATGCAGTTGCTTCCGCTTGGTGATGAGCGGGTTTTCATGCGCAGACGGCGCTGCACGGGCGACCCGGAGGATGAGCTGATCAACGGCTTTGCCGCGTTGCTTTACCAGCTGACCGGCGGATAATCCGCAGCGGCCTGCCCCCGGTCAGTCCTTTTTCAGTGCATCGCGCGCCGCATCGACCAGCCAGGCCGGTGCACTGATCCCCGGTTTGTCCGGCAGGATGTAGATTTCCAGCGGATGCCCCTCTTCCAGCCCCTGCCATTTCGCCAGCGCGATCGTCGCGGCCCGGCGATAGTCGCGGCCATCAGGTCCAGTGTACTGGAAAGCGATCCGCCGTCCGCGCGATCCCGGCCCGCCCGCTCCGGTGCGAAACTTGCGGACAACCGTGGCGTTTGCCCTGGCCCCCTCATGCGCAAGGCGGGCGAACTGGAGGCCGCGCCAGACAAGGTTGCCGACGAACGCCAGCGCCATCAGCAAGGCCAGGATAAGAAGCGTACTCATCCCGGCACTCTATTGCAAAGCGCGGCGCAGGCAATCAGGCGTTGACATCGGCATAGTGGCTTGGCGGCTGGATCACTTCCATCCGTTCGGCCAGCAGCGGGCGGAAGCTGGGGCGGCTCTTGAACACCGAATACCAGCCCGCCGCCTGATCGTGCCCGGTCCAGTCAAGCCCGCCAAGGTAATCCGCGACAGAGATCTGCGCGGCGGCGGCAAGATCGGCCAGGCTCATCGTCGCACCGGCCAGCCAGGGTCGATGGTCGATCAGATGGTCGATGTAATAGAGGTGTTCGTGCGCCAGCTTCATCGCCTCACGCAGGACGCGGCTATCGGGCGAAACGCGATAGACCAGCCGTTTCTTCATCCGCTCGTGCAGCAAGGGGCCGGTAACGTCGCCAAAGAAATTCTCGTCAAACAGCGCGACCAGACGGCGGATTTCGGCGCGATTGGCGGCAGTGCCGTTGATCATCGGCGCCTTTTCGACCGTTTCTTCAAAATATTCGCAGATCGCCCGGCTATCGACCAGGGTCAGCCCCTTGGCCGGATCGTGCAGTACCGGGGTGCGTCCGGCGGGATTGAGCGCGAGGAATTCGTCGCGCCCTTCCCACGGATTTTCGCGCCACAGGTCATAGCCGACGCCCTTCTCGCTCAGCAGCAGGCGAACCTTGCGGCTGAAGGGGCACAGAGGGAATTGGAAGAGTTGCCACATGGCACCTCCCCATGCCGGAGCGCGATTCGCGCTTCAACCCGTGCGCGGCAGGCCGAAGCGAGAATAGAGGTGGAAAACTTTTCAATGCCCCTTGAACAGCAGGCCTTCGCGCAGGCCCGCGTTCGAGACCACCAGCTCCCGCGCTCCGGTCGCAGAAGCCAAGGCCCTGAGCAGCGCCGAAGCGTGGCCGAGCTGCGCCGCACGGGCCGAGCTGACACCCGGGATTGCGGCCAGCCGCCGCGGGCCAAGTTCGCGGAACATCGCCTTGAGCTGGCGGCTCTGGTTGGCCGAAAAGGCCTCACCCCGCGAACCGCCAAACAGGTGGACCCGCGCCTTGTCGAGCGCCCGCCAGGCGCCGCCTACCAGCAACAATTGCTCCCCTGACTTGAGCCGGGCCCAGCCCTGCCCCGCCAGCAGGCTATCCAGCGCTCCGCGCAACTGCCCCTGCCCCCGCGCCCGAATTGCGGCAACCGGCATGATCCCGAGGCGAAATGAAGCGCATTGGTGGACGTGGTCATCACCGATGCGCGCCAGTTCAAGGCTGCCGCCGCCCAGATCGGCGACCAACCCGGTCGCGCCCGGGTGTGAAGCGATCACCCCCCAGGCCGAAGCGCGCGCCTCATCCTCGCCCGAGAGCAAGCGCACCGGCAGGCCGAGCGCGCGGACCTTGTCCAGAAACTGCGGTCCATTGGCGGCATCGCGCACCGCTGCCGTCGCCACGACTTGCAGCGTTTTGGGTTCGATCAGGCGGATCAGCGCCGCAAACCGTTCCAACGCATCCAGCGCCAGCGACACGCTGCGCCGATCGAGCTTGCCGCGCGCCACCACGCCCCGGCCGAGCCCGGCCATCAGCTTGTCGTCATACAGGATGTCCGGCGCACGCCGATCCCCGCCGAACACGACCAGCCGGATCGAATTGGATCCGATATCGACGATTGCGTGGCGGGCGGGTTTGGACATCGCGGAAATGGTAAGCCCTGCGCCGGGCTGCGGCCAGAGCCCTGGCGCGCTTATCCCGGGTTCGTTTGCGGATTAGAGCGGTTTCCACCCATTCTATTGCGCTTTTGGCGCGGCTTCGGGTGCGACGGCAGCGAACAGCGGCAGGCAGCGGTTGAACTGATCATCCAGGGCCTTTGCCGGATCGGGCGAAGCGGCGATCTGTTCCTGCACTTCGTTGACCCGGGCCATGAAATAGGGCCGCATATCCTCAACCGGCATCTTGCGCTCATTAATCAGCCGCAGGCCGGTTTCGACAAAGAAGGCCCGGCCTGGCTCATCCATCGCCGGATAGTGGGCAACGGCAGACTTCCCGGCATCCTGTTCCCGGGCGATCAAGGCGAAGATCACCGAGCAATGAACCTGCTCGTCAAGGTCGGGTTGGACCGGATCGGCAGCAGCGCCAAGCGGCAAGGTCGTCAGCACCAGCGCGATCAGGAAAGTCAAAGGCTTTTGCATTGCGCGGTGGTAAACCTGCCGCCCTGTCCCGGCAACCGGTCTTTCGATTGACCGCCGACGCCGAAGCGATACACGTAGCGAATCGCAACCGAAAAAGAGAGAGAGGCACAGCGATGTATTCCCACATGATGGTCGGCAGCAACGACATCGAGCGCTCCAAAAAGTTCTATGATGCGACCTTCGCCGCGATCGGCGGAAATCCGGGTATCCAGGATGATAAAGGCCGCCTGATCTATATGTACAACGGCGGGCTGTTTCTGGTGACCAAGCCGATTGACGGCGAGCCAGCCACTCCCGGTAACGGCATGACGATCGGCATCGCCATGGAAACATCCGATCAGGCCGATGCCTGGCACGCAGCAGGCGTTGCCGCAGGCGGCAAGGCGATCGAAGACCCGCCGGGCGTGCGCGACAGCGCAACAATGACGCTTTACCTCGCCTATCTGCGCGATCCGGACGGCAACAAGCTCTGCGCGCTCAAGCGGATGTGATGATGCCCATCGCCATCGGTGCTGATGGCTCCCGCCGCGCGGAAAGCCGCGTCTGGGTGCCCGAAGTGCCGGTGGCGCTGGAATTCAACGGCTTGTCCTATGCGGTGATGATGGCCACGCCGCAGGACCTTGAAGACTTCGCCACCGGCTTCGCGCTGAACGAAGGACTGGCGGCGAACCCCGCCGAAATAACCGACATCGCGGTGGCCGAAGTGGCGCAGGGATGGATCGTCCGCGCCCGTCTCTCCGGCCTGGGAATCGACAAGCTGACCGATCGGGTCCGCAGCCGGGTGGCAGAATCGAGCTGCGGGCTGTGCGGAATCGAGAATCTGGCAGAAGTCGCCCGCGCCCTGCCTCCGGTCGCCAGCCACGCAGCGGTGGCGCCTACCGCGATTTTCGCCGCGCTGGGCCAATTGCGCGCGTCCCAGCCGCTGGGCCGCGAAACCGATGCAGCCCACGCTGCCGCCTGGGTCTCGGCGGAAGGCGCCATCGGCCTGATCCGTGAAGACGTTGGCCGCCACAACGCGCTGGACAAACTGACCGGTGCCATGGCCCGCAGCGGCCACCCGCTCTCGCCCGGCTTCGTGCTCTCCACCGCGCGGTGCAGTTACGAGATCGTCGAAAAGGCGGTTCGCGCGGGGGCGACCACGCTGGTCACCGTATCGCTCCCGACCACCATGGCGGTGGAGCGTGCGTGTGCTGCTGGTCTAAGCCTGTGGTGCCTGGCGCGTGACGATGCAGTAACGCTGGTTCACGATGGTTCAGCGTGACAGCATGAACACCGCGTGTTCGGCCCGCCAATTGGCAACCGCCGCGCCGATCTGGTGATCGCCGGACAGAAACCACTCACCCTCAAGCCGGATTCCCTTCAGGCGGACAAGCTCCCGAAAGTCGGCGATGGTCAGGTTATGGATGTTGGCCGTGGCGTACCATGGAACCGGCAGGGACCGCGTCATCGGCATCCGGCCATGCCAGAGCAGACTGCCCCGAACTTTCCAGAATCCGAAATTCGGAAACGATACAAAGGCCTTGCGCCCGACTCTTAGCAGCTCGTCGAGCACCAGATCGGGCCGCTTGGTGGTTTGCAGTGTCTGGCTGAGGATCGCGTAATCGAACGCGGCATCGGGATAGTCGGCCAGATCGGTGTCGGCATCGCCCTGCATCACCGACAGCCCCTTGGCGACGCATTCCGCCACGCCGAGCGGATCAAGCTCCATCCCGCGCGCATCGACCTGCCGGGCATCGCGCAGCGCCGCCATCAGCACCCCATCGCCGCAGCCGATATCAAGCACCCGCGTCCCCGCGGCAACATTGGCGGCGATGATCGCCAGATCCGGGCGAAGCGCGCTCATTGGTTGAGGAACCCCGCAATGACCCGGTCCTGCGCCGGAACGTCGAGCAGGAAGCTGTCATGCCCGAACGGCGCGGACAGTTCGACGAAGGAAACCGGCGCGCCCGCGGCGTTGAGCGCGTGGGCGATCACCCGGCTTTCAGCGGTGGGATAGAGCCAGTCGGTATCGAAGCTGATCAGGCAGAACCGTGCGGCACTGCCTGCGAAAGCCTCTGCCAGCTTGCCGCCGTGTTCCTCGGCCAGATCGAAATAGTCCATCGCCCGAGTAATATAGAGGTAGGAGTTGGCATCGAATCGATCAGTAAAGCTCAGCCCCTGGTGGCGCAGATAGCTTTCGACCTGGAAATCGGCGTCGAAGCCAAAGGTCTTGGCATCGCGGTTTTGCAGACGGCGGCCGAATTTCTCGGTCAGTCCCGCTTCGGACAGATAGGTGATGTGCGCCGCCATCCGGGCGACCGCAAGGCCGTTCTCTGGCCCCTTGCCAGCGCCATGGTAATCGCCGCCTTTCCACTTCGGATCGGCCATGATCGCCTGACGGCCAACCTCGTGAAAGGCGATATTCTGGGCCGAATGCCGTGCGGTGGAAGCGATCACCAGCACGGCGCGGGTCCGCTCGGGCCAGTTCGCAGCGAACGACAGCGCCTGCATCCCGCCCATCGACCCGCCGATCACCGCATGAACCTGGTCGATCCCGAACACGTCGAGCAGCGCCACTTGGGCGCGGACCATGTCGCGGATCGTGATCACCGGAAAGCGCATCGCCCACGGTTTGCCATCTTCATGCAGGCTGGCCGGGCCTGTCGAGCCCATGCAGCCACCCAGCACATTGGCGCAAATCACAAAGAAACGATCGGTGTCGATCACCTTGCCGGGGCCGACCGACTTGCTCCACCAGCCGGGTTTGCCGGTGCGCGGATGGGTGCTGACCACGTGCTGATCCATGGTCAGGGCATGAAACAGCAGGATCGCGTTGGACTTTTCGGGGTTGAGCGTACCGATCGTTTCAAAGGCGACCTCAACCCGGGGCAGGCTCTGCCCGCCATCAAGCGGCAGCGGCGCGGGAAGCACCAGCGTATCGTTGACCAGGTTGAGCTCTGCCGCCGTCATCTGCGCCGCTTGGGCGACGAGAAGCATACTGTCAATTCCCGGCAAGCCTGCTAAGGGCCAGCGCGCTATGTCAGGCACGCCTCAACCCAAGCCATGGATCGCCGCGATCCACGCCTATGTCCCCGGCAAGAGCGCCGGTGCGGACGGCAAGCCGCTGGTCAAGCTTTCCGCCAACGAGAACCCGTTGGGTTGCAGCCCGGCAGCACTGGCCGCGCGCGCAGAGGCCGCACCCGCCGAGCGCTATCCTGATCCTGACAGCAAAGCGCTGCGCGCGGCGATCGGCAATGTCCATGGCATCCCGGCCGACCGGATCGTGATGGGTACCGGATCGGACGAGCTGCTGCACCTTGCTGCACAGGGCTATGCCGCACTCGGGGACGAGGTGATCTACGTCCGCTATGGCTTTTCAGTCTATGACATTGCTGCCCGCCGCTGCGGCGCGACGCCGGTGGTGGCGCCCGACGCCGACTATGGCACTGATGTCGATGCGCTGCTGGCACTTGTGAACGAACGGACACGGGTGGTTTTTCTCGCCAACCCGAACAATCCCACCGGGAGCTACCTGCCACGCGGAGACATCGCCCGGCTCCACGCCGCCCTGCCTGGCAATGTCCTGCTGGTGATCGATCAGGCCTATGGCGAATATGTTTCGGCCGACGATCAGGACGGCGCGCTCGCTCTGGCGGCGGCGCACGGCAACGTGCTGGTGACGCGGACCTTTTCTAAGATCTATGGCCTGGCCGGAGAGCGCATCGGCTGGGCTACCGGGGCTGCGGCGCTTATCGACACGCTCAACCGTATTCGCGGGCCTTTCAATGTCTCGAACAGTGGGCAGGCGATGGCTCTGGCGGCGGTGAAGGACCAAGATTTTGTTTCCCGTGCGCGGGACCATAACCGGATCGAACGCACCCGCTTTGCCGCCGCCATGCAGGCGCTGGGCAACCACGGCCTGCGTCCCCTGCCGAGCGAGGCGAACTTCGTGCTGGTACTGTTCGAAGGGCGGCTCACCGCCGAAGCGGCCTACGAAGGCCTGGCCCAGCGAGGCTATATCGTGCGCTGGCTGCCGAACCAGGGGCTGGGCCATGGCCTCAGGATCACGATCGGCACCGCCGCGCAGATGGACGCGATTTCCGCCGCGATCGCCGAAATGGCGGAGGGCGCACAATGAGCTTCGAACGTGTTGCGATCATCGGTCTGGGGCTGCTGGGCGGTTCGATCGGGTTGGCCGTGCGCGAGTGCCTGCCCGGCGTAGCCACCACTGGGTACGACGCCGATCCCGCCACCCGTGCCCGCGCCGCTGAGCGCGGACTGGTCGGCCAGGTTTGTGACGACCCCGCCGATGCGGTGCGCAATGCCGATCTGGTGATCCTGTGCGTCCCGGTCGGCGCGATGGGTGCAGCGGCCCGGGCCATTGCTCCGTACCTGACGCAAGGGGTTCTGGTCAGCGACGTCGGCTCGTCCAAACAGACCGTCGCCGCCGCCCTGGCCGAAGCGCTGCCCGGCGTCGCGGTGATCCCGGCCCATCCCGTGGCCGGGACCGAGCGGTCTGGCGCGGATGCCGGCTTTGCCAGCCTGTTCCGGCACCGCTGGTGCATCATTACCCCGCCTGCCGGTGCCGATCCCGGCCAGCTGGCTTCGCTTTCCACGTTCTGGGAAGCACTTGGCGCCGAGGTGGAAATCATGGATGCGCGCCACCACGATATGGTTCTGGCGGTCACCAGCCACCTGCCGCACCTGATCGCCTATACCATCGTCGGCACCGCCTCAGACCTTGAGGGCGTAACCGAAAGCGAAGTGATCAAGTATTCAGCCGGGGGCTTCCGGGATTTTACCCGCATCGCTGCCTCTGACCCGACAATGTGGCGCGACGTGTTCCTGACCAACAAGGACGCCGTGCTGGAAATGCTGCAACGCTTCACCGAAGACCTGACCGCGCTGCAACGTGCGATCCGGGTGGGTGACGGGGCGCAGCTGTTTGACCATTTCGAACGGACCCGCGCGATCCGCCGCTCGATCATCGAGGAAGGTCAGGACGATGCCCGGCCCGACTTCGGGCGGAGCGATCACGGCAGCTGAGCAGTCTGTTCAGCTCAGCAGGAAGACTGCGGCCACAACCCACATCACCGCAGTGGAAAGCCAGCCGCCGAATTCCAGCCAGCCGGAAATCGCCAGATCGCCCATGACCTTGCGATTGCGGGCGATCAGCATGGTCACCACCATCAGCGGCGGGGCCAGCAGACCGTTGATCACCGCGGTCCAGTAAAGCGCGCGCATCGGATCGACATTTACGCCGTTGAGCGCGACACCGCCCAGCGTGGCCGCTGCGATCGCGCCATAAAATGCCTTTGCCTCACGCGGTTTGCGGTCCAGCCCTTCGACCCAGCCGAAAGTCTCGCTCATCGCGTAGGCTGCGCTTCCGGCCAGAATCGGCACCGCCAGCAGACCGGTGCCGATGATCCCGACCGCGAACAGCGCGAAGGCGAAATCCCCCGCAATCGGTCGCAGCGCCTCGGCCGCCTGGGCCGCGCTCTGGATGTCGGTCACGCCATTGGCGTTGAGGGTCGCCGCCGTGGCAACGATGATGAACAGCGCGGTGAGATGCGAAAAGGCCATGCCAACCAGAGTGTCGGTGCGAATCCGCTTCAACTCCTGCCCGGCGCGGCGTGGGCTGACGTGGAGTGGCTTGATATGGCGGCGATGCTGCTCCTCAACCTCCTGCCCGGCCTGCCAGAAAAACAGGTATGGGCTGATCGTCGTGCCGAAGATCGCCACCAGCGCCATGGCGTGATCGCGATCAAAGCTGAAGTGCGGCACGACAATATCCAGCAGCGCCGTTTCCCAGGGCACGTCAGCCACGAACACCACCCCGACATAGGCAAACAGCGAAAGCGTGGTCCATTTCAGGATCCGCTCGTACCTGGAATAGCTGAGGAACACTTCCAGCCCCACGCTGATCAGCCCGAACAGCGCGGTATAAAGCAGCACCGGGCCGGGCACGATCAGGGCGAGTACGGCGCCCATCGCCCCCAGATCGGCCCCGATGTTGATGACATTGGCGATCAGCAGCAGCCCCAGCGCGATCCGCAGAACCCACCGCGGATAGTACCGCCGCAGGTTCTGGGCGATGCCGCGCCCGGTTGTCGCCCCGATCCGCGCGCAGATCGCCTGGATCGAGGCGAGAAGCGGAAAGCCGAAGAACATCGTCCAGGCCAGGCCATAGCCGAACTGCGCGCCGACCTGGCTGTAGGTGCCAATGCCCGATGGATCATCGTCCGCCGCGCCCGTAACCAGCCCCGGCCCCAGCACCTCCAGCGGAGAGCGCTTTTCCTTATTACTGCTCATTCAGCAGACGGCGGATTAAGCGCGTTGATGGCGGCGTGGACCCGTTGTTCGGCCTCCTCACGCGGGAGACCCGGCGGGATCACCTCGACCACCTTGTAGGTGATCACCCCTGGTCGCTTCAGCCAGCGGTGATAGAGCCGCCCGGAATCGACCGCGATCGCCACCACCGGAAGGCCCAGCAGCTTGTAGATCCCGGCAAAGCCCGATTGCAGCTGCGGCGCCTCACCCACCGGCACGCGCGTGCCTTCGGGGAAAATGACCAGCGGGCGGCCTTCCTCCCCGCTCAGCCGCTTGGCTGCGGCCATCATGTGGCGCAGCGTCTTGGCGCCCTGATCGCGCTGCACTTCGACCAGACCATAGCGATCACCGACCATGCCCCACAGCGGAATCCGCATCAGCTCGGCCTTGGCGAAAACCCCCGGGCGACGGAGCAGCCGGGCAAGATCGATCGCTTCGAAAAAGCTTTGATGCTTGATCGCCACGAAAACCGGGCCGGGCGGAATTTCGCCTTCCATCCGCACCGTCTGGCCCAGCAGGAAACGCATACACAGCCGGTGCCAGCGTGCCCAGCGGTCCACCATCCAGCGGAACACCTCCTTGCTGCCCAGCAGGGCGACAACGCAGGCCAGCACGACAAAGACCGAACCGGTATAGAAAACGATGTAGAACAGGACCGATCGGATCGCATCAAGCAGGCGGCTCATCACATCACATCCCTACCAGGCGCAGCGCCAGCCGGGCCAGCAACTTGTGGTATTCCAGAAACAGCATCTTCATGCTCGGCCGGGTGCGTACCGCATCTGGCACGATCTCGATCTCAGTCGGAACGGCGCGGCGCAGCTCAAGTACCGCCCGGCGCATATGCCAATCGCTCGTCACAAGGCGGATCGAGTGGAGTTTCTGCGTCCGGATCCAGGCGGCGGTCTCCCGCCCGTTGGAAATGGTGTCCTTGGCGGCAAAGCCCAGCGTCACGCAGCACGCCATCTGCAGGCTGCCGATCCGGTATTCGCGGGCGAATTCATGCGGCTTCACGCCTGCACCAACACCCGAGATCAGCAGCCTGGGTGCAAGGCCGGCGCGCAGCACCTCAAGCCCGCGGTCGATCCGCCCGGCCCCGCCCGTCAGCACCACCACGCCATCGGTCCGCTCCCCCTCATCAGCCGGCTGGGGAAGAGCAACGGCGAACCAGATGAAGCCCAGCAGCCAGGCAAGCAGCAGCAAGGAGATCAGGCGGCGCATCACAGAATCTTCTTCAGCGCGCGCATGACCGTGATCCGCGCGGTCAGCGTGGCCAGCAGCACTCCGGCGATCGGGACTAGCGCCAGCAGGATCCAGTCGATCCAGTCCAGTGCGCCGGAATCGATCAGACCCGCACCCAGTCCCGAGAACCGCTGCCCCAGCGCCAACACCACGACCAGTCCCAGCGCCAGCCCCACCGCACCGCCGCCCGCCGCATCGAAGCCGATCGCGCGCTGGAATATCCGAGCGATCTGGCTATCGGTGCCGCCCAGCAGGTGCACGATCTCGATCGTATCGCGGTTGGTGCCAAGCGCGGTGCGCACCGCCAGCAGGACCGCCGCAGCAAGAGCGAAGGCCAGCAGGGCGACCAACGCCAGCGCCAGCCATTGCAGCGAATCGATCGCCCCGAACACCGGTTTAAGCCACGACGATTGCGCATCGACCCGCGCTGCCGGCGCCACCTGCCGGGCAATGCGGCGCAGTTGCCCCAGCTTTTCCCCATCGACGCCATTGCGCAGCCGCACATCGACCAGCGCGGGCACCGGGATCTGATCTTCACCGGTCCGCACGCCCAGCCACGGTTCGATCAGCTTTTCCAGCTCGGCCTGGGAAACCACCGTCGCCTCGCCCACGCCGGGCACTGCGCGCAGCGCGGCGGCGACAGCCTGAGCCTGGCGATCCCGCTCAGCCGGATTTGCCTCGACCACCTGGACGGTAACCCCGCCCGACAAGCTGTCCGCCGCATTGCGTGCGGTGTTGCTCAGCGCCAGCCCAGCCGCAGCCGCGATTACCGTCAGCGCGACCATGATCGCGATCACCCACGGCATCGGCCCGGCAAGCCGTCCCTGCGGCATCAGATCAGGGCCTGAGCGGCGCGACAGCAAGGCTGAAAGACCGGCCACCATCAACCTCTGGCTCCAAAGCCGCCATGCGGACGCGGGGGATAGCGCAACGCGCCAGTCGGATCCGAAAGCCGCCCCTTGTCGAGCCGCATGATCAGCGAATCCGGCACCTTCTTGAGCAGGTGGACATCATGGGTAGCGACCACGACAGTGGTGCCCATGCCGTTCAACGCTTCGAACAGGCGCAGCAGCTTGACCGCCATGTCGGGATCGACGTTGCCGGTCGGTTCATCGGCAATCAGCATTTCAGGGCGGCCGATCACCGCCCGCGCGATTGCGACGCGCTGCTGCTCCCCACCCGAAAGCTGGGCCGGAAGCGCGTGCATCCGCTCGCCCAGTTTGACCCATTCGAGCATATCGCCGACCGGCTTGAGCAGTTCCTTTTCCGGCACCCCGGCCACTCGCAACGGCAAGGCGACATTATCGAAGGCCGAAAGATGCGGGACCAGCCGGAAATCCTGAAAAACCACCCCAAGTCGCCGCCGCAGCGCGGGCAGGCGCTCACGCGACATGGTGATGGCATCGGCCCCGAACATCCGGATTGCCCCGCGCGAGGGCCGCTGGGCCAGGTACAGCAACTTGAGCAACGAGGTTTTGCCTGCCCCGCTCGCCCCGGTCAGAAAATAGAAGCTGCCGGGGAAAAGCGTGAAGGAAACGTCGCTCAAAACCTCGCGATCGGTGCCATAACGCAGCCCGACGTTATCAAACTGGACGATCTCCCCTTCGGCGGTCTTGGTCATGAGAACAGGGGCAGTCCGGTAAGAGGCATGGCAGTTTTGAGACTATAGCGGCCAATCGATGTGGAAAAAAGGGCGTTGGCGCGCTCCATTCCCCACCGGGCGCTTGCCGCATGGCCGTGCATCATGCTTAACGCAAGCATCATGATCATCGTGTGCCCCGCCTGCGCCTCACGCTATGTCGTCCCCGACAGTGCAATCGGCGTGGAAGGACGCACGGTGCGCTGCGCCAAGTGCCGCCATTCGTGGTTCCAGGACGGTCCGGAGCTGGCGGCAGCACCGCCCTCGGCGCAGGAGCCGCCGCGCGCACCAGCGCCGCCAGCACCTGCACCGACGCCCGTTTCGGTACAGCCGGTAACGCCGCCGCCCGAACCGGAACCCGTCGTCCCGCCTGCGTCCACGCCCGTTCCCGCGCCGGAAGCCGAGGTTGAACCGATCGCACAGGCGGTCGAGCAGCCGGAAGCAGCACCTGCGCCTCCCAGCCCGGCGACGGATTGGCAGCCCGCGACGGGGGATGATTTTGTCCCCTCTGAACCGCCACCACCGATCAGCTTCCGCGACGAATCGCTATCTCCATCGCGCGAAGCGGTCATTCCGGCGTTGGCCGACGATTACGAGCCCGGCGAATCCCGCTTCCGGCATGAGCCGCTGTTCGGCGCCCGCCGTAACCCGGCCAAAATGTGGATGATCGCGGCAATTCTGTTCGCGGTGGTGACGCTGGGCGGCGTCGCGGCGACTTCGTTTTACGGCCTGCCGGACTGGGTACCTTTCGCCAAACCGATGTTTGCCGAAGAGCAGCCGGGGCTGAAGCTGAACTTCCCCGACAAGCAGCAGGGCCACCGCGAACTGACTGACAAGACCTGGATTTTTGAGGTCAACGGCACGGTCACCAATATCTCGCAGACTTCGCTCTCGGTCCCGACCATCCTGATGGTGCTGCGCGATAGCCGCGGGCGGGAGGCATACAAGGCAGAGATCGTCGCCCCCAAGCGGGTTCTCGCTCCGGGTGAAAGCGTTGAAGTACGCGAAGCGCTGACCCAGGTTCCGCTTGCCGGCAAGAAGGCCGCTTTCGGCTGGAAGCCGGGGAACTGACAGGCCCGGTCAGCCAGCCCTATTCGAATTCGACCGAAATGATGGCCGGGCTGCGCCGCCGCACCTGGCGAGCCGTAGCCCCTTCCCCGCCATCGGGGTCCGACGTTTCCGCCCGCAGAATTTCGACTGTTGCCCGTGCAGAGGCCTGCGCACCGCCACCTTGCGGCACCGAAGGCGCGTCGGCCTGCGGTGCGGAGGCGGCCAGAACCAGGGCAATCAGTGCAGTCATTGGCTATGGTGAACGCCCAATTCACCATTCCCGCAACGCCGCCGATCGCGCCGTCCCCGCCCGGGACAGGCACACCACAAATGGTAACTGGCGTTTCCCCGCTTGCAGCCCCCCGCACCCTTTGCTAAGGGCGCGCTCCTACCCCCCCGGGGCGCCACCGGCACCCCGATGATTTAGCGGTCGTGGCGGAACTGGTAGACGCGCAACGTTGAGGTCGTTGTGGGCGAAAGCCCGTGGAAGTTCGAGTCTTCTCGACCGCACCAGCTTAACCATTAAGTTCCTGATAAATCAGGGCTTTTGTGGGTTATGGACTGTCGCTAGTCACCCTTTTGGTAACCTCTAGCCGCTAGGCCATCCCCACCCCCGTCTCGACAAATGTTCCATTTGTTGCTACTATTCATTGGTAGTGACGTTAATAGCCTTGCGACCAAAACACTTACCACTCGCAAGGCGGTAAGTGTTTTGGTTTGCTTAAAAGATATAATAAATGAAAAAAGGATATTTTGGCATTGGTATCTACCAAACCAAAGAGCAGGATAACGTAGGAACGCTCTGGCGTTCGGCGATGAACTTCGGCGCAGATTATATTTTTACCATAGGGGCACGGTACAAGCGACAGCGCACAGACACTACAAAGACCTGGCGCAATATACCTCTCTTTGAGTATAAGGACTGGTACGACTTTACCGACCATATCCCCCGTGATGCTGAACTCGTTTTTATCGAACAGACACTTGATGCGAAACCGCTCGAAACAACAGAACACCCAAAGCGCGCTATATACATTTTAGGTGCAGAAGACCACGGTGTACCACTTGATTTGATGAGAGGACATCGCAAGATGCAAATCGACACGCCAATGTGCCTCAATGTAGCTGTTGCGGGCAGCATCGTCATGTACGACCGACATATAAAGGGATAGGGGGGCTATGTGTCATATCGTGACCATCGACTGAGTGACCAGCTCAAGGGAGTATCAAACTGCCCACATTGCGGAATAGCTTCACCGCTGCTTCAAAGAGTATGGGGGGCTGATAAGCCAGTCCCTCGCTCTGACGGGGAGCAGTCCTCCATCTGGGCTGTTTTCCGGTGCACCACTTGTGGCCATTTAGTAACGGCTAAGGGCGCTGCCGGAAAAATAGAAGCCAATGCCCCAATCGTACAAATTTACCCCGATGTTTGGGAGGCTAGCGAATTGGTCCCGGATGCGGTTCGCAATTATCTGTCGCAGGCGCATCGAACCCTCTCGGCTCCGGACGCGTCCGTCGTGATGTCGGCGTCAAGCATCGACGCGATGCTTAAGGACAACAACCTCTCAGAAGGGTCGCTGTACACCCGTATCGACCAGGCGGTCACCAACGGTATCCTTACTCAGAAGATGGCGGATTGGGCACACCGTGTCCGGCTTGATGCGAACAACCCTCGCCACGCTGATGCGTCTACACCACACATGACTGCAGACGATGCAAAGAGGGCGTTCGATTTCGCGAATGCTCTTACCGAGTACCTCTATCTGCTCCCGTCTAGGATGCCGCCGGAAGCCCAATAACTGCGCGCGCAGTCACCCTTCTGGTACCCCTTTTGTCGTGCGCTAGCCTGATGTCGAATGACGCGCCATGAGGATAAAACTGAGCCGCCTCAACGACTTTGCGGTCACTATGTTACTGTATGAGAAGGGTTTTTATGCTTCTCGACCGCACCAATCAGTCTTTCTAGCTAACAAAAAATGCCTCCGGGCACCCCAGGTCCGCGAAAACGGGTAGCCCCACGGGGCTTGGCGAGTGACAGATTCGCTGCGTGGGTGAGAGACGCGCGCGGGCGGCGAGATTTTCGCCCCATTCCGGCCCGATTCTCTGTCCAGGATTTCCCCATCCACGCGCGACATGGCGATGGCGGCATGGATGAGCGGGGCACTCAGGCACAACAAAACGGCTCGGCATTAATCCAAGCCTCAGGAAAGCTGGGGGTCACACCAGAAAATGAAAAATCGGTGCCGGGACGTCCAATGAGGTATTCAATATCCAAAGCTTGGATTGAATTACTGTTATCAGCTTCCCTTCTGGCACCATTTTTCCCGATGTCAGGCGCATTCAAGCGCCAGCAGGGCGAAGCTGGCCAGCCAGTGTTCGCCCATGTAGTCGCCCGCCAGATGCGGCAGGGCGGACGTGAGGTGGGCATCGGCCGTGGCCTGCATCGCTGGGTGGCAGGGGTGTGACGGACCCAGCGCAGCGGCAATGCTGCGCCAGCACCAGGCGCGCGAGAGGTTGAGGCCATCGAGGTGGGCGATCTTGCCGTCGCTGCGGTCAGACACGGTTGCCGGCACGAACAGCGTTGCCGGTTCGCCCCTTGCCAGATCGGGCAGGAACAGATCGAACCAGCTGCGGAAGTCCGTGCCGAGAACGCGGCTCATCACCACGGCTTCGCACAGGGTGCCGGAGAGGAACTCGTCCCCGCCGGGCTCCCAGGCCTGGGCCGCGCGATCGTGGCCGAACCAATCTTGGGCGCGCGCCGCGATCAGGTGGGCCAGGGCCGGATCGTGCTCTGCCGCCCAATCAAGCGCAAGGGTCAGGGCGAATGCGCTGTTGAAATGGGTCCCGGTGCGGATCGGGTAGGTCTGAAGCGGCAGAAAATCGCGAAAGCGCTTGGCAAAGCGGGCCGCAAACCCATCTGCGTGGCGCGACCATGGCGCATCGTGTCGTACCATCTCTCCATGCAGCGCAAGCGCCCAGGCCCAGCCATAGGGCCGCTCGAACCCGCGCGCCGATGGCCGGTCCAGATAGGCGCACTCGGCGGCGAAATTGGCCTGTGTCAGCATCTTCTCTGCCAATGACAAAACCTGCCCGCTTTCCGGCAGATCGGGATAGGTCCGGGCCAGACGCAGCACCTGCCACCAGCCGTGGACGCAAGAATGCCAGTCAAAACTGCCGTGAAAGATCGGATGCAGCACCGACGGGGCAAGAACGTCCTGCGGCCCGTCCATGACATGATCGAGCTTGTGCGGATATTCGCGGGTCAGGTGCCCGGTAGTCAGCGCCATGAACTGCGCGGCAAGGTCAGCGGTTAGTTTCATCGGAAAGCCAGGAACCAGATCAGGGCGATGTTGACCGCGAGCAGCGGCAGCGCGGTCGGCACCTGGGCCTTGACCACGGCATTGCGATCGCGAAGTTCAAGCAGGGCGGCAGGGACTACATTGAAGTTCGCCGCCATCGGGGTCATCAGCGTGCCGCAGAACCCCGCCAGCATCCCGATCGCGGCAACCACCGCCGGATCGCCATGGTGCTGGCCGATCAGCAGCGGCAGGCCGATCGCGGCGGTCATCACCGGGAATGCGGCAAAGGCATTGCCCATCACCATGGTGAACAGCGCCATGCCAAGGCCATAGGCGATCACTGCGGCAAGGCGGCTGCCATCGGGGATCACCGCGCTCATCAGATCGCCAACCACCTGGCCAACCCCGGCGAGGGCAAAGACCGCCCCCAGGCTGGCCAGCATCTGCGGCAGGATCGCCGCCCAACCGACCGAATCCATCAGCCGCCGCCCCTCTTGCAATGGCTCTGCCGGACGGGCGCCCAGCCAGACCATGCCCAGCCCCAGCGCCAGCAGCGCCCCCAGCGCGAGGCTGACCAGCGTCGCGTTCTTCGGATCGACCAGCTGCGGCAGCGCCTTGAACGTGAAAGTACCGATCAGCGCGACCAGCGGGATCACCAGCGCGAGCAGGAACAGACGGTTGCCATGCCGCACCGCGCCCGCCGCCCGCTCCTCGGCCGAGCCATGCGCCGCGCCTCGGCCCAACCCGCCCAGCCCGGCAATCGCCACCAGCGCCAGCACCAGCAGGCCGTTGGCGAAATCGCCAAGCCGGTCGCCCGCCAGCATTGAAAGCGCCAACAGGCCCCAGAAGGCGGCATTGCCCCAGCGCTTCGGATTGCTGGCATCGCGCGCCGAAAGCAGGCCGAAAGCGGCAAAGGCCAGCCCGGCGAGGAGATAGACCTGCGGCAAACCGATCATGCCCGCCGTCCCCTGCCAAAAAGCCAGATTCGCGCGGCGTGGATCGCGAAGGCGGCAATCGCGGTGGGGATCGCCCAGACCGAAAGCTGCAAGGGTTCCAGCACGATCCCGTTCTGCTCAAGAAAGCCCTTCATCAGCAGGATCGATCCGATCGCGATGAAGATGTCTTCGCCAAAGAACAGGCCGACATTGTCGGTTGCGGCGGCCAGAGCCTTGATCCGTTCGGCCTCTTCCCCGCTCTCCGGCACGGCGGCGGCTTCGGCCATCGGGGCGAGCAGCGGGCGCACCGTCTGGGCGTGGCCCGCGATCGAGGTCAACCCAAGCGCGGCGGTGATCTGGCGCAGCAGCAGATATCCGGTCAGCAACCGCGGCAGGGTGGCGCCCTTCAGCCCCTCGATCAGCGCGCGGGCGCGTTCCTGCAATCCGTGCCGCTCAAGCAGGCCTATCACCGGCAGCACGATCCAGACCACGCTGACATAGCGGGTATCGTTGAAGGCCTTGCCGAAGGCCGATACGATCGCGGTCAGGTCCATCCCTGCCGCAAGCCCGGTGACCAACGCCGCGGCCACCACCACGACCAGCGCGTTGAGCCGCAGCACAAAGCCGCCAATCATCACCGCAATGCCGGAGAGCACCCAGTAGTTCATACCGCGCCAAACCCTCCCCCGCCGGGCGTTTCAATGACTATCGCATCGCCGCCCTGGACTGTCACCCCGGCGGTGGAATCGAGAACCTCAACTTCACCTGAACTTCGTTCGATTCGCGTTTCCCCGGGCAGGCCATCGCCGCCGCCCGCAAGACCGAATGGCCGGGTGCGGCGGCGGTTTGAGAGGATCCCGGCCTGCATCGCCACACGAAAGCGGATCTTGCGCACCGCGCCGTCGCCGCCGGGCCACTGCCCTGCCCCACCCGATCCGGTGCGGATGCGGAATTGTTCGACGAGCACCGGAAAGCGGCTTTCCAGAACCTCGGGATCGGTCAGGCGGCTGTTGGTCATATGGGTCTGGACCGCACTGGCCCCGGCAAATCCCGGCCCCGCCCCGGCGCCGCCCGCGATCGTTTCGTAATACTGGTAGGAATCGTTGCCGAAGGTGAAGTTGTTCATCGTCCCCTGGCTGGCGGCCAGTGCGCCAAAGGCGCCGAACAGCGCGTCGGTGACTGCCTGGCTGGTCTCGACATTGCCCGCCACAACCGCTGCCGGATAGGACGGGCGCAGCATCGATCCCTCGGGCACCCGGATCGTCACCGGGGCCAGGCACCCCTCGTTCATCGGGATCGGATCGTCGATCATGGTGCGAAGGACATACATCACGGCCGCGCGAACCACACTGAAGGGTGCATTGAAATTGCCCGGAAGCTGCGCGCTGGTTCCGGCAAAGTCGATGGTGACGTGGCGCGCGCTGCGGTCGATCGAGACGGTGACGCAAATCACCGCGCCGCTGTCCATCTCAAGCCGGAAGGCACCATCCTGCAATTGCCCGATCAGGCGGCGCACCGCCTCCTCGGCATTGGCATGGACGTGACCCATATAGGCAGTGACGACATCGCGGCCATGTTCGGCGCAGGCCGCCTCAAGCCCTGCTGCGCCGCGCCGAAAGGCGGCGACCTGGGCGGCAAGATCGCCGATGTTCTGATCGATATTGCGGGCAGGCCAGCGCCCGGAGCCGAGCAATGCGCGCAGCTCATCCTCGCAAAAACGCCCTTCATCGACCAGCAGAACATTGTCGATCAGGACACCCTCCTCCTCGATGCTGGTGCTGGTCGGCGGCATCGATCCGGGCGCGATCCCGCCGACATCCGCATGGTGCCCGCGCGCGGCGACGAAGAAGCTGGGCACCGCACCATCGCCCGTAACGAAGACCGGAGCGACCACGGTAATGTCCGGCAAGTGGGTACCCCCGGCGTAGGGCGCGTTGAGGACATAGGCATCACCGCGGCGGATTCCCCTGCCATCGCGCCCACCTCCGCGCGCCGCAATGATCCGCCCGACGCTTTCGCCCATCGAGCCAAGGTGGACCGGCATATGCGGCGCATTTGCCACCAGTCGCCCGGCGGCATCGAACAGCGCGCAGGAGAAATCGAGCCGTTCGCGGATATTGACCGAGCTGGCTGTGCGGGCCAGCGCGGTGCCCATTTCCTCGGCAATGCCCATGAACAGGCCGTTGAACACTTCCAGCCGGATCGGATCAGCCTCTGCGCTTTCGCTGCGAAGGCCGGCGCGCGGCGCGCTTCGGGTCAACCGCAGAGTTCCATCGGGATCGACCGTTAGCGCCCAGCCCGGTTCGACCACGGTGGTCGCCAACTCGTCGATAATCACCAGCGGACCTTGCGCGGAGAAGCCTGCCGCCAGATCGGCACGGTTCCACACCGGCACCTGCCGGGCGGTGCCATCAAGCCAGCAGGCAGTGGTTTCGATTGGCTCACCGGTTTCAGCAGGCATGGGCCAAGCCAGTCCCATGGCCGAGGCGTCCTCTGCCACGGCCTCAGCCCGAACCCGATCGATCACCAGCGCCCCACTCCCGTCATAGCCGAATTCAGCGCGGTGTGCGGCAGCGAAGGCGGCGGCCAGTTCATCCGCCGGGCCAGGCGGTAGTTCGATCGCATTTTCCGATGCGGCGGGGCGGATGAACAGGCTCGCCTCGATCCGGCTGGGGGTCTGGCCCAGCTGCGCCTCAGCCTCATCCGCCAGCCGTTCCCGCAACGTTTCGACCGCTGCCTCAACCCCCGGTTCAAGGGCCACGCCCAGACTCGCCTCACGCACCGCGGCCTGACTGGCAAGGCCCATGCCATAGGCAGAGAGCACCCCGGCCAGCGGATGGATCAACACCGTCTCCATCCCCAGCGCATCGGCGACAAGACAGGCATGCTGCCCGCCCGCGCCGCCGAAACAGCTGAGCGCGTGATTGGTCACATCATGCCCACGCGCGACACTGATCTGCCGGATCGCCTGGGCCATATTGGCAACTGCGATCCGCACAAAACCCTCGGCAATGGCTTCAGGCGCCATCGTCTGGCCGGTTTCCGCCGCGATTTCACGGGATAGATCGGCGAACTTCGCTTCCACCACCTCGCGGTCGATCGGTTCGTCCCCGTTCGGCCCAAACAGGCTGGGGAAATGCGCCGGGATCAGCTTGCCAAGCATGACGTTGCAATCGGTGACAGTCAGCGGCCCGCCCCGGCGATAGCAGGCCGGGCCGGGCACTGCCCCTGCGCTTTCCGGGCCGACCACCAGCCGTCCGGCATCGAACCGGCAGATCGATCCCCCCCCGGCGGCGACGGTGTGGATCCGCAGCATCGGGGTCCTGATCCGCACGCCCGCAACGCGGGTTTCGCTGTCGCGTTCGTAATGCCCGGCATAGTGTGAGACATCGGTGGATGTGCCCCCCATGTCGAAGCCGATTACCCTGGCCGCACCGCTTGCTTCCGCCGTGCGGGCCATGCCGACGATCCCGCCGGCGGGGCCGGACAGGACTGCATCCTTGCCGTAGAACCGTTCGCCCTCGATCAGACCGCCGCTTGATTGCATGAACAGCGCCTGCCCCGCCCCGCCCAGCTGACCGGAGAAATTATCGACATATCGGCGCAGCACGGGGGAGAGATAGGCATCTACCAGCGTGGTATCGCCGCGCGGCACCAGCTTGATCAGCGGAGCCAGCGCGTGGCTAACCGAAACCTGGGTAAAGCCAGCCGCGCGCGCCAGCTGGGCCAGCCGCACTTCGTGGGCGGTCCATTTCCAGCCGTGGACCAGAACGATCGCAATCGCACGAAAGCCTTGTTCGACCGCTTCAGCGAAGGCGGTAGAAGCGGCGGCCTCGTCCAATTCGCGCAGAACCTCACCCTCCGCCGAAACGCGCTCGTCGATCTCGATCACGCGGGCGTGGGGCGGCTGGGGCAGCACGATCCGGCGCACGAACAGTTCGGGCCGCTCCTGACTGCCGATGGTCAGCGCGTCACCAAAGCCGCGGGTAATCGCCAACACGGTGGGTTCACCCTTGCGCTCCAGCAGGGCATTGGTGGCAACAGTGGTGCCCATTCGCACCGCGCAAGGCGGCAACGGGCCGCTGGGCGTGGCAGTCAGCTGCCGGATCGCGGCGATCGCGGCATCTTCGGCACGGGCCGGATCTTCCGACAGCAGCTTGGCCGTCCGCACTGCGCCGTCAGGCGTGCGGGCGACGACATCGGTAAAGGTCCCGCCGCGATCGATCCAGAACTGCCAGACTGCGCTCATGCCTTGTTCTTAGGCGATGAGGCGGTCCGGGCAATCCCGCAATGCAATCAGCTGGCGTCTAGCGGCGTCACGATGATAACCACGCGCCGGTTCTGGGCGCGGCCATCATCGGTATCGTTTCCGGCAATCGGCTGGGTTTCCCCCACGCCCTGATCGCGAATGCGCGCGGAATCCATTCCGGCAGTCGCCATCCCGGCCTTCACGCGCGCCGCGCGGCGCTGTGACAGCGAGAGATTATATTCGCTCGTCCCGGTTGAATCGGTGTGTCCAATCACGCTGGCACCCCGGATGCCCACCTTGAGGAGAGCGGTGGTGAGGCGGTTCAGCACACCTTCCGCCTCTGCGGTCAGTTCGCTCTTGTCCACCTCGAACAACACGCGGTCATTGAAGTCGAGCTCGTAATTTTCACCCACAGGTTCGAAGCCCTGCTCGGTCAGAGCTGCCACCTGCTGCTTTGTGAACGCCGGTTTGGCCGGCACGGTCGCACAGGCCGCCAACAGGGCGAGCAGAAAAACTGCCAGAAAATTACGCATTTGCTTCGGCTCCGATCGCATCGTCTCCACGTTTGTCGCGGTACATCCCGGCATCGGCTTTGCGCAAGAGGGCTTCGGCGGTTTCCCCATCCTCGGGGAAAACGGCAACCCCGGCGGAAACCTTGAATGTCGCGGCAATCCCGCTGGGCAGACGATAGGGGCGATCCATTGCCGCGCGGATCCGCTCCAGCACGTTCCAGATATGGTCACGCTCCTGCAACGGCCCCAGCACCACCGCAAATTCGTCTCCGCCCAGCCGGAAGGCCAGGTCCTGCTGGCGCAGCGCCCCGCGCAGGCGATCGGCAACCGCGATCAGCGCGGCATCGCCCGATTGGTGGCCATGGCTGTCATTGATCGCCTTGAACTGGTCGATATCGAGATAGAGCAGAGCGAAGACCGTTGCTTCACGCTGTGACCGGGCAATCGCCTCAGCCAGCGTCTTTTCAAACAGTTCGCGGTTGCCAAGGCCGGTCAGCCCATCATGACTGGCCCGCCAGGCCAGCTCTCTGTTTTCCGAAGTCAGACCGGCGTGCCAGCCCTGCAATTCGGCCAGCAGCGCGTTGAAATCCTGTCCGAACTTGTCGATCTCGGCGATGCCGGAGGCCGGGACGCGGCGCTCGAACGCGCGGTCCTGACGCACGGCGTGGGCCACCTGGGCGACGTGTTCAAGCGGGCGTACCACCTCGCTCTGCAAACGGCGGGCCAGAATTCGCGTCGCCAGAACCGTCAGCGCCAGACAGACCAGCGCGATAATCGTTCCGGCCAGGGCATAACGCAGGATGCCTTCCGAATTACCGTAAATGCGCACCTCGGCAATTTGCTCGTCACCGCGGTGAACCTGGTCGATGGCCGGATTGGGCCAGAACAATCGATTAGCGCGGCGACTTAACGCTGCCAGTGTTCCGGTGGCGGGATTGTTCCATTCGGCCAGCATCCGGCCCTGGGGATCAAGCACTTCGACCCGTTCCACCCCGCGTCCGGCAGCAACCGAAATCACGCCCTCGCGGATCGCGTCACGATCTTCGAAGATCACCGCAGGCTCAACCGTGTAGCCGACGGTCCGGGCAACAAGTTCAAGGTTGCGCTGGGCATAGTTGCGGATCACGAGGCCGCCGCTCAGCACCAGGCTGAGGGTTGCGAGCAGCACCGTGAACAGGATCAGCCGGAGGTGGGCGCGGGCCAGCAGATCGCGCAAGGTCGGCAGCCGGTTTGGAGCAGCCATGGTCACTGCCCCCCCTGTGCCACGCGCAGGACCCTGGGATCAACCTTCAGGCCCGAGCGCGATACGGCATCGATGTTGAGCCGAAAGCTCAGCGCCGTCGGCTTGTAGGTAAACGCGATCATCGCTTCGCTGGCGTTGGCCGGATCGGCTTCGGCGATGGTCAGCACCTGCCTGCCACGCACCGCGGCGGTCAGCTGGCGCTGACGGGCAATCGGCAATTGCCCAAGGTAGAGAACATGGCACCCAGCCAGCGCGCCGGGGTCTGCGGCCACGTCCCGGCGGTCAGTCCGGCGCCCGTCGCTGAGCCGGATCGCGTCAAGCTGCCCGGCATAGAGCGCCCGGCCGGCCACACAGATCACGACCGGATCGGATCGGGTCGGCCAGCGGGTATATTCGATGATCGCGCGCACCGTGCGGGCCGCCGCACCGGCATAGCGATCATCGCCCGCAGCACCCGCGCCGATCGGCATATCGGCCATCATCAGCATCGGCGCAGCCGGACTGGCAACGGCGGGCGCATAGGCCAAGACCGTTAACAGCGGCAGCAAAAAAATGGACGCGGACGTGCGCATGATAAGCCTGCCTCTAGCTTGCCAATCGTTAACGGAAAAGCACTTGCGGGCGCGATCAGGACTGAGTTTTTCTACAGGTCGATCGATTGCCGCAATGCAGCATCGGAAATTAACGGAACACTGTTTAAGCTCAGGACAATCCAGCGATCCCGGTGGCCGAAAACGGCACACGGGCAAAGTTCCGCGGCTTACCTTGCCAGTTCACCGGCAAGGCCATAGCCTTGCCCGATCGGCAAGCATGAAGAGGCGGCAATGAAGAAATGGGTTCTGGCCTTTGGCGGCGTGATCCTGGCCATGGGCGGCACACTCGCCGCACGGACCGCAATGTTCACCCCCGAAGCGGTCGCCGATGGCTCAGCGGTCAAGGTCGGGGTGGCACCCTCCTTCGATGTACAGCAGGCCGCGCAGCATCTGGGTGAAGCGGTCCGGTTCCAGACCGTCAGCAATCAGGATCCGGCCCAGAACAAGGTCGAGGAATGGGACAAACTTCATGCCTGGCTCGTCAGCACTTATCCCAAGGCCCATGCAGTGATGCGCCGCGAAGTGCTTGGCAAGACGCTGATCTACACCTGGCCCGGCAGCGATCCCGCCGCACAACCGATCATCGTCATGGCTCACCAGGATGTCGTCCCGGTAACCCCGGGGACCGAGCAGGACTGGAAGCACCAGCCCTTCGCCGGCGAAATTGCTGAAGGGGCGGTCTGGGGTCGCGGCTCGATCGATGACAAGGGCTCGCTGGTCGCGCTGTTCGAAGCGCTTGAGGCAATGGCCGGACAGGGCTTCAAGCCCAAGCGCACGATCTATCTGGTTTCAGGCCATGACGAGGAAGTCGGCGGCAGCGGGGCCGAAGCCGCCGCAAAGGTGCTGGCGACGCGCAAGGTCAAGGCGCTGTTCACGATCGACGAGGGCGGCCTGATCACCACCGATACGCCGATGATAAACGGGCCGGCGATGATGATCGGCGTTGCCGAAAAAGGCTATGTCACGCTGCGGGTCACTGCCCCTGCCGAAGGCGGCCACTCTTCAGCCCCGCCAAAGGAGCTCGGCTCGGTCAACCTGGCCAAGGCCGTGGTCGCAATCCACCAGAACCAGTTTCCGCTCGAACTGCGCGGGCCGACCGCGCAGATGGTCGAGGTGCTGGCCGGAAAGGCTGGGGGGATCAACAAGCTGGCTGCGGCCAATCGCTGGCTGTTCGGGCCGATGATCGTCGGCAAGATGGCCGAAGCGCCAGCCTCTGCCGCGCTGCTCCACACCACGATCGCGCCGACCATGCTGGAAGGCTCGCCAAAGGAAAACGTCCTGCCGCAAAGCGCCAATGCCCTGATCAACTATCGCATCGCCCCGTGGGACAGCTCGGCCAAGGTGCTCGAACGGGCGCGTGCTTCGGTCGCGGCGCTGCCGGTCAAGGTCGATTTTACCGAGCGCCCCCCGCGTGAACCAACGCCGGTTTCATCGGCCACCTCGCTCGGCTGGCAGATGATCGTCGCTTCGGCCCAGGCTGGGCATCAGGGTCTGATCGCCTCACCCTATCTGGTCGTCGCCGGGACGGACAGCCGGTCGATGGCGCCGGTATCCGATGATGTCTATCGCTTTCAGGCGATCTCGTTGGCGACCACGGAGATCAAGATGATCCACGGCACCAACGAACACATGACGTTGACGAATCTGGAAAGCCTGATTGGCTTCTATGCCCGGCTGATGGTGACTGCCGCCGGGTAGGACCAATCGGTCTGTGAACCGCACTTGCCCTTCTTAACCGTGTGGTTAAACTGACGGAAGGGAGAGTGCGATGGAGCAGGCCGAGATTCAACATCTGATGCAGCGCGTAGAGGCCACGCGCGGCTTGCTGACTGTCGATCAGTTCATTCGCCATTGGGCCGTGCATTCGCCAGAGCAACTCGCAATCGATGCCGATGATCTGCGCCTGACCTACTGCGAGCTTGAAGCGGCAAGTGCCCGGGCGGCAAGCGCGCTCGCGAGCCTGGGCCTCGCCAGGGGCGATCGGATCGCCTGGTTCGGAAAAAACAGCGGAACCTATTTCGCCCTGTTCTTTGGCGCGGCGCGCGCGGGTTTTGTCATGGTCCCGGTCGGCTGGCGCCTGGCAGCGCCTGAGGCCGCCTTCATCATCGAGAATGCTGATGCCAAGGTGCTGGTCTTGGGCGACGGATTTGAGGCTTGCGCCGAAACATTGGGCAGGCATCCCGGCCTGAAGACCTGCCTAACCGCGGCAGAGGCTCGCACTTTGATCACCGAAACGCCGGAAGCACCGATCGCGTCGGCCGGACCGGACGAAGCCGTGCTGCAACTCTATACCAGCGGCACCACCGGTCACCCTAAGGGCGCCGTGCTTTCCAACCGCAACCTGTTCGGCCTGCGCAAAGCCGCGTTCGAGAACCCGCAGCCCTATACCCTGTGGGGCGCCGATGAGGCGGTGCTGGTTGCCATGCCCTGCGCCCATATCGGCGGAACGGGCCTGGGTATCATGGCGCTGGCGGCCGGACTGCCCGCGGTGATCCTGGCCGAATTCGATCCACCCAAGGTGTTCGATGCAGTTCAGAACCGCGGCGTCACACGGTTTTTCATCGTCCCGGCGGCACTGCAATTGTTGTTGAATCACCCCGACTGCGCCAAAACCGATTTCAGTCGCCTGAAATACATCCTGTATGGCGCCGCCCCGATCCCGCTTGAATTGCTGCGGCAGTGCATCGAAATGTTCGGGGCCGGTTTCATCCAGGCCTATGGCATGACCGAAACCGCCGGCACGATCTGTATGTTGCCGCCCGAAGACCATTCGGTCGATGGCAATGTGCGAATGCGCTCTGCCGGGAAACCACTGCCCGGAGTCGATCTGGAGGTGCGCGGCATCACGGGCGAGGCGCTTCCTGTCGGAGGGGTGGGAGAGTTATTTACCCGGTCATCCAACAATATGCTGTGTTACTGGAAGCTGCCCGAGGCCACGACATCGACGATGTGCGAAGGCTGGGTCGCCACCGGCGATGTCGGCTATCTTGATGAAGATGGCTATGTCTACATCTTCGACCGGGCCAAGGACATGATCATTTCGGGCGGAGAAAACGTCTATCCCGCCGAAGTTGAAAGCGGGATCTATGGTCACCCCGATGTACTGGAAGTCGCGGTGTTCGGGGTGCCTGACGAGACCTGGGGCGAAGCGGTCAAAGCGGCCTGCGTTGCGAAACCCGGCCATGACATCGACGCCGACAGCGTGATTGTCTGGGCCCGAGAGCGTCTGGCCAGCTACAAGGTGCCCAAGACGATCGACATTATCCCCGCCCTGCCGCGCAATCCCAGCGGCAAGATCCTCCGCCGCGAACTGCGTGCGCCCTATTGGGAGGGACGCGACCGGCAAGTGAACTAAGCGGCTGGATGGACAACGGCCTCGCTGCAAGTGCGATTCCTTTGTCAGTTCATGTCTTCGTGTAATCCCGAAACCGCGCTAATCCAATCTGAACACAGGAGCCAAGACCATGTCCGATCCCCTTCCCGGCGCCCAGGCGCATATCGAAGCCGCGCTCAAGCTCTGCTCGCAGATTGACGATCTCCCGGCTGATACGCCGCTGATCGAAATCGCAAAGGTTGGCGTGATCGGCGCGGGCACGATGGGCGGCGGGATCACCATGAATTTCCTTTCAGCCGGAATTCCAGTGACCATCATAGAGGCCGAACAGGCCGCACTTGATCGCGGCGTGGCGGTGATGGCCAAGAATTACGAAGCCAGCGTCAAACGCGGCCGGATCGAGGCAGCGGATGCTCAGGCGGCGATGGCCCGGCTGACCCCATCGCTCAGCTTTGATGATCTGGCCGATTGCGATCTGGTGATCGAGGCGGTCTATGAATCGATGGACGTCAAGAAGGACGTGTTCGGTCGGCTCGATGCGATCGTGAAGCAAGGCGCGATCCTGGCCAGCAACACCAGCTATCTCAACGTCGATGAGATTGCCGCCGCCACCAAACGCCCTGAAGCCGTGCTGGGGATGCATTTCTTCTCGCCCGCCAACATCATGAAACTGCTGGAAGTGGTGCGCGGGGCCAAGACCGGCGCCAGCCAGCTCGCCACGGTGATGCAGCTGGCGGTAAAGATCCGCAAGGTGCCGGTCGTCTCGGGGGTATGCCACGGCTTTATCGGCAACCGGATGCTGGCCAAGCGCCAGGATCAGGCCAATGCGCTGCTGATGGAAGGCGCGGCCTATTACGACATCGATCAGGTCCTGCTCGATTTCGGGTTCCCGATGGGTCCGTTCCAGATGGGCGACCTGGCCGGGCTGGACATCGGCTGGCACCGCGATCCCGCCAAGGTAACCTCAATCCGCGAAGCGCTCTGCGCGGTCGGCCGCTGGGGCCAGAAGACCGGCAAGGGCTTTTACGATTACGCCGAAGATCGCAGCCGCACGCCTTCGGATGAGGTCAAGGCGATCATCGCCGACTTTGCCGCAAAAAGCGGCGTCGCTCAGCGCGAAGTGAGCAAGCAGGAAATCTTCGAACGGCTGCTCTACCCGATGGTCAGCGAAGGCGCGCTGATCCTTGAAGAAGGGATCGCCCAGCGCGCCAGCGACATCGATCTGGTCTGGCTCAACGGCTATGGCTGGCCGGCCTGGACCGGCGGGATCATGTACTGGGCCGACCACGAAGGGTTGGGCAAGATCGTTGATGGATTGAAGCGGCACGGCCTGCCGGTGGCCCCGCTGCTGGAACGGCTGGTGAAACTAGATGGGAAGTTCTGTAGCGATTGATTCCACCCAAACCGGCGTTAATGTTGCCTCTGACCGTTGACCCAAGGAGCATGGCCATGCGGCGAAATGTAGTCACATGGCTTCGCGATGCAGCGGACGTTTGTTCGTGGGCAGTTTATGGCGCGTGGATCCTGGCGATTTTCATCCGAGTTCGGCATGATCTAGAAATCCCAGAGCTCAAATACTTCACGCAGTTCGCCCCCCTTGTCTGGCTTGCATTGGTTATTGTTGGCCTGCGAAGAGCAAAAGCAAAGGAAGCGACGCGCCATTCCAAAGGGCCAAGCCCCGCACAATCCGCATGGGGACTGGCCTTGGCTTTGGGATTTGGCGCAGCAATCTTCCTGTTTCAAGACTATCGCGAACCATCCGATGCGACTCTTCCATTGACTGCGATTGGAGTTGCCTTGGTGGCTGGCTTTTTTCTGTCGCGCTTTGCCTACAAGCATGCCAGCGAAATAGGTGAAGCCCGGTTTGGACCTGACGGGAAGCCGTTGGGTCCTTGGAAACCACCTCATTCCTGAGTTACCGCGCCTTCGGGATACACTTGTCGCGTGGAAGTCCGACGAAACTGTCGCAGTTGTAGAGCACGATCTCTGCCCCCGCCGGATCGCGCGAATAGCTGAACTGCAGCCCCGCGCGCGATGCCCCGCTAAGCGGCAGGCTGGCCGGGATCAGGCTGCGGTCGGACCAGCCCATCACCCGGCAGGTGCCCTCCGCCGGGCAGAGCTTGCGGGCGATTCCCAGGGCGCTATCGGCCCCGGCGCCGGGATCGATGGTGACGAAATTGGCTTTCCCCGAAGGAACCCGCATCACCACATCACCGCCGACAACCTTGGGCGTGTCACTCGGCAGCGGCGGCATCACCACGGGGCCGAAATTGGTGGCGGGCAGATCGCTGAGCCCGGTCGGCAAATCAACCGGCGCGGAGGCACGCGGGCGCGCCATCAGCATCGCCAGCGATGGTTCACTGCCGCCATAGGCTTTGCGCCACGATTTGACCGAGCCCCAGAAGCCCGGCCAGCGCAGAAACAGGTGGGTTTCCACCTGGGCGATCTTCTGCAGCTTGGGGCTCCACCACGGGAATACCCAATCGGTGTGATAATGGGTTGCATTGCCGACCACCGGGAAGACATAGCCGCGCAGCGCCTGATCGGCGCGACTGCGGGCAGCGGCCCAGCTGGCCGGATCGTATTGGCGGCTGAGCGAGC
The DNA here is from genome assembly GCA_029550345.1 of Pseudomonadota bacterium. Lineage (GTDB taxonomy): Bacteria > Pseudomonadota > Alphaproteobacteria > Sphingomonadales > Sphingomonadaceae > Novosphingobium. Next base: position 46,708 of record JAKPHK010000045.1, read on the forward strand.
CATCGCACGTGAAAGTGAACTGGCATCCAGTCGCACGTTCGGAACCTTCGAACACCACGCCGCAAACCGTGCTGGCAAAGGCAGGATGGCGCGCACGGTTGAGCACGACCTGGATCACAGCGCGTTGCCCCGGATCGGAATTTCCGGCCTCCGCCAGAGCGGCCAGGGCAAGGCAATCGCGGGCATTGGCGAAATCGGCAGTGTTGCCGGCAAATCGATAGGGCGGCGCCGGATCGAGTTTTCCGCCAACGAAAGGCACGGCCAGGTTCTGTGACCGTGCATCGGCACCAATCGGCAGCGGCGAGGCGGAATATTCGACCGGCGGCAGCTCGCCCGGTCGGCCGGGAAGCTCCGCCAATTGCGCCATCAGAACGGGGTCGTCGGTTGGCATACCGGTTTCGTCGGCTACGGACGGGTCAAAGCGCAAGCTCGCCCATGCCAGCAGAAGCAGCGGAAGCAATGCCATCAAGGCAATGGTCATGCGGCGATTCAGAGGATCGTCCATCTCAAACCTTTGCTTCGCCCGCCTGCAATACAAAACCCCGCCGAGGCGGGGTGTTGCGGTGGTTGCGGGGGTAGGATTTGAACCTACGACCTTCAGGTTATGAGCCTGACGAGCTACCGGGCTGCTCCACCCCGCGTCACCAGCCGTCGGCCCGAGAGCCGCCGGAACAAAGGCCAGATAAGGCCGAATTAGCGGGAAACAAGTCCCCGAAAACACAAAAAGGGCCGCTGGCGGCCCTTGGTGTGCGGGCAAATGCCCTGACATGTGAATGGGTTTATCCCGTGCCCGCCGGCTTTAATGCCTGGCGACGCCCTACTCTTCCAACGCTTAAGCGGTAGTACCATCGGCGCAGTCTGGTTTCACGGCCGAGTTCGAGATGGGATCGGGTGGGTCACAGACGCTATGGTCACCAAGCAATAAAGCAGGCGGACATGGGTTTTAATCGATGCACGTTTTACGTGTTGTAGGCGTATCTGGCTGTGATGACCGTCCGGTCAACGACAGCAGAGCTGTCATTGATGGTGGGATTCATCAAGCATGATCAGAGTTATTAGGACCGGTTAGCTCCACACATTACTGCGCTTCCACATCCGGCCTATCAACGTGATGGTC
>JAKPHK010000056.1 GCA_029550345.1 Pseudomonadota bacterium
GGGCTCTTCGGTCCCGGCCGGCCTGACCTTCAACACCTCGACCGGTAACGTCGATGTGGCACCGGGCACGCCTGCTGGCACCTACAGCTTCGACTACACCATCTGCGAGGCGCTCAACCCGACCAACTGCCAGACCGCGACGATCTCGGTCACGGTGGTCGCCGCCGCGATCTTTGCTGATCCGGACAGCGTGTCTGGGGTCCCTGGCGGAACCGGGCAGCCCAACGTCGTCAACGTCCTCGACGGTGATACCCTCAACGGATCGCCCGTTACGCTCGCCCAGATCAACCTGTCGGTCACCACGCCGGCCACTCCGGCGAGCCCTGGTGCTCCGGTGCCGACGCTCGATGTCGCGACCGGTCAGGTCTCGGTTCCGGCGGGCACTCCGGCGGGCACCTACACGATCACTTATCAGATCTGCGAACGCCTCAACCCGACCAACTGCTCGACCAACACGGTCACGGTCACCGTCGATGCTGCGCCGATCGTTGCGACCAACGACAGCGCGACCGGCATCAACGGCCTGGCTGGCGCCACCGCAGTGGTCAACGCGTTCACTTCGGATACGGTTGCCGGGGCCGCTGCCTCGCCGACCAATGCCACCCTCGCGGTTGCCGCAGGCTCGTCGGTCCCGGCCGGCCTGACCTTCAACACCTCGACCGGCAACGTCGATGTGGCCGCTGGCACGCCAGCTGGCACCTACACGTTCGACTATACCATCTGCGAGGCACTCAACCCGAGCAATTGCCGGACCGCGACCATCTCGGTCACGGTGGTGGCCGCTGCGATCACCGCCGATCCGGATGCGGTCTCGGGCATCAACGGTGCCGCCGGTGCAGGCAATGTCCTCGACGTGCTCAATGGCGATACCCTCAACGGCAGCCCGGTCACGCTGGCCCAGGTCAACCTGACCGTCACCACGCCTGCCACCCCGGCGAGCCCTGGTGCGCCAGTCCCGATCCTCAACCCGGCCACCGGCCAGGTCTCGGTCCCGGCCGGAACACCTGCTGGCACCTACACGATCACCTATCAGATCTGCGAACAGCTCAACCCGACCAACTGCGCTACCAATACCGCAACGGTCACGGTGAACCCTTCGGTCGATCTGGTAATCACCAAGAGCAACGGGACCACCAGCGTGTTCTCGGGAAGCACAACAACCTACACGCTCACCGTCACCAACAATGGTCCGGATGCCGCTACCGGCGCTGTCGTGACTGACACGCCAGGGGCCGGGCTGACTTGCCCTGCTGGTAACGTGCTCACCTTCTCCGGTCCAGGGGCTCCGGTTGGCAGCTACACCATTGCCGATCTCATTGGCCCCGGGATCACGCTCGGAACCTTGGGTAATGGCCAGTCGGTCACGATCACCTACTCCTGCCAGGTCAACTAATCATGCTTAAGCCGACTTCCAAAAGTGGCTCTGAACGGGTGCGCAGGCGACTTGGTCGCCTGCTCTCCACGGCCGGCCCGATCCTCGTCGTCGCCTGTCCAGCCGCAGTGCTGGCACAGGTAGCGGTGAACACCGCGCGGGTGACAGTCGGCTCAGGCACGTTCGAGACAGTCACGACCAACAATCAGGCGGTCGATAACGACGCGCTCCTCGCAGTGCTGGCAGCCAATGCCGACAATGCCGGACCGGTCAATGGCGCGAACGGGGCAGCCAATGTCCTCAACGTTCTGGCTAATGACAGCGCCAATGGGACGGCTCCGACGCCCGCCAGCGTGACGATCTCGGTCGTCACGCCCGCGAGTAACCCGGGTGTCTCGCTCGATGTCGCTACCGGCGCGATCAGCGTCGCAGCGGGGGTCCCGGCAGGCACCTATACCATCACCTATCAAATTTGCGAAACCGCCAATCCGACAAATTGCGCGACCGCGACCGCGACCATTGTTGTCGCTGCACCCGCCATCGTCGCCACCAACGACGCGCCGCCCGCAGTGAATGGCACAAATGGCGGCAATGACGTGATCAACGCTTTTGCCAATGATACGCTCAATGGAGCGCCGGTTGTACTTTCCGCGATCACCGCGACGGTAACCAGCCCTGCCACACCGATCAACGGCGGGCCCATACCCGTGCTCGATCCGGTCACCGGGCTGGTCGATGTTCCAGCCGGCACACCGGCAGGCACCTATTCGATCGGCTACCGTATTTGCGAAAACAATAATCCGACCAACTGCGCCGATGCGGTTGTGACGATCGTGGTTTCCGCCGCGCCGATCGCGGCGACCAATGACACCGCCGGGCCGGTCAACGGTGCCAACGGTGCGCCCAACATCGCCAATATCCTCACCAACGACGCCCTCAACGGTGCGGTGCCAACGCCTGGCAACGTGACCATCAGTGTCACCACGCCTGCCAGCAACCCCGGCGTCACGCTCGATATCGCCACAGGCAATGTCAGCGTCGCGCCCGGCGTACCCGCTGGCACATACAGTATTTCCTACCAGATCTGCGAAACGCTCAACCCGGCCAATTGCGCCGCCGCGACCGTCAACGTCGTCGTCACGCCCCCGGCGATTGCCGCCAGCAACGATGCGCCTGCAGCGGTCAATGGCGCCAACGGTGCGGACGACATCGTCAACGCTTTCGCCAACGACACTCTGAATGGCGCACCAGTTGTGGTCTCCGCGATCACCGCCACGGTCACCGCAGGCGCCACTTCGATCAACGGCGCGCCGATCCCGGTGCTCGACCCGGCGACCGGTCTGGTCGACGTCCCGGCTGGCACGCCCGCTGGCACTTACACAATCAGCTACCGCATCTGCGAGAACAACAACCCGACCAATTGTGCCGATGCAGTCGTCACCGTCGTGGTGACCGCGCCCGCCATTTCGGCGAGCGACGACAACTACGGCAATCTGCGCAGCGGCATTGGCAACGCCAACGCTGGCAATATCCTCAGCAACGATGCCTTGAACGGGGTCGCGCCGACCCCGGGCAACGTCACGATCACCGTTACCGCCCCCGCCAGTAATCCGGGAGTGGCGCTCGATCCTGCCACCGGCAATGTCAGCGTCGCTCCTTCGGTGCCCGCCGGCACCTATACGATCGGCTACCAGATTTGCGAGAAACTGAACCCGACCAACTGTGCCCAATCGACCGTGACGATCGTGGTGGAGCCTGCACTCAGTTCGGTGACCGGTACAGTCTACGATGATCGAAACGGCAACCAGCAGCTCGATTCGGGCGAAACCCGGCGAGTGGGCTGGATTGTCGAAGTCATCCGCGATGGTGTGGTGGTCGGGACGGCCCGGTCGGATGCCCAGGGCAACTACCGCATCGACGGTCTGCTGAGCGGGCCAGGCTATTCGATCCGCTTCACCAATCCCGACAACAATGTCGTCTATCGGGTCCTCTCGAGCGTTACGCTTGCCGACAATACCGTTGTGATCGACCAGAACCTGCCGCTCGATCCATCCGGCGTGGTCTACGATTCGATTACCCGTGCGCCGGTCCGTAATGCAGTTGTCACACTGCTTGGCGCAAATGGCTCGGCGCTTCCAGCGGTGTGCTTCTTGTCGGCCAGTCAGCAAACCCAATCGACCGATGCGAACGGTAACTACCGCTTCGACATCATTCCCGGCGCCTCACCGCTGTGTCCGACGGCAGAAACCGTCTACACGATCTCGATTGCTGCGCCGACTGGCTATTCGGCTCCCTCAACCGTCCTTCCGGCCGAAATCGGTGCCTTTGATCCGACCGGATTGTCCGCTCCGGTGATGATCGGCAGCAGTTCGAACGCGCCTGCCAATGGCGAGACAGTACGCTGGTATCAGTCGTTCCGGCTCGCGCAGGGCGATCCTGACGTCATCTTCAACCACATTCCGATCGATCCGTTCACCTCGCGCAGCCCGTTGGTTGTTTCCAAGACCAGCATCAAGCGCACGGCGAGCGTCGGCGATCTGGTTCCCTACACAATCACCGTGCGCAACGCCGAATCGGCTCAGCGCGCCGGTGTCGATGTGATCGACCTTCTCCCGCCCGGCTTCAAATATGTCACTGGGACAGCCTCGATCAACGGTACTGCGGCAGAACCGCAAGTGAACGACCGCGAGCTGCGTTGGACCCGTCAGGTCATCCCCGCCAACGGCACGGTGACTTACAAGCTGACCGTTGTGGTCGGTGCGGGCGTTACCACCGGCGACCGGGTTAACAACGGCCTTGCTCAAAACGGGACCGACGGCTCGGAAATCTCGAATCGCGGCCAGGCGGTGGTTTCGATCGTGCCAAGCGCTGTCTTCGATTGCTCAGAAGTCATCGGCAAGGTCTTCGAAGACCGCGACGGCGATGGTTACCAGGACGAGGGCGAACCTGGCATTCCGGGCGCACGTCTTGCAACCGTCAACGGCGAGCTTATTACCACCGATCAATTCGGCCGCTACCATATCGCCTGCGCGGCGGTGCCCGATGCCCAGATCGGTTCGAATTTCGTGCTCAAGCTCGATGTGCGGACCGTTGCGCAAGGGTACTGGCCGACCTCTGACAACCCGCAGTCGATCCGCCTCACCCGCGGCAAGATCAGCGAGCTCAACTTCGGGGTGCAGCGTGCTGCCACTGTCGGGCTTGACCTTGACACCCGGGCCTTCCTGCCTGGGTCCACAACCCTTCGTCCGGAATTTGCCCAGCGGCTCGCGTCGCTGCGGCCCGAGGACGCCAAGCGGCTGATCATCCAGATCAACTACCAAGCCGGGGTCGGTGAGGATTGGACTCTCGCCGAGCGCCGCGCGGCTGCAACGAAGAGTGCTGTCGAAGCACTGTTTGCCGCCGACTGGAATGAAGCCAAGCCCATCATCGAGGCCAATGTCAGCCGTGCCACTGGCACGCCGGGCCGGGAGTAATCGCAATGAAAAAGCCAACTAACCAGCGGCACGCTATGCCCATCTCACAGCGTCCACGCCGCGCACGGCTTCTGGCCAGCATGTCGGTCATTGCCGCAGCCGGGTTTGTTCCTGCCACGGCGCAAGCGGCCGAGCTAGGCTTCGCAGACTATGCCAAGGCCGTGCAGAGTGCAAAAGCTTTGGGGATCGCCACTGCCGCCGCCGAGAGCAATCGGACGATTTTGTCCCCAGCAATAACGGCCATGCCGGCCGGACTCGATGAATTTGCCATCGAGCGGCTAGAGGATGGACCCAGTCCGATCCTGTCCGCCGGGCTTGTCGGTCATGAGCTGACTGTCGTTCGCGGTGCAGAAGCGACTTTCATCGGTTACTCGAATTATCCGGCGGCGCTGGAGCGCGGCGAAATCCGCATCTTCGACGCAGCAGTGTCGCCTGCGCAAACCCCGCATGCCGTTGTGCCGGTAGGCGCGAGCGGGGCCGCGCACTGGACTCCAACAGCTTACGCCGCTTCGGACATGCAATATGTCTACCGTGTCTACGATGCCGAAGGCAATTTCGATGAGACCGCGCCGCAGCCGCTGAACATCGCCGAACCCGGTGCGCTTGTCACCCCGGCCAACGACAGTCGTCCGGCATTTGGTGTGACCGACTCGGCCAGCCATCGCGGTATCGACCTGGTGCAGGCTCAGCCGCTCATTGCTTATGGCAAAGTCGCCGATGCCTCCGCAATCCTGACTATCGAAGGTCAAATCGTCCCGCTTGATACCGAGGGACGCTTTACCGCGAGCTTGCTTCAGCCAGAGGCCTGCGCAGGGCTCAAACTTGCCGTGACCTCGTCTTGCGGTGCACGCAGTGCCGGGGTCGCCGCCAAGGACACCTGGAATGCTGCAGCTCCGCCGCCGCAGACCGTGACCACCAGCGTCGCCCCGGCATCGGGTTTCGAAATTCGCACTGCGCCCGAAGGGCAACCGGCAGCTCCCGACCACGCGCTCGAAGTACGCGCCGATGGTCACGCCGCTGAGCCCGTCATGTCGATCGGTCTGATCGGCAGCGAACGCACCGTGGTCGTGGGCAGCCCGGCCCAGTTCCAGACTTACACCAACTATCCTTCTTATGTCGCCAAGGGCGAAGTGCGGATCTTTGTCGGCGGCGCGGTAACCGATGCACCGCCACTTGCAGTCGTTGCGATCGATGCGAACGGCTTTGCGCAGTGGCAGCCCGGCGCCGATGCGCCGCGCGACTTGTTCTACACGTTCCGGGTCTATGATGATCGAGGCCGGTTCGACGAATCCAAGCCGGAAGAACTGACACTGGTTCCCGAACCCGTCAGCATCGACGGCGCACCCATCGTACGTCCGACCTTTGGCGTGGTCGATGAGGCGCAAATCCGCAATATCCCGATGAGCCGCACCGCCACAGTGACGGTGAGCGGGGTTGCCGACCCCTCGAAAGACATGATCCGCGTTAGCGGCCAGCTGGTCCCGGTCAATCCCGACGGCAAGTTCATCACTCAGCAGCTTGTTGACCGGGACAGCACGGACGTCCGCGTTTCGATCGAACGCGATGGGCAGACTACCTTTGCGACCTCACGCGATGTTGCGGTGCCGCGCAGCGACTGGTTCTTCGTCGGTCAGGGTGACCTCACCTTCCGGTCGATGAACGGAAGCGGGTCAGCGGTTGAAGTCTCGGGCGATCCGCTCGCCGATGGCAATTCGCTCACCTCGCGCGCAGCGTTCTACACCAAAGGCACTTTCGGCGATGGCTGGAAATTGACCGCGTCTCTCGACACCGGCGAAACGCTGCTTGGTGACATGTTCAATAACCTCGACCGCAAGGATCCGCGCCAGTTGTTGCGCCGGATGGGGTCGAACGAGTATTACACCACTTACGGTGACGACAGCACGCTGGTCGAAGATGCACCGACGCAGGGGCAGTTCTATCTGCGGCTGCAGCATGCTGACACCAGCCTGATGGTTGGCAATTATGTCGTCGATCTAAACCAGGCCGAACTCGCGCCGCTTGATCGCGGGCTGTTCGGGATTGCGTTCGACCACAAGAGCGAAGCGACCACCAGCTTCGGCGAACGCCAGCTCCAGTTCACCGCCTTCGCCTCGGATCCGGGCACCGTTCCCGGCCGTGACGAGTTCCGCGGGACTGGCGGGTCGCTCTATTTCCTCAAGCGTCAGGATCTGACCGTCGGATCGGAGCGCCTGCGCGTCGAAGTTCGCGACCGCGACACCGGGCTTGTACTCGAGACCCGCGAGCTGCGGCCACAAGAAGACTACGACATCGACTATTTCCAGGGCCGGGTCACGCTGCTGCGCCCCTTGGCGTCAACTGTCGCCACCAGCGGGACTGTGCGCGAATCCAGTTCTACCGGAAACGTGCCCGTGCTCGTTGTCCGTTACGAATACACCCCGCCAGTCGGTAGCCTCGATGGCTACACCCTTGGTGGGCGCGGTTCGGCGTGGCTCGGCGACACGCTGCGGGTCGGGGTTTCGGCCCAGCGCGAGACGACCGATACTGCGGATCAGACCCTGTTGGGTGCAGATGCGATGCTGCGGCTGACCGCCGGCACCTATCTCAAGGGCGAGATCGCGCAGACCGACGGTCCAGCCTTCGGCCAGGCCAATTCGGTCGACGGCGGGCTGTCCTTCACCGACATTGCAACGCCTGGAATTGCCGGTCGCACTGCGCGCGCCTGGAAGCTCGAAGGCGCGATCAACTTTGCCGAACTGCAGGGGCAGACCGGCGACCGCGGCACCCTCTCGGCGTTCTATGAAAGCCGCGAAGCGGGATTTGCTGCCAGCTCGCAGCTCACGCCGAGCGACACGGTCCGCTGGGGCGCAGCCCTCGCGCTGCCAATCGGCGACAGCACCCGCGTTTCTGCAAAGTACGAGACGCTCGACTCCGCCTCGGCAGGTGCTCGCCGCACTGCCAGCTTCGATCTGGAGCAGGACCTTGGGGGCGATATCGACCTTAAACTGGGGCTTCGCCGCGATCAGCAGGTCCCAGGCTTGCTGTATAACAGCACCGAAACCGGAACCCGCACCGACGCTGCGGTCCAGCTCGGTTACAGCCCGGAAGGCCGCAACTGGTCGTTTTACGGATTTGGGCAGGCCACGCTCGAAACCGATGCTGGTCGCAACCGCAACAACCGCGTCGGGATCGGCGGCAAGGCCGAGATTACTGATCGCATGTCGCTGACGGCCGAAGTTTCGGAAGGTGACGGTGGGCTTGGCGCCGATATCCAGCTCAACCGCCGCTACGGCCAGGGCTCGGAAGCTTACATCGGCTACTCGCTGCTGGCCGACCGGAGCACGACCGGGCTGGAGCCGGTGAACATCTTCACACGCTCGAACTCGGGCACTCTGACTGTCGGTGCGCGACACCGGTTCGGTTCATCGCTCAGCGTCTTTGGCGAAAATCGCATCGGCTATGGTGGCACTGCGCCCAGCACGATGCGCAGCCTTGGGATGAAGTTCGATCCGAATGAAAAGCTGTCGTTCAGCGCGTCGTTCGAGAACGGCCAGATCGACGATGCCACCACCGGTGTGTTCCGCAGGACCGCAGGCACCTTCGGCTTCGGCTATACCACCAAGGATGTTCAGTTTGGATCGAACGTCGAAGCCCGCTTTGAGCGCGGCGGCGGTCGCGACCAGACGGTCTGGCTGTTCCGCAACACCGCTTCGGTCCAGCTCAACCCCGACTGGCGGGCGCTTGGCAGGCTCAACTTTGCCATCGCCGATAACGACGGGCCGAGCGTGCGCGCTGCCGACTATGTCGAAGGCACGATCGGGTTCGCCTATCGGCCTGTCACAAATGACCGGCTCAACGTTCTGGCTCGCTACAGCTACTTCCAGGATATGGGTCCAGTTGGACAGATTACTGGCGGCGGGGAAACTGGCAGTCCCAAGCAGCGCAGCCAGATCGGGATGATCGACGTCAACTACGATCTCAGCGACAGTCTGACCGTCGGCGCCAAATATGGCTACCGCCAAGGCCAGGTTTCGCTTGATCGGACCTCAGACACGTTCGTGACCAGCAACACCCACCTCGGCGTGCTAAGGCTCGACTGGCGCCCTGTTCGGCAATGGGATCTGGTCGTGGAAGGGCACTATTTGAGCAGCGATCTTGCAGGCGATGCCCGTTGGGGCGGCCTTGCTGCGATCTATCGCCACCTCGGCAACAACGTGAAGGTTGGTGTCGGCTACAGTGTCTCAGATTTCTCCGATGACCTGACCGATCAAAGCTACACCAGCAAGGGGGTGTTCATCAATCTGCTGGGCAAGTTCTAAGTTGGACTGGTCGAACTTGGGACGGCTGTAAGTGGATCCATGCGCGATCAAAACTGCCCTTTTAAACGGCGGTTTTGGCCACCGTGCGTCTCCAACTTCTGATTACAACAATTTACGAAACGAATCGTCGGGTCGTGCCAGCCCGGCGCTTCGAAGGAACAAGGTTGCATTGACCCCATAGCAACGCCCTTCGGGTCGCGGGGCCGCCAGCCCAAACAGCTGGCGGCCCATTCGCTGGGAGGCAGGGATTGCTTGAAGCCCAGGATAGTGACACTTGCGGCGGTTCATACTGTGCGGATGCGGAGTGTGGATGCGGAGAAATGCAAAGCGCCAACGCAGTGTCCGCGTCTAAGATTATGCCTATTGCTCGGCCAGCAAGGCCGTCGGTGGTCCGGCTCCTAAATCTCGACGACTATGCGATAGCGCTGATCTTCGTCATCGCTTGGATTAATGGCATTTACCTCGCCTACACAGCCTGAAGTCGCAGCGCAGGACACATGAAAAGTACACCATGGCATTCCGAGATGTGCCGCGGATGCGCGTTACAAGATATTGCATTGGAACGATTGCGCCCTTTCAAAATCTGGCAGAGAACTGCGCTCTGACGGCCATTTTCACTAGACCCGGAAATGGTCGTCAACCGGACAATCGGGCACCGAACAGCACCACACTCTCGGTTTAGTAACACACGTCCTGGCTTTGGTCTGACGCCGTATCCTGCCAATCCTGCGCCAACCTACCTTCGGTTCAGAATGCACTTTATTCGATGCTTCATACGCGCTTTCGATCACATTTCGGAGGAAGCGCAAGGACGCATGCAATGGCTAACGAACACTGTCGGACCATCACCCGTACCATCCGGCGCCATCAGTTGAAGGAAATGGTGCCGCTCGCCGACAGCACGATCTTCGGCATGGAGCAACGCGGCGAGTTCCCCCGCCGTTTCGCCCTGTCACCGCGCTGCGTGGTGTGGGATCTGTCCGAAGTCGAAGACTGGCTGGCCTCGCGGCGGACCTGTCCGATCGAACGCGGCCGACAAGTCGATGTGCGACAGCGCCGTTCACGGCCGGTCAGAGGCTCGGATCGAGTTCCAGCACTGGTGCAGTAGTTGGCAAAACGGCGGGCGCATATTTTTGACCCGCAATCCAGGCATCGATCGTGTTTGACCATTCCTGCATCATGTGGCGACGCTGCATCTCGTACTCCGCCTTGTTATAGATGCCGCGCGACGAACGGCCATCTTCATGCGCCAGACACTTTTCGATCCAATCGCTGTTGAAGCCGAGCTCGTTAAGCAGCGTCGAGCCGGTGCGGCGTAGATCGTGGACCGTGAAAGGCTCAAGCGGCAGCCCGTCCTTCCGCGCTTGATCGACGACCGAGTAGGTCACCCGATTAAAGGTCGCGCGCGACATCGGGGCATCAGCATCGTAGCGCGATGGCAGCAAGTATCGCGAATTGCCCGCGCAGGTTTTGAGCGCGATCAGGATGTCGAGCATTTGCTGTGACAGATAGACGTTATGGGCCTTTGATCGTTTCATCCGTTCTTTGGGAATCGACCAGACCGCGTTCTCGAAATCAACCTCGGCCCAGACCGCATCCTGCAACTCGCTCTTGCGGACCATCGACAGCAGAAAGAACTTCATGCCGAGCCTGATGGTCGGCAGCGTCGCTACCTTCTCGATGCACCGAAACAGCACCCGGATTTCAGAAGGCGTCAACGAGCGGTCCTTGGGGACAAACGTTGCGATCGACGATGGACCAACCTCATCAGCCGGGTTGGCGATCTTCTCGCCATGCAGGATTGCGAAGCCGTAGATCTGCTTCACGATGTCACGAACATGGATCGCGGTGGCTGGTGCACCTCGATCAACGATCGCAAGGCAGTGCGCGCGCAGGTCGCCGGGCGTTATCTCGGCCAGCAGCCGGTTGCGCCAGTTTGGCACCAATTCGCGCTCAAAGATCGAGCGGCGCATGGCGCGCGTGCTGTCGGCCATCGGCCCAACGGTCAGCCATTTCTCGCCGAACTCGCCGAAGCTCTTTGCTTCTTTGATCCTACGCTTGTCCCGCTGTTTCTCGATGGCGGGCGAAAGTCCCTCCTGGACCATCCGCTTGGCGTCGATGCACTTCTCCCTGGCGCGAGCAAGCGAGAGACCGGAAGCACAGTATTTCCCGAAGGTCACTGTCTCGCGCCGTCCGTGCATCCGATAGTCGTAACGGAATGAAATTGTGCCGTTTGTCCCGACCCGAACATACATGCCGTCGCGGTCGGTTACCTTATAGGGTTTGTCTTTGGGTTTCAGGCTTTTAAGGGCCGTATCAGTCAGCATGGCTGCATACTCCTTTCTTTTTGACCGTCAGCCCAAAACGCGCCTCTCCAGTTCGAAAAAGCACAGGCTTTTCCGATTGTTAGCAAAAAAATTGACCGTCAGGGGCTGTTGTGACCCTGACGGTAACGAGCGATTTTGGGGGTGGCAAGAGCAAGCGATACCGTCAGCGCGGCCGCGAATTTCGAACGCTGCCCACCGATTGTCGCTGAATGTCAATGAATGGAAGTTGTTTTAGTTCAGTGCTTTACATCGTAGTATTTCGCACCATCGGACCCTTCTGGAGAGGTGAAAATCATTCCCACTCGATCGTGCCAGGCGGCTTCGACGTATAGTCATAGACCACCCGGTTGATGCCCTTGACCTCGTTGATGATCCGCGTCGCGACGCGGCTCAGGAAGGCGGCGTCGAAGGGATAGATATCGGCGGTCATGCCGTCGGTGCTGGTCACGGCGCGCAGCGCGCAGACCGAATCATAGGTGCGGCCATCGCCCATCACCCCCACGGTCTTGACCGGCAGCAGCACCGCAAAAGCCTGCCATATCGCGTCATACAGACCCGCAGTGCGGATTTCCTCAAGGTAGATGGCATCGGCCTTGCGCAGAATGTCACAGCGTTCGCGCGTCACTTCGCCGGGAATGCGGATCGCCAGGCCCGGCCCTGGGAAGGGATGGCGGCCGACGAAAATGTCGGGCAGGCCCAGCTCGCGGCCCAGTTCGCGGACTTCGTCCTTGAACAGTTCGCGCAAGGGCTCGACCAGCTTCATGTTCATCCGCTCGGGCAGGCCGCCAACGTTGTGGTGGCTTTTGATCGTCACCGAAGGCCCGCCGGTGAAGGACACGCTTTCGATCACATCGGGATAAAGCGTTCCCTGGGCCAGGAATTCGGCCCCGCCGATCTGCTTGGCCTCGGCCTCGAACACGTCGATGAAGGTCTTGCCGATGAACTTGCGCTTGGCCTCAGGATCGGTCACCCCTTCCAGCCCGCCAAGGAACAGCGCAGAGACATCCTTGTGAATCAGCGGGATGTTGTAATGCCCGCGGAACAGGCTGACGACCTGATCGGCCTCTCCCATCCGCATCAGCCCGTGATCGACGAAAACGCAGGTCAGCTGTTCGCCAATCGCCTCGTGGATCAGCACCGCGGCAACCGCGCTATCGACCCCGCCTGAAAGCCCGCAGATCACCTTGCCGTCACCCACCTGTTCGCGGATCTCGGCAATCTTGGTCTTGCGGAATTCGGCCATGGTCCAGTCCCCGGCAAGGCCGCAGACATGGCGCACGAAGTTCTTCAGCAGCTTGGCCCCATCGGGGGTGTGGACCACTTCGGGATGGAACTGCATCGCATAGATGCGGGCCTCATCATTGGCGATCACCGCATAGGGGGCGCCGATGCTGGCCGCGACCGGGCGAAAGCCCGGGGCCAGCGCGGTCACCTTGTCACCATGGCTCATCCAGACCTGATGCTTCTCGCCCTCGGCCCAAAGACCGTCGAACAGCACGCAGCTGTCGGAAATCTCGATGAAGGCACGGCCGAATTCGCCGCCTTCGCCGCCGGTCACGGTTCCGCCCAGCTGGTGCATCAGCGCCTGCTGGCCATAGCAGATTCCCAGGATTGGCAGCTCGCTTTCCAGGATCGCGGCGGGAATGCGCGGGCCGTCTTCATCCAGCACCGATGCGGGAGAGCCCGACAGGATGATCCCCTTGGGTTTCATCCGGGCAAACGCGGCCTCGGCATGGCTGAACGGGGCGATCTCGGAATAGACCCCCGCTTCGCGCACGCGGCGGGCGATCAGCTGGGTTACCTGGCTGCCGAAATCGACGATGAGGATGGAATCGGAAGGCTGGATGCTCATGGCAGGCCGATAAGGGGCAAGCGCGGTGGTGGCAAGGGTATGCGCGCCGCCCGCCCGGTGCGATCCACAATGCTTGAACCGCAGAGCCGATTGGGGCAGCATCCTTCCGGCCGTCTTTGGGGGAGGGTTGGAATGAACAAGCCGCTTGTCGCGCCGATTTCACCGGTTGAAGTCGCCGCCGATCTTACCGTTTCCGACCTGCGTTCGGCGCTGGCTGCGGGCTGGCGGGATTTTCTGGCCCATCCGCTTTACGCCCTGTTTTTCGGCGCGATCTATGTGGTTGGCGGGCTGCTGCTCTTTTACGCACTGCAATCGCGCGGATCGTCGGGCTGGGTTTTGACGCTGGCCACCGGCTTCCCGCTGATCGCGCCGTTCACCGCGGTCGGGCTTTATGAAGTGAGCCGCCGGCGTGAGGCCGGCCTGCCGCTTGGCTGGGGCAAGGTACTGGGCGCGCTGCGCGGGCGCGGCGATGATCAGCTGCTGATGATGGGCGGGTTCATCTTTGTCGGTTTCACCTTCTGGATGATCCTGGCCCACGGGATCTTCGCGATCTTTCTGGCCGAATCCGGGGTCGGCTCGGAATCGCTGGAGATATTCAAGACCACCGCCGGGCTGGCGATGCTGGTCGTCGGCACCGTGGTTGGGGCGATCGTCGCCTATGTCTTCTACGCGGTGACGGTGATCAGCCTGCCGATGCTGGTTGATCGCGACATCGATTTCCTGACCGCGATCATCAAGAGCCTGCGCACGGTTCAGGCCAATGCCCGGGTCATGCTGATCTGGGCCTGCTTCATCGCCGCCGCGCTGTTCGCAGCGATGGTGCCGGCCTTCCTCGGCCTGCTGGTGGTGCTGCCGGTGCTGGGCCACGCGACCTTCCACCTCTACCGCCGGGTCTGCGGCAAGGCGGAGTGAGCCAGCCTAGCGCGGCTGCACCGGGACGAGCTGCCTGAGTTCGGTCTTGAGCAGCTTGCCGATGTGGCTGCGCGGCATTTCGTCGATCGCATATAGTTCGGCCACGCGCTGGGTCTTGCCAAGGTGGGCATTGGCGGCGGCGCGGATATCTTCCAGCGCGGTTTCCTCGACGCCGGGTTGCAGCACCACGAAGCCGACCGGGGTTTCGCCCCACTTCTCGCTCGGCACGCCGACCACCGCGGCTTCGGCAACGCGTTCGTCCTTGGCCAGTTCGCCTTCAAGGTCGATCGGAAAGATGTTGAACCCGCCGGAAATGATCACGTCCTTGGTCCGCCCGACCAGTTCGACGAAGCCGTCCTCGTCAACCCGGCCAACGTCACCCATCCGCTGCCAGACCGAGCCGTCGGCCGGATCGATCCAATAGCCTTCGCGGGTCTTTTCAGGCTGATTCTTGTAACCCAGCATCATCGTCGGGCTCTTGCCGACCAGTTCGCCCGGGGTGCCGGGGGGCACTTCGTTTCCGGCTTCGTCCAGCACCTTGAGCGAATGGCCGGGTGCGGGCTGGCCGACGGTGTGGAGCTTGTCCGGGTGCTCGTGGATCGGAAAGATGCAGGCCACCCCGCCTTCGGTCATACCATAGATCTCGATCAGCCCGCCCGGCATCCGGGCCAGCACTTCGGCCTTCAGGTCTGCCGGGAAGGGGGCGCTGGTGCAGTATTTCATCCGCATCGCTGACAGGTCGTAATCGTCAAAGCGATCGAACTGCATCAGGCGGCGGTACTGGACCGGGACCAGCATGGTGTGGGTGCACTTTTCGGCGGAGGCCCGCTCTAGCCATTTCTGCACGTCGAACTTGCCCATCAGGCTGGCGCAGCCGCCCGAATACATCGTCGGCAGGAACACCGCCATCGTCGTGTTGGAATAGAGCGGGGTCGAACAGATCGTCCGGCTGTCCGCGCCGTAGTTGAGCGCGGCGCGGAAGGTCATCTGCCGCCAGCGCATCCCGTGGCTGTGGACGATCCCCTTGGGAATTCCGGTGGTGCCACTGGAATAGATGATGTTGAACGGGTCCTTCTCGGCCGGATCGAACGGTGCGGCTTTGGCTCCTTCGGGGGCCATGAAGCTGTCCAGATCCTCGTCCAGTACGACCTGGTTTGTGATTGGCAGCTTGAAATCGCCCAGTTCGGTCAGTTTGGCCCGGTCGATGAACAGGTGCATCGCCCCCGAATCCGCCGCCATACCGGCGAGCTGTTCGGGGCTGGCGCTGGTGGTCAGCGGGGCGGCGCAGCCCCCGGAGCGGATCGCGGCGAGATAGACCAGCGCATAGTTCACCGAAGTCGTGCCCAGGATCGCCACCGATTGCCCGCGTTCCAGTCCGTCGGCCTGAAGCCGCGCGGCAATCCGCTCGACCCGGTCCGCCACTTCTCGCCATGACAGCTCGGTGGTTCCATCAAACAGCGCCGGCGCGTCGCCACGGTATGCGCCCCAAGCGGCGATCAGGCCGGGGAAGGAGCCGAACTCGGCATCAAGCATGGCGGCGGGATCAGTGGCCATCGGCGCAGTACCTCTCACGGTTGGATTCGTTTTCCGTCGCTTTGCGCAACCGATTCCGCCCTGTCCAGCCCGTTCACGGGCCTTGCCGAACTGTTACCGGCCAGGTTGCGAATTACGCAACTCCTGGTTCCGAATTTGCACTGTTAATCTCTATCATATTGGTTATGTTGCAAATGCGAACTGAGTTCGCCAATGCAACAGGAGAAACACCATGCGCAGCATCGCAATTATCGTGCTGCCGATCATCGCCGCAGCTTCGCTGACCGGTCTGATGTTTTCCGCCACGCTCGCCTAAGCGCAGCGGATCGGCACACCTCCCAAAAGCAAAGGGCCGTCCCGCCTCACCGCGTGACGGCCCTTTGGTATGTTTGTGGTGCTGCTGTGCGTGTACGGTGGGGCCGTTTGGTGCCACTGCTCAACGGCTGCTCAACGCCTTGATCAGGTCAAAGATATAGTCACGCCCGTCATAGAGCGAACGCACCGCGATCCGTTCGTTAAGGCCGTGCGTGCCGTTCCCGTCGGGATCGCGCCACAGGCCCGGAATGCCATAGACCGGAATCCCCACCGCGCTAAGGAACAGCCCGTCGGTTGCCCCGGTTGACATCGTCGGGATTACCGGAACGCCGGGGAAATGCCTGGCGGCCAGCTGCTCCATCGGGCCGATGATCCTGGGATCGAGCGGCGGCTGCTTGGCGATCGGCTTGCCCTTGACCCGCTGCTCCACCGCAATCGCCGGATTGCCAATCGCCTGTTCCAGCGCGGCCTGGGTTTCATCCGCGGTGCGGCCCGGGAACATCCGGCAGTTGACGTTGGCGGTTACCTTTTGCGGCAAGGCGTTAAGCGCGTGTCCGCCATCGACAAGTGTGGCAACGCAGGTGGTGCGCAGCATCGAATTCATTGATCGATCGCGGCTGACGATCGCTTCGGCTTCCTTATCGGCCGGGTTGGCGGCCAGCCGGGCCATGGCCTGGCCGGTTTCGCCCGGAAACAGCGCCGCTGCCTTGGCGAAATAGGTCCGGGTGGTATCGTTGAATTGCAGCGGGAAGGTGTAATCGCGCACCTTCAGCACCGCCTCACCCATCGCATAGATCGCATTTTCGCGCACTGGGGCAGAGCTGTGGCCGCCCGGGTTGGTCACGGTCAGGGTGAAATCCTGATAGGCCTTTTCACCGACCTGCACGGTCTGAACCAGCAGCTTTCCATTGGCATCGGCGCGCCCGCCGCCGCCTTCGTTGATCGCGAATTCGGCGTCGATCAGGTCGCGCTTGTTGGCCGCAAGCCATTCGGCTCCGTTAAAGGCTCCGCTGGTTTCTTCGCCGCAGGTCAGTGCCAGCTTGATCGTGCGCTTGGGCTTGTAACCGGCCTGCGCGAGGCGGATAAGCGCGTCGGTATAGATCGCGGCCTGGGCCTTGTCGTCATAGGCGCCGCGGGCATAGAAATAGCCGTTTTCCTCGATCAGGGTGAAGGGATCGCGCTCCCAGTCGGATCGCTTGGCTTCGACCACGTCGATATGAGCCAGCATCAGCATCGGCTTCAGCGTCTTCGAGGTGCCGGGATAGACCACAACCACACCGCCGTCTTTGGGGTGCTCGGGAACCGCGAAGGGGTGGATGTTGGCATCGGGGATCCCCGCCGCGCGCAGCCGGTCGGCCATGCGCTGTGCTGCCAGCGTGCAGCTGCCCGCCGAAACCGTGGTGTTGGTTTCCACCAGTTCCTTGTAAAGGCCGCGAAAGGCCAGCTGATCTGCGCGCGGCGCCGCAGTCTGGGCAATGGCGGCCCCGGCCAGCAGTGCGGTCATGGTGGCGGTTGCGGCAAGGCGTTTGTGCATCGGTGTCCCCTGATTTGGCCCGGTGCAGTCAAGCAGGAATTCCCTGTGGATGGAAGGGGGCAACCACGGTTTCGTGGGTTTCGTGCGGGCGCTGCAATCCCTATATGCTGGCTATGTCTGAAGCACCTGAAAACACCCCCAACCAGAACTCCTACGGCGCGGAATCGATCAAGGTCCTCAAGGGCCTCGATGCGGTGCGCAAGCGGCCCGGTATGTACATTGGCGATACCGATGACGGTTCGGGCCTGCACCACATGGTGTTCGAAGTTTCGGACAATGCGATCGACGAGGCGCTGGCCGGGCACTGCGATCTGGTGCTGATTGAGCTGAACCCCGACGGCTCGGTTTCGGTCGAGGATAATGGCCGGGGTATCCCGACCGACATCCACCCCGAAGAAGGCGTCTCGGCCGCAGAGGTCATCATGACCCAGCTCCACGCTGGCGGGAAGTTCGAGAATACCAGTGATGATAACGCTTACAAGGTTTCAGGCGGGCTCCACGGGGTCGGCGTGTCGGTGGTCAACGCGCTGTCGGAATGGCTTGAACTGACCATCTGGCGCGAAGGTAAAGAGCACTGGATGAAGTTTGCCCACGGCGATGCCGTCGGCCCGCTGGTGGTGCGCGGCGATGCGCCGATCGCCACCGAAGGCGGGCGCAAGGGCCAGCCGAAGAAGGGCACTCGGGTTACATTTCTGGCCAGTGACGAGACGTTCAAGAACGTCACCGTCTATGACTTCGAAAAGCTGGAACATCGCTATCGCGAACTGGCCTTCCTCAATTCGGGCGTGCGGATCCTGCTGCGCGACCTGCGCGGGGAAGAGGTCAAGCAGCACGATCTCTATTATGAGGGCGGAATCGCTGCCTTCGTGAAATGGCTGGATCGCAACAAGCAGGCACTGATCCCCGATCCGATTGCGATCTCGGCCGAAAAGGATGGGATCGGGATCGATGTCGCGCTGGAATGGAACGACAGCTATTACGAAAACGTCCTGACCTTTACCAACAACATCCCGCAGCGCGATGGCGGCACCCATCTGGCCGCATTCCGCGCCGCGCTGACCCGCGCGCTCAACGGCTATGCCGAACGTTCGGGGATGATGAAGAAGGAAAAGGTCAGCCTCTCGGGTGAGGACATGCGCGAAGGGTTGACCGCAATCGTTTCGGTCAAGCTGCCCGATCCCAAGTTCTCGTCGCAGACCAAGGACAAGCTGGTTTCCAGCGAAGTGCGCCAGCCGCTCGAAAGCCTGATGGGCGACAAGATGAGCGAATGGCTTGAGGAAAATCCGGCCCACGCCAAGGCCGTGATCCAGAAGATCATCGATGCCGCCGCCGCCCGCGAAGCCGCCCGCAAGGCGCGCGAACTGACCCGGCGCAAGGGTGCGATGGACATCGCCAGCCTGCCCGGAAAGCTCGCCGACTGTCAGGAGCGCGATCCGGCCAAGTGCGAGCTGTTCCTGGTCGAAGGGGATTCCGCAGGCGGATCGGCCAAGCAGGGGCGCGACCGGCACTATCAGGCGATCTTGCCGCTGAAGGGCAAGATCCTCAACGTCGAGCGCGCCCGGTTTGACCGGATCATCTCGTCCAAGGAAGTCGGCACTCTGATCCAGGCGATGGGCACCGGCCTGCGCGATGAATTCAACCTGGGCAAGCTGCGCTACCACAAGATCGTGATCATGACCGACGCTGACGTCGATGGCGCGCACATCCGCACCCTGCTGCTGACCTTCTTCCACCGACAGATGCCCGAAATCGTCAAGGCCGGGCACCTGTTCATCGCCCAGCCGCCGCTTTACAAGGTCAGCAAGGGGCGCAGCGAGGTTTACCTCAAGGACAATGCCGCGCTCGATCGCTATCTGGTTGAGGCCGGGCTGGCGGGCCGGGTGCTCGAAACCCAGGGCGGCGCGCGCGGCGGGGCCGAGCTTGAGGCGCTGGTTGATCACGCGCTGCGGATGCGGGCGCTGATGGGCTTTGTTCCGCGCCGCTACGATCCCGCCGTGATCGAGGCGCTGGCGCTGGCCGGCGTGCTTGAACCTGATCTGGACCGCGCGGGCCGCGAAGCCGCGCTAGGCCGTGCCGCCGCAATCCTGGGCCGGACCGATGCCGAAGCCCGGTGGAGCGCCAGCCTGCGCGAGGATGGCTCGGTACTGGTCGAACGGGTCTGGCGCGGGGTAACCGATGCCTATCCGGTCGAAGCCGCGTTTCTGACCAGCGCGGAGGCGCGCAAGCTGGCTCGGCTGGCCGGGGAAAATGCCGAGACCTATGCCGGTCTCGCCCGGCTGGTCCGTACCGCCGCGGCCGAGCCTGAGGCGGAAAGCAGCGATGGCGATGGCGGCGAGGAACCGGCCCGCGCCAAGGCCGGAGATGGCTCGATCGCCCGCCCCTCGCAGCTGCTTGATGCGGTGCTGTCGAGCGGTCGCCGCGGCCTGTCGATCGCGCGCTACAAGGGGCTGGGCGAAATGAACGCCGAGCAGCTGTGGGAAACCACGCTTGATCCCAGCGCGCGGGTCCTGCTTCAGGTCAAGGTTGAGGACGCCGACGTGACGGATGAGATCTTCACCCGCCTGATGGGCGACGTGGTCGAACCGCGCCGCGATTTCATCCAGGAAAACGCGCTGAACGTCGCCAATCTGGACGTTTGAGGTCTATTCGGCAGCGGGTTCGGGAAAGAACCGTGCGATTACTTCGCGCGCCAGTCTGGCCGGGCGCAGGGTTTCGGCGTCGATGCAGCACCAGCTCGACTTGACTTCAGCCAGGATCTCTTCGCCCCGGCGGATCACCGTTTCGTAATAGGCGCGCGCGCCCTGAACCTTTTCGAGCAGGACGGTGGCGATCACTTCGTCACCCAGAAAAGTCGGGCGGCGATAGGTGATTTCATGCTTCAGGGCGACCCACAGGTGCGCCGCCACCGCTTCGGCCGGGGCCAGGCTGCGCCAGTGGTCAATCACCGCGTCCTGAACCCATTTGAGGTAGGAGGCGTTATTGACGTGACCCATGAAATCGATGTCGGCCGGATCGACCGGGATCGGAACGAAGTGGGGAAGCGACTTGCTCACAGCCCTGTAAATAGCGATTCGCGGCCAATTTGACCAGATGCCGGGCTGCAAATTGTTCGAATTCAGGCCGTTTTCAGGCTGCGCGTAACCCGCTGACCGCCCGCGCCCCGCGATCCGTAGCGGAAAGCCCATCAAAGATCGCATCGACAATCCGGGCCAGCTTTTCCGTAGTCAGCTTGGGCATGACCATCTCCATCGCGCCGATGTTGACGTAGGAGCCGACCATCTGGTTCACCAGGCTCAGCGTCTCATCGACCGAAAGGCCGCCGAAATGGCCATCGGCCATCGCCTCACCGATGATCAGCGAAAGATAGTGATCGCCCAGATCGACATAGGAACGGACCTGTTCGAAATTTTCGCGGCCCAGCTCCACATAGGTTGAGAAGGCCACCGGATCGCGCTCCCATTCGTCCTTCATCAGGGTGAAGCGGCGGGCAAAGAATTCGTACATCTTTCGGCGTGGCGGCAGATCGCCCGAAACCACCTCTTCCATGATCGCAACCTTGGGCTGAAACCAGCGTTCGGCCACGGCTTCGACCATTGCCTCTTTGCTTTCGAAATAGCGGTAGAGGTTGGCGGTGGACATCCCGGCCCGCGCGGCCAGTTCAGTCATGGTGATGACGCTGGTGCCGCGCTCCTCGATCGTGGCGATCACGATGTCGATGAGCTGCTCGCGTCCTGCTTCAAGATCGGTGTGCGGACGGGCCATGGCCTGCAAACTCCCCAGAATGGCTTCTTTCGGCTAATATAAACGAACTCACCCGGCTTTCAAGAAACTGTCATGGTGAAATAATACGCTGCGGGTTGCGGCATCGGGCCGATCGGTTAGGGGTACGGCCATGATCCGCTTCACACTGACGCGCACGCGATTCGTTCGCCTTGCTCCCGCATTCCTGCTTCCTGCTCTGGCTGCCTGTGCCCAGCCCGGCGGGGTGCATTCGGCTTCTGGTGCAAATTCCGGCCCGGTGACCGTCGGGATCGTTGCGATCAATGATTTCCACGGCGCGCTGGAGCCACCCAAGGCGGCCGTAACCGCTTCGGACGGCAAGGGCGGGACCGTCGCGGTTCCGGCCGGCGGCGCGGCCTGGCTGGCGAGTGCGGTCGATACGGTGCGCGGAAAATATACCTACAGCCTGACCGTTTCGGCCGGCGACATGATTGGCGCGACCCAGCTTTCCTCCGCGCTGTTCCTTGATGAGCCGGCGATCGGGGTGATGAACCGGATTTCGGTGGACTATAACGCGATCGGCAACCACGAATTCGATCGCGGGGTGGATGAGCTTCTGCGCAAGCAGAACGGCGGCTGCCAGCAACTGACCACGCTCAAACCGTGCCGACTGGAGAAATTCGGCGGGGCGAAGTTCACCTATCTGGGCGCCAACGCAGTCAAACCCGATGGCACCACGCTGTTTCCAGCCACCGCGATCCGCACGTTCGGATCGGGCAAGCGCCAGGTCAAGGTCGGGATCATCGGCCTGACGCTTGAAGCGACGGCCGATCTCTCCTCGCGCGAGGGGCTTAAGGGCATCCGCTTTGCCGATGAAGCCGATACGATCAACGGCCAGGTTCCCTATCTCAAGGCCCAGGGCGCCGATGCGATCGTGGTGCTGATCCATCAAGGCGGCTATACCAAGGGAGAGCCCGGACCGGACGGCTGCGCCAACCTGACCGGTGAAATCGGCCCGATCCTCGATCGGCTCGATCCGCGGGTCGATGTGGTCGTTTCGGGCCACACCCATTGGGCCTATGTCTGCAACTATGCGCAGTACAACCCGGCCAAGCCGATCCTGCTGACCAGCGCCGGGGTCCAGGGTCTGATGGTGACTGACATCACGCTTGAGATCGATCCTGCCACCGATCGGGTCGTGGCCAAGCGTGCGCACAATGTGATCGTGCAGAGCGGGGGTTATACCGGGCGGAACGGCCCGGTCGAGCCGACCGCGATCTATCCGCAGTTCGCCCCGCGCAAGGACGTGCAGGACTATGTTGGCAGCTATGTCGATGCCTCCAAGCTGGAGATCCAGCGCCCGGTCGGCAAGCTCGCCGGAGAGGTTCGGCGGCCGGGCGGGGATTCATCGGGCGATGGCGGCAGCCTGGGCAATCTGATCACCGATGCCCAGCTTGCGGCAACCCGCAGTGCCGGCGCACAGATCGCGCTGATGAACCCGTTCGGCATCCGCGCGCCGCATTCGATCGTGCCGGCGGCCGATGGTTCGGTCACCTTTGGGCAGATCTATGCCGTTCAGCCCTTCACCAACAATCTGGTTACCCAGACGCTGACCGGCGCACAGTTGAAAGAGGTTCTGGAACAGGGGCTTGATGATAACCAGCCGAAGCAGCGCCTGTCGGTCTCAGCCGGGTTCGCCTACAGCTATGACATGACCCGTCCGGCCGGAAGCCGGATCGTGACGATGACGCTGGATGGCAAGCCGATTGATCCCGCCGCCGATTACCGCGTCACCACCAACAGCTTTCTTGCCAATGGCGGAGACAGCTTTGCCGGGCTGGCGCGCCAGCGCGATGCGGTGATCGCGCCGATGACCGATGTTGAGGCGCTGGAGGCGTGGCTATCGACCGGCGGCATGCGCGCTGTTCCCGGCGAAACCCGCTCAAGCGAAGCAAAGCGCTAAGGACGCTTCGGGGGCCACGGGATGAAGGCCGAAGTGCGGGCGATATAGTCGGCATATTTGTCGCCCCGCTTCTTCTTCATGCCCGCCTCAAGCAAAGCTGCGCCCGACCATCTGGTCAGTGTGTAGGTCAGGAACAGCGGGCCGGGCAGGGTATAAAGCGCATAGTGCCATCCGGCTGCGGCGCAGCACAACCATATTCCCCACCAGACGCAGCAATCGCCGAAGTAATTGGGGTGGCGGGTATAGCGCCACAGGCCGGTATCGAGGATCCGGCCTTCATTGGCGGGATCCGCCTTGAACCGGGCGAGCTGCCAGTCGCCGACCCATTCAAAGAATATCCCGACCAGATATAGCGCCAGTCCGACCCAGACCGCGAAAGGCGTCACTGCGGCACTATTGGCCAGAATGCCGACCTGCGCCGGACTGGACACCAGGAACAGCAGCACCGCCTGCCCCAGCCAGATCTTTGTCAGCGCGGCAAGTGCGAACCGTCCGGCATCGCGATCTTTCCTGAGAATGCGGGCATAGCGCTGATCCTCGCCTTCGCGCCGCCAGCGGCGGAGCAAGTGCAGCCCGAGGCGAAAGCCCCAGGCCGTGGTCATCACCAAGATCAGATCGGCCAATAAGCCGGCGGGTTGATGCAGCTGAAGCCAGCTGGCCAGCGCCAGCAGGCCCATCCCTGCGCCCCAGAAGGCATCAATGAAGGAAACGTCGCTGATCCTGACCGAAACCAGCCACAGGATGAGTACGACCGCAACAAGTATTGCGGCATTGATCGCCAGCGCTGCAATCATGCCGAAGCTGCCGGGAGCAGACCCGCCTGACGGTACAGGACCGCCAGCTTGGGGTGGGCGGGCATAACTGAGTAGTAGAACTGCGCGATCCGCCTGAGATCGGCGCCGTAGTCCCCGCTCGGCTCGATTGCCGGGCCTACGCCGCTGTCCATGGTTGCATGATCGACCCATGCCGGCACGATCGGCACGCCGGCGCTCAGCGCGATGTGATAGAAACCCGATTTCCATTCGCTGATCGCCCCGCGCGTCCCTTCGGGTGCGATCACCAGCGCCAGATCATCGCGCCTGGCATATTCAGCTACGACCTGATCGACATAGTTGCGATCCCGCGCCCTGCGATCCACCGCGATACCGCCCATGTCATACATGAAACGCGCCATCGGCCAGCGGAACAGGCTGTGCTTGCCCATGAAGCAGGGTTCAATCCCCACACGGATCGCGGTTCCCAGAAAAAAGATGAAGTCCCAGTTTGTGGTATGCGGCGCACCGAGGATCACGCAGCGCCGCGGCACCGGATTGAGATCAACCAGGTTCCACCCCTTCCAGCGATACAGTGCCAGCAGCAGGCGTTTGACCAGCCGCGACGAAAGCGAGGGCGTTCTGGCCGCCTGATTGGTCATTCCTTCTCTCCGGTTTTCATGTGGTATAGCAGGCTGCGGCGCCGGCGCAAAACCGGGAAGCGCCGATCAGAAGCCAACCCCGCCGTGCCAGTCCGGGCAGGCCAGGCCCATCACCTTGAACAGCAGGCCCATCTGGCCTTCGCCGACCAGCCTTTCCTTTGCCGCTTCAATCGCGGAAGCGTGCTGGGGCGCAGTTTCGGCCAGGGTTCGGGCACGGGCCTCTATCCCAAGATCGCGCAACCAGCGGCCCTGCGGCACGGTGCCGAGCCATTTGCAGCCCCGCGACTGGGCGATCGGGGCAAGGGTGGCGAAATCGACATGGGCGGTTAGGTCTGCCTCGCCCGGGTTCACGAAGGGATCAACCTTCAGGTGATTGCGCACCGCCTGAAGGGATGAGCCATCGCGGACCTGGTCGTGACCGTAGTCGATGAACAGCGCCGCGCCGCCCTGATCGACCAGCCGCCCGGCAACTTCATAAACCGTCGCCGCGGCGCCGGGGCAGGTTTCAATGATCGTGCCCACTTCGGCCTGGCGCCGCGCCTCGGGCACGGCGGCGTCCATCGGCTGGGTTCCGGCTACGCAGACGAATTTCTCCCCCTCGGGCACCACCATCCGTTCGCGCCAGCCGTCTGGTGTCATCACCAGCTGGCGCACGGGAAGGGCATCGAGAAACTCGTTGGCGACCAGCAGGATCGGGCCATAGGGCGGCACGGTCGAAAGGTCATCGTGCCACTGCGCACGCGGAATAGCGGCGAGCTGGATGTCCTTCAGTTCCTGCGAGGTTTCGACGAAGTGGACCTTGGGCTCCAGCCCATAGCGACGGGCCGCGCGCAGCGCATCGGCGGCCAGCGTGCCGCGCCCGGGGCCCAGCTCGACATAGTGGACCGGCTCCTCGCGCCCGGCGTTGATCCACATATCGGCCAGCCACAGCCCGATCAGTTCGCCGAACATCTGGCTGATTTCAGGGGCGGTAACGAAATCCCCACCCGTGCCCAGCGGGTCTTTCGATCCGTAATAGCGGGCGTTTGCCTCGCCCATGTAATGCATCAGGCTGATCGGCCCGGTATTGGCGATCAGCCGCCGGAAGATCGCAGACAACGGATCGGGCGCGGCCGCGTTGCTCATACCTGGGTGGCGGTTCCGCTGTTGATCTCGGGCCGGATCAGCGCCCGGATCAGGAAGAACAGCCCAACCGCGATCAGCGGAATGGTCAGCCACTGGCCCATCGAAAGGCCGGTCTGCCGCGCGAATTCTTGCAACTGATCATCCGGTTCGCGGAAATATTCGACTACGAAGCGTCCTACCCCGATCCCGACCGTGAAAATCCCGACCAGCAGGCCTGGGCGATAGCGCGCGCGGGTTTTCCAGAACAACGGCACCAGGATCAGAGCGAGCAGCAGCCCTTCGATCAGCGCCTCGTAAAGCTGGCTGGGGTGGCGAGCGATCCCGCTGCTCAGGCAGACATCGCGGACATAATCGTACTGCCGGTCGCAGAAGACCATGGCCCACGGCACATCGGGCCCGGCGGCGCGGCCCCATAGTTCGCCATTGATGAAATTGGCCAGCCGCCCGAACAGCATCCCGAACGGCACCGCCACCGCAACATAGTCGGCCACCCGCACAAGGTTGAGTTTGTTACGCCAGCAGACCCAGGCCAGCGCCAGCACCACGCCGATCAGCCCGCCGTGAAAGCTCATCCCGCCCTTCCACAGCTTGATCAGCTCGCTCGGCTCGGTCCACAGGCTGGGCAGTCCGGTATCGCCGCCCGTGTAGAACGTGGCATAGCCGAGCCGCCCGCCCAGGATCACGCCCAGCGTGCAATAGAAGAACAGGTCGTCGATATGGCGCTGGGCCAGCGGCGCCCCCGGGGTCTTGGCAGCCTTGCTGGTGTGCCAATAAGCCAGCAGGATACCGGCCAGATAGGCCAGACTGTACCACCGCAATGCGAAGCTGCCGATGCTGAACAGGTCCGGGCTCAGGCCCAGGTCCTTGAACTGGATCGGCGTGCTGGCTGCTGCGGAACCCAGCGCGGCAAGCGATAGTGACAGCAAGTGCTTAACCCCTTAGATGTTTCTGCGCCGACCGGTGCGCACATGGATTGCGCCGCGCTTTTGGCACAAGGCTGGCCGGGAAACAAACCCCGGCCCGACGATTTGGAGAGAGGCCGGCACGAGGCGCGAAAAGGGCGTGGCTCTGCGGGTAAGCAAAATACAAGGAAGCCTGATGCGCAGTGAACTCGATAACACCCTTGATGATGTGGTCGCCCGCCTGACCGCCCCCGGCGGGATGCTTGAAACCGTTTCGGTCGAGCGTTTCGGCAGGCAGTTGCCGATGCTCAAGAACGCGCCACCGACCTTGCCCGCGCTGTTCGAGATGTTTTGCGCCCAGCATGGCGATGCAACCTTCCTGGTCGATGGTGAGATTCGCCTGAGCTTTGCGGAAACCTATGCGGCGGCGCGCGCTGTGGCGGGCGGACTGGTGGCCGGGCACGGCGTGCAGCCGGGCGACCGGATCGGCATCGCGGCGCGCAATTCCACCAACTGGATCGTCGCCTATATGGCCGTGCTGATGGCCGGCGGTTGCGCCTGTCTGCTCAACGGCTGGTGGAGCGGCGAGGAGATGGCCGCCGGGATCGAGCTGACCGAATGCACGATCGTTCTGGCCGACAAGCAGCGCGCCGCCCGGATTGCGGAGCTGGCGCTTGATACCAAGGTGGTGCTGTTCGCCCATGACTGTGCCTGGGACCAGGGTCTGGCCGCGTTGCTGGCCGACGGCGGCGGGGCAGAAACCCCGCTGCCCGCGCTAACCGGCGATGATCTGGCGACGATCCTCTATACCTCTGGCTCCACCGGCCAATCCAAGGGCGCCTGGTCCGATCACCGCGCGGTGACCCAGGCGGTGTTCTCCTATGTCGCGCAGACCCTGACGATCCTCACCATGCTGACCGAAAAGGGCGAGGCGCCCAGCAGCCAGCCAGCCAGCCTGGTCAACGTGCCGCTATTCCACGTCACTGGTGAGGTGCCGCTGTTCCTCCAGTCTTTCGTGATCGGACGCAAGCTGGTGCTGATGCCCAAGTGGGATGCGGAAGAGGCGATGCGGCTGATCGAGGCTGAAAAGGTCACCTATTTCGTTGGCGTGCCGCTGATGAGCTTTGAGATTGCGACCCACCCCAACCGCGACAAATATGACCTTTCAAGCTGCATTTCGTTTGCCGCTGGTGGCGCCCCTCGGCCGGTCGATCATGTCCGCCGGATCAAGGACGCGCTGCCCCACGCCTTTCCGCTGCTGGGTTATGGTCTGACCGAAACCAATGCGGTGGGCTGCGGCAACCTCAACGAAAATTACCTGGCCAAGCCCGGCTCGACCGGGACCGCGACCAAGCCGCTGGTTGAAATCGGCATTCTCGACGATGATGGTAAGGTTCTGCCCGCCAACACCACCGGCGAAGTGGCCTTCCGTACGATCTGCAATTTCGGCGGCTATTGGGAGAACCCGCAGGCGACCGCCGAAGCGGTGACTGCCGATGGCTGGTTCCGTACCGGAGACCTGGGCTATCTCGATGAGGACGAATACCTGTTCATCGTTGACCGCAAGAAGGACATCATCATCCGCGGCGGCGAAAACATCAGCTGTATCGAGGTGGAAGAGGCGATCTATGCCCACCCCGATGTGGCCGAAGCCAGCGTCTTTGGAATGCCCGATGAGCGCTTTGGCGAACAGCCGACCGGGGTGTACCTGGTCGAAGAGGGGCGCAGCCTGTCCGAAGAAGACCTGAAAGCCTTCCTCCTGCTGCACATCGCTCCGTTCAAGGTTCCGACGCGGTTGTGGGAAGAAAAGCAAAGCCTCCCCCGCCTCGGCACCGAAAAGGTTGACAAGCGCGCCCTGAAGGCCCGTTACCTGCCGGTGTGGGAAGCAGAGCAGAAACAGGCCGGGTGACCGGCGCACGTATCGCCGATCAGCGCCAGATCATTGATCGACGGGCACTGGCCGGGGCGATCGCCGACGTGGTGGCGGAACACGGCGCGGCCAAGGCCCGGTTGCAGGTCGTGGAGTTGCTGCGCGCAGCGTTGAAGGACGGCCGCGATGAGATTGCCCGGCGCCTGCTGGAAAAACCCTCAGCCGGGCACCTGTGCGCAGAGGGTCAGGCCTTTCTGATCGATCAGCTGATCCGGGTGATCCACGATCACGTGGTCGGCGATGTCTATCCATCGGCCAATCGCTCGGCCGGGGAGCGGCTGACGATCATGGCGGTAGGCGGCTATGGCCGGGGCGAGATGGCGCCGCATTCCGACGTCGATATCGCATTCGTCACTCCGATCAAGCAGACCCCGTGGTGCGAACAGGTGATCGAGGCGACGCTCTATTTCCTGTGGGATCTGGGGCTGAAGGTCGGTCAGTCGAGCCGTTCGCTGGACGAGATGGTGCGGATGGGCCGCAGTGACCTGACGATCCGCACCGCGATGCTCGAAGGGCGCTATGTCTGGGGCGATCAGGCCTTGTTTGATGAGGCGCAGCGCCGGTTCTGGGCCGAGGTCGTGGCCGGGACCGAGCGGCAGTTCGTCACTGAAAAGCTGGCCGAGCGCAACGAACGTCACAAGCGCCTTGGCGATAGCCGCTATGTGGTCGAACCCAATGTGAAAGAGGGCAAGGGCGGCCTCAGGGACCTGCACACGCTCTACTGGATCGGTAAGTATATCCATCACGTTCGCGATGCTTCTGAACTGGTTCGGGTCGGGTTGCTGAGCGGGCAGGAATACCGGGCATTTCGCCGGGCCGAGGACTTCTTCTGGGCGGTGCGGTGCCATCTTCACACCATCACCGGCCGGGCGGAAGACCGGCTGACCTTCGATCTCCAGCGCGAGGTCGCGGCGCGAATGCAGTTCGCCGATCGCCCGGGCAAGAGCGCGGTCGAACGCTTCATGCAGTATTTCTTCCTGCAGGCGAAGCGGGTCGGGCACCTGACCGGGCTGTTTCTGGCCCAGCTTGACGATCAGTTCGCGAAGAAGCAGCCCCGAGGGCTGCTCGCCGGATTCCGCGCCCGGCGCAGGCTGATAAAAGGCTATCCGGTGTTTGGCGGGCGGATCAACGTGCCCTCCGATGCCTGGTTTGCAGAGGATCCGGCCCGGCTGATCGAGATTTTCGTGCTGGCCGATGCCAACGGTCTGGAACTGCACCCGGATGCGATGCGGCTGGCGGTGCGGGATGCCCGGCTGGTCGATACCGTCCGCACCGATCCACGCGCCAATGCCCTGTTCCTTGATCTTCTGTCGAGCCGCAACGATCCTGAAGTGGCGTTGCGCTGGTTCAACGAGGCGGGGGTTTTCGGGCGATTCATTCCCGACTTTGGCCGGGTCAACGCGCAGATGCAGTTCGATATGTACCACCATTACACGGTGGATGAGCACACGATCCGCGCGGTCGGCCTCATGGCCCGGATCGAGCGCGGCGAACTGAAGGCAGATCACCCTCTGGCCAGCGCGATCATCCACAAGGTGGTCAATCGCACCGTGCTCTACGTCTCGATCCTGCTCCACGATATCGCCAAGGGGCGGCGCGGCGATCATTCGGTGCTCGGCGCGGAAGTTGCGCTGAAGCTCTGCCCGCGGCTGGGCCTGAACGAGACGGAAACCCAGCTGGTATCATGGCTGGTGCGCCATCACCTGATGATGAGCGCGACCGCATTCAAGCGCGATCTGGCCGACTGGAAGACGATCACCGATTTCGTTGCTCAGGTGCAGTCGATAGAGCGGCTGCGGCTGCTCTCGATGCTGACAATCGTCGATATCCGCGCGGTTGGGCCAGGGGTTTGGAACGGCTGGAAGCGCCAGCTGATTGCCGAACTGTATGAGGCTGCGGAAGAGCGGCTTCGGCTGGGACATGTCCAGCACGGGCGCGAACAGCGGATCGCGGCCAAGCAGCAGGCCGCGACCGAACGGCTGGGCGAACAGGGCAAGCTGGTCGGCAAATATGCCCGGCAACTGAATGATTCCTATTGGATCGCAGAACCGGACGATGTGATCGCCAGCAATCTGGTCCAGCTTGACCGGGCCAAGGGCAAGGCGCTCGACGTGCAGACCGAATACTACGCAGCGCGCGGGGCCACACTTGTGACGGTGATCGCGGCCGATCATCCCGGGCTGTTCTATCGCATCGCAGGCGGCATTCACCTGGCCGGGGGCAACATCATCGATGCCCGGATCCACACCGCGCGCAACGGCATGGCGGTGGACAATTTCCTGGTTCAGGATCCGCTGGGCCGCCCGTTTTCGGAGGAGGGTCAGCTCGCCCGGATCGAAAGCACCATTGCCGAGGCACTGGCCAACCGGATCAAGCTGGTGCCACAGCTCAATGCCCGCCCGCTGGCCCGCCCGCGCGCCAATGCCTTCGATGTTCGACCGCGGGTTGAATTCGATAACGCCGCGTCCAATCGCTTCACCGTGATAGAGGTCAACGCGCGCGATCGTCCGGCCTTGCTCAACCGGCTGGCGCGGGCGCTGTTCGAAGCCAAGCTGATGGTCCATTCTGCCCACATCGCCACTTACGGCGAACGCGCGGTCGATACCTTCTATGTCACCGACCTGCTGGGTGAGAAGGTCGACTCGGTTCAGCGGCTGCGATCCGTCGAAAAGAAACTGCTCGAAGCTGCGGACGAGGAGACGATCGAGGTGGCGGCTTAAGAACGTTTAGCCAGCGGCTTTCTCCGTGAACTGGTCATAAGCCTCAACCGCCTGGGCGGCATACATCAGGCTGGGGCCAGCCCCCATATAGATCGCCAGGCCCATGGTCTCCATGATCTCTTCGCGCGTGGCGCCATGCTGCACAGCGGCCTTGGAATGGAAGGCGATGCAGCCATCGCAGCGGATCGCGACCGAGATCGCCAGAGCCAGCAGTTCCTTGGTCTTGGTATCAAGCGCGCCTCCGGCGGTGGCAGCGGCGGCCATGGCGGAGAAGTTCTTCATTACCTCCGGGCTGCCAAGGCGGACTTCCTTGATCGCGGCCGAAAGTTCTCCCGCCATGGCGGGCCAGTCCTTGTGCATGGGCTTACTCCGATCCACGGGTCAGGTGCTGGATCTTTTGCGAAACGAAGTATGAAATCGGAAAGGCCGCAACAAACCCGATCGCCGCCGCTATCACGATTGGCTTCCAGCCCGGCATATTCGCCGCCAGCACCGCAGTCACGCCGATACCCATCAGCGTGGTCGAAATCATCGCGTGCAGAATCCACATCAACCTGTTCATGGCCATGCCCCTTGCAAAGAGTTATATGAGCTTTCTCTAATTTTTATGGTGCGGCAATCCTTGATCCCGATCAAGCGGGCACCAGATAGGGAACCGAAAGATTCAAAGGAGTGCCGACCATGACCGTCCAGACCGATCCGGCGATGATTCCTTGCCCCACCTGCGGTGCGCTGAATCGCGTTCCACTGACCCGGTTGGGCGCCGGACCGAGCTGCGGCAAGTGCAAGGCGCCGCTGTTCGCCGGGCGTCCGCTCGATGTCGGGGCGGAGGCGTTCGACCGCCATGTCCTGAAAGGCAGCCTGCCCGTACTGGTCGATTTCTGGGCGGAATGGTGCGGGCCGTGCAAGGCCATGGCCCCGGCCTTCGCCCAGGCCGCGCGTGAGCTCGAACCGCAAATGCGCCTGCTCAAGGTAGAAACCGACCGGGTGCCCGAGCTCTCGCGTCGCTATGGCATCCAGTCGATCCCGACCATGATCCTGTTTTCCGGCGGCCGCGAAGTGGCGCGGCAGAGCGGGGCGATGCCGGCCCAGTCGATCGTCGGCTGGGCAAAGGGCAAGGTCTGAAAGTCCCCCCCCCGGAAGGGGAGGGGAAGCGTGCCTAGCCGATCAGCGCCTCGGCGATCTGCACAGCGTTCAGCGCGGCGCCCTTGCGCAGGTTGTCACCCACCACGAACAGCGCCAGACCGTTCTCGCTTGAGGTGTCGGGCCGGACCCGGCCGACAAAGACCGGGTCCTGGCCGGTCGCCTCCAGCGGGTTGGGCACATCGGCCACCACCACGCCGGGGGCTTGGCCCAGTAGCTCCAGCGCGCGCGCCACGCTGATCGGCCGCTCGAACTCGGCATTGATTGAGAGCGAATGACCGGTGAAGACCGGCACCCGCACGCAGGTTCCCGAAACCGGCAGGCCGGGGATTTCCAGGATCTTGCGGCTTTCGTCGCGCAGCTTCAGCTCTTCCTCGGTATAGCCGTCCTCGCCCAGCACATAGTTTAGCGGGACCACGTTGTGCGCCATCGGAACGGCCCACTTCTCTGCCGCGGGCAGCAGGTCGGCATGGCCGCCTTGCGCCAGCAGCGCAGCCTTGTCCCCGACGTGGGCCAGCTGGCGGGCCAGCACGTCGATCCCTTCCTGACCGCCGCCCGACACCGCCTGATAGGTCGAAACGACCAGTCGCTTGAGACCCGCTTCGGCGTGCAGCGGCCCCAGCACCGGCATTGCCGCCATGGTCGTGCAGTTGGGGTTGGCCACGATCCCCTTTGGCAGATCGGCCATGGCATGGGCGTTTACTTCGGCGACGACCAGCGGCACCTCCGGGTCTGAACGCCAGGCAGAACTGTTGTCGATCACCACTGCTCCCGCAGCGGCGGCCTTGGGTGCAAGCGCCTTTGAGGTTGCCCCTCCGGCGCTGAACAGCACCACGTCGAGCCCGGCAAAGTCCGCCGTGGCGGCATCCTCAACCGTCACTCCGTCGATCAGCTTGCCGGCCGAACGGGCCGAAGCAAACAGCCGCAAGGTGGCAATCGGGAAATTGCGCTCTTTCAGGATCGCCAGCATGGCTGATCCGACCACGCCGGTCGCGCCGACCACGCCGACGTTGAGTTGCTGACCCTTGGAAAAACGACGAACCATGATGCTACTCCTGATGGGGGAGAGCAGGGCCGGGGTTCGCTTGTCCTGGATTGGATGCCCCGCCTGCTCGGTGCGGGGCGGGTTGCCGGGGTGCCTTAACCAAGCACCGCCACAACCGGTCCCGCACAGGCGGTCGGTTTGGTGGTAATGGTGATGGTCGGCATATTCGACATGGGAGGCGCCCCTAATGGCGCTTTCGCGCAATGGCAAGGGCAATGTTGCAGTGCGGTGTGAAATATTAGTGCGTGCCAGCCCGTTTCAACCGCTCCAGCGCGGTGTCCCTGCCAATCAGCGGCAGCAGTGCCGCCATGTCGGGGCCGTGGTCCATGCCGGTCAGGGCCTGGCGCAGCGGCAGGAACAGCGCCTTGCCCTTGCGACCGGTCGTTTCCTTCAGCGCGGCGGTCAGCGCGGGCCAATCGGCGCCGGTGGTTTCCAGCGTGCTTTCTGCCTGAGCCAGATAGGCCTTGTCTTCATCCGAAAACGCCGGTGCGGTGACGCTTCCGGTCACGACTTGCCACCAGTCCGCCGCCTCGCCGATATGTTCAAGGTTCGGGCGGATTGCTTCCCATGCGGCTTCACCCATGCCTTCTGGCAGCAGATGCGCGACGCGGGCA
This sequence comes from Pseudomonadota bacterium, assembly GCA_029550345.1. GTDB lineage: Bacteria > Pseudomonadota > Alphaproteobacteria > Sphingomonadales > Sphingomonadaceae > Novosphingobium. The sequence goes on from JAKPHK010000056.1 coordinate 34,193, forward strand.
TAGGGCAGGCGGTGCACCACGGCGGCGTTGACGCGGTGCAGTTCGGCTTCGTCAAACCGGGCCGGAGCTCGGCCAAAGTGTGAGAGCTCGAAGGTGGCGGCAAGGTCTTCGGCGCTGAGCGCGGGATCGACCGGATCGCTGGTGCCCAGCCGGGCCAACAGCGCGATCAGTGCTTCGGGTTCGATCCCTTCATCGCGCAGCGCGGCCACGCCCAGCGAGCCAAGCCGCTTGGAAAGCTTGCCCTCGGTGCCAACCAGCAGCGCCTCATGCGAAAAGCGCGGCCGCGCTGCGCCCAGCGCCTCGAACATCTGGAGCTGGCTGGCAGTATTGGAAACGTGGTCTTCGCCGCGCATCACGTCGGTTACGCCCATAGCAATATCGTCGATCACCGATGGCAGCAGATAAAGCCACGATCCGTCGCCGCGCCGCACCACCGGGTCGCTCATCTTCGCGGGATCGAAATGCTGGGGGCCACGGATGCCGTCGGTCCATTCGATTTGCGCATCGCGGTCGAGCAGAAAGCGCCAGTGCGGCGTCTCGCCCGCCGCGGCCTTGGCGGCGTGGTCTTCCTCGCTCAGCATCAGTGCCGCGCGGTCATAGATCGGCGGCAGCCCGCGCCCCAGCAGAACCTTGCGCTTCAGTTCCAGTTCCTGTGCGCTCTCATAACAGCGATAAACCCGGCCCGCCGCGATCAGCTTTTGGAACTGCGCCTCATAGAGGCCAAACCGTGCGGACTGGCGTTCTTCTCCATCCCAGTTGAGCCCCAGCCAGGTGAGATCGGCCTTGATGCTGGCGACGTGTTCCTCGCGGCTGCGCTCTAGATCGGTATCGTCGATCCGCAGCAGAAAACGCCCACCATGCTTCCTGGCCAGCAGCCAGCAATGCAGCGCGGTGCGGACATTGCCGACGTGAAGCGTACCGGTGGGGCTGGGGGCGAAACGGGTGGTGACGGTCATGCCCGGCGCTATAGCGTTTCCGCCGGATAGCGCCAGTCCGGGCAGTGGCTACCGCGCAGCGTCGATTGCGGCGATGGCGCCGATCGTTGCGGCATAGAGCGGTTCATGGCGGTCTGTGCGGACGAAGCCGTCAAGCGCTGCGGAAAAGGCCGCGCGATCAGCCGCGCGGGCGGCGCGGGCCAGCAAGGCCACCGTCCATTCGTCCGGGGTCATCCGCGAACAGCAGGGCCGCGCGGTGGTATAGCGTTCCGGCCAGGCGCGGGAAAGGCGCTCGGTCAGATCAAGCACTGCCCGTGCCGCCGTGATGCTGCCAAGGCGGCAGGCCAGCGCAGGCAGCGGATCCTGCCCGCTCGCTTCACCCAGGGCGCAAAGGCGGATGCTCATCACCAGGTGGATTGCGGCCAGCGGCTGTTGGCGCAGGTCTGGCAGGACGGCCGCAAGATTGGCACCGCTAATGCGGCTTTGGTGCGCGGTCTGCGGAGTGCCGCAGGGGTGGTTGGTCATCGCAATTCTCCGTTCGGGGGCGCGAGGAGCCTAGTCGCAGCAGGCTCTGTGTCAATGCTATTGCGACGCAATCGCAATAAAGATTTGAAGGCGAGCGACCTGAATGGCTTCGATCAGCGCGGATCTACGCCGAGAGCGGCCTATTCGATCAGGCTGGCGCCCTTGCGCGCAGCAGCGCTGGCGGCGGCGATATAGCCCGCACCGGCCATGCAGCAGGCCAGCAGCCCCACCACCACCGCGTCAAGCGCAAGCACCACCCAGTCAAGCAAGGCCGGGGTCAGTGTCACTGCAAGGTACCCCAGTGCATAGTGCAGGGCCATCAGCGGCAGGATGCAGGCCAGCATATAGCCGACCGTGCGCCAGAACGATCCGGTCATGATCGCAAAGGACCGCCTGGGCCCGATCGCGCGGTTGCCCAGTGTCCAGCCGACGAACCATGCCGTGAAGTAGATACCGATGACCATCCAGGCTGCGCTCAGGACCGGCCCGGCCAATTTTTCCGACTGTCCGGCGAGGCCGATCACGCTGCCCAGCGGGGGTCCGAACATCTCCCAGGCCAGAATTGCGACATTCATCACGAACAGCACCAGCCACAGCGCGAACGCGGGGGCTTCGGGCCGCGCGGCACGCCTGCCATCGCCAAAGGCCATGAGGCGCACGAACCAGTAGCCGGGCAGGAGCAGAGCGACGGCCTTGGCAAAGCCGAACAGCATCCGCATGGGATCGTCGGCGACCTGCTTGGCCATGGCCAGACTGTCATACATCCCGATGCGCATCTCAACCACGTGCTGCGCGAATTCGACCACAACCGGGATCGCGAACAGCAGCGGCATGACCAGCATCGCCCGCCAGGCAGCGGCGTAAACCGCCTTGATATCGTTCAGCATTCCGATCTCTTCCGCACCTGTTGTTGAAAAAGAGATAGTACCGGCCGATTGCAATCAGGCGCTGCGAAACGCGTTGGTGATCGGATAGCGCCTGTCGCGCCCGAAGTTGCGGGTGCCCAGCTTGACCCCCGGCGGGGCCTGGCGCCGCTTGTACTCTGCGATGTAGAGCAGCCGCTCGATCCGGATCACCGTATCGCGGTCGAACCCTTCGGCTACCAGCTGCTCGACGCTCTTTTCGTGTTCGACCAGGCCGAGCAGGATTCCGTCGAGCACCGGATAGGGCGGGAGCGAATCCTCGTCCTTCTGGTCGGGGCGCAGTTCGGCCGACGGGGGGCGGGTGATGATCGCATCGGGCATCACCGGGCCATCGGGGCCAAGGCCGATCTTGGGCTTGTGCGAATTGCGCCACTTGCTGATCGCGAAAACGGTCATCTTGTAGGCGTCTTTCAACGGATTGTAGCCGCCCGCCATATCGCCATAGATCGTGGCATAGCCGACGCTCATCTCGCTCTTGTTGCCGGTGGTCAGCAGCATCGGGCCGAACTTGTTGCTGAGCGCCATCAGCGTGACACCGCGAATCCGCGACTGCACGTTTTCTTCGGTGATATCGACCTGGGCGTCGGCGAAAGTGCCCTCCAGCATGGTGTCAAACGCCTCAACCGCCGGGCTGATCGGGATCGTATCGTATCGGCAGCCGATCATCCGCGCGCATTCGGTGGCAAGATCAAGGCTGAGCTGGCTGGTAAAACGGCTGGGCAGCATGACCGACCAGACCCGATCCGGCCCCAGCGCATCGGCGGCGATGGCCGCGCAGATCGCGCTGTCGATCCCGCCCGAGAGGCCCAGCACGACGCCGGGGAAGCCATTGCGGTTCACATAGTCGCGCAGCGCGAGCGTCATCGCGCAGTAGATATCCTCGGGATGGTCGGCCAGCGTCTCCACCTCGCCCCGGTCGCAGCGCCAGCCCTGCGCCGTGCGGGTCCAGTGGGTGGTGACTTCCTGTTCCTCCCAGTCCTTCATCTGCACGGCGAGGGCGCCGTCGCCGTTGATGACGAAGCTGGCCCCGTCGAACACCAGCTCGTCCTGCCCGCCGACGCGGTTGAGATAGGCCAGCGGGAGCCGGGTATCGACCGCGCGCAGCTTGGCCACGCCGTCGATCCGCAGGGTATCCTTGTCGATCTCGTAGGGGCTGCGGTTGGGCACGATCAGCAGCTCGGCGCCGAAATCGGCAAGGTGGCGGCAGACGTCGGGTTGCCAG
>JAKPHK010000100.1 GCA_029550345.1 Pseudomonadota bacterium
GCGTTCCATCCGAAAGACCGACGGGGAGGTTGCGATATTCCGGCTACATGGACCTGGTAGATGACCGTTTGATGACGGTGCAAAGACACCGGCATTTCGGCATGGGTTTGCGCACTGCGGTGGATGCCGGTGGACGCAGCAATGTCAGGATTTTGTCGCAAAAAAGTTGGGAGGTTTCGGTTTATTTTTTGCTGCCGGAAGCGCAGTATCGGGGCGAGAAACGTGTTCTGGGAGAATGATCTGTTGCGGGTGAAGGGCATTTTCGGGCGCTTGGTTTACGCGATTGTTGCGGCAGTGGCCGCGCAGGGCCTGGCGGCCCCGGCCTGGGCCGAGCAACTGAATTTCGATCATCGACTCTACCAACCGTTGCAGCAGTCGCTCGATTCCGGCCGAAAGGAATTGCTCCGGTTTGATGGCCGCAATCCGGCCTATCTGGTCGATATGGTGGTTGTGCGCGGAGAATCGGTTCGCAACTGGACCGAAGCGCTGGTGATTATCGCCCGCAGCCCGGATGCAAAGGTGCGCGACAGTGCGGATTGGCTGGCCGAACTGCGCCGTCAGGCAGAGGCGCGCTGCCCGAGTGATTTCATCGTCATCGCGCAGGATGAGATTTCCCTCACGGTAGAGCGAAATTCTCACGGCTGCGCCGCCGATTATCCCGCCAGCGCGTTCTATCGGATAGTCAAGGGCAAGAGCTCGCTGTTTCTGCTGGGCGCGATGAGCAAGGATGGCTTCACTGCCGAGGCTCGCCAAGGCTGGCTGTCCCTGTTTGCTTCGGCGCATCTGTCCTGATCAAGATGCCGTTGTCACAATAATGACAAATCCGCGTTAAAATATGGTCGCGTAAGCTACGCACAAGCGACATTCAGCAACCCTAGAGGCGGCGGTGAGGCCGCCCGGGGCGATTCGCATCCGCCTGTTTTCCCGGATCTCGGCGTCGCCGAAACGCACAACAGATTCAGGGAAATCCAATGAGCCGCTATATTTCGCGTTCATCCGCTTCCGCCCTTGCCCTTGCCACTGTGCTGGGGCTTTTCCAGGCCCAGGCCGCCCATGCTGCGATCAAGGTCAGCGACAATGGCGTGATGGTTGATGGCGCCAGCGCCGCCGCCTCTTCCGATCAGGACCAGCCGAGCCCGGAAAGCGCCGCTGCCCAGCCCACCGATGAATCGCACCTGACCGAAATCGTCGTCACCGCGACCAAGCGCGAAACCAACCTGCAGAAGACCCCGATCGCGATCTCGGTCATGGCGCCCGAAGCGATCCGCGATCGCCACGTGCAGAGCCTGATCGACCTTGGCGACGGTGTGGTTCCCTCGCTGCGCGTTGCCACGTTCGAAGCCCGCCAGTCGGCGCTGACCATCGGCATTCGCGGGATCGTTCCCTTTGACGCCAACCAGACCGCCCGTGACCAGGGTGTCGGCGTCTATATCGACGGTGTCTATCTTGGCCGTCAGCAGGGCCTCAACGCCGGTCTGTTCGATGCCGAGCGGATCGAAGTGCTACGTGGCCCGCAGGGCACGCTGTTCGGTCGTAACACCGAAGGCGGCGCGCTTTCGATCGTGACCCGCAAGCCCAGCGGTGAATTCGGTGGACGCATTTCGATGGGGGCCGGCAACTTCGGTTCCTACAACGGCGAAGTGCACCTTGATCTTCCGGCCGTCGCCAACTTTGCGGTCAAGCTTGACGGGATCGTTCAGCACCAGGACGAAACCGTGACCAACCCGCTGGCCGGCCAGCTCGGCTGGGGTTACTATAACCGTGTCGGCGGCCGCGCGGTGGGCCTGTGGAAGCCGGTTGACGGGCTTTCGGTCGAATTTGCCTATGATCAGGCCAAGAGCGAAAGCACCCCCTTCTACAGCCAGCTGATCAACTACAACCCGCTGAACCGTGCGGTCGGCACCTATGTTGGCACCACGCTGACCTGCCCAGCGCCGGCCACCAGCTGTATCGCTCCGCTTTCGCCGCTGGTCGAAGTCCATGCCGATCGCCAGACCGCTGCCGAAATCGGCGTGCCGCAGCAGGCCAGCATTGACCGTACCCACGGTTTTTCGACCACGCTGAAGTACAAGCTGAACCCCGAACTGGAATTCCGCTCGATCACCGCCTGGCGCGGGGTCGATACCGAACAGTGGGATAACTCGGGCGGGCCGCACCGCACGATCTATGCGCCGAACGCCAACTTCGCGCGCTATTCTCTCTCGCAGCTGCACCAGACCCAGTTCAGCCAGGAACTGCAGCTGGTCGGCAGCCTGCCGCAGATCGATTACGTGGTCGGTCTTTACTACTTCACCGAAACCGTCCGCGAATTTGCCGCGACGCCCTCGACCAACAAGTGGAATTCGACCGGCACCGGCTACACCATCAATGACGCCCTGACCTGGAACGTCGCCAACTGGTCGGTCCAGCGCGACAGCAACGCCAAGGCCCGCAGCTATGCGGCCTTTGCCCAGGCCACCTGGTCGCCGTTGGAAACTCTGCACCTGACGGTCGGCGGTCGTTACACCAAGGACAAGCGCGAAGGCACGCTGACCAAGGTCCGCAACGCTGCGGTCAACTTCCCGTTCCTGTTCGACAAGGACCGGTTCGATCCGATGGTCACGCTGGCCTATGAACCGGCCGATGGCGTCAACCTCTATGCCAAGTATTCGACCGGATACCGGGCTGGCGGCGCCAACAGCCGTTCGCAGACCTTCGCTCCGTTCGATCCGGAAGAAGTGAAGGCCTATGAAGTTGGCGCCAAGCTGGACTTTTTCGATCGCAAGCTGCGCCTCAACCTGGCGGGCTACATCATGGATCGCACTGGTACCCAGATTGACTTCGACAACGTCGATACCAACCCGACCAGCCCGACCTTTGGCCTCCACACCGAAGAAACGTCGAACGCCCCGGGTGTTTCGAAGATCCGCGGGTTCGAGGCTGAACTGACTGCCCGTCCGGTTGAAAACCTGACGATCGGGGCGTCCTATGCCTATACCTACACCGATATCCCGGCGACGCTTAACCCGTTCCTGTCAACCACGACCACCCCGGTTTATACCAAGGTCTTCGCGGTATTCACGCCGGAACACGCCGGTTCGGGCTATGTCGATTATGACATCCCGTTCGGTGATGCCGGGGCCAAGGTGAAGTTCCACATCGATGCGAACTTTGCCAGCAGCCAGTACAGCTTCCAGAACGAAGACGTGAAGACCGACTCCAGCTTCGTGGTCAATGCCCGCATTGCGGTGGCAAACCTGCCGTTGGGTGATGGTGGCCAGAAGCTGACCCTTTCGGTCTGGAGCCGCAACCTGCTCGACGAAACCCACATCTATCGCCGGTCGGACGCCAACAATTCGATCCTGGGTTCCTATGCCAACTTCAACCCGCCGCGCACCTTTGGCGCGGACGCGACCGTCACCTTCTAAGCCGGTCGATCAAGTTCCTCCCTACTGAGAGGCGGGGCGCGCTGCGCTCCGCCTCATTTTTTTGCCTTGATATATAACTGACTGGTCAGTTATATATGAATCATGCCGCGCCCAGCCGTCCCCAGCCGCCGTGCCGATATTCTTGCGGCGGCGCGCGATCAGTTCAATGCGCGGGGCTTTGCCGGGACCCGGATGGAAGACATCGCCCAGGCGCTGGGCCTGTCCAAGGCTGCGCTCTATCTCCAGTTTCGGTCGAAAGAGGCGCTGTTCGAGGAGATGGTGTCCGAACTGATCGAAACGATGCTGCCGCAGGCTGCACCGGCCGATTTCGGGGATATTCCGGCCCCGGACATCTTGCGCGGTTTCATCACCTTTATGGCGGCGCGGCTGACCGAACCGGGCATGGCCTTCGTCCCCCGGGTCATCATCGGGGAAGGGGCGATGTTCCCAGACCTCGCCAGGTTCTATCACGAACAGGTGATTTCCAAAGGCCTTGGCCTGGTTGAGCGGATCATCCGGCACGGGATCGAGCGCGGCGAATTCGTGTGCGCCGACATTACTCAGGCCTGCCGCAGCGTGGTCGGCGGGGTGCTGATGGCCGCGATCTGGAAAAACACGTTCGAGCCGATCGGGGCAGAGCCGATCGAACCGGCACAGATGGCGCAGGCCCATGCCGATACCATTCTCAACGGATTACTAGTCAGAAAGGACCGGGCATGAGCGGCCCTCCCAAACCCTTGATCGCGGTTGCCGTTGTGGCGCTGGCCGGCGCCGGCATCTGGCACTTCACCCGCAGCACCGCCGAAGCCAACTGGCTGGGCTATGTCGAAGCGGAAACGATGTATGTCGCGGCACCCGTTTCCGGACGGCTGGCACAGCGCCCGGTTGATCGCGGGGCCAGCGTGGCTGAAGGCGCGGTGCTGTTCTCGCTCGATCCGGAAAGCACCGATGCCGATATGGCCCAGGCCGAGGCGCAGGTCGCGGCCGCCAAGGCGCAGGTCAGCGATCTGTCCGAGGCGCGTCAGCGGCAGGCAGAGCTGGACGTGGCCCGCGCCGGAGAGGCTGCGGCGGTGGCCGCGCTGACCAAGGCGCAGAACGATTTCAGCCGGATCTCGGCACTCTATGCCAAGGGCTTTGCCAGCAGGGCGCAGTACGACGCGGCCCGCGCCGCGCGTGATGGGGCAGCGGCGCAACTGGCCCAGACCCGGGCCGAGATTCGCTCGGGCGAACTCTCCTCTGGCCGGGCCGGGCAGCAGGCTGCTGCGGGCGCTCAGGTTGCCGGGGCCGAGGCGGCTCTGCGCGGCCAGCGTCAGCGCCGCCGTGAAATCGCTCCGGTGGCTCCGGCACGCGGGGTGATCGAACAGACCTTCTACAACCCGGGGGAATGGGTGCCGGCCAATATGCCGGTCGTCTCGGTCCTTCCGGATGATAAACGCAAGCTGCGGTTTTACGTGCCGCAAGACCGGATCGCCGCACTCAAGCCGGGCATGACCATCAGCTATAGCTGCGATGGGTGTGGCGGCACCCGCAGCGCAAAGATCAGCTATATCGCGCCCCGGCCCGAATTTTCGCCCCCGGTGATCTATTCGGAAAAGGCCCGGGCCAAGCTGGTCTTCCTGGTCGAGGCGATCCTGCCTGCCAGCGACAAGCCTTTGGCGCCCGGTCTGCCGGTTGAGGTCGTGCCGCAATGAGCCAGGCCCCCGCCATTGCGGTGCGCGGATTGACCAAGCGGTTCGGCGCGCGCACGGTGGTCGATAATGTCAACCTGACCGTCCAGCCCGGACGGATCTGCGGCTTTCTTGGCCCCAACGGTTCAGGCAAGACCACCACGCTGCGGATGATCTGCGGGCTGCTGATCCCCGATGCCGGGGAAGGAGAGGTGCTGGGGCTGGACCTGGGCACCCAACGCCGCGCGATCAAGCAGCAGATCGGCTACATGACCCAGAAGTTCGGGCTGTTCGGCGATCTGACGATCCGCGAGAATCTGGAATTCATCGCCCGGGTCTATGGCCTCGATCGCAAGCGTCAGCGGGTGGATGAGGCGCTTGAAAAGCTCGGCCTGACCAGCCGGGCCGACCAGCTCGCCGAAAAGCTATCCGGCGGATGGAAACAGCGCCTCGCGCTCGCCGCCGCGGTCCTGCACGAGCCGCGGATCCTGCTGCTGGACGAGCCGACCGCCGGGGTCGATCCGCAAGCCCGGCGCGAGTTCTGGGATCAGATCCACGCCTTGGCCCGCGATGGCATGACCGTGCTCGTCTCTACCCATTACATGGACGAGGCCGAACGCTGCCACGAGATCGCTTATATCGCCTATGGGGTGATGCTGGCGCGCGGCACGACCGATCAGGTTATTGCCGAATCCGGTCTCCACGCCCTGCAGGGCGAGGGCGAAGGGGCCGATCGTCTGGCTGGCGAGATCGAAGGGCGGCCGGGAGTTGCCATGGCAGCCCCGTTTGGAACCACACTGCACGTCTGCGGGCCTGATCTGGCCGCGCTCAAGGCTGCCGTCGCCCCCTTTGCCGACCGGGTCAAATTCGTTGAAAGCGCGCCGACGCTGGAAGACGTGTTCATCCACCTGATGAAGCAGGCCCCCGACCACTCGGTACTGGAGAGCGCGTGATGTGGGAGCGGATCGGCGCGATGGTGTTCAAGGAACTGCGCCAAATGGCGCGCGATCCGGGCACGATCGCGATGATGTTCTTCTTTCCGATCATCCAGCTGGTGATCTTTGGCGTGGCGATCAACAACGATCCGCGCCATCTGCCGCTGGTGGTGGAAAGTAACGATAATTCAGCATTTTCCCGATCAATCCTCAGCTCACTTCGAACCACCGGATACTTCGACCTGACCGAAGTGGCAGATCATTACGGTGAAGGCGAAAGGTTGATCGCGGAAGGCAAGGCGCAGTTCGTCCTGACCATCCCGACCGATTTCAGCCGGGCACTGGTCCGCGGGGAAAAGCCGCAACTGCTCCTCACCGTCGATGCCACCGATCCGGCCAGCACCGGCCCCGCTGTCGCCGCGGTCAATGAGGCGGTTAGCCAGGCCCTCCAGCGCGAACTGCGCGGGCCATTGGCCGGGCGGCAGCAAGGCGCGGCGCCGGTCGATCTGGTGCTCCACCGCAGCTACAATCCCGAAGGGATCACCAGCCACAACACCGTGCCGGGGCTGCTCGCGATCATCCTGTCGATGACCATGGTGGCGCTGACCGCGATGTCGGTCACGCGTGAGGTAGAGCAGGGGACGATGGAGAACCTGCTGGCCACGCCGCTGCGCCCGGTCGAGGTGATGGTCGGCAAGATCGTCCCCTATTTCGGGATGGGGCTGGTGCAGGTGCTGGTGGTGCTGGCCGCGGCCAAGCTGATCTTCGCGGTGCCCTTCGTCGGATCGTTCTGGTTGCTGCTGACGGTGACTCTGCTGTTCACCCTGGTCAGTCTGGCGTTGGGCTTCACCATGTCCACCCTGGTCAAGAGCCAGGTCCAGTCGATGCAGATGAGTATGTTCTATCTGATGCCATCGATCCTGCTTTCGGGCTTTGCCTTTCCCTATCGCGGGATGCCGCAGCCGATCCAGTACATCGCCGAAATCCTGCCGCCGACGCATTACATCCGGCTGGTGCGCGGGATCATGCTGAAAGGCTGGGACTGGCGATTGGCCGTGCCGGAAACGGCGGTTCTGCTGCTGATGCTGGTGGTGTTGGGAACCGTGGCGGTTCGCCGTTACCGCGACACGATTGCTTAGAATGGGTGGAAACCGCTCTAAATCCCCTTGCCGGGATCGGGCTCGGCAGCGAACGGCGGTGCAAGCGGCACATCCAGCGATTGGTCGCGCGCGGTAAAGCGCTTGGGCCCGGCGCGGCCCATAACGACGTAGAGTCGTTTCTGCTCATCTGTCACTTCGACCGTGACCGAGGTCATGTTCCAATTGTCGCCGTTCAGCCCGCCGCGGAACGTGGTGCGCAAGATCGCCCGGCGGATTTGGTTGATGCCCACGCCGCGCGGAAGCGGCACGGTGGTCTGGTGCGTGGTGCGATCGGCCCAGCGCATTCCCCGCTGGTTGAGCATCCAGGTCTGGCCGGGTGCGCCGTCAAATACCAGTGTCGCCCTGACATTGTCCTGCCCGCCGCGCAGATCGTCGTTGCCGGTCACGACGGTGAACCGCAGGAACAGCTGCGGCCGGGTTGGCGAAGGCACCGGATCGGCCGAGGCAGTAGTGGTGGCGAGAGTGAGCCCCAGAGCGATGAGGCCAAGCGGAACCATGCGCATAACGCTATCTCCGACAATTTCGGAGCGATGGATCCCTGCAACTCGCCTGCCCGTCAATCCTTGGCCTGGCCACTTGACCCGACCGGATCATCAACGCCGTCCGGCAGCACGTCGATCTCGACCGGGGCGTCGGCTTTCAGATAGGTCTTCGCTACGCCTTGCAACTGCTCAGGCGTGATTGCCTTGAGCACCTCCTTCGACTTGACGAAGTGTTCGATCCGGTCCGGCTCAGTCTGGGCGCGGTCAACCAGCGAGAGCCAGCCGGCGTTGGATTTCAGCAGGTTGTCAAACCCTTCCAGCATCGGCTCCCGCGCGCGGGTCAGCAGGTCCTGCGTAACGGGGGTATCGCGCACGTCTGCCACGGTCGCGGCGATCGCGGCGCGGGTGGCGGGCACCTCCTTGACATCGACCGAGGCGTTGACGCTGAAAGTGCCGTAATTGCGCCAGGTGCGCGATGTATTGCTGCTGGCGCCGGGCGAATAGGCCTTGCCCAGCTTTTCGCGCAGGGTATCGGTCATCTTGATCCGCATCACCCGTTCCAGCAGTTCCAGCTGAAGATCGGCGGTCAGATCCTCGCCATCGCGGGTTGGCCAGACATAGACCACCAGCGCCTGATCCTTGGCCCCGCCGTGGCGCAGCACGTGGCGCTTGCGGTCCTTGGTGAAGGGCCGGTTGCGGCGCTCGGCATAGGGGCGGAAGTTCTCTTCACGCTTGGGCAGCGCGCCGAATGTCTTGCCGACCAGCGCAATCGCTGCATCCTCATCGACATCTCCGACGATCCCGATCTCGATCGCGCCATTGGCAAAGCGATCGGAAAGCGTGGACCTGAGCTGATCGAAAGTCAGCGCGCGGTAGTCTTCCACCTTGCCCAGCGCAAAGCGCGGATCGCCGCCCGAAACGATCTCGCCCAGATCGGCGCTGAGCGCGGAACCGGGCGTGGCGCGCAGGCTGGCGAACAGGTTGTTGATGGTCTGCTTGAACAGCACCTCACCTTCCTTGCGATAGCCGGGATCGATCATCTGCGCGGTCAGCAGTTGCAGCTCCAGTTCCAGATCGCGCGGCGTCGTGCTGGCGACCGAAACAAACGCAAGATCGCTTGAGCCGTAATTGGCCGAAACCGTGCGCCCGGCCAGCATGGTATCCAGCTCGTCCTTGCTGTGCTTGCCCAGGCCGCCCAGCGCCAGCACCGGCACCATCCGGGTGGCGAGCGGGTTGCCGGTCCCGGCCAGCATATCGCCCCCGTCGATCGAAACCTGGACCAACACCTGGTCCTTCTTGAGGTCGGTGCGCTTGATGTTGAGCCGCACGCCATTGGCGAAGCGGATCGTGCGGATCCCCAGCAGCGGTTCGCGGGTATCGCTAATGACCTGCCCCGGCGCGCCGAAATCGGTATAGCCAAAGGTGCTGGCGGCCTTGCGGTCAGGCTGGCGGATCGGGGCCATCATCGCCTGATCCCAGGCCGAGCGCAGGCCCTTGTCGCCATCGGCCGGGGGCGTGCGGCCCTGAAACCGCAGCAACGGCTCGTCCAGCGGGATGATCTCGCGCCGGAGCGCCCCCATCACCGCATCGGGGGTGATTTCGGGAATGAAGCTGTCCAGCCGGGCCAGCGAGTTGCCGGGGGTATCGGGCACCCGGTCATCGCTGACCAGCGCTTCGGCCGCGCCATAAAGCTGGCTGTTGCTGCGGGTCGCCTCACCCTGGGCGGCATTGGCGTGGGCATTGCGGATGATCGCGATCTGCTCGTCGATCTCCTCCTGGGTGAAGCCATAGGTCAGGGCGGTGCGATATTCGATCGCTGCCTCGATCACGCCGCGTCGCCACTTGCCGTCAACCGTGTCGATCGACAGTTCGGTGCTGCGGCCTTCCTTGAAGATATCGTCGGTCCCGAAGCTTGCCGCCCTGAACGGGGCATTGTCCTCGCGCGAGCGGCGCAGCAGACGGCGGTTGATGATCGCATAGCCGACCTGGCGCAGCAGGTTCTCGCGCCGCTGGGCCAGGCTGTCCGGCTCGTCAAGCCAGGGCCCCTTGCGGCTGATGGTGACCCGTTCGGACAGCGCCGGATCGATGAAGATGTCGCTCTGCCCGCGCTGGTCCGGGGTAACCGGTCCGGCCAGTGGACGCGGCTCGGCCGGGGCGGCTTTCCAGCTGGCGAAGCGGTCCTTGATTTTGGTTTCGACCAGATCGGGATCGAAATCGCCGATCACATAAAGCGTGGTGTGGGCAGGCACATATTCACGCGCCCAGAATGCCTTCAGCCCTTCGGCGGAGGCGCCCGCCAGCGATTCCGGCGTGCCGATCGGCAGCCGCTTCGCAACCCGCGATCCGGGCAGGGCGAAGTTCAGCGAATCCTCTACATTGCGCAGCGCAAAGGTATTGCGATCACGCATTTCGGCCTGGACCACGCCGCGCTCGCGATCGACCGCGCCGGGGTTGAAGCTGAGCTCGCTCGCCGTCTCGCGCATTAGCATCAATGCGATGTCGAGCAGCGCCGGATCGTTCTTCGGCAGATCCAGCTTGTAAACCGTGTGCTCGAACCCGGTCGAGGCGTTGGTATCCGCGCCGAAGGCCAACCCGTGGCGTTCAAGCAGTGCGACCATTTCGCCCTCGGGCACATTGGTGGAGCCGTTGAAGGCCATATGCTCGACATAATGGGCATAGCCGCGCTCATCGTCGCTTTCATCCAGCGATCCGGCATCGATCTGCATCCGCACCAAAGCAGTGCCCTTTGGCGTCGCGTTCTGGCGGATGACATAGCGCATCCCGTTGGGCAGGCGGCCAAAGCGATACCCCGGATCGACCGGAACGTCGCTCTTCTCAAAGGCCCAGGCGGGTTCGGGCGCAGGCGTGCTCGATACACTCTTCGGCTGGGGTGAGCAGGCGGCCAGGGCCAGGGTTGAAATCGAAAGGGCGAACAGCAGCTTGCGGGTTTTCATCCGCACTTGGTGACCGATTGCGCCGGGCAGGGCAAGCCCCTGGCCAGCCTAACCGCTGAAACCACCGTCAGCCAGAAACGCCAGCTCATCCGCCTTGCTGGCGCGGCCAAGGCAGGCGTTGCGGTGGGGGAAGCGACCGAAGCGGGCGATGATGTCGCGGTGCAGGCGGGCCCAGCGGCTCCAATCGCTGCCGCTCTCGGTATCGAGCGCCTCTGCCAGGATCAGGCAGCTGTCCTGATCGGCAAGGTCTTCGGAATGTTCGAATGGCAGATAGAAGAACATCCGCAGCGCCGGATCGGTCGCCCGATCGTGCCCCGCCGCAATCGCCTGGCGGGCCGTGGCCAGAGCCAGCGGATCGGTGGCAAAGGCATGGGCCGATCCGCGCCAGATGTTGCGCGGGAATTGATCGAGCAGGATCAGCAGTGCCAGGCTGCCTTGCGCAGTTTCTGCCCAATCGGCCAGCTCACCGCGTGCGGCGGCAAGGTGCAGGGCCTCGAAGCGCGCGGAGATCTCCGCATCAAAGGCCGCATCCTTGGCGAACCAGCGCGGCGGCCCGGCTTCCTGCCAGAAGCCGACGACATCTGCCGCGCCGGGCAGGGCCATTACTTCCCGCGCAGCTTGCGGTGGGCGTTGAGGTCCAGAACTTCCGACGGGCCGTTGTCGGTATCGAGCAGGCCGAGCCGCCGGGCGACTTCCTGATAGGCTTCTTCCTCACCGCCCAGATCGCGGCGGAAACGGTCCTTGTCGAGCTTTTCGCCGGTCACCATGTCCCACAGGCGGCAGCCATCGGGGCTGATCTCGTCGGCCAGGATGATCCGCGAATAGTCACCATCCCACAACCGTCCGAATTCCAGCTTGAAATCCACCAGCCGGATATTGATCGCGGCGAACATTCCGCACAGGAAATCGTTGATCCGGATCGCCATCGCGGAAATGTCCTGCATTTCCTCGTTGCTGGCCCAGCCGAAGCAGGCGATGTGCTCTTCCGCGATCAGTGGATCGCCCAGCGCATCGTCCTTGAAATAGTATTCGATCAGCGTGTGGGGCAGGGGCTCACCCTCGGGGATGCCCAGCCGCTTGCTGATCGATCCGGCGGCGACATTGCGCACCACCACTTCGATCGGTACGATTTCCACCTGGCGCACCAGCTGCTCACGCATATTGAGCCGCTTGATGAAATGGGTTGGGATGCCGATGTGGTTCAGCCGGGTAAAGACATACTCGCTGATCCGGTTGTTGATCACGCCCTTGCCGTTGATCGTGCCCTTTTTCTGGGCGTTGAAGGCGGTGGCATCATCCTTGAAATACTGGATGATCGTGCCCGGTTCAGGGCCTTCGTAAAGGATCTTGGCCTTGCCTTCATAGATCTGGCGGCGACGCGACATGGCAGCACTTCCTTGGGCAGAGAAACGGCAAGCCCCGGCAGGTGTGAGCCAGGCAGACTCACGGGCCGGGGCAATCAAGGCGCCCTTACGCGATTTGCCCAGCCCGTGCAACGTGCCGACGGGCGCGATCGCAGGGCTGTAGAAGTGGACAAAGCTCACATGGTTCAGGGCAGCGAATGACCGCCCGTTTCCGGCCCGGCCAGCCCCATCTTGGGAAATGCCCGGCTTCCCGCTCGGCCAAGCTGGGGGAAGCACGGACAGTTCTCTTGGTTAAAGTTATTTGGCGCGGCGTAGCGGCTCCATCGGCTGAACCACATAACGCGCCCAGACATAGCGCCAGGGCATGAAGAGATAGGCAAAGACGATGCCCAGGCAGTCATGGAACAGTGCCTCGATGTCTGCGGTCCATTTGCCCGCCAGCCAGGCGCGAAATGCGATCAGCACGATCCAGACCGTTTTCCAGACAAGCTCATAGAGCATCAGCGGCAGCATCTGGATCGGATAGCGCACCCCCAGAAAGCTCATCAGCGCAAGGCCCGCCAGCATTGCCCGGGCAAGGGTTTGCGGAACCGGAACATCGGCGGATTCAAACAGCAGCCGATACCAAGCGTAGGCACCCATGACGACCGCGATCAACAAGAAGTTGAAGCGTATGCAGTGCACGCGCCAGTTTGCGATTGGCGGATAGGGGGAAGTCAGATTGTCTTGCATGATGCAGATTGCCTTCAATTTTCGCAAATGGATCAAACTGACGCGAGCACAGCCGGAACAGGGGTGCCGCCTGGCTCCACGCAGTGGAGGCCATGAAGCCCGACTGTGCCGGGCCGTCTGGCCGATTTGGAAACAGGCAATGCTTTTTGGTTCTGACATCGCGCGCAGCCTCGCCCGTGTCCGGGGCCGATGCGATTGGCCGTTCAGGTTTGGGATTCAGGCAGTTCCATCACGCGCCAGAATCTCGTTCTCCACCAGCTTGATCAGCCAGTCCGCAAATACCTGCACCCGTTGGGACAGCAACCGGCGGTGCGGATAGAGCAGCGACATCTGCATCGGGGTGCGCGGAAGGCGGGCAATATTTCAACCAGTTCGCCAGCGGCGAGCAGGCCGCGGACGTCATAGGCCGGGATCTGGATAAGGCCCAACCCGGCGCGGCAGGCCGAAATGTAGCCTTCCGCGCTGTTGACGGTAACGCGGGCTGGCAGCGGTAGCGTGTGAATCGTACCGGCATCGGCCCACTCCCAGGCCGCGGTCCGCCCGCTCGACGGTGAGGCATAGCCGATCATCGTGTGGCCGATGCCAAGTTCGGCGATCGATTGCGGCGTGCCGTGGCGGGCCAGATAAGCTGGGCTTGCCACGTTGATCAGTTCGAGCTCGCCGACCTGGCGTGCTATCAGACCGGAATCGTGCAGCGGCTCCACCCTGAGCACGCAGTCAACGTTTTCACCGACCAGTGAAACCGCCCGATCGGTCATTCCGAGGCGCACCTGAATGCCGGGATAGCGTTCCAGAAATCCGGGCAAGGCGGGTGCCACGATCAGGCGGCCGATCCGGCTTGGCACATCGGTGCTGACCCAGCCGGTGGGGTTCGCCTCCTCGCAGCGAAACAGTGCTTCGGCATCTTCCACATCGGCGATCAACTGGACACAGCGGTCGTAAAACAGCTGCCCCTCCTGCGTTGGTGAAACCACGCGAGTGGTGCGATTGAACAGCCGTACCCTGAGCCGAGTTTCAAGCGTCGCGATGGCGGTTGAGACGGTTGAGCGCGGCAGATTGAGCGAGTCCGCCGCTTTGGTGAAGCTGCCAGTCTCGGTGGCCCGTACGAAAATCCGGAACAAGTCGATCCTGTCCATTCGCGGCTACAGTATTGTTAGTGAATTCTGACAAAAGGTGTTGAAAAATCACGATTTATGCAGCGCACGATAACAGACAAATTTGCCGCTCAGCAATGGAGAGAAGGCAAAATCATGGCAGACCATAGCATTACCGGGAAAACCGTCCTGATCGCAGGCGGTGGCAAGAATTTGGGCGGTCTGCTGGCGACTGACCTTGCCGAGCGCGGCGCAAAGGCAATCGTGGTGCACTACAACAGCCCCGAGAGTGCCGCCGAGACAGAGCGGACTGTCGCCGCGATCAAGGCGGTTGGCGCAAAGGGGCTGGCGCTTCAGGCCGACCTGACCAGCGCCGCAGCGATGGAAAAGCTGTTTGCGGACGCCAAAACGGCGATGGGCAGCATCGATGTGGCCGTGAACACGGTCGGCAAGGTCCTGAAGAAGCCGATGGTGGAAATCAGCGAAGCCGAATTCGACACGATGAACGCCGTCAATTCCAAGACGGCATTCTTCTTCCTCAAGGAAGCGGGCAAGCACGTCAGCGACAACGGCAAGGTTTGCACGCTGGTCACCTCGCTGCTGGGGGCGTTCACGCCGTTCTATTCAAGCTATGCTGGCACAAAGGCGCCGGTCGAACATTATACGCGGGCCGCGGCCAAAGAATTCGGCGAATGCGGAATTTCGGTCACCGCGATTGGGCCCGGGCCGATGGATACCCCGTTCTTCTATCCTGCGGAATCGAGCGATGCGCAGGCCTATCACAAATCGGCCGCAGCCTTGTCGGGTTTTACCAAGACCGGCCTGACCGACATTGCGGACATCGTGCCCTGGCTGCGCTTCCTGGTCACCGATGGCTGGTGGATGACCGGGCAGACAATCCTGGTCAACGGCGGCTACACGACCATGTAGAGCACCACGAACAACGGGGCAGCCACGTTTCGGCTGCCCCCAACCACCCGCTACGCCTAGCAGGTTTTTGCCTGAACTGGTATGTCGCCGACCTCGGCATGAGTTATGCCAAATAAGATTGAGGTAGTGAATTTGGGGCCATTGCGCCCTTATCGCACCCGTTTTCCCATCGGGATGGATGCTGTCGGGCATAAGCGGTAAGGTGCAGATTCTTCATAGGACCAGGATATTTTGCCTGGCCCGCGCGGTTCTACGCGCGAACCGTCGCTCAATTGCCATTGTTTGCCGACCTTCCTGGGGCGACCGATTGGCCCGACTCCCCCAGCCGCGCTATCGTAAATCATTCCGTATCGGCGTCCGTCATAATAGAACAGGCCGTTCGCATCGCCACAAAGCTCACCCTCCGGTGCATAGTAGCCCGGTGAAATGCCCAGCGGTGCCAGGGCAGGTGTGGCTGTGGCAGGTTCAAACAGGCACTGGTTCATGGCCGTGCGGATCGCGGTCCCAGACCCGGCAAGGGAAATCCGGTCCTTACCCAGGGCACCCATGTCAACGGTGATTGCGTTCCCGTACATCAGCGAACCGGCGACAACGGAACTGAGCTTTCCGGCCCAGATGTCCTGCTTCGCAAAATAGTCGAGCGCCAGCGCCGGTTGCCCGCCATCGTCGCTGCGAAACACAACCGTCATACGTGACGACCGTGCGCGGGCATTGGTTTCGATGAAGATTTCACCGCCGCCATCGGGCGCGCAGGTGACTGTTAGCGATCTGACCAGACCTTTGCCGCCATAGATGGCAAGACTGCCGCCCTTTATTGGCGTCACCTTCCATGCCGCCGCTGGCGATGTCGCTACGGCCGGGGGCGTTTGGGCAGTCTGCACCGCTGGCGCACCCACAGCGACAGTGGGTGCAAATTTACGGACTGCGGCCTGCATACGCGGGGAAAGGCTGGTGAAATTGCACCGGACAAGCGTTTCATCCCAGACATCAATAGAGTTGCGGCCAGGCGCGCCGGTCCGCAAGATCATTCGGTCGCCCCCCAATGACTTGACGTGAAAGTAGCCGGCTCCTCCAGCATTGGTCAGCTTCATGTTGGTGAAGCCGCCCTTCACGGCACTGGAGCCCACAACCGTTTCGAATTCCGCCACTGGCCCCAGTGATCCACCTTCGCCGTAATAATAGACTTGGCCCCAACGCCGACCGTCATAGACCATGCCACTATAGGCCGTGCCGCACTTGTCGGTCGATGCGATCCATATGCCCTGGGCGATCGGCAGTGCGGTTGCAGCTGGTGTGGCGGCGTGTGCCGCAATACCCAGGGAAATACCGAAGGTGCCCACGACCAAGTAACGCATCACTCAATACCCCCTACATCCTGAATCCGGCGGAAGGTGACCCAACTTCATCATTTTGGCAAGGACGCGGGGCGCCCAAACCGGCCGCCCCGCGCTTTGTGCGAGATCCTACTCCCCGCCCAGCAGGTTCGCCTTCCAGAACATCAGTTCGACCCAGAACTGATAGTCGGCGTTTTCCTTTTTGCCGAAGCCGTGGCCTTCGTTGTGGCCGATCAGGTGCCAGGCGCTGCGGCCCTTGGCGCGGACCGCGGCGACGGCCTGGTCGGCCTCGCTCTTGGGGACGCGGGGATCGTTGGCGCCGGTTACGACCAGCAGCGGGATGGTCAGCTCGTTGATCCGGGTCAGCGGGCTGATCTCGGTCAACTTGGCGCGCTGCTTGGGATCGCGCTCGTCGCCGTATTCGACCCGGCGCAAGTCCCGGCGATAGGACTGGGTGTTTTCAAGGAAGGTGACGAAGTTGCTGATCGCAACGATGCAGTCCGCCGCCTTGAAGCGCCCGCCATAACGGATCGCGGTGGCATAGCACATATAGCCGCCATAGGACCCGCCCTGAACCGCGATCTTGTCCTTGTCGATTGCGGCGTCGCCCTCAAGCCGATCGAGGAAGGCGCCGATATCCTTGACCGAGTTTTCGCGCAGAAACGGCCCGTTATCGAGGCTGACGAAGCGCTTGCCGAAGCCGGTCGAGCCGCGGACATTGGGATAGAAGATGGCCACGCCCAGCTCGTTCAGCAGATAGTTGGTGCGGCCGCGAAAGCCCGGGGTGAACTGGCTTTCCGGGCCGCCGTGGATCGTTACGATCAGCGGGCGCTTGCCGGGGAATTTAGCGGGATCGGGGCGATAGAGGAAACCGCTGACCATTTCGCCGTCGAAGCTCTTCACCTCAATGAATTCGGGTTCGACATTGACCGCCGGGTCCAGCCCGCCGGTTTCGCTCATCGTCCAGCGGGTCGCAGCAAGCGTGACCGGGTCAACCGAATAGGCATCGGACGGGACCTTGGCCGAGGAAACGGTCAGGCCGATCGTGCCCCACGGGGCGATATCGACGCCGCCGATCGTGCCTTTCGGCAGGGCGGTAACATCGCGCACCGCGCCGGTTGCAGGATCGAGCAGCCGCAGCTTGAACAGCCCCGCTTCGTTGACGGTATAGGCGATGAAGCTGCCATCGTCGGCAATGTCGAAGCTTTCGACGTCCCACTTCTTTTCGGGCGCTCGCGGGGTGAACTTGCCGGTTTTCGGATCGAGCGTGCCAAGCCGCTGGAAGTCGCTGCCCTCATCGCTGGTCACCCACAATGTGCCATCGGGGGCAAAGCGGCCACCGCCATAGGCAATCGCTTTCTTGTGATCGCCGATTGGGGTCATCGCGCCGGTTTCAAGGTCGAGCCAGTAGAGGTTGGTCTTGGTGACCGAAACATAGTTGGCGACCACCGCCTGCTTGTTCCCAGGGCCGAAACCGGCGACCGACCAGCCGCCGCCGGTCACTTCCTTGACCATCCGGCCCGTCGAAGGGTCGCGCGGATCCATGATGTAGAGGTCGGTATCGCGGCCATTGCGGCGGGTGGAGCTGTAGGCGATCCACTTGCCGTCCATGCTCACCGAATTGAGGCTGTTGCGGCTTTTTCCGTCGGTCAGCAGGGTCAGTTTGCCATCTTTCATGGTATAGAGCTGGAAGAACTCGTTACCGCCGGTGTCCTTCATCACCACCATTGTTCCATCGCCCGGCAGATAGGTGCCACGCAGCGGTTCGGCCTCAAAGCTGATCTGGGTCCGGGCCATACCGGGGGCCTTGACGGTGTGGAGCTGGCTGACGTTGCCGAACCGGGTGGACACCAACATCGAACGGGTCACCGGATCCCAATCGACAAAGGAGGCGGTGCGGTATTCCATATAGGGGCGTGTCGCATCGACCAGATCTTGCGGCACCGCCGGAATCCCGTCCGCCTCAAGCGCGGCGGGCTTGGCTGCCACCGGGGCGGGCGCAACATCCTGCGCAAAGGCGGCTGTGGGCAGGGTCAGGGCGGTAAGGGCAAGCAGAATGTGGCGCATGATAAGGCAGGTCCCCTGTTGTGCCGGGCCGCCTGGGCTGCCCGGTTGCAGGCCTGCGATAGTGTCGCAGGGCGACGTGGGTAGCAACCGGGGTTTCGATGAATTGCCGATCTCGGTCCGTGAACGCAAGGAGACGAATTGCTGAAAATATTGACCATTGCCCCATTCGTTCCGTGGCCAGCGCAAGTTTACCGGTCGGCGGCAAACTGGCTGAAAGATCGATAGTGGGCAGCCAGCGATTCAGTATTTCGAACCGCTATTGCAGGACAAGGCTGGCGCCACTGCGATTGAATACGGTCTGATCGCGGTGGCGACCATCAGCGCCATGCAGGGCATGAGCGGCGAATTGCAGACCACCTTCAAAACCGTGTCGAGCGGTATGCAGGCGGGCAACTCCATCTAACCGATTTCCCGGAAAATCGCGGCGCGATCGATTGGCCTTGCAGCCGGTCGGTCGCGCTTTGTCGTTTGTCGCAAGCATCGCGACAGACGTTGACAGCGCCACGCACTTGATTATCTGCGGTCTTGTCCAAGAGCTTGAAGCAGGCTTGCGGGCAGGTCCGATCCGCTCCGCTCCTGAAAGGGGAGGAGGGGATCTACTACAGGGAGAGAGAGATGAAGTTTTCCACTCTGCTGGGCGCGGGCGTATCGGCCGCGGCCCTGTTTTTGATTCCGGCGGCGCCGGCCCTTGCGCAGGACGACCAGTCCGCGCAGGACGAAGCCGCACCGGCTGATGAGGCCGATATTGTCGTGATGGCCCAGGGCCGCGCCCAGGCGCTGGCCGACGTTCCGGTCGCGATTTCGGCGGTCAACGCCGAAACCCTGCAGAACAGCGGCGCCAATGACATCCGCCAGCTCAACCAGGTTGCCCCTTCGCTGATCGTCTCCTCGACCGGCAGCGAAGCCAACGGTTCGGCCCGTATCCGCGGGATCGGCACCGTCGGCGATAACCCCGGCCTTGAAAGCTCGGTCCCGGTGTTCATCGACGGGGTCTATCGTTCGCGTTCGGGCATCGGCCTCAACGAACTGGGCGAAATCGACCGGGTTGAAGTGCAGCGCGGCCCGCAGGGCACGCTGGGCGGCCGCAACTCTTCGGCAGGCCTGATCTCGATCTATTCGAAAAAGCCTTCGTTCCAGTTCGGCGCTTCTGGTGAAGCGACCTATGGCAACTACAACTTCGTGCGCCTGAGCGGTGCGGTGACGGGTCCGATTTCGGACACTCTGGCGGCCCGTGTCGATGGCGTTTACGTGCGCCGCGACGGCTTCCTGACCGACAACACCAACAACGTTGACGTCAACAACCGCAATCGCTTCTTCCTGCGCGGCCAGCTGCTGTTCGAACCGAGCAGCGATCTAACCGTCCGCCTGATCGCGGACTATACCTGGCGCAAGGAAAGCTGCTGCGGCGCGACCTATGTCGATAACAGCGTCAATCCCTACATCGGCAATCTCAACAACCTCTCGACCCCGCTTTCGCCGCTGCAGACCAACGGCAACAACATCGTCAATGTCCTGCGTGACCTTGGACAGCCGCTGGCGGGCCTGACCCCGGGCTATGACCGGACGATCTATGTTTCGCCGGGCCGCAGCTTTGAAGGCAAGACCAAGGACTATGGCTTCTCGGGCGAGATCAAGTGGGATCTCGGCGGGGCCACGCTGACCTCGATCACGGCTTACCGCGAATACCGTTCGGGCGAGGGTTCTGACACCGATTACAGTGCGGTCGATCTGCTCTACCGCGATCCCAGCGACGATGCCTATCGTCAGTTCCACACCTTCACCCAGGAAGTCCGCCTGCAGGGCGAAGCCTTTGGCGGCAAGCTGGACTGGCTGATCGGCGGGTTCTACGCCGATGAAAAGCTGACCCTGCGCGATAATCTGCGCTTTGGCAGCCAGTATGGCCGCTTTGCTGCTTGCCGGATCATCTCCGGTGGCGGTCTGGCCGGGCTCTATTCGCCGACCAATCCGTCGTGCGTCGCGCCGACCGTTGGTCCGGCTACCATTTCCGCAGCATCTGGCGGCGGCTCGACCGGTGCGGACATCGTTGCGGCCTTCACCGCGCTGGACGGGATGTCGAACGTCGGTTCGACCACCGATGAATATCGCCAGCACGGCAAGAACTGGGCGCTGTTCACCCACAACATCTTCAAGATCACCGATCGGCTCGATCTGACCTTGGGTCTGCGTTACACCAACGATACCAAGGACTTCAGCGCGACCTTCGGCAACAACAACACGGCCTGCACCACCGTGCAGGGCCTGGTTCTGGACGATCTGGTCAGCACCACCACCAATGCCACGGCCAAGGCCCTGGCCGGGGCGCTGATCGGGCTGGCTTGCCAGGGCAACTCGACCGCCGAACTCAACGGGGTTTCGATTGCCGACAGCCGCAGCGAAGATCAGTTCACCGGCACGGCGATCCTGTCGTACCGGCCGACCGACGATCTGATGGTCTATGCCAGCTTCTCGCGCGGGTACAAGGCGGGCGGGTTCAACCTTGACCGTTCGGCACTCAAGTCTCCGACCCTGCCGTTCTCCAGCTATACCGGCGGGGCACAGGGGCTGGTTTCTAACCTCCAGTTCGCTCCGGAAAAGGTCAACAGCTACGAAATCGGTGCGAAGTATGCGACCGGTCCGTTCAGCATCAGCGCTACCTTGTTCCGTTCGGACTTCACCAGCTTCCAGCTTAACACCTTCAACGGCAGCGTGTACCTGGTGCAGAACATCAACGGCTGTTCGGCCTCGCTGGGCGGTGCAGACCGCGATACCAGCGCGACGACCGGATCCTGTGCCACGGGTGATGTCAGCTGGGGCGTCCGCGCCGAAGGGTTCGAGCTGGAAACCGCGCTCAATCCGTCCGATAACCTGCGCGTTACCGCCGGTCTGACCCATTCGAAGACCAAGTATCGCAACGATCTGGTCGGCAGCTCCACGGGCACCCCGCTCGATCCGGCGCTGCGGATGCTGCCGGGCAACTTCATGTCGAACGCGCCGGAAAACGTGGTCACGGCCAGCCTGGCCTGGACCCCGGACCTGGGCGGCACCGGTCTTTCGGCGCTGTTCTACGTCGATACCCGCGTCACCAGTGACTACAACACCGGTTCCGACCTGTTCCCGCAGAAGGAACAGGACGGTTATGCCATCGTCAACGCCCGCGTCGGGCTGCGCGGCGAAGACAGCAAGTGGTCGCTGGAATTCTGGGTCCAGAACCTGTTCGACAAGGACTATGCCCAGGTGGCCTTCAACTCGCCGTTCCAGGCCGGAACCTCCTCGGCGCCGTTCAACGACGCCTCCGGCTATCCGGGCGGACGCCAGCTGTACTCGCAGTTCCTGGCCGAACCGCGGACCTTTGGCGTAACCCTGCGCGGCAAGTTCTAAGCCAGTCGCGCAAGTGAAAATCGGGGGGCGGTGCCAGTGGCGCCGCCCCTTTTCGTTTGGCGATTGAGGAGGGATCGGCTTGGCGCTAGGTCATGGTGCAAAGGAGTTGCCGATGGACCGGACCGATACCCTTACCCTGCTGGCGCGCTATTACGCCGCGTTCAACGCCGGTGACTGGCAGGGGATGCTCCGATTGCCTTGCCAACGATGTGGTGCATGACATCAACCAGAGCGGCAGCCAGCACGGCAAGGCGGCCTTCGCGGCGTTCCTCGCCCATATGGAGCGATGCTACAGCGAACGGCTTGAGCAGATCGTCCTGATGGCGAGTGAGGATGGCACCCGCGGTGCTGCGGAATTCATCGTGCACGGGCAATACCTCGCCACTGACGAAGGCCTGCCAGCGGCCAGCGGGCAGCGCTACGTCTTGCCAGCCGGGGCCTTCTTTGCGGTCGCCGAAGGGCGGATCACGCGGATCACGGTCTATTACAACCTGGCCGACTGGACCGCGCAGGTCGCCGCTTGACCATCACGATCGGCCCGCTGACCGGCGCGGAGATTCACGCCGCGCTGGACGATCTGGCCAGGCTGCGGATCGCGGTCTTTGCGGCCTGGCCCTATCTCTATGATGGCGATCCTGGTTACGAGGCGGACTATCTCAAGGAATTCGTGGCCGCGCCAGATGCCGTGCTGGTCGCAGCCGTCGATGCAGGGCGGATCGTCGGCGCTGCCACCGCCAGCCCGATGGCCGCCCAGAAGGCCGAATTTCGTCAGCCGTTCGAAGACCGCGGTATCGCCACCGCCGACCTGTTCTATTTCGGGGAAAGCGTTCTGCTGCCGGAATATCGCGGGCAGGGGATCGGCCATGCGTTCTTTGATCTTCGGGAACAGCAGGCCCGCCGATGTGGTGCGCGGGCCGCAGCCTTCGCCGCCGTGATTCGTCCGCCGGATCATCCGGCCAGGCCAGCAGGCTACCGCCCGCTCGACGATTTCTGGACCGGGCGGGGCTATGCGCCGGTGCCGGGGCTGGTTACCGAACTGGCCTGGAAGGAACGGGGAGAGGCGGGCGAA
>JAKPHK010000136.1 GCA_029550345.1 Pseudomonadota bacterium
CGAGCAGGTGCTGGAAATCACCTATGACAAGGACCGCAGCAATGCTGGCGAGGTGCTCTCGCTGATTCAGGGCATGGGCTTTGCCATTGTCGATGTCACCACACGCGAAGCTGATCTGGAGGACGTCTTCGTCAGCCTGACCAGCAGCGCGGCGGCGGCGGCGTGACGGCTGACGTCATCATCGTCGGCTCGGGCGCGGCGGGGCTGACCGCGGCGCTGGCGCTGGCGGACAAGGTCAGGGTGCTGGTCCTGGCCAAGGGTGAGCTGACCGGCGGATCGACCGCCTGGGCCCAGGGCGGGATCGCCGCGGTTCTGGATGCGGGCGATACCTTTGAGGATCATATCCGCGACACCATGGTCGCCGGGGCCGGGCTCAACCGGATCGAGACGGTGGAATTCGTGATTGAACGCGCGCCTCATGCGATCGACCGGCTGGTCGAGCTGGGGGTGCCGTTCAACACCGAAGGCGAGCACCTGCACCTCACCCGTGAGGGCGGGCATTCGCACCGCCGGATCGTCCACGTTGCCGATGCCACCGGCTGGGCGGTTCAGGCCGCCTTGCTGAAGGCTGCGGAGGAACACCCCAACATCACCCTGCTGCCGCACCAGTCGGTGATCGATCTGATCACCGGGCGGCACGAGGAGCGCTATTCGGGATCGGGCCGGGTCTGGGGGGTCTATGCCCTTAACGAACAGACCGGCAAGGTTGAGGCGCACACCGCCCGCGCCACGGTGCTGGCAACCGGGGGCGCGGGCCGGGTCTATCAGTTCAGCACCGCCCCGCGCGGCGCGACCGGGGACGGGATCGCGATGGCCTGGCGCGCAGGCGCGCGCGTTGGCAACATGGAAATGATGCAGTTCCACCCGACCTGCCTCTATAACCTTGAGGTCAAGAACTTCCTGATCACCGAAGCGGTGCGCGGTGAAGGCGGGCGGCTCTACAACCCGAAGACCGGGCACCGCTATATGCCCGATTACGACGAGCGCGCCGAACTGGCCCCGCGCGACGTGGTGGCCCGCGCCAACGATGCCGAAATCAAGCGCGATGGGCTTGATTTCGTCCACCTCGATATCAGCCACCAGCCGCCGGAATTCGTGCGCGAACACTTCCCCAACATCTATGAAAAGCTGATCGGCCTGGGGATCGACATGACCAAGGGGCCGATCCCGGTGGTTCCGGCCCAGCATTACACCTGCGGCGGGATCGTGATCGATCTGGCCGGGCGAACCGACCTCCCGGGGCTCTATGCGGCGGGCGAATGCACCGAAAGCGGGCTTCACGGCGCCAACCGTCTGGCCAGCAACTCGCTGCTCGAATGCTTTGTCTTTGGCGAAGCGGCCGCAAAGGACATCCTCGCGCGGTGGGACCACTTCGATGCCCCGCCCCCGGTCCGCCCATGGGATGAAAGCCGCGTCACCGATTCCGACGAAGAAGTGGTGATCAAGCAGAACTGGACCGAGATTCGCCGCTTCATGTGGAACTATGTCGGCATCGTGCGGACCACCAAGCGGCTGGAACGGGCCAAGCACCGGATCCAGATGATGACCGACGAGGTCGAGGAGTATTACGCCCACTTCCGCGTTTCGACCGACCTGATCGAGCTCAGGAACCTGCTGCAATGCGCCGATCTGATCGTGCGCTCTGCGCTGGCCCGGCATGAGAGCCGCGGGCTGCACTATACCCTCGACTATCCGAACCTCCTGCCCCAGCCGGTCGATACGATCCTGGTTCCCTAGGCGGCATGGGCAATATCGGTGCAGAACTGACATATCCCTGCAATATTCTTCGCGCAGCGGTGACAGCCGAATCATGAGCGACAACAGCGAAGACGAACCGGGACCATCGCCGATCGCGGCGATCGGGCAAAGCGTGGCCGAACAGCGGGTCGTTGCCGCGCAGGAAGCAGCGATCGCGCTGGTCAAGCGGCTGGCGGCACAAGGTTCGCTTCGCGAGATCGAAGCGCTGATCGAAGTTGCCGCGCCCGACGATGCCGCACGGATGCGCGGCTTGCTTGGCCTGCCGCAAAGCACGATCCCGCTGCGCCAGACCAGCGATGAGCTGGCCCCCGGCTGGAAGCGCGGCGGCTATCCCTACAAGTACAAGATGCTCCGGGCCGATTACGAGCGTGAGAAATTCGCGCTCCAGGCCGAGCTGCTGAAGTTCCAGACCTGGCTCAAGCAATCCGGTGAACGGGTGGTGATCCTGTTCGAAGGGCGCGATGCGGCGGGCAAGGGCGGCACGATCAAACGCTTTATGGAGCACCTCAATCCGCGCGGCGCACGGGTCGTGGCGCTGGAAAAGCCCAACGATATCGAACGCGGGCAGTGGTATTTCCAGCGCTATGCGGCACACCTGCCGACCAAGGGCGAAATCGTGCTGTTCGACCGCAGCTGGTATAACCGCGCGGGCGTGGAACACGTGATGGGGTTCTGCAGCGACGAGGAATATCACGATTTCCTGCGTGAGGCGCCGCAGTTCGAACGGAATCTGATCCGCGGCGGGATCCACCTGATCAAGTTCTGGTTCTCGGTCAGCCGCGAAGAGCAGCTGCGCCGCTTCACCGAACGCAAGATTCATCCGCTGAAACAGTGGAAGCTATCGCCGATCGACCTCGCCAGCCTCGACAAGTGGGATGCCTATACCCACGCCAAGGAGGCGATGTTCGCCGCGACCGATACCGATGCCTGCCCGTGGATGCTGATCAAGAGCGACGACAAGAAGCGCGCCCGGCTGAACGCGATGCGCTTCGTGCTCCACGCCTTTGCCTATACCGGCAAGGACCCCGAGGCGATCGGCACTGTCGATCAGCTGCTGGTCGGGCGATCTACCGTGCTGCGCGAAGGCTTTGAAACGGGTGACTTCGGCGGCTGACCAGGCCGCACAGGCATCGGGATAGTTGCGCCAAACGCAACTGCAATTGCCAGCTATCCGTTTGACTCCCCCCCGCCTTTGGCGGGACATTCCGGTCATGGCTCGAAGAGTCGGAAACACCATGGTTTCCGCGGTTTCGGGCTAACCAATCAGGAAGACTTGGCTGCTATTGCGATGCCAGGAACCAAGGGAGTGATCCGTAAATGACCGTCAACCGCACCGCCGCCCCCCGCCCCCGCAAGCCCGCGCTGCCCAAGGTGGTGGAAGAAAGCCTGGCCGCCGAGCGGAGCGAAGCTGCCGTTGAGGCTGAAGAGGCCGCGCTGAGCGAAATCGCCGGCACCAGCGGTGCCGAAGGGGTGGAAGCGATCATCACCGGCGCCTCGCCCGACGATGCCGCACGGATGCGCGACTATCTCGGCCTGCCCAAGCCCGGCGGAAAGCCGCGCAAGACCAGCGACGATCTGGCCGACGATTGGCGCAAGGGCGGCTACCCCTACAAGTTCAAGATGCTGCGCAAGGACTATGAACGCGATAAGTTCGTGCTCCAGACCGAGCTGCTCAAGCTTCAGCAATGGGCCAAGGAAAACGGCGAACGGGTGGTGATCCTGTTCGAAGGGCGCGACGCGGCCGGCAAGGGCGGCACGATCAAGCGGATGATGGAACACCTCAACCCGCGCGGTGCGCGCGTGGTTGCGCTTGAAAAGCCTAGCGAGGTCGAACGCGGGCAATGGTATTTCCAGCGCTATGTCGAGCATCTGCCGACCAAGGGTGAAATCGTGCTGTTCGACCGCAGCTGGTACAACCGCGCCGGGGTGGAGCGCGTGATGGGCTTCTGCAGCGATGACGAATACAAGGAATTCCTGCGCCAGGCGCCCGAGTTCGAACGCAACCTGGTGCGCAGCGGGATCCACCTGATCAAGTTCTGGTTCTCGGTCAGCCGCGAAGAGCAGCTGCGCCGCTTCACCGAACGCAAGGTCCACCCGCTCAAGCAGTGGAAGCTCTCCCCGGTCGATCTCGCCAGCCTCGACAAGTGGGACGACTATACCCGCGCCAAGGAAGCGATGTTCTTCGCCACCGACACCGCTGACAGCCCGTGGACCGTGATCAAGAGCGACGACAAGAAGCGCGCCCGTCTGAACGCGATCCGCTATGTCCTCCATTCGCTGCCCTACAAGGACAAGGACGTGAAGCGGATCGGCATGGTCGATGACCTGATCGTGGGCCGCGCCAACATCATCCACGAACGCGGCGAATACGGCTGGCGGGCCGGCAAGGACGATTGAGTGGGGGCAAAAGGACACGCTCTCAATTTTCCGTCACCCTGAACTTGTTTCAGGGTCCATTGCTCGTCTTGCCCCGTGGCCGCGTGAAGTGAGCTGACTGAACGGTTGGCTTTGGGTCCAGCGCTTTGGCTGGTTGGCACGATGGACCCTGAAACAAGTTCAGGGTGACGGGGCCATCGGGATCGGATGGTTGCGCTTTGCCGGAGCCGCGTTAATCCTCTCCCAAAACACAAACCGGGAGGACCCATGCCCAGCGTCAAGGCCAACGGCATTACCATCGAATACGAAACCCACGGCGATCCGGCAAATCCGCCGTTGCTGCTGGTGATGGGGCTGGGCGCGCAGCTGACGTTGTGGCCGATCGAGCTGGTCGAGGCGCTGGTGGCGCGCGGGTATTATGTGATCCGGCACGATAACCGCGATATCGGCCTGTCCGAAAAGTTCGGCCACGCCGGGGTGCCCAACTTCCGCCGGGTTGCCTTGCTGCGCGCGTTGGGCCTGCGCCCGCGCGTGCCCTACAAGCTGTCCGACATGGCCGAGGATGCCGTGGCCCTGCTTGATGTGCTGGGAATCAGGCAGGCCCATGTGGTCGGCGCCTCGATGGGCGGGATGATCGCGCAGCTGATGGCGATCAACCACCCGGACCGGTTGCTGTCGATGACCTCGATCATGTCAACCACCGGCAATCGCCGCCTGCCCCCGCCCCAGCCCGAAGCGATGAAGGCGCTGCTGGATCGCGCCCCGGCCTATGCCACGCTGGAACAGGTGATCCCGATCGGGATCCGCGTGGCCCGGGCGATCGGCAGCCCGCTCTATCCGAGCCAGGAGGAGCGCCTGCGCGAGAGGATCACCCGCGATTACAACCGCAGCTTCTATCCCGAAGGCGCCGCCCGCCAGATCAGCGCGATCATGGCCGATGGTGATCGGCGCAAGCGGCTGAAAGGCGTGAAAGTACCCAGCCTGGTGATTCACGGCGTCGATGATCCGCTGGTCCCGGTCGAAGGCGGACGCGATACCGCCGCCCACATCCCCGGGGCGAAGCTGCTGGAAGTGCCTGGCATGGGCCACGACCTGCCGCTCGAACTGGTCGATACGATTGCCGATGCGATCGCGGATCACGCCGCCTCGGCCCAGCCCGCGCAGTAGCACCCCTGCCGCCGGGTTGACCGGCCCCGGCGCAAGCCGCCAGAAGGGGTGGCCGACGGGGACGGCAGGGCAAATCGACTGCCTGATCCGGAACCGGTCACCCCGGCGCACTGGCCGCGCAGCGTTGCCGATACGGGCGCCTGCGCGCAACAAGATGTCCCGGTCCGATTCTATCCTTGTCAACGCCCCCAGACCCCCTTTGCCCGAGCAAATTTTTTTTCATTTTTGATTTTGACTCTTGCGCCGACCGTCAGCCCCCGGTTTCCCGCGCGTCGCTGCCCCGGCCCATGATTCATCACGCCGCCAGTTACCCACAGCGCGCGGTTAACAACGATTTACCCTCTTGCGCCCGATTCAGGAAAAGGCACTATGGGTAGTGGTCCGGCTTGCGGGGGGACCTACTAGACCTAGATTCAGCGTGGCGGGCGTGTTTCGCGCAGCGGGGGCGGATTCAGGGCTGGAACGGGGCCTGCAGGGATGGATCGGGGGATGAAACCGGGAAAAGTTTTTCTCGTTTTGTTCTCGGCGTTGGAATAGTCTGGGCACTCACCAGGCGATTCGAACCCGAATTTTTCGATGGCGGACCCGGGGCGGTCCGTGGGGCGGTTTGAAGCGACAGGGGCATCAAGTGGATTTCAGGAACGGAGAAGAGCCGAGCATGGCCGAGGTTGAGGCAGCATTGTTGGAAGAAGCAACCTCGGGCGATGCCCCTGCGGCAAAGGCTCCCAGCAGCAAGGAGGCCGGCACGGCGCCGGCGGTTGGCATGGTGGAAAAGAGCGATAGCGGCAGCGAAGCCCTGGTCGAGAAGCTCGGTGCAGAGGCGCTGGCCGGCGCCCTGGCCGCAGCCGGCAAGCCGGTCGATGACAGCAAGGCGATTCACGATCGCCGGTTCGAGATCGAGGTCGATCACGCCCGCGACGCGCTGCTGACCGATTTCGGCAAGGATACGCTCGACGACCGCTATCTGCTCCCCGGTGAGCGCTATCAGGATCTGTTCGCCCGCGTTGCAGCCGCCTATGCTGACGATGAGGGGCACGCCCAGCGACTTTATGACTATATTTCGAAGCTGTGGTTCATGCCCGCCACCCCGGTGCTGTCGAACGGCGGGACCAATCGCGGGCTGCCGATCAGCTGCTATCTCAATTCGGTTTCGGACAGCCTTGAAGGAATCGTCGGGACCTGGAATGAGAACGTCTGGCTTGCCTCGCGCGGCGGCGGGATTGGCACCTACTGGGGCAACGTCCGCGGGATTGGTGAGCCGGTTGGCCTCAACGGCAAGACCAGCGGCATCATCCCCTTCGTCCGGGTGATGGATAGTCTGACCCTGGCGATTTCGCAGGGCTCGCTGCGGCGCGGTTCGGCTGCCTGCTATCTCGACGTTTCGCACCCCGAGATCGAGGAATTCCTCGAAATCCGCAAACCCTCGGGCGATTTCAACCGCAAGGCGCTGAACCTGCACCACGGCGTGCTGCTGACCGACGAATTCATGGAAGCGGTCCGCGACGGCGCCGAATTCGCGCTGCGCAGCCCCAAGGACGGCTCGGTCCGGTCCAAGGTCGATGCCCGCAGCCTGTTCCAGAAGCTGGTCGAAACCCGGCTGGCCACGGGCGAACCCTATATCGTCTTCTCCGATACGGTGAACCGGATGATGCCGCAGCATCACCGCGATCTGGGGCTGAAGGTTTCAACCTCCAACCTCTGCTCGGAAATCACCCTGCCGACCGGGGTCGATCACCTCGGCAACGATCGCACCGCAGTCTGCTGCCTGTCCTCGCTCAACCTCGAAACCTGGGATGAATGGAACAAGGACGAACGCTTCGTCGAAGACGTGCTGCGCTTCCTCGACAACGTCCTGCAGGACTATATCGACCGCGCCCCCAGCGAGATGGCGCGGGCCAAGTATTCCGCGATGCGCGAACGCAGTGTCGGCATGGGCGTGATGGGCTTCCACTCGTTCCTGCAGAAGAAGAACATCGGCTTTGAAAGCGCCATGGCCAAGGCCTGGAACCTCAAGATGTTCAAGCACGTCGCAGCCAAGGCGGATGAGGCGAGCCTGCTGCTGGCGCAAGAACGCGGGGCCTGCCCCGATGCCGCCGACATGGGCGTGATGCAGCGCTTCAGCTGCAAGATGGCGATCGCGCCGACCGCGTCAATCTCGATCATCTGCGGCGGTACCAGCGCCTGCATCGAGCCGATCCCGGCCAACATCTATACCCACAAGACGCTGTCGGGCAGTTTCGTGGTCGAAAACCCGTACCTCAAAAAGCTGCTGGCTTCGAAGAGCAAGGATTCGACCAACGTCTGGAACTCGATCCTTGAGCACGGCGGATCGGTCCAGCACCTCGATTTCCTCAGCCAGGAGGAAAAGGACGTTTACAAGACCAGCTTCGAGATCGACCAGCGCTGGCTGCTCGAATTCGCGGCCGATCGCACCCCCTATATCGATCAGGCGCAGAGCCTGAACCTCTACATCCCGGCCGATGTCGACAAGTGGGATCTGGCCATGCTGCACTTCCAGGCCTGGGAAAAGGGCATCAAGAGCCTCTATTACCTGCGCTCAAAGTCGGTCCAGCGCGCCGGGTTCGCCGGCGGGGTGGAAGCGGACAACACCGCCAATGCCCCCAAGATCGAACTCAGCGCGGGCGAACAGACCGATTACGAGGAATGCCTGAGCTGCCAGTGATGGCTCTCGGCG
>JAKPHK010000001.1 GCA_029550345.1 Pseudomonadota bacterium
CTGATCGGCATCTATAACCGGCTGGTCGCATTGCGCCAGAACTGCCGTCAGGGACTGGGGGATATCGACGCCCAGCTGCGCCAGCGGCACGACCTTGTTCCGAACCTGGTCGAGACGGTGAAGGGCTATGCGGCCCATGAGCAGGAAACATTCAGCCAGGTGATCGCCGCGCGCAACAGCGCGGGCGGCACGGCCACGCCGGAGGCGGAAGCCGCGCTGGGCAAGGCCATCGGCAATCTGCTGGCGCTGGGCGAGGCCTATCCGGACCTCAAGGCCAGCGCCAACTTCCAGGCGCTGCAGGGCGAACTGGCCGACATCGAGGACAAGCTGGCCGCCGCGCGCCGTGCGCTCAACGCCGCCACGGCCCGCTACAACGCCGCCCGCGAAAGTTTCCCGGCAGTCCTGTTCGCTGGCGCGCTGGGTTTCCAGCAGGCTGATTTCCACGCCCTGACTGCCGAGGAGCGCCCGGTGATGGGCAGCGCTCCGCAAGTCCGGTTCCAGTAGGGGGAGGGGGGCATGGCCGGTCCGCTGCTCGACGCGCATGGCTCCGATCCCGCGCTCATGGGCTGGATGGAGGGGCTGCCCCCGCCGCCCGACAAGCGCCTTAGCTGGACGCGGGCGGATCATATGCGGTTCCCCACCCATCGTCATGCCTTCTCGCATATGCGTGAGTTCCTGCCGACCGCGCGGGTTTCGCGGGGGCAGGGGCCAATATGGAATCTTCCCGTGGCGCTGCGGGGCGATCTGGACGCGGTGTGCTTCACCACTCTGGACGATGGCCGCGAGCTTACCTGGGAGCAGGCCCTGGCGGCCAACTTCACCGATGGCGTGATCGTGTTGCATCGCGGCGCGGTGGTCTACGAACGCTACCTCGGCGTAACCCGGCGCGACACGCCGCACATCGCCTTTTCCGTGACCAAGAGCTTCGTTGGCACCATCGCAGAAATGCTGGTGGCGGAAAGGCGGCTCGATCCCGCCGCGCCGGTGGCGGAGCTGATCCCGGAACTCGCCCGCAGCGGCTTCGGCGATGCGACGCTGAGGCAGGTCATGGACATGACCACCGCGCTCGATTTCTCCGAGGAATATACCGATCCCGCCTCCGGCATTGGCGCGTTCAGCATGGCGCTGGGCCTCACCCCCCGGCCTGCTGGCTATCGCGGGGCGCAGGACGTCTATGAATTCCTGCCCACCATCCGCAAGAACGGCGAGCATGGGGAGCGCTTCACCTACCGCACCTGCAACACCGAAGTGCTCGGCTGGATCGTCGCCCGGACCGAGGGCGAGCGGCTCGACCGGGTGCTTGCGCGCCGGATCTGGCAGCCACTGGGGATGGAGCAGGACGCCGATTTCCTGCTCGACGGAACCGGCATGCCGTTTGCGGGCGGCGGGCTCAATCCGGTGCTGCGCGACATGGCCCGGTTCGGCGAGGCAATGCGCTGCGGCGGGCAGGGCGGCGGCGGGCAGGCCATCGCGTCCGCCGTGGTCGATTCGATCCGCGCCGGTGGCAGCAAGGCCGCCTTTGCCCCGGCCAATTACACCTACCTGCCCGATTGTTCCTATCGCAGCCAGTGGTGGATGATGCCGGGCAACCACGGCGCATTTTCGGCACGCGGAATCCACGGCCAGGCGATCTATGTCGATCCTGCCGCAGAGCTTGTAATTGCACGGTTTGGCTCGCATCCGATTGCCGCCAGCAGCGGCAACGATCCCACTTCGCTGCCGGCCTATCGCGCGCTTGCGGACCACCTCATGCGGGGGTGATCCGGCCCCATTTTCACTTGCAGTTAAGCGGCGAATCTCTATAGCGACCCCCCGCTGCCCCATGGGGACTTCCAATAACCGCAAGGCAGCCTCGTCTTCGTGTTACCTGGCCGAAAGGCCTATTGGGGGTCCCTTGAATTGCACAGCTATCAAGACGCATCGGCAGTAGTTCGCGCCCTCTCGCCCGACGAACCCGTCATCATCAATCGCCCGCACGCCGCCGCGCGCGCTGCCCGCTTCTTTGCCGAGAAGTTCCCGGGCAAGTCGCTCTATGCGGTAAAGGCCAATCCCTCGCCTGAACTGCTTCAGGTCCTGTGGGCTTCGGGTGTGACTCATTACGACGTGGCCTCGATCGCCGAGGTCCGGCTGGTCCGTTCGGTACTGCCCCAGGCGGTGCTGTGCTTCATGCACCCGGTGAAGCCGGCCGGCGCGATTGCCGAGGCTTACAAGGTCCACGGCGTGCGCGTGTTCAGCCTGGATACCCAGGAAGAGCTCGACAAGATCGTGCGCGCCACCGATGGCGCCACCGACCTGTCGCTGTGCGTGCGCCTGCGCGTCTCGTCGGACTATTCGGAGCTGAGCCTCGCCGCCAAGTTCGGAATCGACCTGGCCGATGCCGCGCCGCTGCTCCAGGCGACCCGCCAGGTGGCCGATGCGCTGGGCATCTGCTTCCACGTCGGCAGTCAGGCGATGACGCCCTTCGCCTATGTCCAGGCGCTGGAGCGCGTGCGCGCGGCGATCGTCGACGCTTCGGTCACGGTCGACATCATCGATGTCGGCGGGGGCTTCCCGTCGATCTATCCGGGGATGGAACCGCCGCCGCTCGAAGACTACTTCGGCGCGATCCACCGCGCGGCGGAATCGCTGCCGGTGTCCTATTCGTCCGAACTGTGGTGCGAGCCGGGCCGTGCGCTCTGCGCCGAATACAACTCGCTGGTCGTGCGGGTGGAAAAGGGCCGGGGCGACGAGCTTTACATCAACGACGGCGCCTATGGCGCGCTCTACGATGCGGCCCACGTCGGCTGGCGCTTCCCGGTCCGTTGCCTGACCGAGGATCGCAGTGCGGTGCAGACGCCGTTCGCGTTCTACGGCCCGACCTGCGATGACGCGGACTACATGGAAGGCCCCTTCCTGCTGCCCGCCGACATTCGCGCCGGCGATTACATCGAGATCGGCATGCTGGGCGCCTATGGCGCGGCGATGAAGACCCGATTCAACGGGTTCGGTGAGGGAATGGTGGTGGAAGCCACCGACGAGCCCATGGCCAGCCAGTACATGGGAAATCGCCGCGATCCGCGCCACAGCGACAACGTGGTCAGCCTGCGCTGAACGGAAAATGCGCGGCGGCGTAGTTGCCGCCGCGCATTTAACTGATCCTGTGGTTTATGCCCGGCCGTTCTGCTAACCCTTAGGGGTGAGTGGGGGGAAGCTGACATTATGGCCGGGGTTTCTGGGCCTGTGGCTCGCGGCATGGATGCCGGGAACCGCGCGAAATCGTGGTATTCGGACTGCGCTTCGACGGGAGCTACGAGGGCGTCTCGCCTCGCGATGAATTGAACGAGGAGGATATCGCCGCGCACGGAGCGCGCGATGTCGGCGAATTCCTGAATGACCTGACTGCCAACCTCTCGGGCCGGGGCTCACCCCTGGTCCTCGTCAATGGCGAGCCTGTCAACGGGATCGAGGACATCTCCGCCCTGCCTACCGAGGCGCTGCGCAAGGTCCAGCTGCTGCCGCCGCGCATCGCCATGCGCTATGGCGGGCGGGCAGGGACGCCCGTGGTCAACGTGGTGGTCAAGCAGAACTTCCGCCAAGCCTCGTTGCTGGGGGAAGGAGCGCTGGCCACGGCTGGCGGCGGCGAGACGATCGCCGGCGAGGCAACGCTGACCCGCGCCGCCAAGGGGCGACGTCTCAACCTGACGCTGCGCGCACAGCATGCCGAACAACTGCTTGAACAGGAACGCGGCGTCATTTCGCAGGCAGAGGGCGGCCTGCCGTTCGATCCGGTCGGCAATGTCGTGCCCGGCGGCGGGTCTGCCGAAATAGACCCGGCGTTGAACGCGCTGGCAGGCCTGCCGGTCGATCTGGCGGCGGTCCCGCCGGGCCTGGCCAATCTTCGGCTGAGTGACTTCCTGCCCGGAGCGGGGCGCCGCAACGCGAGCTCGATGGGGCAGTTCACCAGCCTGATCCCTTCGGGCGATCGCTTTTCATTCAATGCGACATGGTACGGCAAGCTCTCCGCGCGCTCCAGCCTGACTGCCTTTGCCCGCGGCAGCCTGGGGCGGTCACTGCTTCGCTGCGCGTCGGGGTGCTGGGCGACTGGTCGCGCAGTGACTGGACCGTGGGCAGCGCAGCCCGGACCCGCAGCTTCGGGCGCCAGGAGGCGAACCTGCTTGCTACCATGGAACTGCCTGTCACCAGCGGAGCCTATGGCACTCTGACGGCAAGCTTTTCCGGACCGCTGCGTGAGGTTTCACGCGCGGGCACTCTGCCTGGATACTCCTACGGGCTGGAATGGGCGCCCGATGACAGCCTGTCGATCGAAGGGACGATCGAACACCAGCGCCTTCCAATGTCCCGAAACAGATCAGCTTTGCGTACATCGGTTACGAGCGCACTTGATCGATCGGTGGCTTGAACCCGTGGTGATGGAAGGCTTTGCTTGCCCTTGGGGCGCGCTGCCGACCCGCGCACGCCCTGCGTGCAATCCGAAATGCGGGATGCAATGGGATGATGGGTCTGCCGCCATCGAGCGGCCGCCCCCCGGTCATCTGCTGCGAATCAACTTTCCATTCGGGAGCAGGAGGTCGCTGTTCCGAAATGGCGGGTAATGATCCCCGCGATTGTGCCCGCAGAGCAGGGCGCGCCAGGGAATGACGTGTTAGCCGCCTCAGCCGCGGCGCCTGAAGGAGCCGGACTGCGCGGTTAAGGCCGTGTGGCGCAACTTGAGGGCGGGCCTTGCCTTTGCCGGGGGCGGCGGCAGCTGCCCGTAACAGCTGCCGTCCTGTTCAGGCGGCGAGGCGCAGGTCCATGCGCTGCCAGATCTCGACCAGCGCCTTGGTCAGGTCCTGCATCATGGCTTCAGTGTGGGCCGGGCCCGGCGTGAAGCGCAGGCGCTCGGTCCCGCGCGGGACGGTGGGGAAGTTGATCGGCTGGACGTAGACGCCGTATTCGGCGAGCAGGATGTCGCTGATCTTCTTCGCCTTGACCGGATCGCCGACCATCAGCGGAACGATGTGGGTGGTGGAATCCATCACCGGCAGGCCCGCATCGCGGAACCGGGCCTTCAGGAAAGCGGCGGCGGCCTGCTGGCCCTCGCGCTCGACCGAGGAACTCTTGAGATGGCGCACGCTGGCCAGCACGCCCGCGACCAGCACTGGCGAGAGCGAAGTGGTGAAGATGAAGCCCGGCGCGTAGCTGCGGATCACGTCGACGATGCGGGTATCGGCAGCAATGTAGCCGCCCATCACGCCGAAGGCCTTGCCCAGCGTACCCTCGATGATGTCGATGCGGTGCGCGGCCTCGTCACGATCGGTGATGCCGCCGCCGCGCGGGCCGTACATGCCGACCGCGTGGACCTCGTCGATATAGGTCAGGGCATTGTACTTTTCCGCAAGGTCGCAGATCGCGTGGATTGGGGCGACGTCGCCTTCCATCGAATAGACGGATTCGAACGCGATCAGCTTGGGCAGCGCCGGGTCTTCTGCGGCGAGCAGTTCTTCGAGGTGTTCGACGTCGTTGTGACGGAACACGCGCTTTTCGGCGCCCGAATTGCGAATGCCGGCGATCATGCTGGCGTGGTTGAGTTCGTCCGAGAAGATCACGCAGCCCGGCAGCACCTTGGCCAGCGTGGAAAGCGTCGCGTCGTTCGAGACATAGCCCGAGGTGAACAGCAGCGCCCCGTCCTTGCCGTGAAGGTCGGCCAGTTCAGCTTCGAGATCGACGTGGTAATGCGTGTTGCCGCCGATGTTGCGGGTGCCGCCAGAGCCTGCGCCGACATCGTGCAGCGCTTCTTCCATGGCGGCGATCACCTTGGGGTGCTGGCCCATGGCGAGGTAATCGTTGGAACACCAGACCGTGATGTCCTTCGGGCCGTTGTGGCCGGCGAAGCACCGCGCGTTGGGGTACTGGCCCTTGTTGCGCAGGATGTCGATGAACACGCGGTAACGGCCTTCGGAGTGAAGCCGTTCGATCGCCTGGTCGAAGATATGGTCGTAGTTCACTTGGGACTGGCCTCCTGCGCGCGCATCTAAAGCATCGCATGGCTGAAAACCAGCGGATTATCGTTGCGCTGGATCAACCGGGCCAAGACTGAAACCGCTGCGCACCGGCGCCCGTTGGTCGGGGCCGGTGACCCATTCGGGATCGTGACCCGGCAGGACCACGAGCCCGGGCGCCTGTCGCTTCAGCGCAGTGATCGTCCGGAGCCACGAAAAGACTTCGCGGCGGTCCTCCCTGGCGAGGTGGTCGCCGACCAGGCGCGAGCGGGCGCGCGTTTCCAGCCAGCTTTGCGCAAAGGTCGCGATATCGCCGGCAAACAGGAACTCCCGCCCATTGGCCAGACGCACGTAGATCATCTGTGATCCGGGTGTGTGGCTGGGGGCCGGAATAACCACCACGCCGGTTGCGACGGCCTGCGGACCAGTTCCATCGATCCGCGCCGCCGGGGCGGGGCCGGCTGGCCAGGCCAGCTCTGCGGCCAGCAATGCCGGGGGAACCTGGCCCGCGTTGAGCCGGGCCGCCTGCAGCAATGGCGGTCCGCCCTGCGCCACAAGTGCGCCCTCATGGTCGGGGTGTTCGTGCGTTACCAGCACCAGGCCGGCCTCGCCCAGCGCCCGAGCGATCCGGTCCTGGACATGGGGCAGGTAGACCTCCATCTCCATCGCCTTGGCATCGGCGCGGGTCAGGCCGCTGTCGATCACCACCGGCTTGCCGCCCTCGACCGGGAGGCGCCAGGCCACCACGCCCACCAGCTTGCGCTTGATCCCGCTGCCGGCGACGAACAGGTTGCCGGGCAGCCGTCGCCAGCCGACCAGCTCCATTTCCACGTCGGAGGGCGCGGTGCCGGGAATGCTGGAGGCAAGCTGGCGGAGCTGGGCGATGCTGACCGGCTTGACCGGCGCATCACCGGGGCGATTGTCGATCAGAAGCCAGTAGAACGGCAGGCCGACCAGCAGCGCCAGTACCAGCAGGAACCAGTTGAGCCGCCGCGTCATAGGACCTCTACCCTTTCAAGCCCATAGCGCTGCAGGGCCGGGCGGGCGAGGTCAAGCCCCGCGTCGGCACGGGTGAACAGCGCGAGGTCGGGCTGGAGCCGGCGAAACGGCTGG
Organism: Pseudomonadota bacterium; assembly: GCA_029550345.1. Classification (GTDB taxonomy): domain Bacteria; phylum Pseudomonadota; class Alphaproteobacteria; order Sphingomonadales; family Sphingomonadaceae; genus Novosphingobium. Next base: position 7,092 of record JAKPHK010000001.1, read on the forward strand.
CCGGCGGTCAGATGGACGATCCGCCGGGCAATTCCCGCCGCGCCGTGGATCAGCGCGACTCCGGGGCCGAAGGCCTGGCCGAGTTCCTCGGCGAGTAGCGGGAAGTGCGTGCAGGCCAGCACCACCGTGTCGATTTCCGCACCGCGCGGCTGCTCGCGCAGGCCCGCCACCGCGCGCGCGATCACGCGCGCGTCCACCGGCAGGCCGCGCAATTTGGCCTCTGCCGCGCCGACCAGTTCGCCCGCCCCGTGGCGCAGCAACACCTTGCCCACCGCGAACTCCGCCTCCAGCCGGTCGACATAGGGCTGGCGGATCGTAGCTGCCGTGCCGAGCAGGCCGATCACGCCGCTGCGGGTCTGCTCGGCCGCTGGCTTGATGGCGGGGACGGTGCCGACCACCGGCACCGCCAGCACGTCGCGCACCATGCCCAGCGCGATGGTGGAGGCGGTGTTGCAGGCGATGCAGATCAGGCGCGGGCGGAACCGCTCCGACATCCGCCCCAGCAGGCCGCAGACGCGCGCCGCGACCTCTGCCTCGGTCTTGGTGCCATAGGGCAGGCCGCCGTTGTCCGCCGCGTAGATCACCGGCGCTTGCGGGAGCTGGCGGCGCACTTCCTCCAGCACGGTCAGCCCGCCGAGGCCTGAATCGAACAGCAGCAGCGGGGCAGCTTCGTCCATTTTCGTTCCAAACCTCCCGCTCGCACTTGCCGCCGCCAGTGAGTGGCCGCTAGTCTGCACCCGTAACGGGGAGGGACCGGAATGGATAGTTTCTATGCGCTGGGGCTTGGCTACCTGCTGGGCAGCGTGCCGTTCGGGCTGATCCTGACGCGCCTGTCGGGTGCGGGCGACCTGCGCGAGATCGGATCTGGCAATATCGGCGCGACCAACGTGCTGCGCACCGGGCGCAAGGGGATTGCGGCATCCACCCTGCTGCTCGATCTGGGCAAGGGGCTGCTCGCGGTCTGGCTGGCCTGGCAATGGTTTCCGGACTTTCCGGGCATGGCGGCGCTGGGCGCGGTGGTGGGGCATTGCTTCCCGGTCTGGCTGAAGTTCAAGGGCGGCAAGGGCGTGGCGACCACCATGGGGGTCACCCTGGGCCTCGCCTGGCCGATCGGCGCGGTCTATGCCGGAGTCTGGCTGGGGATGCTGGCGATCACGCGGATTTCCTCGCTATCGGGCATGACGGCAGCCGTGGCCGCACCGGTTGCGGCACTGGTGCTTGGCAAGCCGGAACTGGCCCCGGTGCTGGCCGCCATCGCCGTGATCGTGCTGGTCCTGCACCGCGCCAATATCCAGCGACTGCTGACGGGAACCGAGCCCAGGGTCGGATCGAAGGACTGATGATCGCCCTGACGCAGGAGGAGGCTTTCGCGCGCATTCGCCTGCTGCGCTCGCCCAATATCGGGCCGGTGTCCTACCGCCAGTTGCTGCGCCGCTTCGGCCATGCCCGCGCGGCGCTGGAAGCCTTGCCAGACCTCGCGCGGCGGGGCGGGGGCGGCTATCGCATAGCGCCCGAGGACCGCGTGGCGCGGGAGGTTTCCGCCGTCCGCGCGGCCGGTGCACGCTACCTGTTCCATGACGCGGCTGACTATCCGCCGCTGCTGGCCGAGCTGGACAGCGCCCCGCCGATCCTGACCGTGCGCGGCGATACGGCGCTGGCGCAGCGGCCTTGCGTGGCGATCGTCGGCGCGCGCAATGCTTCGGCGGCGGCGGTCAAGCTGGCGCGGCATTTTGCGGGCGATCTGGCCGAGGCGGGGTTCACCGTGGTTTCGGGCCTGGCGCGGGGGATCGACGGGGCCGCCCACCGCGCCGCGCTGCCGGGCGGGACCATCGGCGTGATCGCCAGCGGGATCGACGTCACCTATCCGCCCGAACACGCCGACTTGCAGGAGCAGGTGGCGGTAGAGGGCCTGCTGCTGGCCGAACAGCCGCCGGGGACCGAGCCGCTGGCCCGCCATTTCCCCTCGCGCAACCGGATCATTGCCGGCCTCGCCGCAGGCACGCTGGTGGTGGAGGCCGCGCCGCGCTCCGGCTCGCTGATCACCGCGCGGCTGGCGGCAGAGGCGGGGCGCGAGGTGATGGCGATTCCCGGCTCGCCGCTGGAATCGCGCTCGCAGGGGTGCAACCAGATGATCCGCGAAGGCGCGGTGCTGGTCCAGTGCGCGGCCGACGTGGCCGAACTGCTCAGCTCTTTCGATGGCCAGCCGCGCTCCATGCTGCGCGAGAGCGCCGAGCCTTACACCTTGCCGGACGAGCTTGGCGACGAGCCCGCCGATGTCGCCGGCCTGCTGACCACCGCGCCGGTCGCGGTGGACGAACTCATCCGCCAGAGCGGCGAAAGCGCGGCAGCGGTTCAGCTGGCGTTGCTGGAACTGGAACTCGGCGGGCGGCTGGTGCGCCACGCCGGTGGGCGGGTCAGCCTTGCCGGCTGATCCAGCACAGCGAAAGGACCGGACCATGAAGGGCGACGTTGCATACCAGGGCGACCAAATGTTCGCGCGCCGGATGTTCCGCTGGGCGGCGATCTACGGCGTGATCGTGCTGACGCCGATGTACTTTGCGCCCCTGCCGCCGCAGGGCGCGGAAGTGTTCCTGGGCTTCGTCGGGCTGGCGCTGGTGTTCCAGGCGATGTTCTGGATCATTGGCGGCGATCCGCTGCGCTACCGGGCGCTGATGCCGGTAGCGGTGGCGGAAAAGCTGGTGTTCGGCCTGCCCGCGCTGGCGCTGTTCGCGCAGGGTTATCCGCTGGCACCGCCGGTCGCCCTCTTCGCGGCCATCGACCTCATGCTGGGCCTGGGCTTCTTCCTGGCCTGGCGGCGGACTGCTGCCCGGGACTTTTCGTGAAGCCCTTGACGGCGCGCCGCTCCCGCTTCCACCCTCGCGCGTGTACATACGCGTAGAAGGACTGCTCAGAGCATCATGCAACTGGTCATCGTGGAATCCCCGGCCAAGGCCAAGACGATCGAGAAGTACCTCGGCAAGGACTACAAGGTTCTGGCCAGCTACGGCCATGTCCGCGACCTGCCGCCAAAGGACGGCTCGGTCCGCCCGGACGAGGACTTCGCCATGGACTGGGAGCTGTATGGCGACAAGCAGCGCCAGGTGAAGGCCATTGCCGACGCCGCCAAGGGGGCCGACCGCCTGATCCTCGCCACCGACCCTGACCGCGAGGGCGAGGCGATTTCGTGGCATGTGCGCGAACTGCTGGCCAAGCGCCGGGTGCTGCCCAAGGACGTCCAGCGTGTCACCTTCAACGCGATCACCAAGCAGACCGTGACCGAGGCGATGAAGCGCCCGCGCGAGCTCGACCAGGATCTGATCGACGCTTATCTCGCCCGCCGCGCGCTCGATTACCTGTTCGGTTTCACCCTTTCGCCGGTGCTGTGGCGCAAGTTGCCCGGTGCGAAGAGCGCGGGCCGCGTCCAGTCGGTCGCGCTGCGCCTGATCGTCGAGCGCGAGCGCGAGATCGAGGTGTTCCGCCCGCAGGAATACTGGTCGGTCCTGGCCCGGCTGGAGCACCTTGGCACCCAGTTCCCCGCGCGGCTGGTCAAGTTCGACGGGCAGAAGCTGGAGAAGCTGAGCCTGGGGGACGCCGGCAGCGCCGAACGCGCCAGGGCAGCGGTCGAGGCCGCGACTTTCCGCGTGGAAGAGGTCGATACCCGCCCGACCCGCCGCAACCCTTATCCGCCGTTCACCACCTCCACCCTGCAGATGGAAGCTGCGCGCAAGCTGGGTTTCTCCGCCGCGCACACCATGCGCGTGGCGCAGACGCTCTACGAGGCGGGCGCGATCACCTATATGCGGACCGATGGGGTGCAGATGGACCCCAGCGCGATTTCGGCGGCGAGGCTGGCGATCTCGGAGCGCTACAACAACGGCCACTACCTGCCCGAAAAGCCGCGCCATTATGAAACCAAGGCCAAGAACGCGCAGGAAGCGCACGAAGCGATCCGCCCGACCGATTTCGGCAAGGATCACTATGGCCACGGCGACGAGGGCAAGCTCTACGAGCTGGTCTGGAAGCGCGCGATCGCCAGCCAGATGGCCAGCGCCACTATCGAACGCACCACCGTTACACTGCGCGACCCGACCGGGAAGCATGAATTGCGCGCAACCGGGCAGGTGGTGAAATTCCCTGGCTTCCTCGCGGTCTATGACGAAACGCTGGATCAGAAACCCGGTGAGGATGAGGATGACAGCGGTCTTCTGCCCGCGCTGACGCAGGGTGACACCCCGGCCAAGCGCGCGGTCGAGGCCAGCCAGCACTTCACCCAGCCGCTGCCGCGTTATAGCGAAGCGACGCTGGTCAAGCGGCTGGAGGAACTCGGTATCGGCCGCCCTTCCACCTATGCTGCGACGATCCAGGTGCTGAAGGACCGCAACTACGTCCGTACAGAGAAAAACCGTTTCTTTGCAGAGGAAAGCGGGCGATTGCTCACGGCGTTTCTGGAACGGTTCTTCCCGCGCTATGTCGCCTATGATTTCACCGCCGAGATGGAAGACGAGCTGGATGACGTTTCCGGCGGGCGGATGGAATGGAAGGCACTGCTCGAAGCCTTCTGGAAGGATTTCAAGCCCAAGAGCGACGAGGTGATGGAGCGCAAGCCCTCGGAAGTGACCGAGGCGCTGGACGAATATCTCGACGATTTCCTGTTTCCGCCGAAGGATGATGGCTCTGATCCGCGCCAGTGTCCGCAATGCGGGGTGGGGCGGCTCAGCTTGCGCGGCGGGCGGTTCGGGGCCTTCGTGGCCTGTTCCAACTATCCGGAATGCAAATACACCCGCAAATTCGCCCAGCCTGGCGGCGCTGCGGCCGGCGAGGAAGGGGAAATCGGCAAGCACCCCGAAACCGGTGAGCCGATCACCCGCAAGGTCGGTCGGTTCGGCCCCTATATCGAGATGGGCAGCGGCAAGGAGGCCAAGCGCAGCTCAATCCCCAAGGACATCCCCGAGCTTGATCTGGACTGGGCGGTAAAGCTGCTCAGCCTGCCGCGCGTGATCGGGGCGCACCCGGAAACGGGCGAGGAAATTACCGCATCCATAGGGCGTTACGGCCCATATCTTGCCCACAATGGCAAGTATGCCAAGCTGCGCGGCACCGCCGAGGTTTTTGAAACCGGCATGAACAGCGCGGTCGCCAAACTGGCCGAAGCCGCCAGCGGCGGGGGCCGGGGGCAACGCACTCCTGCCGAGCCGCTCAAGACCTTTGGACCCCACCCGGAAAGCGGCGGTGAGATGAAGCTGATGGCGGGCCGTTATGGTCCCTACGTCACCGACGGCACCACCAACGCGACCTTGCCGCGCGACAAGAAGCCCGAAGATCTGACCGCGGAAGAAGCCGTGGTTCTGATCACCGAAAAGGCCGCCAAAGGCCCCGCAAAAAAGGGCGGGCGTAAGAAGGCTCCGGCCAAGAAGAAGGCTCCTGCAAAGAAGGCGGCCGCGAAGAAGAAGGCCGGATGATGGCGGAGAAATTCGCCAAGCACAAACAGCCCTGGAAAAGCGACGAGGTGGCCAAGCTGCGCACCCTTGCCGCAAAGGGCAAGGGGCTCAAGGAAATTGCCAAGGCCCTGAACCGCAGCGAGGAATCGACCAAGGAACGCGCCAAGGTTGACGGGATCGGGATTGCCAAGCTGCGCTGAAACGGCGCGGCGATCATGCGCCTGGCGGGCGCGGACCGGGGCGCAGGCGGTAGAGCAGATAGGTCCGTTTTCCCAGCATTGGCCGGGCATAGAGTTCGTAGCTTCGGGCAATCTCACGCTCTACCAGCGCGCGGCCGGGCAGGTTGGGATTGTCGCCCAGCGGCCTTGCCACCATGGCGATAACAGTGGGCTGGCGGGCAAGAATTGCGGCAATCTCGTGGTCCTGACCGCCCGCAATGGCACTTGCTTCCTCCAGCGTGGCAAGATGCGGCGGGAACGCATAGCGCGTGGGCAGGCAGCTTTGGGTCAGGCGATAGAGCGCGGTGTCACCGTCATGAACATAAATGCAGCCGTTCCCGCGCTCGGCCTGGATGATCGCGGCCACGTGGGTTGCCTCGGCGGCATTGCCGCGAATGGCGATGTTGGTTGCCGTCACCACGGGCGAGGCAAGCAGCGGCATCGCCACCAGCAGCCCGAACCAGACCTTGCCCTGGTGCCCTGCCGCGTCGAGCGCAGGGGCAATCGCAATAGCCAGCGGAACCAGCACCGGACCCAGGTAGTGATTGTACCAGGTCCCGAAGCCCAGAAATGCCAACACGGCCGCGCCCAGCCACAGATAGGGAAATGACCGTGGCGAAATCGTGCCGAAACCGCCGCCAGCGTCCCTGACCCGCAAGGCGCTAATGCCTGCCGCCAGCCAGAATGAAATCAGCACGATTAGGTTCTTGAACAGCTCGGGATAGGTGCTGCTTGCAAAGGCGCTGCGCTGGAAGATCGAGAAGAAATTGGCGTCGATGAATGCGGCGGCGTGGCCAAGCCAGACATAGTATCCGAGCGCCAGCAGCGTCGGCAGCGCAGCACATAGGCTCCACAGGCCAGCCAACGCCGCAATCGTCAACGGGCGTGCGCCTTGCTGCCGGGCGACGGCGATCAGGATCAGACCGAATGCGAAGCCTTCAAATCCGGCGGTATATTTGATCTGGATGGCAAGGCCGATCAGCAGCATTGCCGCCGCCCCGCGCAGCGCGAGGCGAGCAGGATCGCGGGTCTCGATCTGACGGACCAGCAGCCAGGCCGCCACAAGCATCGCCAGGTTGTAGAACACCGGCGTCTGCCCACTCGCCAGATCGAAAATCCCCAACAGTCCAAGATAGCTGGCACCCGCCAATATGCTTGCTCGCCGGCTGGCAATCCGCTGCGCCAGCCGCTGGATCAGAAACGCGCTGCCTGCCGCAAACAGGCAGGCGATCAGCTGATATCCCATTGGCCCCGGCCCGAATGCGGCCTGGATCGCGGCGTAAAGCAGAAACAGGCCAACAGGCTTGCGATCCCAGATGTCGATATAGGGCAGATCGCCCTGCAGCATTCGATCGGCAAACAGCAGATAGAGCTGTTCGTCGGTGTGGACGACCGGATTACCGAAAGTCGCCGCCCGCAAGACCAGCGCCAGGATGATGTAACCCAGTGCGATCAGATGGTGCGGCCCCAGCAGCCGACCAGGGCGATTGAACCAGGCAATACCCGACCCTTCGCCAGAGCCATCGATCGGGGCAAAATTCAACTGGTGGTACATGGCGTTTCCCGGTCAAAATATGCCCCCGGTTCGCGTCAATAAGCAGTTCGGACTAGCGTACCCACTCCAGCCCGAGTTCCTCGTAGATTTCCTTGTCGTCGCTCCAGCGTTCGTCAACCTTTACGTGCAGGAACAGGTGAACCTTTACCCCTAAAAGATCAGCCAGTTCCTTGCGCGCGGCTTCGCCGATCGCTTTCAGTTTCGACCCGCCCTTGCCCAGAACAATGCCCTTCTGGCTGTCCTTGGCGATCACGATCTGCTGATGGATCTCAACCGATCCATCCTTGCGGGTCTGATAGCTTTCAGGCCGGACGGTGCTGTCATAAGGTAGCTCGTCATGCAGCTGGCGGTAGAGCTGTTCGCGGGTGATTTCGCAGGCCAGCAGCCGTTCACTGGCGTCGGAAACCTGATCTTCCGGATAGTGCCAGGGGCCTTCGGGCATCAGCGCGGCCAGCCGGGTCTTGAGTTCCGGCACGCCGTCTCCGGTCAGCGCCGAAATGAAGAACACCTCGTCAAACTGGCCCTCTCCGGCAAGCACCTGGGCGGTGACCAGCAGCGGTTCCTTGGCCACTTCATCGACCTTGTTAAGCACCAAGATCTTGCGCTCCGGGCGGCCTTCAAGGCTTTCGAGAATGGACTGAAGGTAGTCCAGCTTCTTCTTGCGGCCATCAACCACCAGCAGAATTGCGTCAGCCTCTGAAGCGCCCTCCCAGGCGGCGTTGACCATCGCCCGATCGAGCCTGCGCTTCGGTTCGAACAGGCCGGGGGTGTCGGCCAGGATGATCTGGGCATCGCCTTCAAGGGCAATTCCCATCAGCCGTGCCCGCGTGGTCTGGGCCTTGGCGGAAACGATCGCCACCTTCTGCCCGACCAGCGCATTGACCAGTGTGCTCTTACCCGCATTGGGCGCGCCGAGAACGGCGATGAGGCCGCAATGTTGTGTCATCCGAACCTCTTCATGAATGCCTCTGCGGCCAGTGTTTCGGCATCGCGCATACTGGTGCCGGTAGCCTCGGCCTCACCCACGCCCTTGACGCTGACGGCTACGGTAAAGCGCGCGGCGTGGTCCGGGCCGGAGCGTTCGACCAGGCGGTATTCGGGCACCTTGCGGCGGTTGCCAGCGGCCCATTCCTGCAGGGCGGACTTGGGATGCTTGGCCTTGCCTGCCTGACCGGCGACCATGTCTGCCCATAGCCGGCGGACCATTTCGGCGGTCGGTTCAAACCCCTGGGTGACGAAGCTGGCGCCGATCAGCGCCTCCATTACGTCGCCGAGGATATTGTCGCTGTCCTGCCCGCCATCGTCGCGGGCCTGCTTGCCGAGCCGAATATGCTGGCCCAGTCCGATCTGGCGGGCGACCCGGGCGCAGCTGGTGCGGCTGACCAGCGCATTGAGCCGCTGCGAGAGTTTGCCTTCGTCCCCGCTGTCGAGCTTGTAGAGCCATTCGGCGATCACCATGCCCAGCGCCCGGTCGCCCAGGAATTCCAGCCGCTGATAATCGCGCGGCGCGCCGGTGCTGCCGTGGGTCAGCGCCTCAAGCCAAAGGGCCTCGTCAACCGGCGGACGCCCGGCGATCGCGGTGAGGAAGGCGTGGGTTTCTGATCCGAGCACGAGCCTAGAACGTACCGCCGATGCGGTTCCAGCGCGCGGCGGTGAACCAGGTCCACGGCTTGAGCCATTCGGCCCCGCCATCGGTTGACCACATCATCACCGTTGCCCGGCCCAGCACGTTGTCGATCGGTACGAACCCGATCCCACCGCCGATTTCGGCCGGAAAACGGCTGTCTTCCGAATTGTCGCGGTTGTCGCCCATCAGGAACAGATGGCCTTCGGGAACGGTGAACACTTCGGTATCGTCGGACGGTTTCACGAACAGGTCCAGCACGTCATAGCTTTTGCCGTTGGGCAGCGTTTCCCTGAAGCGTGGATAGGAGCAAACGTCCTCTCCCGCCGCGTTCTTGGCCTCGTACTGGGTCGTGATGCAGTGGGTGTTGGGGCTGACGGCTACTTCGAAATTCGCGATCGGTTCTTTCGGGATCGGCTTGCCGTTGAGCCACAGCTGGCCGCCCTTCATCTGCACGGTATCGCCGGGCAGACCGATCACCCGCTTGATCCAGTCATCCTGACCCAGCGGCGGGGCCTTGAACACCACCACGTCCCCGCGTTCGGGGGTGGAGGCCAGGATCCGCTTTTCCGGCAGCAGCGGCACGCCCATCGGCAGCGAACGGCGCGAAACGCCATAGGGCCACTTGGCCAGCAGCAGATAGTCCCCGTTCAGCAGCCGCGGCAGCATCGATTCGCTCGGGATATAGAACGGCGCGAAGACGAAGCTGCGGAAGATCACCACCACCAGGAACAGCTTGAGCAGGAAGACCGGGAAGGAATCCTCCTTTTTCTCAGGCTTGGCCGGGGTGACGCTTGCCGCCGCAGCGGCGGCTTCGGGGATGGTTTCGCTCATGCGCAAGTCCATGTTGGTCCGCCGCGCGAAGGTCAAGCCCTAACGCGGGGCGGGGCTGAATACGTTTTCCCGGCTTGGCCTTGGCCGGGGCTGCGGGCATAGCGCGTTTCGATGAATGGCGGGAGTTTGACGATGAGCGAGGCGGTTGGCGCGGCATGGCAGGCGCTTGAGGCTCTGGACAAGCCGACCTTGGCGGCCTTGTTCGCCGAACGGGGGCGGGTCGATGCCTGGTCGAGCCGGCTTGAATTGCCGGGCGGAGCGATCCGTTTCGATTGGTCGAAAACCCACCTTGATGCCGCCCATGGCGCCGCCTTCGAGGCTTTGGCCGACGCCGTCCGGTTCCCGCTGAAACGCGGCGCGATGTTCGCGGGCGAGGCGATCAACGTTACCGAAGGCCGCTCGGTCGAGCATACTGCGCAGCGCGGTGTGGGGCAGGCAACCAGCACTGAAGAGGCCTTTGCACTGCACCTCAGGATGAAAAGCCTGGTCGAGGCGATCCACGCCGGGGCGCTGGGTGAGGTCAGGCACCTGATCCACATCGGGATTGGCGGATCGGCACTTGGTCCGGCGCTGGCGCTCGATGCGCTGACCCGTGATGGGGCCAGGGTGGATGTCCATGTGGTTTCCAACATCGATGGCTGCGCACTTGAGGCGGCGTGCCGGGCCTGCGATCCGGCAACCACCCTGATCGCGGTGGCCAGCAAGACGTTCACCACGACCGAAACCATGACCAACGCCGCGTCGGCGCTGGCCTGGCTGGGTGAGGGCGGGGTGGACGATCCCTATGGCCGGGTAGTCGCGTTGACAGCGCATCCCGAAAAGGCGGTTGAATGGGGGGTCGATGAAACCCGGGTCCTGCCGTTCCCGGAAAGCGTTGGCGGGCGTTATTCGTTGTGGTCGTCGATCGGCTTTCCTGTCGCGCTGGCGCTGGGCTGGGACGATTTCGCCGAATTTCTGGACGGCGCGGCAGCGATGGACCGGCACTTTCTGGAGGCCGAGGGGCTAGCCAACCTGCCGCTGCGCGCGGCCTTTGCTGACCTCTATTACACCCGCCTGCGCCGCTGCCAGACCCGTGCCTGCTTTGCCTATGACGAGCGGCTGCGGCTGCTGCCGAGCTATCTCCAGCAGCTTGAAATGGAAAGCAACGGCAAGAGCGTGAAGGCCGATGGCACGCCGGTTGACGGACCGACCGCACCGATCACCTGGGGCGGGGTGGGGACCGATGCGCAGCACGCGGTGTTCCAGCTGCTTCATCAGGGCACGAACATGGTTCCGGTCGATTTCATTGCCGCGATCATTCCCGGCGACAGCCTTGACCCGGCGCATCATCAGAGCCTCTTGGCCAATTGCTTTGCGCAAGGGGCGGCGCTGATGGCGGGGAAGGACAGCAAGGACGGTGCGCGCGCCTATCCCGGTGATCGCCCCTCTGCGACGATCCTGTGCGAGGATCTGAACCCGGCGACGCTGGGCGCGCTGATCGCCTTCCACGAACACCGCACTTTCGCGGCGGGGGTGCTGATGGAAATCAACAGCTTTGACCAGTTCGGGGTGGAATTGGGCAAGGAGATCGCCAAATCGATCCTGAGCGGCGGGGTGAAGTTCGATCCCAGCACCGAAGCACTGCTGGCCGAGGCGGGGATCAAGTAGGCGACTGGTTTACGGAATATGGCAAAGGGAACTTAGCGAACCATCCGGCGCGGCGGGTAGTCAAGTTGGATCTCGTGGTAAATTCAGGGCTGTTTCCACGCAGGCAGGCCGAAGGCCAGCGCCGCACAGGCCAGGCCGATATGGGTCGGGGCGCCCTCGATCAGGTATTTATCGACCGTGTTGCGGGACAGCCCAAGTTCACGCGCGGCTCCGGCCTTGGTCCAGCCCTTGAGCGCGATGAAGGCGGCAAAATCGGCGGCGGTCCTTGCATATTCACCCTTTGCGATTAGATTGGGGTGGTGACCCAACGATCTCTGATCGGGCCACCACCCTTTGCTTTACCGGTCTTGTTCCTTGCAAGTTGCCACACCGAGAGGATCAGGAGGGTAATGCTTAGGGGAAGCGCGAGAAGTTCCGTGTCGGTCATCTCGATTTCTCCGCGTCGTGGATTGGCGGGTTTTCTCTTCCGCCGAATCCCCGTGTGAACTACCACAAAACCTGCCTATCACTCTCATCAGCAAAACCGTTTGGCAAACCCGGTCATCCCGCCCCATATCGCCGGGCATGACAGACTTTGACTATGACCTGTTCGTGATCGGTGCCGGATCGGGCGGGGTGCGGGCCAGCCGGATCGCGGCCAGCCACGGCGCCCGCGTTGCCGTGGCCGAGGAGTTTCGCGTTGGCGGGACCTGCGTGATCCGGGGCTGCGTGCCCAAGAAGCTGCTGGTCTATGCCAGCCACTTCGCCCACACGCTCCACGACGCGCCGACCTATGGCTGGAACTTGGGCGAAACCGCGTTTGACTGGGCGAAGCTGCGCGATTTCGTCGCCAGCGATGTCGATCGGCTGGAGCGGGCCTATACCTCCACGCTGGAAAGCAACAAGGTCGAGCATTTTGCCGAACGCGCCGTGGTCGCCGGGCCAAACACCGTGCGGCTGGCGTCGGGGCGCGAGATTTCCGCAAAGGTCATCCTGATCGCGGTCGGTGCCTGGCCGGTGATGCCTGAAATCGACGGGGCGGAGCACTGCATCACCTCGAACGAGGTGTTCCATCTGCCCGAACTGCCAGGGCGGATCGTGATCCAGGGCGCGGGCTATATCGCGCTGGAATTTGCGGGCGTGTTCAACGCACTGGGCAGCCAGGTGACCGTGGTCAACCGCAGCGACAAGATCCTGCGCGGCTATGACCATGACCTGACCGAACGACTGCTGCCAATCATGCAGGCGCGCGGCATCGAATTTGCGTTCAATCATCCAATCGAAAAGGTCAGCAAGCAGGCCGACGATTCGCTGCTGGTCCGCACTGCGGGCGGGCTTGAAATCGCGGCGGACGCGGTGATGGTCGCCACCGGGCGCAGACCCAAGACCGATGGGCTGGGGCTGGAAAGTGTCGGCGTGGACCTGGGCGCCAATGGCGAAATTCCGGTGGACGAATACAACCGCACGTCCTGCCCCAGTATCTATGCCGTGGGCGATGTGACCGACCGGGTTCAGCTGACCCCGGTGGCGATCCGCCAAGGCCATGCCTTTGCCGATACAGTGTTCGGGGCGATGCCGCGCACCGTTGCCTATGATCACATCCCCAGCGCGGTCTTTACCCAACCGCCGATCGCCGCTGTTGGGCTGACCGAAGAGCAGGCCCGACTGGTCCACGGCCATGTAAAGGTGTTCAAGTCGGACTTCCGGCCGATGCAGAATATGTTCAGCGCGGTGGCGGAGCGTGGCTATTACAAGCTGGTGGTCGATCCAGTGACGGACAAGGTGCTGGGCATTCACATGATCGGCCCGGATTCGCCGGAAATCCTCCAGGCGGCGGCAATCGCGGTGAAGGCCGGGTTGACCAAGGCGCAGTTCGATGAAACCGTGGCGCTGCACCCCAGTATGGCCGAGGAACTGGTGCTGATGCGCTAGGTTGCTATTCGCAACCAATCGGCTAGTCTCGCCATGGAAACAATGGGGAGACGATCATGGCCGGAACGGTACTGGTAACGGGCGGCAGCGGCTATATCGCGGGGGAGACGATCCGCCAGCTGCTCGCGGCGGGTTGGAACGTGCACACCACGGTGCGCAACCTTGGGCGAGAGGCTGAGCTGCGGGCGCTGCTTGGCGGAACGCCTGAAAGCCTGAAGTTCTTCGCGGCCGATCTGATGGCCGATGCCGGCTGGGCAGAGGCGGCGGCGGGCTGCACGCACCTGTGCCACATGGCTTCACCATTGCCCTCAAACGCGCCCAAAAGCGATGATGAACTGATCATCCCCGCGCGCGACGGGGCATTGCGGGCCTTGCGCGCAGCCAAGGCCGCCGGAATCAGGCGGGTGGTGATGACCTCTTCGATGGCGGCAGTCGCCTATGGCCATGGCGGCGCGAAAAGCCGGTTCACCGAAGCCGACTGGACCAATGTGAATAGCCCCGATGCCTATGCCTACGTCAAGTCCAAGACCATTGCCGAGCGGGCCGCGCGCGATTGGGTGACGGCCGAGGGCGGCGATATGGAGTTTTGCACGGTCAATCCGGTGCTGGTGCTGGGGCCGCTGCACTCCGCCGATTTCTCTACCTCGCTGGAAGCGATCAAGAAGCTGATCGAAGGATCGATGCCGGGGCTGCCCAACTTCGGCTTTGGGGTGGTCGATGTCCGCGATGTCGCCGATATGCACCTGCGCTGCCTGACCGCGCCGGACATGGGCGGCGAACGCTTCCTCTGTTCGGGCCGGTTCCTGTGGATGAAGGACGTTGCCGCGATCCTCAAGGCCGGGCTCGGCGAACAGGCGCGCAAGGTGCCGACGCGGGTGCTGCCGAACTGGGTGATACGGATCGCCGCACTGTTCGATCCGGTGGTCCGGCAGGTGCTGGGCGAGCTGGGCAACGAGCGCGACGCCGATACCAGCCACGCCCGCCAGAAACTCGGCTGGACCAGCCGCCCGGAAGAACAGACCATCCTCGATACCGCGCGCGACATGATCCGGCTGGGGATCGTGAAGGTCTAACCGACCCGGTACGGCACAACGCCGCGGTTGTCCGGATCGACCGTGATCGGGCGGTCGCTGGGCGGGAAGGCGCGCTGGTCGCAATCGCCGCGCGGGCAGATGCGGCAGGATATGCCGATCCGCATCGCCGCGCGGGGAGAGGCCAGGTCCAGTCCATCGGCATAGACGAACTCGCTCGCGTGCTCGGCCTCGCAGCCCAGCGCCACGGCATAGCGGCGCGGCGCGCGGTCATAGGAACCGCTCGGCTTGACCAGTCCCTTGGCCATCGAGACATAGCGCACCCCGTCGGGCGTTTCGGCCAGCTGGACCAGAATGCGGTCGGGGATCGCCACCGCTTCGTGCACGATCCACAGCGGGCAGGCGCCGCCGAACCGGGCGAATTGCAGCCGTGTGGCGGAATGGCGCTTGGTGATGTTGCCGGCCATATCGACCCGGCAGAAAAAGAACGGAACACCCTTGGCGTCTTCGCGTTGCAGCGTCGAAAGGCGGTGGCAGGTCTGTTCGAAACTGGTGCCAAAGATCTGTGCCAGCCGGTCGATGTCATGGCGCACGGCCCGCGCCTCGGCCCGGAACCGGCGGTACGGCATCAGCAGCGCCCCCGCCGCATAGTTGCATAGCCCGACGAACAGCAACTGGCGGCTGGCCGCATTGCGCAGCGCGGCGCCTTCGACCACGGCGGTGATCTCATCCTTGAGGGCCAGCGCGGCAAGCTGATGGGCGAGCTGAAAGCGGCGGCTTTCGACTGGCTGGCCGGGGTCGACCGTCAGGTGCCCCATTTCCGCGTCAAAGGCGCGCAGGCCAGCCTGGGTGGAATAGATCAGCGAGATCGACAGGGCGTCCCGCAGGTAAGCCTCGATCGCGCTGGTTTCGGGAGAGAGGCTGCCCAGCCGCCCGGCCAGCGCCTCGGCCGCGCGGTCAAGGCTATCGACGTAATTGTTGGCAAGGTGGAACCAGTCGCGCACTTCTTCCCATGGCAGGCGGGCGATCGAGCCGGTTTCGGCCGACAGCGCCTCATCGACCATCGCCAGCCGCTGGCCGGAACGGCGATAGGCCTCGTGCAGGGTGATGAACCGTTCGGCGAGGGCCGGTTGCTGCTCGGCAAAGCGGGCGAGTTGCGCGGCGTCCATCGGCTCGGCAAACAGCGGATCGGCATTCGCCTCGCGCAGCGCCGCCAGCCGTGCCTCGGCATCGCCCGCGCCGATTTCGCGCCAGTCGAGCGGAAAGGCGCGGCTAAGCCGCTCGATCAGGGCAGGGGACAGTGGGCGATCGTCATGTTCAAGCTGGGAGAGGTAGGACGTGCTGATCCCCAGCAATTCCCCCATGGCGGCCTGATTAAGCCCCCGCTCTGCGCGCAGCGCCCGCAATCGCTCTCCCGCAAACAGGCGGCGTCTGGTCATCGGTCGACTCCTCCGTGCCTCCGCGTCTCCGCGTGAAGTTTCTCCAGAATCACACGGAGACGCGGAGGCACGGAGGGTTTTTGAACCGCTTCGCGAAAATTTGCAAATATGAACTTTGCAACTTTGCAAATTCACATTGGACATTGCTGGGAGTCCGATCCATGCGGCAGTCTTCGCAATTTCTGACGGGGCCAAAATGTCCGCAAACATCGCCGAAATGGAAAAGCGCCGCGCCGCCGCCCGCATGGGTGGGGGGCAAAAGCGGATCGACGCGCAGCACGCCAAGGGCAAGCTGACCGCACGGGAGCGGCTCGAAGTGCTGCTTGACGAAGACAGCTTCGAAGAGATCGACAGCTATGTCGAACACAACTGCGTCGATTTCGGGATGCCCGAAACGACCATTCCCGGCGATGGGGTGGTGACCGGCAGCGGCACCATCAACGGGCGCCTGGTCTATGCCTATGCCCAGGATTTCACCGTGTTTGGCGGCGCGGTCTCGGAACGCCACGCGATGAAGATCTGCAAGATCATGGATGCGGCGATGAAAGTCGGCGCGCCGGTGATCGGCCTGAATGACAGTGGCGGCGCGCGCATTCAGGAAGGGGTTGCCTCGCTTGGCGGCTATACCGAAATCTTCCAGCGCAACGTGCTGGCCAGCGGCGTGGTGCCGCAGCTTTCGCTGATCATGGGGCCGTGCGCGGGCGGGGCGGTTTACTCACCCGCGATGACTGACTTCATCTTCATGGTGAAGGACAGCTCCTATATGTTCGTAACCGGCCCGGACGTGGTCAAGACCGTGACGAACGAGATCGTGACGCAAGAGGAACTGGGCGGCGCGGTGACGCACTCGACCAAGACCTCGGTCGCCGACCTCGCGCTGGAAAACGATATCGAGGCGCTGCTGACCGCGCGCGACCTGATCGACTACCTGCCGAGCGACAACCGCTCCGGTGTGCCCGAACGGCCGACCAGCGACCCGTGGGACCGGATCGAGGACAGCCTCGATACCCTGATCCCGGCCAATGCCAACCAGCCCTATGATATGCACGAAGTGGTGCGAAAGGTGCTGGACGAAGGCGATTTCTTTGAAATCCAGCCGACCCACGCCGCCAACATCATCTGCGGTTTCGGGCGGATCGAAGGGCGCACCGTGGGGGTAATCGCCAACCAGCCGATGGTGCTGGCCGGCGTGCTCGATATCAACGCCAGCAAAAAGGCCGCGCGCTTCGTGCGGTTCTGCGATGCCTTTGAAATTCCGATCCTGACCTTCGTCGATGTGCCCGGGTTCCTCCCCGGCACTGCCCAGGAATACGGCGGGATCATCAAGCACGGCGCCAAGCTGCTGTTCGCCTATGCCGAGGCGACCGTGCCAAAGATCACCGT
Source organism: Pseudomonadota bacterium (assembly GCA_029550345.1). Taxonomy (GTDB): domain Bacteria; phylum Pseudomonadota; class Alphaproteobacteria; order Sphingomonadales; family Sphingomonadaceae; genus Novosphingobium. The sequence continues at coordinate 24,172 of JAKPHK010000001.1, forward strand.
GATCACCCGCAAGGCCTATGGCGGGGCCTATTGCGTGATGAGCTCAAAACACCTGCGCGGCGACTTGAACTATAGCTGGCCGACCGGCGAAATCGCCGTGATGGGCGCCAAGGGCGCGGTGGAAATCATCTTCCGCCAGGACCTCGGCGATCCGGAAAAGATCGCCGAGCGCACCGCCGAATACGAAGACCGCTTCGCCAATCCCTTCGTTGCGGCGAGCAAGGGTTTCATCGACGAGGTGATCCACCCGCGGAACACACGGCGGCGGATTGCCTTGGGGCTGCGGAAGCTGAGGAACAAGACCCTCGAGAATCCGTGGAAGAAGCATGACAACATTCCGCTTTAATCTAGGTAGCCTAGCATTGGCGCTGCTCGCTGGCTGCAGCAGCAAGATCGACGACCCACCAGTTGTGACCTACGATGATTTGGGAACGGGGCCGATTGCGCAGATCATTCAAGCCAATCTTGCGTCGGATGATCTTGAAGAGAAGCTCGATTCATATGTTCAAGAGAACAGGTTAGATAACGACGAAGTTCGGGGCGAACTTACCCAGGCCGGCTTCATCGCGATCGACAAATCAAGAGGATGCGAATCCATGGGGTTGCGACTTCCCAACAATGCGCACGTGAAGAATGGCTCAACTATTGTGATGGCTACGTGGTGCGTGGATGGGAGAAATGCCGATTTCGAAGTCCAAAACTTTGGAGTTCCTCAAGCATGAAACTAGGCCGCCTCAACCACATCGGCGTGGCAACGCCCTCCATCGCGGACTCCATCGTCTTCTACCGCGACGTCATGGGCGCGACCAAGATTCATGAGCCGTTCGATCTGCCCGATCAGGGCGTGAAGGTCTGCTTCGTCGATACCCCCGGCGCGGACGGGGTACTGAACGGCACCCAGATCGAGCTGATCGAGCCGCTGCCCGGCAACACCTCGATCGCCGCCTTCCTTGAGAAGAACCCGGCGGGCGGGCAGCACCATATGTGCTACGAAGTGCCCGATATCCACGCTGCCAAGGCCGAGTTTGAGGCGATGGGCAAGCGCGTGCTGGGCGAGCCCCGGATCGGGGCGCACGGGACGCTGATCTTTTTCGTCCACCCCCGCGATATGCAGGGGGTGCTCACCGAAATCATGGAAACACCGAAAGACGCGCATTGAGCGCGCACGGGAGAGGATGCCAATGACTTACGAAACGATCCTGGCCGAACGTGTCGGCAATGTGCTCAAGATCACGCTCAACCGGCCCGAGCGGCTCAATGCCGCTTCGATCCAGCTGGCCGAGGAACTGGGCGCGGCTTTCTATGATCTGGGCGATGCCCGCGCGGTGGTGATTACCGGGGCGGGCAAGGGCTTTTGCTCGGGCGCGGATCTGGCCGCGCGGGGCGATCGCAGCCCGCTGGAGCAGAAGGGCGGCAGCCACCGCGCGCTGCAGAACTTCTACAACCCGCTGGTCACGCAGATCATGCGCGCGCCCGTGCCGGTAATTACCGCTGTGAACGGCGCGGCAGCCGGGGTGGGCTGCTCGATCGCGCTGGCCGGCGATTTCGTGCTGGCGGCGAAGAGCGCCTATTTCCTGCAGGCCTTCGTCAACATCGGGCTAGTGCCCGACGGCGGCAGCACCTGGCTGCTCGCCCGTGCGATCGGTCGCGCCCGCGCGACCCGGATGATGATGCTGGGCGAAAAGATCGGAGCCGAGCAGGCTGAGGATTGGGGGCTGATCTACAGGGCGGTCGATGACGCGGCGCTGATGGACGAGGCGATGGCGCTCGCCACCCGGCTATCCGAAGGGCCGACGCTGGCGCTGGCGACGATGAAGGCGAATATCCAGACCGCGCTGGATGGCACGCTGCCGCAGGTGCTGTTGGCCGAAGCCGAAGGCCAGCGCGTGGCCGGGGCCAGCGCGGATGCCATGGAAGGCGGGATGGCCTTCCTCCAGAAACGCAAGGCGGAGTTCAAGGGCAAGTAAAATGGCGAATTACGAAGACTGGCAGGCCGCAGCGGCAAAAGAGGTCAAGGGGAAAGACCTGACCTGGAACACCCCCGAAGGGTTCCCGATCAAGCCGCTCTACACCGCAGAGGATGCGGGCGATCCCGGCCTGCCGGGCTTCGCGCCGTTCACCCGCGGGGTGCGCGCCTCGATGTATGCGGGGCGTCCGTGGACGATCCGCCAGTACGCCGGGTTCTCCACTGCCGAGGAATCGAACGCGTTCTATCGCCGCAACCTCGCCGCCGGGCAAAAGGGTCTGTCGGTCGCCTTCGACCTTGCCACCCACCGGGGCTATGACAGCGATCACCCGCGCGTGGTCGGCGATGTCGGCAAGGCCGGGGTGGCGATCGATTCGGTTGAGGACATGAAGATCCTGTTCGACGGAATCCCGCTCGATCAGATGTCGGTTTCGATGACCATGAACGGCGCGGTGATCCCGATCCTGGCGTTTTTCATTGTCGCCGGGGAAGAGCAGGGGGTGAGCCGCGCCCAGCTTGACGGGACCATCCAGAACGACATCCTGAAGGAGTTCATGGTCCGCAACACCTATATCTATCCGCCCGAACCATCGATGCGGATCATCTCGGACATCATCGCCTATACCAGCGCGGAAATGCCCAAGTTCAACAGCATTTCGATCTCGGGCTATCATATGCACGAGGCCGGGGCGACCGCGGTGCAGGAACTGGCCTTCACCATTGCCGACGGCAAGGAATACGCCCTGCGCGCGATGGCGGCGGGGCTGGATATCGACAAGTTCGCCGGGCGCCTGTCCTTTTTCTTCGGCATCGGCATGAACTTCTTCATGGAAGTGGCCAAGCTGCGCGCCGCGCGCACGCTGTGGCACCGGGTGATGGATGGGCTGGGCGCCAAGGACGAACGCAGCAAGATGCTGCGCACCCACTGCCAGACTTCGGGCGTCTCCTTGCAGGAGCAGGACCCCTACAACAACGTGATCCGCACCACGATCGAGGCGATGGCCGCGACGCTGGGCGGCACGCAGAGCCTGCACACCAACGCGCTGGACGAAGCGATTGCGCTGCCGACCGATTTCAGCGCGCGGATCGCGCGCAACACCCAGATCGTGCTGGCCGAGGAGAGCGGGATTACCAAGGTGGTCGATCCGCTCGGCGGCTCCTACTATGTCGAGGCGCTGACCCAGACTCTGGTGGACGAGGCGTGGAAGCTGATCGAGGAAGTCGGCACGCTGGGCGGCATGACCAAGGCCGTCGCCTCCGGAATGCCCAAGGCCGAGATTGAGCGCGCCGCCGCCGCCAAGCAGGCCCGGGTTGACCGGGGCGAGGACGTGATCGTCGGCGTCAACAAGTACCGGCTGGCGCAGGAAGAACACCTCGAAACGCTGGAGGTCGATAACCACGCGGTGCGCGATGCGCAGATCGCGCGACTGAAAGCGGTGAAGGCCGCGCGCGATGAAGCGGCTTGCCAGGCGGCGCTGCGCGCGCTGACCGAGGGCGCGAAGGGTGGGGAAAACCTCCTCGCCCTTGCAGTCGAGGCCGCCCGCCAGCGCGCCACGCTGGGCGAAATCTCTGACGCGATGGAGGCTGCCTTCGGCCGCTATGGTACCCAGCCTGTGCCGGTGACCGGAATCTATGGCCCGGCCTATGCCGAGGACGCGCGCTATGCCGCCGTGCTGGCCGGGGTTGAGGCGGTGACCAACCGGCTGGGCCGCAAGCCCCGCCTGCTGGTCGCCAAGATGGGTCAGGACGGGCACGATCGCGGCGCCAACGTGATCGCATCCGCCTTTACCGACATGGGATTTGACGTGACCAGCGGGCCGCTGTTCCAGACTCCGGAAGAAACCTGCGCTCTGGCGCTGGAAAAGGACGTGGACGCGGTCGGCGCATCATCCCTCGCGGCGGGCCACAAGACCCTGATTCCGCAGCTGATCGGACTGCTGAAAGCGGCCGGTCGCCCCGACATCAAGGTTACGGCCGGCGGCGTGATCCCGCCGCAGGACTATGACTTCCTGCGCGAGGCCGGCGTGCAGGGGATCTACGGGCCGGGTTCGAACGTGGTCGAATGCGCGGCGGATTTGCTGCGCCTGCTGGGCCACAATATGCCGCCGGTGGAGGGATAAGGCGTGGCTGCCTTGTTCGTTTTGAGCGGCGGAATGATGCATGGAGATTGTCTGCAATCTGATGACGCGCCACCGTGCGAGGAAGTCAAGGAATTGAAATAATGATCAAAAAAATCCTCATCGCTAACCGTGGCGAAATCGCTTGCCGGGTGATCAAGACTGCCCGGCGGATGGGCATCCAGACCGTCGCGGTCTATTCGGATGCCGATACCCGCCCGGCCCGCCACGGCCAAGGAGCCTGAAATGACCCAGAAGCTCGAAACTCTTGCCGTCCACGCCGGGTGTGAACCTGATCCGACCACCAATGCCCGGATCACGCCGATCTACCAGACGGCGAGCTATGTCTTCGACAGCGCCGAACACGCCGCGAACCTGTTCGCGCTGAAGGAATTCGGCAACATCTATACCCGGATCATGAACCCCACCAACGCCGCGCTGGAGGGCAAGATTGCCGCGCTGGAAGGCGGGGTGGGGGCGCTTGCGGTTGCTTCGGGCCATGCCGCGCAGCTGCTGGTGTTCCACACCCTGATGGAGCCGGGCTGCGAGATCGTTGCGGCGAAGAAGCTCTACGGCGGCACGCTCAACCAGCTGGCCCATTCGTTCAAGAAGTTCGGCTGGAACGCGGTCTTCGTCGATGCCGACGATCCCGCGAATGTCGCCGCAGCGATCAATGACAAGACCCGCGCGGTCTTCATCGAGAGCTTGGCCAATCCCGGCGGGGTCGTGCAGGACATCGCGGCGATTGCCGAAGTGGCCCATGCCGCGGGTGTGCCGCTGGTGGTGGACAACACCATGGCCAGCCCGGCGCTGTGCCGCCCGATCGAACACGGCGCGGATATCGTGGTCCATTCGACCACCAAGTTCCTCAACGGCCATGGCAACTCTATCGGCGGGGTGATCGTCGATGCCGGAAAGTTCGACTGGAAGGCGAGCGACAAGTTCCCGACGCTGACCGCACCCAACCCCAGCTACCACGGCGCGGTGCTGGCCGATGCGGTGGGGCCGATCGCCTTCATCATCGCCTGCCGCGTGCTGGGCCTGCGCGATCTGGGCCCGGCGCTTGCGCCGATGAACGCCTTCCTGGCGCTCACGGGTATGGAAACGCTGGCACTGCGGATGGAGCGCCACTGCGCCAATGCCCTGCACGTCGCGCAGTGGCTTCAGGCCCATCCCAAGGTGGCCTGGGTGCGTTATGCCGGCCTGCCCGAGGACCCATACCACCAGCTCGCCCAGCGCTATCTTGGCGGCAAGGGCGGGGCGGTGTTCACCTTTGGCGTGAAGGGTGGGTATGAGGCTGGCGTGAAGCTCGTCTCATCGGTCAAGCTGTTCAGCCACCTTGCCAATATCGGCGATACCCGCAGCCTGATCATCCACCCGGCATCTACCACGCACAGCCAGCTTGGCGAAGATGAACTGGCCGCGGCCGGGGCCAGCGCCGACGTGGTGCGGATCTCGGTCGGGATCGAGCACGTGGACGATATCGTTGCCGATCTTGCCCAGGCGCTGGAACAAATCTGAATCATTCGAAGGCCCAAACAGATGTTCAAGAAAATCCTCATTGCCAACCGTGGCGAAATCGCTTGCCGGGTGATCAAGACTGCCCGGCGGATGGGTATCCAGACCGTCGCGGTCTATTCCGATGCCGATGCCCGCGCGCCGTTTGTGCAGATGGCGGACGAGGCCGTGCACATCGGCCCTTCGCCTGCCGCTCAAAGCTATCTGATCGCGGACAAGATCATCGCCGCTTGCAAAGCAACCGGGGCCGAGGCGGTGCATCCGGGCTATGGTTTCCTGTCCGAACGGACCAGCTTTGCCGAGCAGCTCAAGGCCGAAGGGATCGAGTTCATCGGCCCGCCGGTGAATGCGATTGCGGCGATGGGCGACAAGATCGAGTCCAAGAAGCTCGCCAAGGAAGCGGGTGTCAACGTCGTCCCCGGCTTCGTGGGAGAGATCGAAGATACCGAGCACGCGGTGCGGATTTCGGACGAGATCGGCTATCCGGTGATGATGAAGGCCAGCGCCGGTGGCGGCGGCAAGGGGATGCGGCTGGCCTACAGCGAAAAGGACGTGCGCGAGGGCTTTGAGGCGGTGAAGCGCGAGGGGCTGAACTCCTTCGGCGATGACCGCGTGTTCATCGAGAAATTCATTCTCAACCCGCGCCACATCGAGATCCAGATCCTGGGGGACAAGCACGGCAACGTGCTCTACCTCAACGAGCGTGAATGCTCGATCCAGCGCCGCCACCAGAAGGTGGTGGAAGAAGCGCCTTCGCCGTTCGTTTCGCCGGAAATGCGCAAAGCCATGGGCGAACAGTGCGTCGCGCTGGCCAAGGCTGTCGGGTACTTCAGCGCGGGCACGGTGGAGCTGATCGTCAGCGGCGCCGATCCCAGCGGAAAATCGTTCTACTTCCTTGAGATGAACACCCGTCTTCAGGTGGAGCATCCGGTCACCGAATGCATCACCGGAATCGATCTGGTCGAACAGATGATCCGCGTTGCAGCGGGCGAAAAGCTCTCGTTCGGGCAGGCCGACGTCAAGATCGACGGCTGGGCGATCGAGAACCGGGTCTATGCCGAAGACCCCTATCGCGGCTTCCTGCCCAGCACCGGGCGGCTGGTGCGCTATGCCCCGCCGGTGCCCGGCTGGGAAGGCGGCATTCGCGGGGTTGAGGGCGTGCGAATCGACGATGGCGTTATGGAAGGCGGCGAAGTCTCGATGTTCTATGACCCGATGATCGCCAAGCTGATCACCTGGGGCCAGACCCGCGACGAAGCCGCCGACAAGCAGATCGAGGCGCTCGACCGGTTCGAGATCGAGGGGCTGGGCCACAACATCGATTTCGTCTCCGCAATCATGCAGCACCCGCGCTTTCGCAGCGGCGAGCTGACCACCGGGTTCATCGCCGAGGAATATCCCGAAGGGTTCAGCGGGGCCGAGGCATCGGACCAGACCCTGCGCCACCTGGCCGCGATCGCCGGGTTCGTGATGACCGCCCGTTCCGACCGGGCACGGCAGGTTTCCGGCCAGCTCGATAGCGAGCTTGAACCGCCCTATGACTGGGTGGTGGCGATGGGCGGCAAGGCCTTTGCCGTCAGCCTGGGCGAGGATGTGACCGTCGATGGCGAGGCGGTGGACATCGGGGTTTCCTATACCCCCGGTGACCGGCTGATTGAAGCCAGCGTCGATGGCGTCAACTATGGCGTGAAGATCGAGCCGAGCCGCACTGGGCTGCGCCTGACCAGCCATGGCGCGATCCACAAGGCGCAGATCCTGCCCGCCGCGCTGGCCCCGCTGACCGCGCACATGATCGAAAAGGTCCCGCCGGATCTTTCAAAGTTCCTGATCTGCCCGATGCCCGGCCTGCTGGTTTCGCTGAACGTGGCCGAGGGCGACAAGGTCGAGGCTGGCCAGCCGCTGGCCGTGGTCGAGGCGATGAAGATGGAAAACATCCTCCGCGCCGAAAAGAGCGCCACGGTGAAGAAGGTCAACGCCAAGGCCGGGGATAGCCTGGCGGTTGATGCGGTGATTCTGGAGCTGGAATAGGCAGTGTTTATGCGAATGCGCAGGTAGAGTTGGCCGCGGCGGTCAAGCCATCTTCGACCGCTGCGAACAACTCACCGCTGACAGCGTCGTATTCAGCGTTGATTTCGGGGTCGGGCCAATACTGGTCATTCCATGAGCCCATCCCGCCGAATACATAGGCTGCCTGTCCGGCAGACAGTAGCTGTTTGGCCTCAAGTCGCATTTCAAGAGCGGTGGGAATGATTTTGCCTTTCCATCCAAACGGTGAGGGGGTCGAGGATTCGAGCTCCTCCAGAGCTTTGCTGAAGGATTCGAGGAATCCCGAACTTCGACGTTCGGCAAATCTAGCTATGCGATTGAGTGCGTGACGCAGATCATCCTTTATCGTGTTTAGATCTGCTGTTGCAGTGTTGGTCGGCTGGTTTGATTTCTGAATTCGGTAGTAGCTTGTCGACCAGATTTTCCGGGTTGCGGCATCGGGGTGCGTAACCGCCATAACGCCATCCCATAGAGCGGATTCGGAGTCAGTGACCGTCTCGATCAACCAGCGCGTGCCTGAATTGGCGAAGCCACTAGCCATGCGATCGGAGATATTGAGGTCATTTCGAGCGGCCTTGTGGACCCGGTAACGCGCATTGTTCCCGGCATACCAATCAATGGGATTCGAACTTGTTTTCACCCATCGGCGCCGAAGCCATCTTGTTTGTTCAGTTTAGAAAGATGTCTCGTGCTCGAAGAGGAATACTTCTGAATCTGGCCAGAAACCCTCGATCGAAATACCTTGCGCCAATGCATTGCCGTTGATCACCAGCGCCAGGACTTGTTGCAGGTGCCCGTTCATTGATCTCCAACCAACGCCACCGCCCGGATCCACCCGGCACTCGCCCCTTCGATCTTTACCGGAAAGCAGCTTAGCGTGAAGCCGAACGGGGGCAAGGCGCCCAGATTCATCAGCTTTTCGATCTGCCAATAGGGGCGGATGCGGCCGGCCTTGTGGCCTTCCCAGATGATCGCCGGGTCGCGGTTTTCGGCCCAGCGGCGGGCGGTGTGGCTGAACGGGGCATCCCAGCTCCACGCATCGGTGCCGACCACCTCGATACCGCGTTCGGTCAGCCACAGGGTGGCTTCGGCGCCGAGGCCGACGCCCTGATCGGTGAAGTTTTCACTGCCATAGACCGCGCCGGACTGGATCAGCACGATATCGAGCGGTTGCAGATCATATCCGATCCGCGCCAGTTCCGCCTCCACTTGGGCCGCGCTGACCACGGTGCCGTGAGGCAGGGCGCTGAAATCGAGTTTCACCCCGGGGCGAAAAAACCGGTCGAGCGGCGCTTCGTCGATGCTTGGGGCCTTGCGCGCGCCGCTGTCAGTGGTCGAATGGTAATGCCACGGCGCGTCCATGTGGGTGCCGTTGTGGGTGGACAGCGTCAGCGTCTCCACCGCCCAGCCTTCGCCATCAGGCAGGTCGGCTTTTTCCAGCCCGGGGAAGAACATCGCGATCTGCGCCCAGCTGCTCTCATGCGTCACATAGTCGATCTGCGGCAGCATCACGGGGGGATCGGACACCACCTTGGTGGTGATCGGGATCGACAGGTCGATGAACTTTGTCATGGGGAGAGGATTGACCCGCTTTCCGTTTACGTCAATGGAAAGTGTCATGAGCTTACCCAGCGTCCTTGCCGCCGCGCGGCCGATCGACGGCGGATTTACCGCCACCATTCCGGCCGACTGGATGCAGGGGCGCACCTCTTACGGTGGGTTTTCCGCTGCGCTGGCGCTGGCTGCGGCGCAGGGTCTGGCCGATGATCTTCCCCCGCTGCGCTCGGCCACGGTCAATTTCGTCGGGCCGCTGGCGGGCGAGGTGACGGTGCGGGCAAGGGTGCTGCGCCGGGGCAAGAACGCCAGCTGGATCAGCGCCGAGGTGACCGGAGAGGCCGGGGTGGGGCTGACCGCGACCTTCGTGTTCATGGGCCCGGTTGAGGCCAGCACGCTGCACCTGCACGATGTGCCGATGCCCTCTTATGCCGTGCCGCTTGATCAGGCGGTGCCGCTACCGGAGACCGCCGGGCCCAGCTTTGCCCCCAATTTCGAACGCCGCTTTGCCCAGCCGCGCAGCGAGGTGAAAATGCCGGAAATCCTGTGGTGGGAACGGCTGCGCGATGTGCAGGGGCTTGATCCGATGCTGGCGCTGATCCTGCTGGCCGATGCCCTGCCGCCCGGCGTCATGCCGCTGACCGGCCCGGCCCCGGTCAGTTCGATGACCTGGCTGGTCAACCTGCTGACCCCGCTGCCCGAAACCGACGACGGCTGGTTCCTGCTTCAGGCCAAAGGCAACTACGCCGAAAAGGGCTGTTCAAGCCAGGACATGGCGATCTGGAACACCCGGGGAGAGGCCGTTGCCGTCGGGATGCAATCGATCGCGGTGTTCGGTTAGGCTGATTGCGCCTCGGCCAGCCGCTTGCCCATCACCAGCTTGAACAGCACGAACCCGATCAGGCCCGCAACCGCCGTGCCGACGTGGAGCAGCCAGAAGCTGGGAGTGTCCATCGTGGTGTACCAGCCGCCGATGATCCCCACGGTTTTGTTGGCGGCAAAGAAGGTCAGGTAATAGATCCCGACCACCGTGGCGACGATCGCCTTGGGCGCGATCTTGGTGAACAGCGCCAGGCTGACCGGCATGATATGGGCAAAACCGATCGAGTTCAGCAGGTGGAACATTACCGGCCAGAACAGCCCGATCTTGGCATCGCCCTGAGTCGCGGCGGCAAACCACAGGCACAGGCCGCCACCGATCACGAAGACCGAACCGAGGATCACCTTGCCGATCTCGTCCGGTTCCCACTTGCCCGCATCGCTGCGCCATTTCCAGAACAGCGCCACCGCCGCCAGCATCGAGAAGCTGAGCGCGGCGTCGATGGTGATCATGTAGCTGGTCGGAAAGGGGCTGGTGAAGATGATGGTAGTGAACAGCAGATTTAGTTGCTTACCTTCAAGCCAACTAGGCCATTGGCGGAGAAATTGCTCATCAGCCCAGACGATGTATGCGTTGAAGATTTCCTGGTTGGTTAGCATGGTCAATGCCAGGATCGGGATAAGCAGCAGTAGCATAGAAAGGCGTGGGCGATCAGTTGAGGCGACGCCGATCAGCAGCCCCAGCGCGGTCGCCAGCCCGACCTGACCGGAAATCCCGGCGGCATCGACCGCCGCCACCGAAGGCGCAATGAAGCGCAGCGCAACCACGATCGCCACCGCCGCGCCGAGCATCAGCGGATAGTTTACGCCCGCTGCCGAGGCGGCGGCATCCGCGATGCGATTCTCCTTGGGAAGCCACGGCCCGGCCTTGATGTAGAGCAGCAGGCCCAGCACCATCACGATCCCGGCGGTGCCGAAGCCGTAATGCCAGCCAACCTTTTCGCCGAGTGTGCCCGAAATCAGCGGCGCGATGATCACGCTGACGTTGATCGCGATATAGAAGATCTGGAAGGCCATGGCACGGCGCAGATCGTCAGGCTTGTAAAGTTCGCCCACCTGGCTGGCGATATTACCCTTGAACAGCCCGACGCCGACGATCAGCGAAAGCAGGGCGAACAGGAACATCCCCTCGAAAGCCATCAGGAAATGGCCGATCGCCATGACAACGGCGCCCGCCAACAGCGTCGCCCGGCGGCCCAGCCAGCGGTCGGCAATCAGCCCGCCCGCGATCGGGGTGAGGTAAACGAGGCTAGAATAGTCACCAAAGATCGCCGAGGCGAGCGGCTGGCCTTCCTTGCCGCCATAGGCCGCCTGTTGCAGCCATTGCAGCCCGATCACCCCGGCCATGTTTTCCGGCAGCAGCAGGTACTTGACCATGTAGAGCACCAGCAGCGTCTGCATGGAATAGTACGAAAACCGCTCACACCCTTCGACAAAGGCGAGATAGCCAAGCCCCTTGGGGTGGCCCAGGAACGCGCGGTCGTTCAGGTCGTCAAGTTCCGGCGTGGCTTCGGCTGCGGTCATGGGGCGTCCCGTTGTGGTTTCGGTTGAAACGGGATGGCTAGCCGCTCTGCCTCAGCGCTGCAACTCCGCGTCAAGGAAATCCGCAACTTCATCAAGATCAACATCGCGGGCCAGGAATGCCTCGCCGATCCCGCGCATCAGCACGAACGGCAGGGTGCCTGCGTCCATCTTCTTGTCGTGCAGCATATGCGCCACCAGCGCCTTGCCATCGCAGTTGAGCCCCAGCGTGGCGATTTCGCTGGCCATGCCGACTTCGGCGAAATGGCGGGCGATATGATCGGCGCTGGCCATCGGCATCAGGCCGCGCCGGGCGGAAAAGCGTGCCGCCAGCACCATGCCAAGCGCAACCCCTTCGCCGTGGAGCAGCCGATCGGAAAAGCCGGTCTGCGCCTCAAGCGCGTGGCCGAAGGTGTGTCCAAGGTTGAGCAGAGCGCGCAGGCCCAGCGTTTCCTTCTCGTCTGCCTGGACGATCCGCGCCTTGGCCGCGACCGAATGGGCCACGGCGTATTCGCGTGCGGGCGCATCGCCATTCAGCATCGCCGCGCCGTTGGCGTCGCACCACTGGAAGAAATCGGCATCGCCCAATAAGCCGTATTTCACCACTTCGGCATAGCCCGCCAGCAGCTCACGCCGGGGCAGGGTATCGAGCACCGCGAGATCGGCAAGGACCAGCGAGGGCTGGTGAAAGGCGCCGACCAGGTTCTTGCCCGCGGGCGTGTTGATCGCGGTCTTGCCGCCGACGCTTGAATCGACCTGGGCCAGCAGCGTGGTGGGCAACTGGATGAATTTGCAGCCGCGCTTCAGGATGCTGGCGGCAAATCCGGTCAGATCGCCGATCACCCCGCCGCCGAGTGCCAGCACGTGATCGCCGCGTTCAACCTCTTCGGCCAGCAGCCAATCGACCGTGGCGGCCAGTTGATCCCAGCTCTTGCTCGCTTCTCCGGGCGGGAGGATCCGCCAGGCGGCTTCGTGACCGGCCTGGTGCAGGGCGTTTTCCACCACCGCACCCCAGGCGGCGTGGACCCGGGCATCGGTGACCACCGGCACGCGGCGCTTGCGCAGGCGGCCGCTGCAATGCTCCACCAGATTGGCGAGCAGCCCGGTGCCGATCCGCACCTCATAAGGCGCGCCAGCAATATCGACCGGGATCACAGCCATTCGGCAATTCCTTTCAGCACCCGCCCGACCGTGCGCAATTGCGGGCCGGAGCTGCTTTTCACATGGATCGGCGCCTGCGAATAGGCCGGTTCACGCTCCGCCTTGAGCCGGGTCAGGATCTCGCGCGGGTCGCCGTCACGCAGCAGCGGGCGGGTGTCCTTGCGGCCGACCCGTTCGACCAGCACGTCGATATCGCTGTCGAGCCAGACCGGAATGGTCCGTTCAAGGATCAGGGCGCGGGTTTCGGAGTTGACGAAAGCGCCGCCCCCGGTGGCGATCACCCGGCGGGTGCCCGGGCCATCGATCAGCCGGGCAATCACGCGGCGCTCCCCGTCGCGGAAATAGGGCTCTCCGAACTGGGCGAAAATCTCGCTGATCGACATCTGGGCGGCTTCTTCGATTGCCTCATCAGCATCGGTGAAGGGCATATGCAGCAGGGCCGAGAGCTTGCGTCCGATCGACGATTTGCCCACGCCCATCATCCCGACCAGCACCACCGGCCGGTCAATCCGGCGGGCCAGTGCCTCTATTTCGGCGGAAGATGGGAGTGACTCGTCATGTTCCATTGCGGCCCCGCCTATAGTTGGGCTAACCGACGTTGCAAGTTTCCCCGCTGGAGAGGTCGCGCGTGGCGTTGGATCGACGCAAATCGATAGTTCTGATCGGAGCGCTGGCGGCGCTTGGTGCCGTTCTGGCCTGGGCATGGAGCGACGGCGGCCTGCGCCCTGTCACTCCGCAAGACGTTCCCGCCATGCTGCCGGGGACGGCGCAATGAAGCGCATCCTGCTGCTTACCGGCGGTGCCGCGCTGGCGCTGACATCGGCCTTCGTGGCGGCGCAGGATTCGCCCGAATCGCTGCTCCCTCCGGGCTTCGAAAAGCCCAAGGCCCCGCCTGCGCCCAGCCCCGGTTCAACCCCGGTGGTCCAGCCGATCCCCGGTCAAGGCTCTGGCGGAGCACCTGTCGCCAAATCCGCGCCGCGAACCTTGCCCAATGGACAGAAGATCCCGACGCTCAAGGAACTTGAGGCGATGACCCCGGATCAGCTGGATGAGCTGCTGGGGCTGAAACCCAAGTTCGATATGCCTGCCGCCGCGCGCCGTTCGATGAAGCGGGTCGGCGTTCTGGCCGAGGATGAGGGCGGCTTCCCGGCCGGATCGCTGGGTAAGCAGGACCCGCGCCTGGTGATGGCGCTGCTTGATGGCAACAAGGGGCGGATGGTCTCGCGCTGGGGCCATATCCTGCTGCGCCGCGCGCTGGTCAGCCGGATGGATGCTCCGGCCGGAATGAACCCGGCTGACTTTGCTGGCGGCCGCGCGGCTTTGCTGGTGCGGATGGGCGAAGGGCGGCTGGCCCGCGCGGTGGTGCAGGATGTCGATGCCGGCAACTATACCGAAAAGCTGACCGATGCCGCGATGCAGTCTTATGCCTTTACCGCCGATATTGTCGGGATCTGCCCGGTAACCACGGTGATCGGCGGCGGGCGCAAGGATGCCGATTGGCGGGTGCTGCGCGCGATCTGCGCCTCGTTCCAGGGCGATGGGGCGGCGGGCATGGGCCAGCTTGACCGGATGATGGCCGAGGGTGCCTGGCCCAAGATCGATCTGCTGCTGGCGCAGAAGTTCGCCGGGGCGGCAGGCAAGACCCGCCGGGCGGTCAAGATCGAGTGGGACGGGGTGAAGGACATGACGCCATGGCGCTATGCCCTGACCATCGCCGTCGGGCTGGAGCCTCCGCCCGAAACCATGAAGGATGCGCCGCGCCGTTATGCCTTGTCCGCCGCCACGGCGCCGATGCTGGGGCTTGAGACGCGCGCCAAGGCTGCGGACCGTGCGGGGGCGGCCGGGATCCTGTCCAGCGCGGCCATGGTTGATCTCTATAGCCAGATCTACGCCGATGAAGGGATCAAGGGTGAGTGGGCGGCGGCCGCCGATGCGCTGCGCAACGCCTATGTCGGAGCCAGCCCGGCCGATCGGATCAAGGCCATGCAAGGCCTGTGGGACGGCGCCGCCGATCCCGAAAGCCGTTACGCACGCCAGGTCCTGACCGCCTATGCCGCAGCGCGGATGCCGGTTTCGGGCGACTATGCCAAGGAATTGCCCGATCTGATCGCCTCGATGCTGACCGCCGGGCTTGATCAGAATGCACTTAAATGGGCACCACAGGCTGATTCCGGCAGCCTGGCCTGGGGGATGCTGGCGCTGGCCGCGCCGCAGCGAGCACAGCCGGTCGATGGCGGGGCGCTGAACAGTTTTTACGGCAATGATCCCAGCGACGGCTATCGCAAGAGCCAGTTCCTGCTGGCGGGTCTGGCCGGGCTGGGCCGGGTTGACGATGCTGCGGCCAAGGACTTTGCCGACAAGCTCGATATCGATCTGGGCCGGCAGACCGCCTGGACCCGACTGATCGAGCGCGCGGCAGACCTCAACAATGCCGAACTGGTGGCACTGCTGGCCGGGCTGGGGATGCAGGGGGACAGTTGGGAAAAGATGACCCCGCTGCACCTTTATCACATCGTTGCCACGCTCAACCGCGTCGGACTTGGGGCCGAAGCGCGGATGATCGCGGCCGAAGCGGTCGCGCGGGGCTGAACGATAGCGGCGGCGATCGACAGTTTTCTGGCGATGCTGGCCGCCGAACGCGGCGCGGCGGCCAATACCCTGGCGGCCTATCGCCGCGATCTTGAAGGCGCGGAAGAGGCGATCGGCGATCTGGTTGCGGCGGACAATGCCGCGCTGGCCTCGCTTGGGGCAGCCTGGGCGGCGCTGGCGCCGTCCAGCCTGGCGCGCAAATGTTCGGCGCTTCGGCAGTTCTATG
Source organism: Pseudomonadota bacterium (assembly GCA_029550345.1). GTDB lineage: Bacteria > Pseudomonadota > Alphaproteobacteria > Sphingomonadales > Sphingomonadaceae > Novosphingobium. The sequence continues at coordinate 39,749 of JAKPHK010000001.1, forward strand.
GCTTTCTGGTCGATGAGGGCTGGCGGCAGGACGATCCATCGCCGGCGCTGCCGCGGCCGCGCGCCCGCCGTCCGCTGCCGCGGCTGCTGTCTCATGCCGAGGTTGAGGCACTGCTGCAACGGGCCGAGCTTGAGGCGGCTGGCGACAAGAGCGACGCGGTGCGGATGCTGGCGCTGCTCGAACTGCTCTATGGTTCGGGCCTGCGCGCGACCGAGCTGGTATCTCTGCCGCTCTCCGCCGTGCCGCGCGATGCGCCGTTCCTGACCGTTACCGGCAAGGGCGGGCAGCAGCGGATGGTTCCGGTTTCCACCCGCGCGCGCCACGCGCTGTCGCGCTGGCTGGCGCTGCGCAGCGGGGAGGGCAGGATGCTGTTTCCCTCCACCGCACGGCAGGGCCACCTGACCCGGATCCGGCTGTTTCAGCTGCTGCGGGCGCTGGCGGCGCGGGCCGGGATTGATCCCGAAAAGGTCAGCCCGCACGTGCTGCGCCATGCTTTCGCCACGCACCTGCTCGAAGGCGGTGCCGATCTGCGCGTGCTGCAAACGCTGCTGGGCCACGCCGATATCGCGACAACCCAGATCTACACCCATGTTGATGCGGCGCGGCTCGTGGCGCTGGTCAATGCGCGCCACCCTCTTGCCGTGAGGCGCGCGGAGGGCTAGCGCGAGGGGATGATTTCCTACCTTGAGTTCGAAAAGCCGATCGCCGCACTGGAAGCCCGCATTGCCGAGCTGCGCCAGACCGCGCAGGCTGGTGACGTTGATATCGATTCAGAGATCCGCCGCCTTGAAATGAAGAGCGCGGATCTGCTGGCATCAACCTATAAGGCTTTGACGCCGTGGCAGAAAACCCAGGTTGCGCGACATCCGATGCGGCCGCATTTCTGCGACTATGTCGGCCAGGTCTTTACCGATTTCATGCCGCTGGGCGGGGATCGCTATTTTGGTGACGATCAGGCGATCATCGGTGGGTTTGCCAAGCTCGGCAATCGCCGGGTGATGCTGATCGGGCATGAAAAGGGCAACGATACCCAAAGCCGCCTGCGCCACAATTTCGGCATGGGAAAGCCCGAAGGCTATCGCAAGGCGATCCGGCTGATGGAAATGGCCGGGCGCTTTGGCCTGCCGGTGGTGACGCTGGTCGATACCTCGGGCGCGTTTCCGGGGGTTGAGGCTGAAGAGCGCGGTCAGGCCGAAGCGATTGCCCGCTCGACCGAAGCCTGCCTGGCCCTGCCGGTGCCGATGGTCGCGGTGATCGTGGGTGAGGGTGGATCGGGCGGTGCGGTGGCTCTGGCCAGCGCCGAACGGGTGCTGATGCTGGAACACGCGGTCTATTCGGTGATCAGCCCGGAAGGTTGCGCCTCGATCCTGTGGCGCACGAATGAAAAGGCTGCCGATGCGGCCGAGGCGATGAAGGTGACCGCGCAGGACCTGCTTTCGCTGAAAGTGATCGACCGGGTGGTCAAGGAGCCGGTGGGCGGCGCCCATCGCGATCCCGCTCTGGCGGCGCAGGCGCTGGCAAAGGCAGTGGGTGAGGAGCTTGATCAGCTGGGCAAGCTCAGCCCGGACAAGCTGCGCGCCATGCGCGAGGAACGGTTCCTGAGAATCGGCGAAAGCTGATCAGGTACCCCCTCAGGGGTTCCCAAACTGGCCCTGCCCGACTAGGCTTTGCTTAACGCGAAGTTATCGGAAAGGAGCCTGTCATGTCAGCCAACCCCTTGATTCGTCGTAAGGGTCGGGCAATTTCGTTGCTGCTGGGCGGGGCCCTGGTGCTTCCCGCCTGCGTCGCTGGAACGCAAGGTGCTCCGGCCGAGGCAGCGACCCAGACCCAGACCGTTCAGACGATCAGCGCCAAGGACAAGGCCGAAGGCGCCAAGGCCCATCCCGAGCTGGTGGCCGAATTCGGCGGGGCGGTTACCGGGCCGCAGGCGCTCTATGTCGAATCGATCGGCAAGAAGATCGCGGTCCAGTCCGGCTTGTCGAACGCGCAGGGCGATTTCACGGTCACGCTGCTCAATTCCTCGGTCGATAACGCCTTCGCGATTCCGGGGGGCTACATCTACACCACCCGCCAGCTCGTCGCGCTGATGAACAATGAAGCGGAACTGGCCGGTGTGCTGGGTCACGAGGTTGGCCACGTAGCGGCGCGCCATTCGGCCAAGCGGCAGAATGCCGCGGTCAAGAATCAGATCGGCGGCGTGGTGCTGGCAGTGCTGACCGGCGCGGTGCTGGGCAACAGTCAGGTCGGGCAGATGCTCCAGCAGGGGTTCTTGCAGGGATCGCAGCTGCTGACGCTGAAATATTCGCGCGGGCAGGAAAATGAGGCTGACAAGCTCGGTGTCGAATACCTGCGCCGGGCGGGTTACGATCCGCGCGCGATGTCAACCGTGCTGCAAAGCCTGGCCAACCAGAACGCGCTTTCGGCGCGGCTGATGGGGACCACCGACCGGGTGCCGGAATGGGCCTCTACCCATCCCGATCCGGCGGGCCGGGTTTCGACCACGCTGGCGCTGGCCGGAACCAATGCCAAGGGCGTCACCAACAGCGCCACCTTCCTGACCAAGATCAACGGCCTTACCTATGGCGATGATCCCAAGGAAGGAATCGTCGAGGGGCGCAAATTCATCCACCCGATCGAAAAGTTCACGTTCGAGGCGCCCGAAGGGTTCTACCTGATGAACGGCAGCCGTGCGGTTTCGATCAGTGGCCAATCGGGCAAGGGCCAGCTTACCGCGGCGCAGTTTACCGGCGATCTTGATGCCTATGTCCGCTCGGTCTTCACCGCGCTGGGGCAGCAGAACAAGGTTCAGATCACGCCGGGCAGCGTGACGCGCACCACGGTCAATGCGATTCCCGCAGCCTATGCCGTCGCGCGGGTTTCGCAGGGCAACAATTCCGCCGTTGATGTGACGGTCTTTGCCTATCAGTTTGATGCGACTCACGCCTTCCACTTCATGACCATGACCCAGGCCAATGGTGCCACGGTGTTCCAGCCGATGTTCATGTCAATGCGTCGGATTACCACTGCCGAAGCCGGATCGGTAAAGCCGCGCAAGCTGATGGTGGTGACTGCAAAGAAAGGCGACACTGTGCAGACCTTGGCCAAGCGGATGGCCTATACCGACGCGCCGCTGGATCGGTTCCTGGTGCTCAACGGTCTGAAGGCGGATTCGAAGATCGCGGTGGGGCAGCGGATCAAGCTGGTAACTTACTGAATGCCCTGAAATTCAGGCAAAAGAAAAGGGCGGCAGGTTTCCCTGCCGCCCTCTCTATCCGATACCCGTGGGTCGCAGATTATGCGGCGTTAGCTGCGTTAGCAGCCTGCATTTCCGACGCAGTGGTGTTGAAGGTGTTCTGCAGTTCGCCGCTCAGGCCCTTCATGGCCGAGATGGCGGCAACGGCGATCAGAGCAGCGATCAGGCCGTATTCGATCGCGGTCGCACCAGCTTCGTTACGGAACAGCTTTTTGATGAACTTCATGGTCAGTCTCCTGTTAGGTAGGCAGTCAATTTACCCGGCTCTTTCCCTGTCACCCGGATTGAGCATTTGCCGGACTAAGGGGAAATTCTTGAGAAAAGTTTAATTCACCCGTTGATTGCAGTGGCGGTCTGTTCGGCGATGTTGTTCCACATCGCCATGTTCCCGGCCGCGAATTTTTGCAGCGCGGTCATCATGCCGAGAACGATCAGCGCGAGAATCAACCCCATCTCCACGGCAGTGGCGCCTTTTTGGTCAGAAAGCAGATATTTGATCAGTGCTCGCATCGTCTGGGTATCCCGGTTTGGGTGAATTGACCGAGAGTTAGGTGGGTTATCGCTAAGAATTCGTTTATGGCGGGACTTAACGTGAAAAATTTTCCGACAGTCATACCGGTGGTCGCGATTGCCCTGATCGATGCGTCAGGGCGGGTCTTGATGCAGAAACGCCGTCGCGGCGCGGACCACGGCGGGCTGTGGGAATTCCCCGGCGGCAAGGTCGAACCCGGTGAAACACTGGGCGAATCGCTCTGCCGCGAGGTTCTGGAAGAGCTGGGGCTGATCGTCGCGCCAGAGCGGATCGAGCCGTTGAGCTTTGCCGGGGGGCCGGATCAGCCCCATGTCATCCTGCTTTACACTTGCCGCGAATGGCAGGGAGAGCCGCGGTGCCTGGATGGTGAGGCGATCGGCTGGTTCGGGCCGGCGCAGCTTGACGGGCTGGAAATGCCGCCGCTTGACGTGCCCCTGGCGCGGCGATTGCAAGAACATCTGGCCAGGTTGAAATAGCGGCTTGCCAAGCCGGGAAGAGGCCCCTATGTGCGCCACTCCAACGCGCCCGTAGCTCAGCTGGATAGAGCATCAGACTACGAATCTGAGGGTCGGACGTTCGAATCGTTCCGGGCGCGCCATTACCAAAAAGGCCCACCGCAAGGTGGGCCTTTTTGGTGATGGTGGCCGGTGAACGGCGATGGCCGTGCCGTTCTTATCAGCCCGATCCCGTCAGGCGCGATAGATACAGCGCCTCCCGCAAAGAAAAGGCGCCTGTGCGGCCAGTCTGGTCACACAGGCGCACTGCGACCCGGATGAAGGCCTGAACCTTTACCCGAAAGCCTGAGCGTCAGAGATTGGGATCATCGTCCATCGGCGACTGGAATTCGTGCCACATACCGTTGATGATGCCGAAGGCCAGTGCCAGCCCAAGGCCCAAGATCCATGCGAAATACCACATCGTTGGCGTTCCTTGTTCAATAGAAGTCCGGGTTGGTGCGCACATCGTTCAGGCTGATCCGGCCGAACAGGACCTTCATCACCCAGACGGTATAGGCCAGCACAACCGGCAGCAGGATCACCGTTACCAGCAACATGATCCACAGCGTCAGATGGCTTGACGACGCATTCCACGCGGTCAGGCTGGATTGCGGGTCGATCGAACTGGGAAGGATGAACGGAAACATCGACAGCCCGACCGTCGCGATGATCCCCACCGTCGCCAGCGAGGAACCGGCGAGGTTGAGCGTGTGGCTCTGGCGGCGCATCGCGATCAGTGCGATCAGCGGCCCGGCCAGTCCAAGGATCGGGGCAATCACCATCCAGGGATGGCGGGCATAGTTATCAAGCCAGGCGCCCGGCGCCGCCACGGTCTTGACGAACAGCGGGTTCGACGGGCCGTTCGGATCGACCGCACCTTCCAGGCGGAAGCCCATGCTGCCGCCAGCGACCCAAAACCCGCCGACCGCGAACAGGATCACGCTGGCAATCGCTGCCACAGTGCCGATCCGGCGCACCCGGTCGAGCACCGGCCCCGGCTCGATCTTGACCGAGAGGAACCCGGCCCCGTGCATGACCACCATCGCCACCGAGAGCAGCCCGGTCATCAGCGCGAAGGGTGAGAACAGCCCCAGCAGCGAACCTTCATAGAAGCTGCGCAGGTTGCTATCGAGCCGGAACGGCGCGCCTTGCAGGACATTGCCGACCGCCACGCCAAAGACCAGCGCAGGCACGAAACCGCCGATGAACAGCGCCCAGTCCCAGCGACTGCGCCAGGCCGGATCGGGGCGCTTTGAGCGGTACTTGAACGATACCGGCCGCAGGATCAGCGCACTGAGCACCAGGAACATCGCAAGGTAGAAGCCCGAAAAGCTGACTGCATAGACAAACGGCCAGGCCGCAAAGATCGCGCCGCCACCAAGGATGAACCAGACCTGGTGGCCTTCCCAGTGCGGGGCGATCGCATTGATCGCCAGGCGGCGCTCTTCATCGGTCTTGCCGATAAAGGGCATCAGGGCGGCCACCCCAAGGTCATAGCCATCGGTCAGCGCAAAGCCGATCAGCAGCGTGCCCAGCAGGCCCCACCAGATGATCCGCAGGGTTTCATAGTCGAGAGGAATTTCCATTTTTCAGCCTCCCTTATTCGGCCGGCAGCGGGGCATAGCCCGCGTTTCCGGTCAGGCCTTCAGGGTCATGGTGTTCGACCGGGCCCTTGCGGATTGTGGCGATCATCAGGCGCACCTCGATAACGGCCAGTGCCCCATAAAGCAGGGTGAAGCCGATGATCGTGGTCCAGATCTGGCCAAGCGACAGCGAAGAGGCGGCAAGGAAGGTCGGCAGGACCCCTTCGACCGCCCACGGCTGGCGCCCGATTTCGGCCAGCATCCAGCCGAATTCGATCGCGATCCAGGGCAGGGGGATGATCGCCACCGCGATCCGCAGGAACCACGGCTTGCTGAACTTGCAGGCCGATGCGCAATAGAAGGCCAGCGCGAAGAACCCGATGAAGAAGAAACCAAGCCCCGCCATGAAGCGGAACAGCCAGAACATCACCGGGACGTTCGGGATCGTATCCTTCGCCGCGGTCAGAATCTGCTGATCGGTTGCGGCGCGCGGGTCGGCGACGTGGCGTTTCAGCAGCATGGCATAGCCAAGGTCGGCCTTGTGCCGTTCAAACTGTTCGCGCGCGGCCAGGTTCGTGCGATCGACCTTAAGCGTTTCCACCGCATCGTAGGCGACGATCCCGCTGCGGATCCGCTCATCGGCCTTCAGGACCAGTTCGTTGATCCCCATCACCTGACCGCTCAGGCTGCGGGTTGAAATCAGCCCGAGAACATAGGGGACCTTGACTTCCCAGCGGGTTTCCTGGGTTTCCATGTCGGGGATGCCGAACAGCGAAAGCCCGGCCGGCGCCGGCTCGGTGTGCCACATCGCCTCGATCGCGGCGAGCTTCATGCGCTGGTTGTCGGTCAGCGCGTAACCGGATTCGTCACCCAGCACCACGACCGAGAGCGACGCGGCCAGGCCGAAGGCGGAGGCCACCATCATCGAGCGGCGCGCGACATTGGTCCATTTGCCCTTCAGCAGATACCAGGCCGAAACCCCCATCACGAAGACCGCCCCGGCAACATAGCCGGCGCTGACGGTGTGGACGAATTTGGCCTGGGCGACCGGGTTGAACAGGACGGAGTAGAAATCCGTCACTTCCATGCGCATCGTTTCGGGATTGAAGGCCGCGCCGACCGGGTTCTGCATCCAGCCGTTGGCGATCAGGATCCACAGCGCCGAAAGGTTCGATCCAAGCGCGACCATGAAAGTCACGCCAAGGTGCGCCACTTTCGACAGCTTGTCCCAGCCGAAGAACATCAGCCCGACAAAGGTTGCCTCAAGAAAGAAGGCCATCAGCCCTTCGATCGCCAGCGGGGCCCCGAAAATGTCACCGACATAGTGCGAGTAATAGGCCCAGTTGGTCCCGAACTCGAACTCCATCGTGATCCCGGTCGCCACGCCGAGCACGAAGTTGATGCCGAACAGCTTGCCCCAGAATCGGGTGATGACGCGCCAGATCTCTCGCCCGGTCATCACATAGATGCTTTCCATGATGACCAGCAGGAACGAAAGTCCCAGGGTCAACGGCACGAAAAGGAAGTGATACATTGCCGTGAGCGCGAACTGGAGTCGGCTCAACTCGACAACCGCCATGTCCATCGGTTTGCTCCTTGCCCGATTGCGGGCATTCAGATGGCCCTCGACTCGCGAGGGGTTATCATTTAATGACTTTTCGAATATTAGAATATTATAATATGGTCAAGCCTTGATTGCCTGAGACTCGATGTCTGAAACTTACGCCGAAAAACCAATGCAGGCAGGTCATTTTCTCGATCGGGTCGCTGATCGGGCGGCCGGTCGGATTGCGGCAGGCTGGTGGCTGCTCGATGCGATCGGTGCGATCCTGTTTGCAGGCAGCCTGGCTACCCTTGTCGGGGGTTGGAGTGCGCATGGTGGTAGCATGGTGGTGGTCTGGCCGCTCGCTGGTCTTGTCCTGGCCGGCATGGTGCGGGCGCTTGCGCAGGGGCTTGCCGCCACATCGGGGCAGCGTGCCGCCAACAGCGCGAAGCGGGCCTTGCGCAAGGATCTGGCCGGACTGCTGCTGCCATCGCGGCTGCTGCGCGGCGGCCTGATCGGTGAGGACCTGCGGCTGGCCGTTGACGATGTCGAAGCGCAGGAAGGGATGGTCGCCCGGTTCGCCCCGCTGCGCCTTGCGGCGGTCCTTTCGCCCTTGCTGATCGGCGCGGCAATTGGCCTGGCATCGTGGTTTTCAGCCCTGATCCTGCTGCTCACACTGATCCCGTTCGGGATCGGGATGGCGCTGGCCGGGCTGGCCGGCAAGACCGAGGCGGACCGCCAGATCGAGGCGCTGAGTCGCCTTTCGGGCCTGTTCGTCGATCGGGTGGCGAGCCTGCCGGTGATCCTGTCCTTTGGCGCGGAGGACCGGATCGCGCGGCAAATCGGCGCCGCCGCAAACGAAGTGGCGCAGCGAACGATGCAGATCCTGCGGGTGGCTTTCGTTTCCAGCGCGGTCCTTGAATTTTTCGCCGCGCTATCGGTCGCGCTGGTCGCGGTCTATTGCGGGTTTTCATTGCTGGGGCTGCTGCCGTTTCCAGCACCGGAACGCCTGACCTTGCCGCAAGCCTTCTTCGCCCTCGCGCTGGCGCCGGAATTCTACCTCGGAATGCGCCGCATGGCAGCGGCCTATCACGACAAGCAGCAGGCCCAGGCCGCCCAGCGCCGGATCGCTTCTGCGGTTGCCGGGATCGCCTCTGACATTCAGGCCGGAGAGGCTGCGCCCGCGGGTATACCGCACCTGCTGGGCTGCGCCGATCTTACGGTTGCCTATCCGGGGGGCAGCCGGATCGGTCCGGTATCGGCCGACTGGTCGGGGCCGGGGCTGCACGTCATCACAGGCCCCACCGGGGGCGGCAAATCCTCTCTGCTCAAGGCTCTGGTCGGCCTCGCGCCGGTCGCGTCGGGAGCGGTCTTGCGGGACGGGCGGGCCGTGATCCCGGTCGCGCTCAGGCAGCAGATCGGGTGGGCCGGACAGCGACCGATCCTGCTGCCGGGAAGTCTGGAGGAAAACCTTGCGCTCGGAAATCCGGGGCTGCGCAGCATTCCGACCGACCTTCTCGAAGCCTGCGGACTGGCCGAGCTGGTATCCACGCGCGGCCTCGACCTGACGATCGATCCGCGCGGATCGGGCCTTTCCGGCGGTGAACGGCGGCGCATCGGCCTGCTCCGCGCGATCCTAAGCGATCGCCCGGTCCTGCTGCTGGATGAACCGACCGCCGATCTTGATCCGCAATCGGCAACCAGAGTGATCACTTTGCTCAAGGCACTGTCGGCCCGGCGGCTGGTGATCGCCGCCACTCATGACGGCAATCTGGTGGCCGCAGCCGACAGCGAGGTGGCCCTGACATGATCGACAAGCTGCTGAACGAGGCGACAAGCGGTCAGGCCCGCTCGACCCGGATCGCGGTGGCCCTTGCCATTGCTGCGGCGCTGGCCGGGGTCGCGCTGCTGGCGATATCGGGCTGGTTCCTGACCGGCGCGGCGCTGGCAGGGGCGGCGGGGCCGATCGCGGCGCGCGGTTTCAATTATCTGCTGCCCAGCGCCGGAATCAGGACCATGGCGATCGTGCGCACGCTTTGCCGTTATGGAGAGCGCCTTTACGGCCACAAGGCCGCGCTGTTTGCGCTGGCAGAGCTGCGCCCGGCGCTGTTCCGGCGGCTGGCCGGCGCCGCACCTGCGCTGGCCTTTCCGCGCAGCGGGGGGGAGGTCGCGGCGGCGCTGGGGTCTGACGTCGATTCACTGGAAAACAGCGTTGTCAGGCAGGTGACGATTCCCGCCGCCGTCGCCGCGGCTCTGGCCGGGCTGATCGCGGCATCGCTGGCCGGATGGGGTGCCGCGCTGGCTTTCGCCGCGGTGCTGGCGGGGATGCTCGGTGTGGCACGTCTTGCCGCTCCGCGCCTGCTGGCCGGTCCGCGCCGCGACCATGCCGCCGCGCTTGGTCTGCTGAAACGCGACTACGCGCTCTATTCCGCCAGCCCAGAAGAGATCGCGATTTATGGACTGACCACAAGGGTGGAGCTGGCCCTGGCAGGCCATGTGCGCGAGATCGACCGCACCCGGCTTGCGATCGTGCGGGGGGAGGGCTGGATCGTGGGTGGTCAGGTGGTGCTCGCCAGCCTTGGCGTTGCGGTTGTCCTGGCCCTGGCCAGTGGCGGCGCCGCGATTGCCGCCTTTGCCGCACTGGGCGCGGCGGCCGCAGCGGATGGCTGGGCTATGCTCGCCCGGATTGCAATCGACCGCCAGACCGTTGACGAGGCAAAGGCCCGATTGGGGCAGATAGCAGACCTTCCGTCGCGGCCGGGCTTCGTGCGGATCGATCCCGCCAGCCCGCTTTGCCTGACGGTTGCGGGGCGTGAGCACAGCATTGCTGCGCGGCAGCGGGTGCTGCTGGCAGGCGGATCCGGATCGGGCAAATCACGGCTGCTGGAAACCCTGGTCGGTCTGCGCAGCGATGCCCCGCAGATGGTGGCGATCGGATTGCAGCCCGTGGCCGACCTGGGGATCGACGCGCTGCGCGATCTGTTTGCCTATGTGCCGCAGGATGCGCATCTGATTGCCGGAACCGTCGCCGATAACCTGAAGCTCGCCCGCCCAGGGCTGTCGCCGCAGGCCATGTGGGCGGCGCTGCGGATCGCCTGTCTCGAAGATGTGGTCGCGGCGCTTCCGAACCAGCTTGATCAATGGCTGGGGGATGATGGCGCCCGCCTGTCCGGCGGGCAGCGCAAGCGCCTATCGCTGGCGCGGGCCTTGCTCGCCGGGCGGTCGTGGCTGGTTCTGGATGAACCCAGCGAAGGGCTTGATCTGGAAACTGAAAGCGAAATGGCTGATCGGCTTGCCCATTGGCTCGATGAAACCGGCACCGGACTTGTTCTTGTCAGCCACCGCCCGGGGCTGCACCGCCTGGCCGACATAACCATCGATATCTGAGGCAGCGCCTATCGCGCCCGGCGGGTGACACGGGCGAACATCGCTGCGCCAATCCGGGTATCGACCGCTGCTCCGGGTGTGTCCTGCTGCGATCCCGCCGCCAGCCGGTCGTCTGCCAGGGCTTCGACCAGCGCGGCCGCCGCCCGCAGGCTTTGCGGATCGCCGCTGTAGAATACCTGTTTTGCCTCACGCCGGGCAGTCACCAGCATAGCCTTTCGCAGGATCGCGAGCTGCTGGCTGAGTGCAGACAGTCCCAGGCCGGTGCGTTCGGCCAGATCGCCGACCGACCGTTCATCACGGCGCAGCTGGGTCAGAATCAACAGCCGCATCGGGTGGCCCAGCACGCGCAGCAGTTCGGCCTGTTCTTCAAGCGTTGGCGTGGAGGGCGATGCCGTCATCGCGGTTTGTCCGGCATGGTGCGGTAGAACCATTCGGTGGCGTTGGGACCAGCGAGGGCATCGGCCTTGTTGAAGCCGGGCGGAGCCAGCAGCGCCTCACCCGGCTCCCAGCCTTCGGGGGTCAGGCACTCACCATCAGCGGTCCGGCGCAGCGCTGCAACAATCCGCAGCATTTCCTTTACCGACCTGCCGACGGCCAGCGGATACCAGTTCATCGCCCTGACGATTCCGTCAGGATCGATGAAATAGACGGCCCGGACCGACGCCGCATTGTCCTGCTCTGCCGAAACCATGCCATAGGCGCGGGCAATTTCCAGGTTGGGGTCTTCAACGATCGGGAAGGGCACCGTAACCCCAAGATCATCATGGATCGCCCGCAGCCACGCCAGGTGGGAAAACAGGCTGTCAACCGAGTGCCCCAAGAGGCTGCATTCAAGCGCCTCGAATTGCTCGAAGGCCTGGGCAAGGGAAATGAATTCGCTGGTGCAGATCGGGGTGAAATCGCCCGGGTGCGAAAAGAACATCAGCCAGCGCCCGCGATAGTCACTGAGCCTGACCATGCCCTCGGTCGATCGCGCAACGAAATCTGGCGCGGCCTCACCGATCCGCAGCGGTTCGAAGCTGTCAACGCCTGGTCGGTCTTCCATCAGTGCGATCCAATGCCCATTTGATCAATTTATATAAGTTATAATCAATATGCAACGGGCCTCTTAATGCGGGCCGTAATGGCGCAGCATCGAAAATCGTCAGGGCGGCGTCATTGATCCAGGTCATCCAGAAAATTTGCGGGCAGAAGCCTGGTCCGGCAGCTCAGTCGAGCTTGCGGTGCAATACTGCAATCCGGCCCGGCAGCTCGATCCGGCGGTCGTCGGGACCATAGAGCAGGTTCGGGTGGCTGAGTTGCGGAAACTCGGCCGGGTCTGGTTCATACCGGGCGGTGAGCGCGGCATCGGCCAAGCGGAAATGGGCATTGCCTATCGCCAGCCAGCCACCGGGGGCGAGCGCGCTGTCCAGCGCGGCAAGTGCATCGTCAAAGCGGGCAAAGGGCATGATAGCGGCGCAGTTCTGCGGGCGCTCGGATTCGAGCTGACCGTGCCGCAAGACCGCCATGGCCAGGATCGCATCGAACTGTTCTCCGGCGGACGGGGCGGCGGCAATCCGATAGTCTCCGTCCGGATCGGCGGCTCTGGCCCTGGCGATCACCCGGCGGTTGAGATCCAGCCCGACTATTCGGGCGGTGGGTATCCGGCGTTTCAGCGCGCGCACCTCTGCGCCGCTTGAGCAGCCAAATGAGAGGATCCGGGGCGAAGGCAGCTCTGCCAGCCGGGCAGCGATGGCATCGAACAGTTCGGGGTAGCGCTCCTCCAGGGTATCGGGGAACGGTTGAAGCAGGCCCGGTTCACCAGTCTGTAGCCGATGAATTTCGCGCAGTGCCGGGTCAAAATGTCGCCGCAGCCACCGGCCCAGCGCCATGCCGCCCGGGATAGCCCGGGCCAGCCGCCGCATGGGTTCGATCCGATCAGCCATGGCATCAGCAGATGTCACAAGCCCGCGGCCAGGGAAAGCGCCTTGACGGGTGACGGGATGCTTACCTCCGGCTATGGTATTGGAATGAAGCCGGACGAGCCCGCCACAGAACCCCGTCGTTCGGTCTGGCGCTTTGCCCGGGCCAGCCGCGCGCACGTGGTGATCGATGCCGCGGCCTATTTCGTCCTGATGCAGCAGGCGATGCTGCGCGCGCAGCAGCGGATCCACATGATCGGCTGGGATTTCGATACCCGCGTGCGGCTGGGGCCGGGACGCAAGTTCTATAACCTTCCGACCAAGGGTGTGCAGCCTGCCCGACTGGGGCCGTTCGTGATCTGGCTGACAGAGCGCACCAAGGGGCTACAGGTGCGGGTGCTGAAATGGAATTTCGGGGCACTCAAGTTCATTTTCCGTGGCTCGATGATCCTTGATCTGTTTCGCTGGTGGATCAATCCATCGATCGATTTCAAGTTCGATGCCGCCCATCCGCTGGGCTGCAGCCACCACCAGAAGATCATCGTGATCGATGATGGCTTTGCCGTCTGCGGCGGGATCGACATGACCAGCGACCGCTGGGACACGCCCGAACATCTTGAGGCCGACCCGCGTCGCCGCCATCCCTATGGCACCCGGCTTTACGGCCCGTGGCACGATCTTTCGATGCTGGTAGAAGGCGATGCCGCCGCTGCGCTGGCTGAGCTTGGGCGGGAACGCTGGGTCCAGGCGGGGGCCGCGCCGCTACTGCCGTGTTCTCCGCAAGCAGAAACAGCCTGGCCGCCCAGTCTCAAGGCGGAATTTCGCGATGTCGAGGTCGGCATAGCCCGAACCCGTTCGGCCTGGGGTGGCCTTGACGAAGTGCGCGAGATTGAGGCGCTGTTCGTGGAACACATTCGCCGGGCGAAGCGCTTCATCTATGCCGAAAGCCAGTACTTCGCCTCGCGCACAGTGGCCGAGGCGATTGCCGAGCGGGTGGCCGAGCCCGATCCGCCGGAAATCGTTCTGATCAACCCCGAAAGCGCCGACGGCTGGCTGGAACAGGCGGCGATGGACGGGGCACGGGTGCGGTTGTGCCGAGCGATTGGGGAGCGCGATCATCTGCGCCGCTTCAGGATCTACATCCCACGCAATGCCGCGGGTACGCCGATCTATGTCCATTCCAAGGCGATGATTGTCGATGATGAGATCGTGCGGATCGGCTCTGCCAACATGAACAACCGTTCGATGGGACTCGACAGCGAATGCGATATGTTCATCGATGCGGCCAGGCCGGGCAACGATCATGCCCGCGAACCGATCCGGCGGCTGCGAATTCGGCTGCTGGCGGAGCATTGCGGGATGGACGAGGCCGAGGTCGAGGCCGAGCTGGAGCTTCACGGTTCGATGTTCGATCTGATCGAAAACGCGCCGCGCCGCCGCAAGCAGATCGATCCTTTTGTCTTGCGTCCGCTGACAGAAGCGGAGAAGGCTGTTGCCGATACCGCGCTGCTCGATCCCGAGCGGCCAGAAGAATTGTTTGAGCCTTTCAGCCGCCGCCGTGGCCTTTTCCGGCGCGGGGGCTGGCTGCGCAGACCGGGCTGAAGGAGAGAGTGATGTCCTGTTCCCATGACGATCATGACGGCCGCGATGAAGGGCCGATGGACAAGATCCCCGTACCTGAGGATGTTCAGGACGCGATCCGTACCCTGATCCGCTGGTCGGGTGATGATCCCGCGCGCGAGGGCCTGATCGATACGCCGGCGCGGGTCGCACGGGCTTGGAAGGAATATTGCCAGGGTTACGAAGCCGATCCGGCAAAGCACCTTGCCCGCCAGTTTGAGGAAGTGGGCGGCTATGACGAGCTGGTTCTGCTCAAGGACATCCCGTTCCAGTCGCACTGCGAACACCACATGGCGCCGATCACCGGCAAGGCGGCGATTGCCTATATGCCGCGCGACAAGGTGGTGGGCATTTCCAAGTTGGCTCGGGTGCTGCACGGCTTTGCCCGGCGACTTCAGATTCAGGAACGGCTGACCGCCGAGGTCGCGCAATGTATCTGGGATAACCTGCATCCGCACGGCGTGGCCGTGGTGATAGAGGCACAGCACGGCTGCATGACCGGGCGCGGGGTCAAGACCCCGGGAGTGGGCATGGTCACCAGCCGGTTGATGGGCTGCTTCCTTGAGGATCACCGCAGCCGCAAGGAAGTGCTCAGTCTGATGGGCTATTGAGCGTGGCCATGCAGCCGGTGATGAGCATCGCCGAACTGGACCGGTTCTTTCGCACCGCCTTTCCGGATGTACCTGAAGATCACCATACGGTGATTTCCACGATCGAACCGGGGGTGGTGCGGATGGTCCTGCCCGAAGCGGCGCTGGCGCTGCGGCCCGGCGGGATCGTTTCCGGGCCAACCCAGATGGCGCTGGCCGACCGTGCGGCCTATGCCGTGATTCTGGCCCACATTGGCCCGGTCGCCATGGCGGTGACCAGCAACCTCAACTACAGCTTCCTGCGCGCGGTTGAAGCGCGGGCGGTTCATGCCGATGCCTTGCTACTCAAGCTCGGTAGGCGATTGGCGACGGTTGACGTGCGGCTATGGCAGGGGAGCGAGGCCAACATTCTGGGGCAGGCCACCGTCACCTACGCAATTCCAGCATAAGAAAGGCCCGGTTCCTTCTTGTGAAGGTCCCGGGCCAGTGGAGGGTTGGAATGGTCCTTCCCTCTGGGTCGCCGAAGTCTATTGGTGGATTATTTTTGCAATTTCATTGCCGAAAATCATTGCACTACGTAATTTACGAAAAGGCATTGCTGGCCAAGGCCGGATTGAAAGCCTTCCAGCCTGAAATCAGAGCTGCTCAAGCATATATTCAGCGCTGCTGACCTTGAACTCGCCGGGACCTTCGACGTTGAGCTGTTCGACCTTGCCGTCGTTGACCACCATCGAAAAGCGCTGGCCGCGCTTGCCCAGGCCAAAGGCGCTGCCGTCCATGGTCAGCCCCAGCGCTTCGGCGAAATCGCCGTTGCCATCGGCCAGCATGGTCACGTCGGCGCTGCCGCCGGCCTTGCCCCAGGCGCCCATTACGAAGGGATCGTTGACCGCGGTGCAGGCGATCTCGTCGATCCCCTTGGCCTTCAGTTCGGCGGCCTTTTCAACAAAGCCGGGAAGGTGCTTGGCCGAACAGGTCGGGGTGAAGGCACCGGGGACCGAAAACAGCGCGACCCGCTTGCCTTTGAAATAGTCGGCGCTTTGCACGGCATCGGGGCCGGCTTCGGTGGCCTTGACCAGCTTCACATCAGGAATCGTATCTCCAACCGCGATCGTCATTGCTTTTCTCCTGCAGGGTAATTGCGAATCTCTCGCAGGATATAGGGCTTGCGGCGGCTGGGGCAACAGCGCCGGGCTTGGTTAATTTCGCTTTACTGCGCCGCTTTAAAGTTGAGTAAACGGTATGACGCAGTGTCGTCCTTGCGGGGCTAGGCCCGCCGGGAGACTGCACATGAAGATTTACAAGGGGGTCGCGGCAGGGCTTGCCGCAGCGATGGTACTCGTTTCCGTTCCGGCCACTGCAGCGGGCGGCATGGGTCAGGCCGAAAAGTTGCGTCGGCTGGATATCATGCTGATGGTCACCGGGCTTCGGTGCCGCAGCACCGCAGACAATTTCAATTCTGAATATGGTCGCTTCACCACGGCTCATCTTCAGACCCTGAACGCCGCCAGCAACGAGCTGAAGGCCGATTATGCCCGCCGTTATGGCGCAGCCGGCGCCAACCGCGCGCTCGACAAGTTGAGCGTGCAGATGGCCAACCAGTATGGTCAGGGCCACCCCTGGTTGAGCTGCCACCAGCTCAAGCAGGTTGCCGGTTCGCTTGCCCAGATGCGCGGGGTTCAGCCGCTGGTCGCCGCTGCCGATGAACTGCTCGACACCAGCGGTCCGCGGCAGCTGGCATGGCTGGCCAAGTGAACCGCACTTTCCGGGGGCGTCTTGGGGGCAGGGCTCTTCCGTGACAGGCAGGGCGGATCGGCTGAAACAAAGGTCGCAGCAGCCGGTCCGCCTTGCTGATCACGAAATCCCGGCATGATATAAAGACATTGTTATATTTGCCTCTCCTGTGGCAAACCGCTAAGGGCGGCTCCGGTTCGGGGCCGCCCTTTTGGTTTGCGGCGCCCATCAGATTTGACAGGAGTTGCCCGCCGTGGCCCATGACCATGACTATGTGATCGCCGACATCGCCCTTGCCGACTTTGGCCGTGCCGAGATTGCCATCGCCGAAACCGAAATGCCCGGCCTGATGGCGCTGCGCCAGGAATTCGGCGCGTCTCAGCCGCTGAAAGGCGCGCGGATCACCGGTTCGCTGCACATGACGATCCAGACCGCAGTGCTGATTGAAACGCTGGTGGCGCTGGGTGCCGAAGTGCGCTGGGCGACCTGCAATATCTATTCGACCCAGGACCATGCCGCCGCCGCGATCGCCGCTGCCGGGATACCGGTCTTTGCGATCAAGGGTGAAAGTCTGGCCGATTACTGGGATTATGTCGGCAAGATCTTCGATTGGGATGACGGGACCGGGCGCACCGCCAACATGATCCTGGATGATGGCGGCGATGCCACCATGTTCGCGCTGTGGGGCGCGCGGCTTGAGGCCGGGGATGAAATGCCCGAGCCGACCAATGCCGAGGAAATCGAGTTTCAACGTGCACTCAAGGCGTTCATCAAGGCCAAACCAGGGTACCTCACCATGTCGGTCGCGCATATCAAGGGCGTGTCCGAGGAAACCACCACCGGGGTTCACCGCCTGTACCAGATCGCCAAGGACGGAAAGCTGCCGTTCCCGGCGATCAACGTCAACGACAGCGTGACCAAATCGAAGTTCGACAACCTGTATGGCTGCAAGGAATCGCTGGTCGATGCGATCCGCCGCGCGACCGACGTGATGCTGGCCGGCAAGGTTGCCTGCGTGGCGGGCTTCGGTGACGTCGGCAAGGGCTCTGCCGCTTCGCTGCGTAAGGGCGGGGCGCGGGTGATGGTCACCGAAATCGACCCGATCTGCGCGCTGCAGGCGGCGATGGAAGGCTATGAAGTCGTCACCATGGAAGAAGCCGTGACGCGCTGCGACATCTTCGTCACTGCCACTGGCAATGAAGACGTGATCACCGCCGAACACATGAAGGCGATGAAGCCGATGAGCATCGTCTGCAACATCGGACACTTCGACAGCGAGATCCAGATCGCCGCGCTCGACAATTACAAGTGGACCGAAGTTAAGCCGGGCACCGATCTGGTTGAATTCCCCGATGGCAAGCAGATCATCGTCCTGGCCAAGGGCCGGCTGGTCAATCTGGGCTGCGCCACCGGCCACCCCAGCTTCGTGATGAGCAGCAGCTTCACCAACCAAACCCTGGCCCAGATCGAGTTGTTCACCAAGAACGCCGAATATGAAAACAAGGTCTATGTCCTGCCCAAGCACCTCGACGAAAAGGTCGCCGCGCTGCATCTGGAAAAGCTGGGCGTGAAGCTGACCACGCTGAGCGACAAGCAGGCGGCCTATATCGGGGTTACCCCGCAGGGTCCGTTCAAGCCCGAGCATTATCGCTACTAAGGCCAACAGATCCTCCCCATTTTCGCCGCTTGGCGTAAATGGGGAGGGGGACCGTTTCGGCGTAGCCGAAATGGTGGAGGGGTTTTGCGGCATTCGCGCCATTGCCCCTCCGTCTGGGCCGGTTGGCCCAGCCACCTCCCCATTTGTGGCATTCGCCAAAAATGGAGAGGATTTTGGGCTCACTCCTTGCCATCCACGCCCCTCACGCATAGCTGTCGACCATGAGCTTTACCCCGACCGCACTGGCGCTGCTGGGCCTGTTGCTGGCTGCCTGGACTATGGCGGCGGCAATCGCCGTGGTTGCGGCCCGGCGGCGAGAGCGCAAGGCCGAGGCCGGGCAGCGTCATGCCCGGCGGCTGGCGCGGATGGTCGATGAAAGTCCGGCCTTGCCCTTGCTGGTCCGGGTCGATGGCAAGATCGAGGCACCGCAGCGCCTGGCCGGCTGGCTAGGGTTGGAAAAGGTTCCGCAATTCCTGACAGAGCTGGACGGCGGACGGATCGACGGCGGCGGCGGCGGCCTTACCACCGACAAGCTGGAGGAGCTGACCGAAGCGGTGCGCCGCTGCCAGCGCACGGCCGCGCCGTTCCGGATGGTCGCCACCCCGCGCGGTTCCAAACGCAGCCTGGCCCTGCGCGGGCACCTTGCCGATCCGCAGATTTCGCCCGGCGGCGCGGCGCTGGTCTGGGTTTTCGACTTTTCGGACAGCGAGAGTGAGCTGGTTCAGCTGCGTGACGATGCAGCGCGGGCACGGGGCGATTTTGCCGCGCTGGTCGGGCTGATCGAATCCGCGCCGATGCCGATGTGGTTTCGCGGACAGGACGGCACGCTGCGGCTGGTCAATCAGGCCTATGTCGATGCGGTTGGCGGTGATGACGCGCGGCAGGTGGCCGAAGACGGGATCGAGCTGATCGAAAGTGTCGATGGGCTGACCGCAAAGCAGATCGCATTGCAGGCGGCCGGAAAACAGTTGCCGATCGAACGGATGGTTTCCGTGACGATCAATGGCAAGCGCCGCGCGCTGCGGGTCTCCGATCTGCCGCTGGGGCAGGAAGGCGTGGCCGGCTACGCCGTCGATGTCGAGGAAATGGAAGAGCTTTCGCGCACGCTGCGCGCCTTCCGTGATGCCCAGCGGGCGATGCTCGATCAGCTTTCCGCCGGGGTCGCACAGTTCGATGCCAAGCGGCAGATGACCTTCGCGAACCTTCCGTTCCAGCGGATCTTTGCGCTCAAAAGCACGGTGATGCTCGATCCGCCGCAATTTGACCGGCTGCTCGATATGGCGCGCGATGCCGGAAGGGTGCCCGAAGCGCGTGATTTCCCGGCCTGGCGGCGCGAGCGGGCCGGGTGGTTCACCGCCAGTGCCGCCCAGGAAGAGGCCTGGATGCTGGCCGATGGCACGCACCTGCGGATCGTCGCTCAGCCGCTGCCCGATGGCGGGCTGATCCTGATTGCCGAGGACCGGACCGAGCAGCTCCAGCTTTCTGCCGCGCGTGACACCCTGCTGCGGACCCGCACTGCTACGCTCGACAGCCTGTTTGAATCGGTTGCCGTTTTCGCGCCCGATGGCCGCTTGCAGCAGTGGAACCGCCGCTTTGCCGCTGATTGGGGGCTGGAAAGCTCGTTGCTGGATACCCACCCCCGGATCGAAGGCCTGCTGGTAGAGATCGCCCGTGCCCTGACCAAGCCGGTCCGGGCCAAGGTGGTTGGCGATGTCGTCCGCGCGGCAACGCTTGATCGCAAGCAGACCGGCGGGCGCGTGGTGCTGACCGATGGGCGAACGCTGGAGTTCGCCGGGGTGCCGCTGCCCGATGGCAATGGCCTGCTGACCGTGCTCGACATAACCGATTCGCAGAAGGCTGAGGAGGCGCTCAAGCAGCGCGCTGCCGCGCTGGAAGAAGCCGATGCGATGAAGACCCGCTTCCTTGCCAACATGAGCTATGAATTCCGCACGCCGCTGACCTCGATCGGCGGCTTTGCCGAACTGCTCCAGGCCGGGCTGGGGGGGGACCTGTCCGATAGCGGCAAGGACTATGTCGGAGCGATTATCCAGTCGGTCGAACGGCTTGGCGAACAGATCGAATCCGTTCTCGATCTTTCACAGAGCGAGGCAGGGATGCTGCCGCTGGCGCGCGAACCGATCGAGCTGCTGCCGCTGATGACCCAACTGGTCGAGGACCGGGCAGAGCGGATCAAGGCCGCCGCGCTGACGCTTGATCTGCGCGGAGACAAGGGCGCCGGACGGATCGAGGGGGATCGGCGGCGGCTGGGCCGGGCGATTGGCCACCTGATCGACAACGCCATTGCCGCCGCGCCGCAAGGCGGCCGGGTGCTGATCGAACTGGGCGTGCACAAGGGCCGGGCGCGGATCGTGATTTCGGACAACGGCGCGGGAATGGACGCGGCAACGCTGGCCCGCGCGCTCGAAGGGATCAAGGTCAGCGCCGATGGCAAGGGCGTTGAACGCCGTCAGGGTCTGGGCCTGCCGCTGGCCCGGCAATTGATCGAGGCGCATGGTGGCAGGCTTGAACTGCTGTCTGAGCCGGATCAGGGCACCACGGCGATCGTCGAACTGCCGTGATCCTTGACCTGCCCGATCTGGCCGCGATGGAGCAATTTGGCGCGCGGATTGCCGATGCGCTGCGGCCCGGCGATGTCGTGGCACTGTCGGGTGGGCTTGGCGCGGGCAAGACGACGCTGGCCCGCGCGATCATCGCCGCGCTTGGCCATATCGGCGAAGTGCCGTCGCCCAGCTTCGCGATCATCGAAACCTATGATCCGCCCAGCCTTCGCCTTCCGTTGGTCCACGCCGATTTCTATCGCCTGAAACATCCGGAAGAGGCCGAGGAACTGGGGCTGGACGATTATCGCAACGGCGCGGCGCTGATTGCGGAATGGCCGGAAATGGCGGGCGGTTTCAGCCATGAACCCGGTTGTCTTTCGATCCGGTTGGAAACTGCGCAAAGCGGACGGATTGCGGTTGTCGAACCCGGGCTTGATTGGCTAGGGCGCCTGGGATGAGCGATCAACTTCCCGCCGGGCTGGATGCCTTCCTTGATGCCGCCGGTTGGGGCGGTGCGGCTATCGAACCGCTGGCGGGCGATGCCTCGTTCCGGCGCTATTTCCGGATCCGGCGCGATGGCGGCAAGACCGCGATGTTGATGGACGCGCCGCCGCCGCACGAAGATCCGCAGCCGTTCCTGCGTGCCGCAAAATGGCTTGACGCCAACGGCCTGCGCGCACCGCGCATCCTGGCCGAGGACGCACCGCGCGGGCTGGTGCTGCTGGAAGACTTCGGCGAAGTGCGGATGCGCGAATATCTTGATAGCTGGCCGGCCGATGAGCGGGAAATCTACACCGCCGCGATCGACGCTTTGATCGAGCTGCACCGCCTCCCGGCCGGCCCGTTCCTCGACTATTCGATGAGCGAATATGTCCGCGAGGCAAAGCTGCTGACCGAATGGTATTGCCCGGCGCAGGGGCTTACCGTCGATGGCCCTGGCTATGTTGCGGCGTGGGAACAGGTCCTGGCGCAGATGCTGCCGCGCCAGCGCCCCGGCGTAGTGGTGCTGCGCGATTACCATGCCGAAAACATCATGCTGCTGGGATCGCTGGCCGATCAGGGCCTGCTGGACTTTCAGGACGCGCTGAACGGCCACCCGGCCTATGATCTTGTATCGCTGCTGCAAGACGCCCGGCGCGATGTTTCGCCCGAGCTTGAGGCCGAGATGTTCGATTACTACGTCGGCAAGACCGGCGCGGGGGAGCATTTCCTGGCCGATTACGCGCGGCTTGGTGCCCAGCGTAACGCCAAGATCGTGGGGATTTTCGTGCGGCTGTGGAAGCGCGACGGCAAACCGCGCTATCTGAACTATATCCCGCGCGTCTGGGCGCATCTTGAACGCGATTTGGCCCATCCGGCGCTGGAGCCGGTGGCGCGCTGGTTCGATGCCAATGTGCCGGGCCACCTGCGCGCGGCTGCCGGGGGCTTGTTCGAAACATGAGCAGGACCGCGCTGGTTTCCAATACCGCGATGGTAATGGCTGCGGGGCTGGGCAAGCGGATGCTGCCCTTGACCGCGACGACGCCCAAGCCGCTGATCGAAGTCGGCGGGCGCAAGTTGATTGATTACATGATCGATCATCTTGCCGAGGCCGGGATCGAAAAGGCGGTGGTCAACGTCCACTATCTGCCGGAGCAGGTCGAAGCCTACCTTGGCGGACGTGAGCACCCGGCCATTGCCATTTCGGACGAGCGCGAAGTGCTGCTCGAAACCGGCGGCGGGATGGTCAAGGCATGGCGATCGGGGCTTTTGCCCGATCCGTTTTATTGCGTGAACAGCGACAACATCTGGATCGACGGTCCGCGCAATACCTTGCTTGATCTGTCGGACGCCTGGGATCCGGCGCGGATGGACGCGCTTCTGTTGGTGGTTCCCAAAGAACGTGCACATCAGCACCGCGGCAAAGGCGACTTCCACGTTGAGCCGGACGGTCGTTTGCGTCGCCGCGGGCCTGATGAGGAAAGCGCACCATACATCTTCATCGGCGCTCAGATCGCCGCGCATCGTCTGTTGCGCGACGCGCCTGACGGTCCGTTTTCGACCAATGTCCTATGGGATCGCGCTATCGCCGAAGGCCGCCTGTTTGGCGTGATCCATGCCGGTGAGTGGTTCGATCTTGGCACACCGGAAGCAATTGCCCCGGCCGAGGCGCGGCTGGCAGGTGGCTGAGCGGCGCGGCCCGCAGGTTTATTCGATCGCCGCCCACCGCGGCTTTGCCGATGCGCTGGTGGCCGGGCTGATCCCGCGTTATGCCGACAGGGACCTGGGCCTGGCCCGGCTGACCCTGCTGTTGCCCAACCACCGCGCGGTGCGCACCGTGACAGAGGCCTTTGTGCGCCTGTCCGGCGGCGGGATGCTGCTGCCGCGCATGGCGATGGTCGGCGACCTTGACCTTGATGAGACGCTGGGCCCGCTGCTCGATCCGTTGGGTGGCGGGACGGACATTCCGCCCGCCGCCGATCCGGTCCGCCGCTGGTTGCGGCTGGCCGAATTCCTGAAGGCCGAACTCGGCAAGGATGCCCCCAAGGCGCCGGGCCTGCTGCGCCTCGCCTTCGAAACCGGGCGGACGATGGACCGGCTGGCGGTCGAAGGGATCGAATTGGGCGATCTGCTGCAGGACCGGGTTTCCGGGATCGTCGGCGATCTGGCGGAACACTGGCAGGCCTCGACCCGAACCTTTGCCCGGGTTCAGGCCCGCTGGCTGGCAGAGCTGGCCGTGCGGGGAGAGGTCGATGCCCCGGTGCGGCGGAACCTGCTGTTCGATGCTGCGGCGCGGCGCTGGCGCGGGAACGCGCCGCCGCATCCACTGGTCGCCGCTGGGATCACCAGCGCTTCACCGGCGCTGGCGCGGTTGCTGCGGACCATATCGGAACTGCCCCAGGGCGCAGTGATCCTGCCCGATCTCGATCTGACGTTGAGCCGTGATGTTTGGGATTCGCTCGGCAATGCGGGGCAGGGCGATGTGCCCTTTGGGGAGCACGATGCCCTGGCGCATCCGCAGTACCATCTGAAGCTGCTGCTGGGCCGGATGGGGTTGAACCGCGATGAGGTTGATCCCTGGCACCGCGCCGGGCTGGCCGCCGCGCCGCCAGAGCGGAGCCGGGCGATCTCAAACCTGTTCCTGCCGCCTGAGGGCAGTGCCGGCTGGGTCGATCTGAAGGCAGAGCAGCGCCGCCTTTCGGGCGTGCGGCTGATGGAATGCGCGCATCCGGGCGAGGAGGCGCAGGCGATTGCCTTGCTGATCCGCCGCGCGCTGGATGAACCTGAAAAGCGGATCGCGCTGGTCACCCCTGATCGCGGTCTGGCGGCGCGGGTGGTTGCGCATCTTCGGCGCTGGAACCTGCGCGCAGACGATACCGCCGGGCTGCCCTTGCCGCAGACGCCCGCCGGGCGGGTGCTGTTGCTGCTGGCCGAACTGATTGCCGGTCAGGCTGCGCCGGTTCCGCTGCTGGCGCTGTTGACGCACCCGCTGGTCGGCGCCGGAGAGGGGCGGGCACGCTGGCTGGACAATGCCCGCGCGCTCGATCGAGCGCTGCGCGGCCCGCGCCCGGCGCCCGGCTTTGGCCCGGTCCGCACTGCGATCGTAAAATTGGCAAAGTACGGGCGCGGTGAGGCGATTGGTGAGTGGTGGGACGGGGTTGAGCAAACGCTCGCCCCCTTGCTGGACCTGCCCGAGGAAGTCGCGCTTGCCGATGCGCTGGATTGCCTGCTGTCGGTCGGCGAGGCGCTGTGCGGGCCGCGGCTGTGGAGCGAAGCCGATGGCCGCGCACTGGCCGCCTGGCTTGAGGAGCTGCGCGAGGCGGCGGTCGCGGTCGGCACCCGGCTGACGCCGCAGGATCTGCCACCAGTACTGCGCGAGGCGATGGACCGCGTTTCGGTCCGTCCACCCTGGGGCGGGCACCCGCGGGTGGCGATCTATGGCTTGCTCGAAGCGCGGATGAGCCGGGCCGATCTGGTAATCTGCGCAGGCCTTACCGAGGGCACCTGGCCCGCCGCGCCCAGCCCTGAGCCGTTGTTGCCACCGGCTGTGCTGCGCGCACTGGGCGTGCCGGGGGGCGAATTCCGCATCGGGCTGTCCGCGCATGATCTGGCCGGGGCGCTCGGCGCGCCCGAGGTGGTGCTGAGCTGGTCGCAGCGCGACGAGAGCGGGCCGGTAATCCCCAGCCGCTTCGTGCTGCGGGTCCAAGCGATGCTGGGCGAAAAGCTGACCGAGGAACATCGCGAGACTGAAGCGCTGGAACTGGCGCGGGCGATCGATCATCTGCCGCAGCAGCCACCCTATCCCCGGCCGCAGCCGCGCCCCTCTGCGGCGCAGCGCGATGTTGCCCTGGCGGTCACAGCGATCGACCGGCTGCGCGGCGATCCCTATCAATTCTACGCCCATTCGATCCTGCGGCTGCGGCGGCTCGATCCGCTTGACGCCGAACCCAGCGCGGCCTGGCAGGGCACGGTCGTTCATGCCGTGATGGAACGCTGGCACAAGGCCGGGGGGCGCGCCGGGGAACTGCTGGCGATCGCGCAAGAGGAACTGGCAGCGATGCAGGCCCATCCCGTCACCCGCAGCCTGTGGTGGCCGCGTCTGGCGAAGGGGCTGGAATGGATCGACGCCCAGATCGCCCGCGATGCCGGGGAAGGGCGCAGCGTGCTGGAAAGCGAGATCAAGGGCGAAATGACTCTCGCCGGGGTCAAGGTCCACGGCCGGGCCGACCGGATTGACCGCCGCGCCGACGGAAACCTGATCGTGGTCGATTACAAGACTGGAAAGCCGCCATCGGGCAAGCAGGTCAGGGACGGCTTTGCGCTGCAACTCGGCACACTGGGCCTGATCGCGGCGGCGGGCGGGTTCAAGGGGGTTGGCGGGACGCCGGACGGGTTCGAATACTGGTCTTTCGGCAAAAGCGACAAGAGCGAAACCGGATTTGGCTATGTCTCTGAACCCGTCGCCGAAGGGCGCAAGAGCGGCATTCCGCGCGCTGAATTCCTGAGCGAAACCGAACGCTTCCTGCGCGAGGCAATCGCCACCTGGATCACGGGGGACGAGCCGTTCGAAGCCCGGATGACGCCGGATTTTGCCGGTTACAACGATTTTGACCAGCTGATGCGGCTGGATGAATGGCAGGCGCGCGGAGATGGCGGGGCATGAGCAAGGTCCATCCCCTGACCCACCAGCAACACCCCGCGGTCGATCCGGGTGAGGTCGTCTGGCTCTCAGCCTCGGCCGGAACCGGCAAGACCCAGGTCCTGTCCGCGCGGGTGCTGCGGCTGTTGCTGCAGGAAGACGTGCGGCCCGAACAGATCCTGTGTCTGACCTTCACCAAGGCCGGGGCCACCGAAATGGCGGCGCGGATCAACGAAGTGTTGGCTCGCTGGGTGCGCGCGGACGAGGTGGCGCTGGCCGCGGATTTGATCGCGATTGGCGCGGACCATGGCCCCGAAGTGCTGCGCCGCGCCCGGCGGCTGTTCGCCGAAGTGCTCGATTGTCCGGGCGGTGGGCTGCGGATCGATACGATCCACGCCTTTTCGCAGTGGCTGCTCTCCGCCTTTCCCAGCGAGGCGGGGTTGCTGCCCGGCGTCAAGGCGATGGAAGATCGTGAGCGCGACCTGCTACAACAGGACGTGCTGGCGGAAATGCTGGTTGAGGCGGAGCGCAGCAATGACGTCGCGGTGCTGGCGGCGCTTGAGGCGCTGTCGATCCGGATGGGGCCGCAGGCCGTGCCCGGTTGGCTGCTGCGCTGCGCCAAGGCACGCGAGGCGTGGGAAGGGCCGGGCGGCTGGCAGCCTCCGATGCGCGCCGGGGTGCTGCGCCTGATCGGCTTGCCGAGCGATGCCGGGCCGCAGGATCTGGCCGATATGTGCAGCGACGGCCTGTTCGATACCGATGCCTTGCAGTGCTGCCTTGCGGCCTACGGTGGCTGGAAGACCGCGACCAGTGAGAAGACCATCCCGGTGATCCGCCAATGGCTTGAGCAGGATCCGACCGGACGTCTCGCGCTGCTCGATGATTTGCGTAAACTGCTGTTTACCGCCGACGATCTGGCCCGCAACCGTGACCGGCTGGTCAAGTTCGAAGAGAGCTTTGTCGAAGCGGCGGAGGCGGTGCTGGCCTCGATCCTGGCCGTAACGGAGCGGCGCGCCCTGCTCGATTTCGCCGATTTCCTGACCCCGGCGCTCGAGGTAGGACGCGCGTTCTCTTTGCGCTGGGACGAGGCCAAGGCCCGCGCCGGTTACATCGATTTCGACGATCAGATTCGCCAGGCCGCTGCACTGCTGGCGCGCAGCGATCTGGCCGAATGGATTCGCTACAAGCTCGACCGGCGGTTCGATCACGTGCTGGTCGATGAAGCGCAGGATACCAACGAAGCGCAGTGGCAGATCATCGACGCGCTGACGGGCGAGTTCTTCAGCGGTGAGGGCGCCCACGGCGACAAGCTGCGTACGCTGTTCGTGGTCGGCGATTACAAGCAGGCGATTTTCAGGTTCCAGGGCACCAGCCCTGAAAACTTTGCCAAGGCCAAGGAACGGGTCCGTGCCGCGATGGAGGGCATGGCGGACAATGCCCGGCAATTGCGCAGCGGCACTGCGCCGCGGCGCCTGCAAGACCTCGATCTGGGGCAAAGTTTCCGTACTGCCGCCGAAATTCTGGGCTTCGTTGATCGCGCGATTACGGCGGTGGGGCATGACGGGCTGGGGCTGGACCGTCCGGCCGAACCCCATGCCGGACAGGACCGTCCCGGCCAGGTGGTGCTGTGGCGGGTGCTGGGCGCGCCGGAAGAGGATGCCGAGGCCGAGCCGACCGATTCGCCTGATGAAGGCGCGGAAGGCTGGCTTTCGCGCAGCGATCGGCAACTGGCCGATCGGATCGCCCGGCAGGTGCGCGACTGGACCGATCATGGCTTTCCGCTGGTAAAGGGGCAAGCTGCCGGTCAGGCCCGCCGCGCCACACCAGGTGACGTCATGGTACTGGTCCGCAAGCGCAAGGAGCTGGCCGGGCTGATCGTTGCGCGGCTCCACGCCGCCGGGGTGGCAGTGGCCGGGGTTGACCGGCTGCGGCTGGCTGCTCCGCTGGCGGTGCGCGATCTGATGGCCGCGCTGCGCTTTGCCGCGCAGCCGTTTGATGACCTCAACCTCGCCTGCCTGCTGGTTTCGCCGCTGGTCGGGTGGAGCCAGGACGATCTGCTGCGCCATGGCTGGCGGCCGGATGGCGTGGCGCTGTTTGACCATCTGCGCGGATCGCGCGGCGATGCAGAGGTTGATCGGGTCTGGGCGCAGCTGGGCGATCTGCTGCGGGTCGCCGACTATGATCCGCCCCAGGCGCTGCTCCACTGGATACTGACCGGACCGTGGCAGGGCCGCCGCAAGCTGATCGCGCGGCTGGGGACAGAGGCCAACGATCCGATCGACGAACTGCTGAGCGCGGCCAGTGCCTTCTCGGCCAGCGAGGTGCCCGGCCTCAACACCTTCATCCGCTGGTTCGACGCCGGCGATGGCGAGCTGAAGCGTGAGGCCGGGAAGGCCCGCGACGAGGTGCGGGTGATGACCGTCCACGGATCGAAGGGGCTGCAGGCGCCGATCGTGATCCTGGCCGACGCGGCGGATAACCCGCACGCCTCGCGCGGGTCTGCGCTGGAACTGACTGATGCCTTGAGCGGCAAGACCATTCCGGTTCCAACCCCGCGCAAGCCTGAGCTTGCCGGAGCGATCCTTGAAGCCAAGCAGCAGGCCGAGCTTGAGGAAATGCAGGAGCACTGGCGACTGCTCTATGTCGCGATGACCCGCGCGGAAGAGGCGCTGTTCATCGGCGGAGCGCTGAATGGGCGGGAGAAAGCGCCGAACGACGACAGCTGGTACGCCCGGCTGGAGCCGCTGTTCGATGACGATTGGCTGGCGGACGAGCTGTGGGGCGGGGTGAAGCGCCATGGCAGTGTGCCCGCCATGGCAGCGCCGCCGCGGCAGGGGGAGGGCGGGCAGCTCGCGCTGTTGCCGCCGTGGGTCGATCAACCCGCCGGGCCAGAGCCGCGCCCGCCGCGTCCGTTGGCACCGTCTGCGCTGGGTGAGGAACTGAGCAGCGATCCGCCCTATCCGCCGGGCGCGGGCGGCGCGGCGGCGCGGCGCGGGGTGCTGCTGCACAAGCTGCTGGAGCGGCTGCCTGAGGTGCCGGTTTCAGAACGCAAGGCTGCGGCGCAGGCCTGGCTGGCGCGCTCGGCCGCCGATCTCGCCGCCCCGGCCCGCAGCGAAATCGCCGCATCGGCGCTGGCCGTGCTCGATCACAAGGGCTGGGCAGAGCTGTTCGCACCTGGCGCTTTGGCCGAAGTGCCGATTGCAGCGACAGTCGGCGGGCAAGTGATCGCCGGGACGATTGACCGCCTGCTGATCGAGGGCGAGCGCATCCGGCTGGTCGATTTCAAGAGCGCGCGGCGCCCGCCCGCGACGCTGGATGATGTGCCGGTGGCGATCCTGCGGCAGATGGCGGCCTATGCCGCCGCGCTTGAGGTGGCCTATCCCGGCCGCCGGATCGAGGCCGCGCTGCTTTATACCCAGACGCCCGCCTTGCTTGAGATTCCACCAGCGCTGCTGGCGCTGCACAAGCAGGAGTTGCCGATAAACTAGCATTGCTATGCGCGGCAGGGCTTTGCCAAAGCCGCGCGGATGCCTAGATTGACGGCAAGACCTTTCAAGGAGATTCCCGATGGCCACCAAACAAGTCACCGATGCCAGCTTCAGCGCCGACGTGCTGGGTTCCGACAAGCCCGTTTTGGTCGATTTCTGGGCCGATTGGTGCGGCCCATGCAAGATGATCGCCCCCGCACTTGAGGAAATCAGCGAAGAACTGGCCGACAAGGTTACGATCGCCAAGGTCGACATCATGGAAAACACCGATACCGCCAGCCAGTTCGGCGTGCAGTCGATCCCGCTGATGATCCTGTTCAAGGATGGCCAGCCGATTGCGCAAAAGCTGGGTGCCGCTCCGAAAAGCCAGCTCAAGGGCTGGCTGGAAAGCGTGCTTTAAAGTCCTGACAGCCGCCCCGCCAGATCGTCCCACAGCGCCTCGCTGGCCGCGCCGATCAGGCCGGGCAGGTGGGCTTCATCGACGCGATAGGGGCGGCCATCGGGCCGGGCCGCCTTGCCGCCCGCCTCGTTGACGAACAACACGCCCGCCGCGTGGTCCCAGGCCAGGGTCCGCTCGAAGATCGAAACGTCGTTGGTGCCCAACACCAGCCGCGGATATTGCTCGGCGGCGCAGCGCGGGATGTCCACCAGCGAATAGTGCGGCGCGATATGGGCCTTCATCGCCGCGCGCTTGGCCTGATCCATGAAGACCAGGCTAATCGCTGCGATCGGCAGGTCGGCGCCGGTTGCGCGGGCGGCGATGCGATCGTCATTGATGAAAGCGCCGTGGCCGCGATGGGCGTGGCACAATCGACCCGACAATGGGTCGTATATCCATCCTGCCACCGTCTCGCCCGCCTGACTGAGCGCAACCATGATCCCGAACGGCGGTTTCCCGGCAGCGTAATTGTTGGTCCCGTCAATCGGATCGATGATCCAGCACAGGGCATCGCCCAGCCGGTCAAGCAGGGCCGGGTCGGCGTGGGCTGCTTCCTCGCCGACGATAGCGGCTTCGGGCAGCAGTCGGGCCAGGCCATCGGACAGGATCAGTTCGGCCTCCTTGTCGGCAACCGTCACCACGTCATCGGCCGCCTTGGCGTCGATCTGGTCGGCGCCGAGCGACTGGTAATGCGGCATAACCGCGCGCTGGGCCGCATCGCGCATGATCGCATGGACCTGGGCGGTCAGGGCCGGTGTGCCGCTCATGTCAGCGGGATCATCACCTGCGAGGCAAAACCGTCGCGCTCCTTCAGTTTGGCGTACCAGGCCTCAACATGGGGCAGGCTGGGGCGATCGATCGCCAAGCTGAAGAAGGTGTGGGCATAGACCCCCATCGGAATGTCCGCGATCCCGAATTCCGGCCCCGAGAGCCAGGGCGTGCGGCCCAGTTCATCGTCGAGGATCTTCATCATTTCGCCGCTGGCCGCAGCAGACCGGGCAATTGCAGCGGGATCGCGCTGATCGGGGCTCTGCCGGACCAGACCGACGAAGCATCCACGCTGCGCCTCTGCATAGGAGAACTGCCAGTCCATCCACTTGTCTCCGGCGGCGCGCTGCTGCGGATCGGCGGGAAACAGCGAACCGCCATAGCGCTGGCCCAGATAGCGCAGGATCGCGTTCGATTCCCACAGCACGAAGCCATCATCCTCGATCGTCGGGATCAGGCGGTTGGGGTTCATCGCCAGGCAATCCGGTGTGAACCCGAACTGGCCGCCGATATCGATCCGGCGGTGGGGGATATCCATTTCGATCGCCGCCCAGGCGACCTTCTTGACATTGTGCGAGTTCAGCCGGCCCCAGATGGTAAGCATCGCGGATCAGCTCCGGTAATCGGCGTTGATCGAGATATAGCCGTGGGTCAGATCGCAGGTCCACACCGTTGCGCGGCCATCGCCCAGACCCAGATCGACCTCGATACTGATGTCCTGGCCCTTGAGGTGCGCGGCAACCGGGGCTTCGTCATACCCGTCCACCGGCTGCCCGTCATTCGCGGCCCAGGTGCCCCCAAAGCCGATTGAGAGCTTGTCGCGGTCGGCAGGTTCACCGGCCTTGCCCACCGCCATCACCACGCGGCCCCAATTGGCGTCTTCCCCGGCGATCGCGGTCTTGACCAGCGGCGAGTTGGCGATTGCCAGGCCGACCTTGCGCGCGCTCTCATCGCTGACCGCGCCGCTGACC
The DNA here is from genome assembly GCA_029550345.1 of Pseudomonadota bacterium. Taxonomy (GTDB): domain Bacteria; phylum Pseudomonadota; class Alphaproteobacteria; order Sphingomonadales; family Sphingomonadaceae; genus Novosphingobium. Next base: position 71,389 of record JAKPHK010000001.1, read on the forward strand.
GTTACCGCGATGAACTTTTGCGCGCCTTCGCCGTCACGCACTACCAGATGGGCGAGTTGGCGGCAGACATCGTCCAGTGCCGCGGCAAAGGCATCGGCGCCGGGGCAGCCCTCACAGTTCAGTTGCTGGTTTCCGGCGGCGCCCGTGGCAAAGGCCATCACGGTATCGCTGGTGGAGGTATCGCTATCGACCGTGATGCAGCTGAAACTGCGCTGGTTCGCCTCACTCAGCAATTGCTGGAGGAAGGCCGGGGCAATCGCGCAATCGGTAAAGATATAGCCCAGCATCGTCGCCATATCGGGCGCGATCATCCCGCTGCCCTTGATGATCGCGGCCAGCGTCACGGTCTTGCCGCCAACAATCGCGGTGGCCATTGCGCCCTTGGCGAAGGTATCGGTAGTGCCGATGGTATCGGCGGCATCCTGCCAGCCGCACGGCTCGGCCAGCAGCGCGGCCTCGATCCCGGCCCGGGCCTTGTCCTTGGGCAGCGGCACGCCGATAACCCCAGTGGAGGAGACGAACACCTGGTCCTGCCCGCAGCCCAGGTGCGCCGCGACCTGGCCCATGATCTGCTCCACCGCCTCGCGCCCGCGATAGCCGGTGAAGGCGTTGGAGTTTCCGGCATTGACCACCAGTGCCCGGGCGCGGCCCTGCTTCACATTGGCGCGGCCCAGCTCAACCTCGGAAGAGCAGCAGACGTTGCGGGTGAACACCCCCGCAGCCGCCGTGCCTTCTGCCAGCTCAACATAGGTCAGGTCGCAGCGGCCCCAATCCTTGTACCCGGCCCGTGCCACCCGCAGCGTCACCCCGCCGATCGGCGGCATGGCGGGGAAGGGGCGGGCGAGCGGTGAGACGGCGTGGGTCATGGTCCAGCGCCTTAGGATTCGGGCGGGCGAGGAGCAAGAGGATTGCTAAGGCCGGCAGCGTTGATAAGCTGGAACCACTTGATCAGGTGGGAGTTTTCGAATGCGGTTGATCTTTGGCGGAATTGCTTCCGTTGTGGTGCTTGCGTGCAATCCAGCGCTCGCGCAAAACGACGAGCAGGGCGCGCCTGCTGCCGCTCAAGCGCCGATCCTGATTGTTCCAGTCGCGGCGCCTGCACCAAAGGCACCGCCAAAATCGTTGGGCAAGACGAAATCTGCGACACCGATCAACAACCCGGGCAGCTGGGTAGCCACCACAGACTATCCGTCGGCAGCCCTGCGCGAACGGCGTGAAGGCACCACCGCGTTTCGCCTGACAGTGGATAAGGCAGGCAGGGTGACTGATTGTATGATCACGAGTTCGAGCGGATCGCCAGACCTCGATCAAGCAACCTGTTCGCTCGTAATGAGACGTGCACAGTTCACTCCGGCACTCGATGCCAAAGGCAAGCCAACCACTGGCACCTTTTCTACCCGGGTGCGTTGGGTGATTCCAAAGGGACCGAGGGCAATCGAGCCGTCGCAGCGGCAGATGTCCTTTGTGATCGGCACTGATGGCAAGGCTTCGGACTGCGTCGAAACGAAGAACGGAGAGGTTGTCACCAGTGCCGCACTGCGGACGCCGTGCAGTAGCGGTGCCACATACAAGCCCTACACCGACGCGGCCGGCAATCCGGTGCGCAAGAAAGTGATCATGACCCAGACGATCGAACTGAGCGACGCACCCGAATAAGGCGAGCCTACTTCCCCAGTCCGATCAGCGCCATCGGCCCGGCTTTCTCGCGCGGGCTGATGGTCCATTCGAGCCGCTTGCCTGCCGGGTCGGCCTTGGGGCCTTCATCGGTGTTGTTGGCCAGGATCGTGCCGTCGGTGGTAAGGATGAATTTGCCATCGGGCTGGGGCAGGTTGGGCATTTCTTCGCCGCCCTTGCCGCCTTCGGCCGCGATCATCGCGCCCAGACTGCCAAACGGCGCCGCACCGTTCATTTCGCCATTGAGCGCAGGCGAATCGAACCGCACCGAACCATCTGTCCGGCGGTTGAGCACGAAGAACGGCACAACCTGCGCCATCTTCTCGATCGTCGGGAAGGCGAAATCGTGGTCGAGCCGCCCGGCGACCCGGAAGTCCACTTCGTAAATGCCGTTGCCCTTGTAGGTCACCGCATTGAACCCGGCCTGGCGGCGCAGGCGCGACGCCAGTTCCTCGGCCGCGCGCGGGTCGCTCGGGTCCAGCCCGCCGAGCATGGCCTTGGCGGTTTCAAGCTCCTTCTGGCGCCTTTCCGCTGCAGACTTGCGATCGGCTTCCCACTCTTCCTTCTGCTGGGCGATCTCGTCCTTGGTGCATGGCCGTTCAGCGCCGGTATCGTCATTGAAACAAGTGTGTTCAACGAAGGGTTCGTCTGCCTTTGCGCCAGCCTTCATCAGTTCCGACAGACCGAGCACGAAGATCTCACCCTTGTAGGTATAGGTGAAGGTGCCGTCCTTGCGCAGGTCCAGCGTCGCCAGGAACTTGCCCGGAGTGACCAGGCAGGCGCTCAGCAACAGACTTAGCGCGGCGGCCAAGCCAACCGCAGCCATGCGGCGAAGGGGTGTGTGCAGGGTCATCGATCTCTCCCGGTCAGCCGCGCGTTGCAATCGCATAGAGCGTGATTGCAGCGGCATTGGAAACGTTGAGGCTTTCTATGGCCCCGCTCATCGGCAGTCGAGCCACGACATCGCAGTGCTGCACAATGTTGTGGCGCATTCCCTCGCCCTCTGCGCCCAGCACCAGTGCAACCGGACCGGCGGGCAAGGCCTCGGCAAAGGTCGCGCTGCCTTCACCGTCCAAGCCGATTCGCCAGTATCCGGCCTCGGCCAGTTCATCGAGCGCGCGGGCCAGGTTGACCACGCGGACCCACGGCACGACTTCCAGCGCGCCCGAGGCGCTTTTGGCCAGGGTGCCGGATTCGGGCGGGGAGTGCCGGTCCTGGGTGACCAGCGCCGCGGCGCCGAAGGCCGCGGCAGAGCGCAGAATTGCGCCGACATTGTGCGGATCGGTAACCTGATCGAGCACCAGCACCGGTCGAGCGGGATCGCCATCCAGCACCTCGTCAAGAAAGACATCTTCCAGCGCATCGCAATCGAGCACCAGCCCTTGATGCGGCGCATCGCGCGCCACCAGCCGGGCAAGATCGGCCGGACTGGCCCATTCCAGCGGGAAATCGCTGGGCAGTTCACCATCCAGGCTGGCCACGCCCTCGCGCGTTGCCCACAGCTTGCGGTGGCGGCGTTCGGGGTTTTTGAGCGCGGCCTCCACCGCATGGCGACCCCACAGCCGGACTGCGCCGGTGCTGGCCCGGCCCGAACCGCGCCCGCCCTTCATCCGTCCGGCGCGCCCGCGTAGCGCCTTGCCGGTCTTGGTGGTGCCCTTTTTGCTATCGTCGTTGCGGCTCATGCCGGAAAATCCTGTTTCATGGCGCCTCCCTGCCAGTCACCCCATTGACAGGCAAGTCACTCTTCGGCATTGGCGCGCTTCCTCGGCCGGACGGCCCCTCTTCGGGGGGCGCGCATTCGGGTCAGGCCCGACGCCGGCAAGCTGGTGTGGACAGGTGGCCGAGTGGTTAAAGGCAGCAGACTGTAAATCTGCCCGCGCAAGCGTACGTTGGTTCGAATCCAGCCCTGTCCACCACCGCCCTTTCCAATCAGAGCTGATCGGCCATGGCCTTGATCGTTTCCGCGCGTTTGCCGCTGCGGCAATAGGCGAGGGCCGGGCCCTTGGCGGTTTTCAGCGCGGCGGCGAGGGTCTGCGCATCGGCTGGGGTCGGGCCGGACTTGGCGACGGGAATGTAGTGATAGGTCAGGCCGAGGCGGGCAGCTTCGGCGGCGATCTGGGCAGAGCTGGGCTGGCCGGGTTCTTCCCCATCGGGGCGGTTGTTGATTACGGTGCGATAGCCAGCGGCCGCGATGCCGCTCAGATCGGACAGGGCAATCTGGCCGCGCACGGCGTAGTCCGGGGCGATCGTGCGGGCGGCGACCTTTGCAGCCGGATCGGTCGGTGCGGCATCGGCTGCCTTCTGCGAACAGGCCGAGAGGCTGAGCCCGGCGACCATGACGAGCGTGACGAAGCGCAGTTTCATCGCATTCTCCTTTCAGGGCAGGATGCACCTTGAAGCGGGGCCTGCCAATCCCGTGCGGTGCGAAGCGGCTTGTGATCGCGGCAAGCCCGCACTAGACCGCCCGCCATGAATGAAATCGTCCCCGTTATATCGGCCACCGGGCTGTTCACCCCGGCCGAATCGATCAGCAACGAAGAACTGGTCGAAAGTTTCAACGCCTATGTCGCGCGCTTCAATGCCGATCATGCTGCCGAAATTGCGGCAGGCATGGTCTCGGAGCTGGCACCCAGTTCGTGCGAATTCATCGAGAAGGCCAGCGGTATCAAATCGCGCTATGTGATGAGCAAGGCCGCGCTGCTCGATCCGGAGATTATGACGCCGCGCTGGCCCGAACGGCCCGATGACGAACTGTCGGTGCTGGCGGAAATGGGCGTTCTGGCGGCGCGCGATGCGCTGGAACGGGCCGGGCGCCAGGCCAGTGATGTCGATGCTGTGCTCTGCGCCGCATCCAATATGCAGCGCCCTTATCCGGCGATGGCGATCGAGATCCAGGCGGCGCTGGGGATCGAAGGGTTTGGCTTTGACATGAACGTCGCCTGTTCCAGCGCGACTTTCGGGATTCAGACCGCCGCCGATTTTATCCGCGCCGGCCATGCCCGCTCGGTGCTGGTGGTCAGCCCGGAAATCTGCACCGGCCACAACAATATGCGCAGCCGCGACAGCCACTTCATCTTCGGCGATGTCGCGACCGCGGTGCTGGTCGAGGCCCGGGATCTGGCGCCTGCCGATCATTGGGAAATCGTCGGAACCCGGCTCAAGACCGTGTTTTCCAACAACATCCGCAACAACTTCGGCTTCCTCAACTGTGCGACGCCGGAAACCATCGGTGCGCCGGACAAGCTGTTCGTTCAGGAAGGGCGCAAGGTGTTCAAGGAAGTGGTGCCGATGGTCGCGGCGATGATCGCGCAACATTCCGGCGATCTCGGGATCGATCCGGCCGGGCTGCGCCGACTGTGGCTGCATCAGGCCAACCAGGGAATGAACCGCCTGATCGCGCAGCGCGTGCTGGGGCATGAAGCGAATGAGGATGAAAGCCCGACCGTGCTGGACACCTATGGCAACACGTCCAGCGCCGGGTCGATCATCGCCTTCCACCTCAACAACGCCGATCTGGCCGCCGGAGACACCGGGGTGATCTGTTCCTTTGGCGCGGGCTATTCTGCCGGCACCGTATTCGTGCGAAAGGCTGCCTGATGCCCGGCGACATTCTTGACAATCGCGGCCGCGGCGAAGCGGCCTGGTCCTGGCCCAAGGTCCATCCCGAAGGGCGCGTATTTGCGCTGATCGCTGCCGGGCTGAGCCTGGGCTGTGCGCTGCTTGCCTGGGAAACTCTGGCCTGGCCGCTTGGGGTGCTGACGCTTGGAATTCTGGCCTTCTTCCGCGATCCCAAGCGGGTTACGCCCCAGGGGGAAAACCTGATCGTCGCCCCAGCTGACGGGTTAATCACGCTGATCAAGCAGATGGACCCCCCGCGTGAACTGGTCATCGAAGACGGGACCGGCGCGCCCGGTCTGCCGGCTGGTCCGGTAACCCGGATCTCGATCTTCATGTCGGTCTTTGATGTGCACATCAACCGATCGCCGATCGGGGGAACCGTGCGCCGGGTGGTCTATATTCCCGGCCGGTTCATGAACGCCGATCTCGACAAGGCGAGCGAAGAGAACGAGCGGCAGCATTTCCTGGTCGAGCGCGGCGACGGGCTGCGGATCGGCTTCACCCAGATCGCCGGGCTGGTCGCGCGGCGGATCGTGCCCTTCGTCAAGCCGGGCGATATGCTGGCTGCGGGGCAACGGGTCGGGCTGATCCGGTTTGGCAGCCGGGTTGACGTCTATCTGCCCGCCGGGACCGAGCCCAAGGTGCTGATCGGCCAGCGTACGATCGCCGGTGAAACCGTTCTGGCCGAAGTTGGTTCGGCGCTGCTGATCGAGGGCACCCGCCAGTGAGTGATGCGGCGCCCCGGTCTGGCGGATTGACGCTGCGGGCCATGGTGCCCAATGCGATCACCGCCGCGGCGCTCTGCGCCGGGCTTACGGGCATTCGCTTTGCGATCACCGGCGATTTTGACAAGGCGGTGCTGGCGGTAGTGCTGGCCGGGATGCTCGACGGGATTGATGGGCGGATTGCCCGGCTGCTCAAGGCCCAGTCGCGTTTTGGGGCCGAGCTGGACAGCCTGGCTGACAACGTTTCGTTCGGGGTTGCCCCGGCGCTGATCCTGTTTTTGTGGTCGCTGGACGATCTGCCCCGGCTCGGCTGGTTTGCCGCGCTGGCCTTTGCGGTGGCCTGCGCGCTGCGCCTGGCCCGGTTCAACGCCCGGATCGACCTCGCCGACGAGCCTCGCAAGACCGCCGGTTTTCTGACCGGAGTTCCGGCGCCGGTCGGGGCGGGGCTGGTGTTTCTGCCGCTCTATCTGTGGATCGTATCGGGCAGCGAACTGTTCCGCGATCCGCGTCTGGTCGGGGTCTGGCTGGTGGCCATGGCCTTCCTGATGATTTCCAGCGTGGCGACGCTGACCTGGGGCAAGCTCAGACTGCGCAAGCACTTCCGGCTTGAGGCGCTGTTGCTGTTTGGCCTGATCGGTGGTGCGATGCTGACAGAGCCATGGTGGACCCTGATCGGGATTTGCCTGACCTACCTCGCGCTGCTGCCGGTCGGCATCATCGCCTATGCCCGGATCAAGCGGCAGCGCGACCGGGAGCCGGACGCGGCAGGCTGACCGCACGGCGCGGCCGCAGCGGAACGACCTTTCCGTCATTGTGGCTGACCACGATCTCGGTAATCGTGAAGCGCAGTTCGTGCCGGTCATCGCAATCATCCAGAGCCTGACGGAGCGCCTTGACCTGGGGCAGGGCGACCCGCGCGGCGTTGACCAGCGTGCCGATCGCCAGCAGCGCCGAAAGAGCCAGAAGCACCGAGAGTTCCAGAGTGAACATCGCCATATTCCTTCGCGCCGGCCTGTTTACAGGCTTGTGGATAAGTGCGGGATGAATTAGGAAGTTCCCAATCTGTTCCGCTTGAGGCTTGTGTTCTCCATTTGTTCTTTCCTGTCAAGCGGCTTTTTGCGGATTTCGGCGCTGCACGCTCCAACTTAGGGCTGGATTTTACCGGACAAGGCCGCTAAGGGCGCCCAGCTTGCAGGCGAAAGCGGCAGATTCCCGTCACTTTCGTGTCTGCAAAGCAAATCCACATGGGAAGCGCCGACATACCGGTGCCGCAGCGGAAGATGTCCGCACGGTTCCAGCTTCCCAGAGGTGAAACCGGAAAGGAAATACCTATGGCGGCTCCTGTCGTCACCATGCAGCAATTGATCGAGGCCGGCGCACACTTCGGCCACCAGACCCACCGCTGGAACCCGCGGATGAAGCCGTACATCTTCGGCGCCCGCAACGGCATCCACATCCTTGACCTGTCGCAGACCGTGCCGCTGATGGCGCGCGCGCTCGAATTCATCGACGCCACTGTCCGCGCCGGCGGCAAGGTGCTGTTCGTCGGCACCAAGCGCCAGGCCCAGGGCCCGATCGCCGACGCCGCCCGCCAGTCGGGCCAGCACTTCGTCAACCACCGCTGGCTGGGCGGGATGCTGACCAATTGGAAGACCATTTCCGGTTCGATCAAGCGCCTCAAGTCGATGGAAGAGCAGCTTGCCGGTGACACCGCGGGCCTGACCAAGAAGGAAGTGCTCAACCTGACCCGTGAACGCGACAAGCTGGAGCTGTCGCTCGGCGGGATCCGCGATATGGGCGGCATTCCGGACGTGATGTTCGTGATCGACGCCAATAAGGAAGAACTGGCGATCAAGGAAGCCAACGTGCTGGGTATCCCGGTCGTCGCGATCCTCGATTCGAACGTCTCGCCCGATGGCATCGCTTTCCCGATCCCGGCCAATGATGACGCCAGCCGCGCGATCGCGCTGTACTGCCAGGCCGTTGCCGCTGCCGCGACCAAGGGCCGTCAGGAAGCAGTGGTCGATTCGGGCGTCGATGTCGGTGCGCTGGAAGAAGCCCCGGTCGAAGTGGCCGTGGTTGAAGTTCCGGCCGCTGAAGAAGCTGCTGCCGAAGAAACCCAGACCGAAGCCTGAGCTTCCGTCACAAACCTGTAGCGTGCCGGGGCCATTGGCCCTGGCCGCCAGTCTATTTCAAGAAGGACAAGTCACATGGCCTATACCGCCACTGACGTGAAGAACCTGCGTGAGCGCACCGGCGCCGGCATGATGGATTGCAAGAAGGCGCTTGATGAAAGCGGCGGCGATTTCGAAGCCGCGGTTGACGCGCTGCGCGCCAAGGGCCTGGCTGCAGTCGCCAAGAAGTCCAGCCGCACTGCGGCCGAGGGCCTGGTCGGTGTGGCCGTTTCGGGCACCAAGGGCGTTGCGGTTGAAGTGAACTCGGAAACCGACTTCGTTGCCAAGAACGATCAGTTCCAGGACTTCGTGCGCAAGACCACCGACGTTGCCCTTTCGGCAGCTTCGGACGACGTCGAAGCGCTGAAGGCTGCTGCCTATCCGGGTGGCGGCACTGTTGCCGACACGCTGACCGCCAACGTCGCCACCATCGGTGAAAACCAGCAGGTTCGCCGGATGAAGACCGTTGCGGTCTCTTCGGGCGTGGTCGTGCCCTATATGCACAACGCCGCCGCGCCGATGCTCGGCAAGATCGGCGTGCTGGTCGCGCTCGAATCCGATGCCGGTGCCGATGTGCTCGAACCGCTTGGCAAGCAGCTGGCGATGCATATCGCCGCCGCATTCCCGATGGCGCTTTCGGCCGACGATCTCGATCCTGAAGTGCTCGACCGCGAACGCAAGATCGCGCTTGAAAAGGCGACCGAGGAAGCAGCCAAGAGCGGCAAGGAAATCCCGGCTGACATCCTGGCCAAGCGCGCCGACGGCGCTGCCGCCAAGTTCGCCAAGGACAACGCGCTGCTCAGCCAGGTCTTCGTGATGGATAACAAGACCCCGATCGCCCAGGTCGTCGAGCAGGCCGGTAAGGCCGCCGGCACCAAGATCGTGCTGAAGGACTATGTCCGCTTCCAGCTCGGCGAAGGCATCGAAAAGGTCGAAAGCGACTTTGCCGCCGAAGTCGCTGCGGCTGCCGGATTGAGCTGAGCCTCGTTTCGGACTGTCCCGAAAAAGGCACGGGCCGGATGTCCTGGGACATCCGGCCCGTTTCCGTTTGCGTGGGTCGGGCTACGCGACCAGGACACCATACGAACGACAAGGGGGGCTGCTGATGGTTGCGCGTTTGCTGGGGCTGGGGGCAATGGTTGCCTGTGCCGTCATGTTCTCTCTGCAGTTCGGACAGGCGGCGAACTCGCAGCCAAACCTGACCGGGCAGCGCGGCGAGGGGTTGCCATATGAAATCCCGGGAACGCAGGTCTTCGATTTGCCGGATGCGAAGCGGGGCATCCCCTATCAGATCTATGTCAGCCTGCCCAAGAGCTATGGCCAGAACCCTGCTCGCCGCTATCCCGTGGTCTATGTGACCGATGCCGATTATGGTTTCCCGATGCTTCGCCTGATCGGACGGCGGATGAACAACGAGCGCGAACAACTCGATGAATTCATCGTGGTCGGCCTCGCCTATGCCTCAGGGCAGGACAGCATGGCCAGCCGCCGCCGCGATTACACGCCGACAGCCAACGGACCTAGCACCGCTCCCGCCGGAGCGCTGCACGGTGAATCGCTCAAATACCGTGACTATTTGCGCGACATGGTGCTGCCTTTCGTGGACGGAAAGTGGCGTACGGATCCGGGGCGCCGGGTGCTGGTAGGGCATTCCTATGGCGGGTTGCTTGCGGCGCAGATCCTGCTGACCGAACCGGACCTGTTCAGCGGATATCTCCTGGGTAGTCCATCGTTCTGGTTCGACAAGCAGTTTATGCTGCGACAGGCGCCGGATATGCTGGCGCGGCTCCAGCATATGGATGCTGCGGTCTATATGTATGTGGGTGAATTTGAGGCCTTGAAAAAAGGCGATCGGCGGTATCAGCAGGAAGTCGATATGGTGTCTGATAACAAGAGCTTTGCTCGTTTTCTTCAAGCGAAAGGCTATGCTGGCTTGCGCCTTAAGTCAGAGGTTCTTTTAGGCGAGGATCATATGTCGGTTGCACCGCGCGGGTTTACGCAAGGCCTGTTGTTCCTGCTGCCCGGGAGCGGCCGCTAAGCCGGGGCTTGGCCTTTCCCTTTGCGTCACTCGCCCCAACTCGCTAAGGAGCGCGGCACACCAAACTTCCGGAATTTTCAGGCCCATGACTCAGCCCGCCTACAAACGTATCCTGTTGAAACTGTCGGGCGAAGTGCTGATGGGCAGCCAGCAGTTCGGGATCGATCCCGAATTCGTGGCAGAACTGGCCAAGGAAGTGAAGGCGGCCAAGGAAACCGGGCTGGAAGTGTGCCTGGTGATCGGGGGCGGCAACATCTTTCGCGGGATGGCCGGGGCGGCCAAGGGGATGGACCGAGCCCAGGCCGATTACATGGGTATGCTGGCCACGGTAATGAACGCGCTGGCAATGCAGAACGCGCTGGAGCAGATCGGGGTTCAGACCCGGGTACAGAGCGCGGTGCAGATGGATCAGGTTTGCGAACCGGTGATCCGCCGCCGGGCCGAACGCCACCTTGAAAAGGGCCGGGTTGTGATCTTCGCCGCGGGCGTTGGCGCACCCTATTTCACGACGGACAGCGGCGCCGCGCTGCGTGCCGCCGAAATGCGCTGCGATGCACTGCTCAAGGGCACCTCGGTCGATGGTGTCTATGACAGCGATCCCAAGACCAATGCGGCAGCAAAGCGTTATGATACCGTCGATTACGATACAGTCCTGGCAGATAACCTGAAGGTTATGGATGCCAGCGCCGTGGCGCTGTGCCGCGATAATGATATTCCCATCGTCGTCTTCTCGATCCGCGAAAAGGGCAACCTGGCCAAGGTGCTGGCGGGTGAGGGGACGCAGACCATTGTGAAGAAGGGCTGATCCCATGGCCAAGTATGACAAGGCAGACCTCGAACGCCGGATGAAGGGCGCGGTGGAATCGCTGCGCCACGATCTGGGCGGCCTGCGCACCGGCCGCGCCAACACCGCGCTGCTCGAGCCGATTACGGTGGAGGTTTACGGCAGTCATATGCCGCTCAACCAGGTGGCGACCGTTTCCGCGCCCGAACCGCGGCTGCTTTCGGTGCAGGTCTGGGACAAATCGAACATCGGCCCCGTGGAGAAGGCGATCCGTTCGGCCGGGCTGGGGCTCAACCCGATCAACGATGGCAACAACATCCGCCTGCCGATCCCCGATCTGACCGAGGAGCGCCGCAAGGAACTGGCCAAGCTGGCGCATTCCTATGCCGAAAAGGCCCGCGTCGCGATCCGCAACGTCCGCCGTGACGGGATGGATGCACTGAAAACTGACGAGAACAAGAAGGAAATCTCGGAAGACGACCGCAAGCGCGGCGAAGCCGAAGTGCAAAAGCTGACCGACGACATGATCAAGGAAGCTGACGCCGTGGCGGCACACAAGGAACAGGAAATCCTCGGCAAGTGACGGAAGGGCGCGCCACCCATGGCGCGCGCCATGTCGCCATCATCATGGATGGCAACGGGCGCTGGGCCAAAAAGCGCCATTTGCCGCGCGCGATGGGTCATCAGCGCGGGGTTGAGGCGGTGCGCACCCTGGTCCGCGCGGCCCGCGAAATGGGGCTTGAGGCGCTGACGCTCTATGCCTTCAGCACCGAAAACTGGCGCCGCAGCGAGGATGAGGTTTCGACCCTGATGGGGCTGCTCAAACGCTATATCCTGGCCGACCTTGAAGAGTTTGTCGCCAACAACGTGCGCCTCAAGATCATCGGTGATTACCGTAAGTTGGCGGGTGATATTGTCGAACTGCTGGAAGATGCGCTGGCGCGTACCGCCGGGAATGACGGCACGACGCTGGTGGTTGCGCTCAACTATGGCTCGCAGGACGAGATTGCCCGCGCCGCCGCCAGTGCTGCAGCCAAGGGCGCAGTGACGGTGGAGGGCATCGAGGCGGAGCTCGACACGGCGGGCCTGCCGCCGCTCGACCTGCTGATCCGCACCTCGGGCGAGGTTCGGCTGTCGAACTTTCTGCTGTGGCAGGCAGCCTATGCCGAAATGGTCTTTGTCGATACGCTGTGGCCCGATTTCACGCCTGCGCATCTAGCAGCGGCGCTGCAGGATTTTGCCGGACGGGAGCGGCGCTATGGCGGGCGTTGAGAGCAAAAAGAGCGACCTCGGCGTCCGCGCCCTTTCGGCGATTGTCATGGTTGTCGTGGCCGGAACGGCGCTATGGCTGGGCGGCTGGGGCTGGACCCTGTTCGTCGCCGCAGTCGGCATTGGCGTTATGTGGGAATGGTGGGGGCTGGTTCGCGGGTTCGTGAATGGCGTTTTCGGCCGGGTGCTGTGGCTGCTGGGCGGGCTGGTCTATGTCGGGCTGGCAGTGGCGATGCTGATGGCTTTCCGGGCCGAACCGATCCCGGGATGGGCGATGCTGATCGTCGTGCTGCTGGGGGTCATCTTTACCGATGTCGGCGCCTACTTTGCGGGGCGCACGATTGGCGGACCGAAGATCGCCCCCGCAATCAGCCCTTCGAAGACCTGGGCTGGCCTTGGCGGCGGGATCCTGGGCGCATCGCTGGCTGTGACAATCAGCACCTGGATCTATACCGGTCCTGCATTCGCACGAGCGGCCGGAATCGAACTCGACCCGTCCGAGCTGGGATCGCGCTGGCCATCGCCTGCCGCTGCGCTGATCGCGGGCACTGCGCTGGCGGTCGTGGCCCAGGCCGGCGACTTTTTCGAAAGCTGGATGAAACGCCGGGCGGGGGTTAAGGATTCGGGCAAGCTGATCCCGGGCCACGGCGGTCTGTTCGATCGTACCGACGGGATGATCGCGGTCCTGTTCGCGCTAGGGCTGCTTTCACTGCACTCCTTCGTGTTCAAAGCATGACCTGCCGCTCCATCTCCATCCTCGGCGCGACCGGCTCGATCGGCGCTTCGACGCTCGATCTGATCCGGCGGCAGCGGGAGCAATGGCGAGTGGTGGCGCTGACGGCCAATGGCAATGCTGCCGACCTCGCACGGCTGGCGCGCGAATTCGGCGCGGAACTGGCGGTTGTGGCCGACGAAAGCGCGCTCCCGGCGCTGCGCGAGGCGCTGGCGGACAGCGGAATCGAAGCTGCGGGCGGGGCTGATGCACTGGTAGCGGCGGCTTCGCTTGAGGCCGACATCACCGTCGCCGCAATCGTCGGCTGTGCAGGGCTTGCCCCGACCATGGCGGCGATCGAGCAGGGCCGCACGGTCGCGCTGGCCAACAAGGAAGCACTTGTTTCCGCCGGTGACGTCATGACGGCGGCGGTCGCCCGGCACGGCACCACACTGCTGCCGGTGGACAGTGAGCACAACGCGATCTTCCAGTGCCTTGCCGGCAACGATCCGGCGCACGTCCGTTCGATCACGCTGACGGCCAGCGGCGGGCCGTTTCGTGACTGGTCGGTGCAGCAGCTTGCCGCCGCCACACCCGCGCAGGCTGTGAAACATCCCAACTGGGACATGGGCGCGAAGATCAGCGTCGATAGCGCCACCATGTTCAACAAGGGGCTTGAGCTGATCGAGGCGCACCACCTGTTCCCGGTGGGGCTGGATAAGCTGCGGATCGTGGTTCACCCGCAATCGGTAGTTCATTCGATGGTCGAATACCGCGATGGCTCGACCCTGGCGCAGCTTGGTCCTTCGGATATGCGGGTGCCGATCGCCTCGTGCCTGGCCTGGCCGCAGCGGATGGATACGCCGTGCGATCCGCTCGATCTGGCGGCGCTGGGCGAACTGACGTTCCGTGCGCCGGACGAGGATCGCTTTCCTGCCACCAGGTTGTGCCGCCAGGCGGCCGAGGCGGGCGGGGCGGCTCCAGCGGTTCTCAATGCCGCGAACGAGATTGCGGTTGCGGCATTCCTGGCCGGACACCTGCCGTTCACCCGGATCGCGGTAATGGTGGAAGAGACGTTGGGGTGCTATGCGCCTGGTGCACCGGTTTCGCTTGGCGACGTGATCGCTATCGATGCCGAGGCGCGAAGCGCGGCGCGCCGCTTGATGGAGCTTGCCTGAATTGATCGAATCGCCATCGCTGCTGCTTACCATCGGGGCCTTCCTGCTGTTGCTTGGGCCACTGATCGTCTTGCACGAATTGGGGCATTATTACGCCGGGCGGCTGTTCGGCGTGCGCGCGCAGACCTTTTCGGTCGGGATCGGCAAGGAACTGTGGCACCGGATCGACAAGCGCGGCACGCGCTGGCGGATCGCGGCGATCCCGCTGGGCGGCTATGTGCTGTTCGCCGGTGATGCCGATGCCAGCAGCAAGCCCGATCCGGCGCTGGAAGGTGCCTCGGCCGAGGAGTTGAAAGGCACTTTCCCGGGGGCACCGCTGTGGCAGCGCACGCTGATCGTCCTGGCCGGGCCCTTCGCCAACCTGCTGGTGGCTGCCGCGATCTATTTTGGCATCGCGCTGAGTTATGGCGTTCCCTATCTTCCGCCGGTCGTGGCCGAGTTTTCAGAGAATTCGGCCGCGCAGCAGGCGGGAATCCAGATCGGTGACCGGATCGTTGCGATCGACGATGCCCGGATCAAGGATTTCACCGACATCGCGCCGCGCGTTGCGCTCTATCCGGGGCAGCAGGTGACTGTCACAGTCGATCGGGCCGGGCGCACGCTCGATTTTCCGGTCAGGATTGCCCTCTACAAGGAGAAGGACAGCTTCGGTAACGAAACCGAGCGCGGCCTGCTGGGGGTGGCGGGCGTGCAGGGGGAGATGCGCTCGATCGGGCCGGTCGGAGCAGCCGGGTTTGCGGTTTCGACCACCGCAGACGGTTTCCGCTTCATCGCGGTCGGGCTCAAGCAGATCGTATTTGGTGAGCGGTCGCTGAAGGAGATGGGCGGATTGCCCAAGACGGCCAAGGTTTCGGGCGAAATGCTTACCCTTGGCTGGGGCGTGTTCCTGGGCTTTGCAGCCTTCGTCTCAATTAATTTGGCATTCATCAACCTGCTGCCAATCCCCACCCTCGACGGTGGGCACCTGGCTTTCTATGCCGCGGAGGCAGTCCGCCGCAAACCGCTGGGTGTCCGCAGTCAGGAATTCGCGTTCCGGATCGGTATGGCCTTCGTCATTGCCGTCGCCCTGTTCGTGAATGTGAACGATCTGGTTACCCTGTTCCTGAAATAGGGCAGGGGCCGGAAGGACTGGAAAACTGCGGAAGGTTGCAGCAACTTCGCTTGATAGATCGGGGCGCATCGGGCAGAGGGCGGCGACGTGTCTGCGCGTTGTGGATGACTTGCCCCCGGCAAGGCGAACCGCAGCCAACAAATGACGGGAAATGCCGTGCCGATGAATGAAACTCCCCTGGATCGCGCCCGCTCTATCAGCGCCGGTCTGCCGATGGCCGCCCTGCTGCTGGGTAGCACGATCCTGGCCGGGCTGCCCGTTGCGGCGTTTGCCCAGACGGCAGAGCCTGCTCCTGCCCCGGTGCCTGCTGCTCCGGCCGGCGATACGATCCAGTCGATCACCGTGGTTGGCGCACAGCGGCTCGAACCTGATACGATCCGCACCTATATCAAGTTGCGTTATGGCCAGCCCTATACCCAGGCCGCGGCCGACCAGGCGCTGAAGGACCTGTTCGCGACCGAACTGTTCGCCGATGTCCAGATCCGCAACGACGGCGGCAATGTGACGATCGAGGTCAAGGAAAACCCGGTGATCAACCGGATCATCCTTGAAGGCAACAAGCGGTTGAAGGCGGAAAAGATCCTGCCCGAAATCAAGCTGGCGCCGCGCCAGATCTTCACCCGGTCCAAGGTTCGTGCCGACGTGGCCCGGATCATCGAGCTGTACAAGCGGCAGGGCCGCTTCGCCGCTTCGGTCGAACCGAAGATGGTGATGCTTGAGCAGAACCGCGTCGATATCGTGTTCGAGATCAACGAAGGGCCCAAGTCGAAGGTCCGCAAGATCAATATCATCGGTAACGAGGCCTTTAACGATAGCGAACTGCGCGGTGAGATGATCACCAAGCAGACCAGCTTCACCCGGATTCTCTCCTCGGGAACGACCTACGACCCGGATCGGATGGCCTTCGACCAGCAGAAGCTGCGTCAGTTCTATCTGACCAAGGGGTATGCCGATTTCCGGATTGTTTCGGCTGTGGCCGAGCTAACGCCGGACAAGAAGGACTTCATCCTGACCTACGTGGTCGAGGAAGGTCCGCGCTACAAGTTCGGTGATGTGAAGGTTGAAAGCCAGCTGCGCGATTTTGATGGCGATCGGCTGACGTCGCAGTTGCCGATGAAGAAGGGTGACTGGTACGACGCGAAGATGGTCGAAGATACGATCGATCGTCTCAACCAGACGCTCGGCACCTTTGGCTATGCCTTCGCCGATGTGCGTCCGGAATATGCCCGTAACAAGGACGATCTGACGATGAGTCTGACGTTCCAGATTGCGGAAGCACCGCGCGTTTATGTTGAGAAGATCGACGTCAACGGCAACACCCTGACCCAAGATAAGGTCGTTCGCCGTGAATTCCGCCTGGCGGAAGGCGACGCCTTCAACTCGCTGCAGGTCAAGCGTTCGACCAGCCGCATCAACTCGCTCGGCTATTTCCAGGAAAAGTTCGAGATCGAGCAGAAGCCGGGTTCGGCCCCAGATCGGATCGTCCTTGAAGCCAATGTCGAGGAAAAGCCCACCGGGCAGCTTCAGCTTTCGGCCGGCTATTCCAGCCTCGAAGGCCTGATTTTCCAGGGCTCGATCGAACAGCGCAATTTCCGTGGGCGCGGGCAGACGATCGGGCTTAACCTGGCCTATTCGAATTACTCGAAGCAGGTCGATATCAGTTTCACTGAGCCCTATTTGTTCGACAAGAACATCAGTCTGGCGCTGAACGTCTATCGCCGCGATCTAAACAGCTTCAACTACTACAACAACGATCGTAACACGATTTACCAGCAGGCGACCACGGGCTTCCAGATCCGCACCGGGATCCCGGTAACCGAATATATCTCCGCGGTCGGCAGCTATACCTTCAACTATGACGACATCAGCGTTGATAAGAGCCAGTACTTCTCCGATCGTCAGAACCCGCCGCTGCTCGAATGCGATCCGCTGATCGCCGGGCGTTATCTGTGCGACGCTCTCGGCAAGCGGACCAGTTCGATCCTGGGTCTCTCGCTGATCTATGATTCGCTCGATAACCGCTACCGTCCCTCGCGCGGTCGTGCCGTTTCGGTGACGACCGAGTTCGCGGGTCTTGGCGGCTCGGTCAAATATGTCCGGATGCGCGGCAACGCGGCGCAGTATTACTCGCTGGGCAAGGGCTTCGTCTTCTCGCTGCGTGCCGAAGGCGGGGTGGTGATGCCGTGGGGTGGTGGGTCCACCGCCGCCGGGGTTGACGCGGTTCGTCTGACCGACCGCTTCTATCTGGGCGAACCGCAGCTGCGCGGCTTTGACATCCGCGGGATCGGGCCGCGCGTGATCCGCCAGTTCATCGTCGATGACGGCAATGGCGCACCGCTGGTTGTCACCGATCGCGATCAGGTGGTCGATGACGCGCTGGGCGGTCGCTATTACTACCTTGGCCATATGGAATTGGAAATCCCGCTGGGCTCGGGTGCGCGCGAGATGGGCCTGCGTCCGTCGATCTTCATGGACGTCGGCGCGGTGTGGGGCGTGAAGACCCCGGCGCTGCAATCGAGCCCGTTCCCGAACGGCACTTTCGTGCCGTCGCGCGACAGCAGCGGCAATGCGCTGTACACGCAGATTGACGCGGCCGAACTCAACACGTCGAACGTCTGTACGGTTACCGCGGCATCGACTGTGACTAGCCCGACCAACACCATCACTCTGTCCTGTATCCCGACCGGCGTTACGGCGGGGCAGAATACGGCGATCGGCTCGACCATTCCCGCCTTCCAGGAAATTTTCGTCGGCAACTCCGCCAAACCCCGTATTTCCGTGGGCATCGGGGTGAACTGGAACTCGCCGTTTGGTCCGTTCCGGATCGACTTTGCCCATGCAATCACGAAGGTCGAAGGTGATGACACCAAGTCCTTCACGTTCAACGTAGGAACCCAATTCTGATGACCAAGCTGTTCAAGAGCCTGGCTGGCACCGCACTGGCGCTGGCGCTCGTTTCGCCCGTTTCCGCGCAGAACAAGCCTGCGCCGGCCCAGCCCGCGTCCGTCGGTACGACGGTTCAGGGTGTTGGCGTGGCCGACCTGCAGGCGGCTGTCGCCAGCTCGAATGCCTATCGCACCGCGCAGCAGCAGCGCGCGACCTACTTCAAGCCGACCGTCGATGCCGCCCAGGCCCGCGCCCAGCAGATCGATGCGCAGCTGAAGACTCTGATCGACAAGTTCAACGCCGATCGCGCCGCCAAAAAGCCCGAAGCTCAGCTTCAGCAGCAGGCGCAACAGATCCAGAAGCTGCGCGCCGAGGGTGAAGCTGAAATCAATCGTGCGCTGGCTCCGGTTCAGCTGTCCGACGAATTCGTGGTCGAGCAGATCTCGGAAAAGTTGCCGCAGGCGGTTCAGAACGTGATAGCAAAGCGCAACCTTTCGCTGCTGCTTTCGCCCGATGGTGTTATCTTCGCCGGGCCGCAGTACGATGTGACCGCGGCGATCGTGGCCGAACTCAACGTGCTGGTCCCGACCGTTCAGATCGTGCCGCCGCAGGGCTGGGTCCCGGCCCGTATGCGTCAGCAGCAGCAAGGCGCCGCGCCGGCCGCGGCCGCGCCGGCAGCGCGTCCCGCCGGACCGCAGCCCGAAGGCCGCTGATCTGACTGGCAGGGGGCTGAAATGAGCGAGGAAACCACCGCCTACGATATCCCCAAGATCCTGGCTGCCCTGCCGCATCGCTATCCGATGTTGCTGGTGGACCGGGTGATTGAGGTGGGCGAAGAAGCGATCACCGCGGTCAAGGCGGTGAGCTTCAACGAGGGGTTCTTCCAGGGGCATTTCCCCGGGCGTCCGATCATGCCCGGGGTGCTCCAGATCGAAGCCCTGGCCCAGGCGGCCGGGATTCTCGCCATCGAAAGCCTCGGCCTCGCCGGAACCGGCAAGCTGGTCTATTTCATGGCGATCGAGGAGGCCAAGTTCCGCGCGCCCGTGGAACCGGGCGTTCTCCTCACGCTTGAGGCTGGCTTTGTCCAGAAGCGCAGCCGCGTCTGCAAGTTCTGGGGCAAGGCCTCGATCGAGGGCAAGGTGACCTGCGAAGTGCAGTTCACCGCGATGATCGCTGATGCTTGATCTTTGGGTAATTCACCGCTAAGCGCGCCGCTTCCCATTTCAGGCCGGTCGGAACCGGTCGCTAACGAAAGAGAATTGCCATGAAGGCCGAAGGACATCCCGATTACCATATGATCAAGGTGCAGATGACGGACGGCACCGTGTTCGAAACCCGCTCTACTTGGGGCAAGGAAGGCGACACGCTGATGCTGGAAATCGATCCCACCTCGCACCCGGCCTGGACCGGCGGCACCCGTCAGATCGACCAGGGTGGCCGCGTCGCGCAGTTCAACAAGCGCTTTGGTGGCCTTACGCTCAAGAAGAACTGAGCGGGAAGGTTTCCCCAAAAACAAAAGGGCGGCCCGGCGGGTCGCCCTTTTTGTTTGCGGTGATCGTGCGCGGCGTCAGTCTTCAGAGATGGCCCGCGCCTCGATCTCGCTGATTGGACGAAGGAATTCCACGCCGGTCCGATCTTCGCGAACCCAGCGGACGATGGCCTGGATGCTCCACTCGGCATTGAGGTGAAGCGTCAGGAACATCCCGTTGCGCAGCCACCCGGCATCGCATTCGAGCGAGCAGCCATAGATCGAAACGTCGCGGATCAGCGCCTTGGCGCGGTCGCCGTGGCTCGACCGGATCGTCGTGCGGGTTTGCGAGCGCAGCCGCGAGGCGCGGCGGGTCTGCGGGCGCGCGGCTTGCTGCTTGGCTACTTCCGGCTTCAACTTGGTTGCCACCACCTGAATCCCCTGTTGCGGCAGTTACCCGCGATCCTAGGTTTGGGTGGTTAAAGAACTGTTCAAGCCTTCGACCGTCACACCGATCGTCACGCCGTTTGATGGGCTCGTTCGCGAAACCATTGGGTAATCACGTATTTCATGCCCTTTCGGACTTTCATCGCCTGGTGCAGCGTTGCCGGGTTGACCGAACCATCGGGGCGGCGGTTGTTCCAGAACAGCAGTTTTCCGCACTCGGGCTGGACGATCTTGTCGATCGCCTTGAACCGCGTTGC
This sequence comes from Pseudomonadota bacterium, assembly GCA_029550345.1. Classification (GTDB taxonomy): domain Bacteria; phylum Pseudomonadota; class Alphaproteobacteria; order Sphingomonadales; family Sphingomonadaceae; genus Novosphingobium. The sequence goes on from JAKPHK010000001.1 coordinate 91,730, forward strand.
GCCACCTGCGGGCACGTCGTTCAGGAAGGCCATGAAGGTCCAGGTGCGCTGGCCGGACCGGCTGCAGAAACGCGCGAAGTCGGCGCCATCGGGCTCAAAATAGTCGGTATGGGCCTTGAACTCCTGACCGACTTCATAGCGTTGACCTTGCAGCGGTTCGCCATGCTCTGCAGCAAGGCTGGACAGGGCGCATATCCGGTCAACCACGCGCGCCACGACCGGTTCGTCGGCCTGCAAGTCGCAGGTTGAACTGGTTCGAAAGGCCGTATCGCCATTGCTGTCGGCGATAGTGGACGGGCGGTGGTTGGCCTCGATCAGCGCGATCAGCGCCTGGCATTCTTCCGGCGAGAGGAAATTCCGCAGGATAAAAAGATCAACCTTCGGCGAGGGGACCCGCTGCACACCGGCGGTAAGTAAAAGCCGTTCCGGGGAAGTCTCGCCTGTTGTGCCCATCGGCCCAGTCTAGCAGTTTTCCCTTCCATTCGCCCAGCCTTTGTGCAAAGGCGCGCGCCTGCCCGCATCGGCGCTTTGTCCGGCGGGTCGTGGCGATCGTAGCTCAGTTGGTTAGAGCGCCGGTTTGTGGTACCGGAGGTCGTGGGTTCGAACCCCATCGATCGCCCCATTTTCTTCAGGTTTACGGCTGTAAGGGCAGGGCGGACGTGACTTCGCGCTTGCCCGAAGCCTCCAGTGCTGCCAAAGCGGCGCGACTTTTCATTGCACGAGCAAGCCCCGTCAAATCCCCATGCACGGCTTTGCCAATCCTGCCCGTTTCCTGCGCCTGGCGCGCAGCCTGACCATGCCCTTGCTGGTGGCAGGCGCCCTGCTGAGTCTGGCCGCGCTGGCCTGGGGGCTGGCAGGCGCTCCGGCCGAGCGTTTGCAGGGCGATTCGGTGCGGATCCTGTTCATCCACGTTCCCGCCGCCTGGCTGGGCATGGGGGCCTGGACTGCGATTGCAATCGCCAGTCTGGTCGAACTGGTCTGGCGTCATCCGCTGGCCGGGATCGGCGCCCGGGCTATCGCCTTGCCGGGGGCGTTCTTTGCACTTCTGTGCCTGATTACGGGTTCGCTGTGGGGGCGTCCGGCCTGGGGGACCTGGTGGGTCTGGGATGGCCGGCTGACCTCGATGCTGGTGCTGTTCTTTCTTTACTGCGCCTACCTTGCGCTGGCCGATGCAGCGAACCGCGATGGCGAGAGTGGATCGCGGCTCCCGGCGATTTTCGGGCTGGTCGGTGCGGTCAACATTCCGATCATCCACTATTCGGTGCTGTGGTGGAACAGCCTGCACCAGCCGCCCTCGATCTCGATGGGCAAGAGCGAGATGGCGCCGGAATTTCTCTATGGCCTGCTGGCCGCTACGATCGGGTTTTCGCTGATCTTCGGCGCGGTCGTGCTGATGAGGATGCGGGCGATCCTGGCCGATGCCCAGGCTGAGGCACGCCTGCGCCGCCGCGCGATGGAAGCATTCGATGAGTGAGCGCTGCGATGTATGAAGGATTGAACCACTGGGGCTTTGTCTATGCCTCTTATGCCCTCGGCGTGGGCGGCACGGCGGTGCTGGTGCTGACCAGCCTGATGGCGATGCGCCGGGCCGAAGCGCGCCGCGATGCCGCGCGTGAGCGGGGGCGCGATCAATGAGCGGTGCAATCAAGGCCAAGCATCAGCGGCTGGTTCTGGTGCTGATCGCGCTGGCGGCGCTGATCGGGGCGGGCCTGCTGGCCGCCTGGGCGCTGCGCAGCCAGGCTTCGTTCTTCTACCTTCCTGCCGAGATGGCGGCCAATCCGCCTGAACCCGATCGCGCCGTGCGGCTGGGCGGCATGGTTGAAGCCGGATCGATCAAGACTGCGGCGGACGGCGTGACGATCGCGTTCGTGGTTGGTGATGGCAAGGCGCGGATTCCGGTCCGTTTCAAGGGCATCGTGCCGGATCTGTTCAAGGAAGGATCGGGCGTGGTGGCTGAGGGCAAACGCGATGCCGATGGAACATTCGTGGCCGATAACCTGCTGGCCAAGCACGATGAGAAATACGTGCCGCGCGAAATGAAAGACATGACCGCGGCGCAGGCCCGCCAGACAGTCGAAGAAACCAAGTGATCGCCAACTTCGGTCTTGCCGCCTTGTGGTTCGCAGCGGCGCTTGCCGCGCTGCAACTGTTTGCAGGCGGGCTGGGGGTGTACCGGCCCGGCAATCCGCTGGGGGCGCTGGTCCGGCCGGTGGCGATGGTTCAGGGCGGGCTGGTTGCGCTGTCCTTTGCGGCGCTGATCTGGCTGTTCTGCGTCACCGACCTGTCGGTACTGCTGGTTGCCAAGAATTCGCATTCGGCCAAGCCGCTGCTGTTCAAGTTCGCAGGGGCCTGGGGCAACCATGAAGGCTCGATGCTGTTGTGGGTGACGGTGATGGGGCTGGCCGGTGCCTTCGTGGCGCTGGCTGAGCGACGCCTGCCCGAACGCACCATGCTGGCGACACTTGCGTCCCAGGCCTTTGTCAGTCTGGGCTTTTATGCCTTTCTGCTGTTTGCCTCCAATCCCTTCACCCGGCTCAATCCGGCGGCGAGCGAGGGACAGGGCCTCAACCCGATGTTGCAGGACCCCGGCCTCGCGTTTCACCCGCCCACGCTCTACGTCGGCTATGTCGGGCTTTCGATCGCCTTCAGTTTCGCGGTTGGGGCCATGCTGACGCGAGAGGTTGGGCCGCTGTTTGCGAAGGCGATGCGCCCGTGGGTGCTGGGGGCCTGGATTTTCCTGACAGTCGGCATCACCGCTGGATCGTACTGGGCCTATTACGAGCTGGGCTGGGGCGGCTGGTGGTTCTGGGATCCGGTTGAGAACGCCTCGCTGATGCCGTGGCTGGCGGCAACCGCGCTGCTCCACTCCGCTTCGGTCCTGGCGGCGCGTAACGCGCTGCGGACCTGGACCGTGATGCTGGGCGTGGTGGCCTTTTCGATGTCGATGATCGGCACCTTCCTGGTCCGCTCCGGGATTCTGACATCGGTCCATGCCTTTGCCGTCGATCCCACCCGCGGTGCCTTTATCCTGGCCTTGCTTGCGATCTATATCGGCGGCGCGCTCAACCTGTTCGCGGTTCGCGCCTCGACCATCAGCGAAGGGGAACGCTTTGCCCTGACCAGCCGCGAAGGCGGGCTTGTGGTCAACAATCTGATGCTCAGCGGGGCATTGGGGATCGTGCTGGTCGGTACGCTCTACCCCTTGCTGGCGGAGGCGATGGGAACCAAGGTTTCGGTTGGGCCGCCCTATTTCAACCCGATGACCGCGCTGTTCGTTCTGCCGATGCTGCTGGTTCTGGCGGTCGGCCCGTTGCTGCGCTGGCGGCGTGACCGCGTTGCGCGGGTCAGGCCGATGCTGCTGGCCCCGGCGCTGGCGGGGCTGGCTGCCGGGCTGATGGCCACGATCGCCGGGCTTAAACTGCTGCCCGCAGCGGGCATCGCCCTGTCTGCGGTTCTGGTCATTGCCAGCCTTCTGCCGCTCCACGGACGCAACCTGCGGACCGTCAAACTGCCGGTCTGGGGCATGGTCGTTGCCCATTTCGGCGTGGCGATCGCCCTGTTCGGTATGGCATCGGACAGCGCCTTTACCCGCGAGCGGCTGGTGGCAGTCAACCCGGGGCAGACGGTTGCGGTCGGAGGCTGGCAGGTAACGCTAAAGCAGGTTGAGCCGCTGGCCGGTCCCAACTGGACCGCGCTGCAGGCCGATCTGACCGCAAGCTATCTTGGCGGCAGCGAAATCGCCCTGCATCCGCAGGCCCGCTCGTTCTGGGCGCCGCCCCAGCAAACCAGCGAGAGCGCGCTGGCGACCCGCTGGAACGGCCAGCTCTATGCCGTGCTGGGCGATCGGAGCGAAGATGGCCGCTGGCAGCTGCGGCTGTGGTGGAAGCCGTTTGTTACCCTGATCTGGCTGGGCGGTCTGCTGATCGCGCTGGGCGGTGTTCTGGCGCTGGTCGGCCGGGTGATGAGCGATCTCCGGCGCAGTTCGGCGGAGCGCAAGATCGCCTATCGCAGGATGAGGCAGGGCCGATGACCGAACCTGGATCAACCCGTTCCTCGCCCTGGATGATGTGGCTTCCGGCGCTGATCTTCGTCGGCTTTCTGGGGCTGGTCGCCTATGGTCTGCGCAATCCGGCCGAACGTGAGGTGCGCAGCGCCCTGATTGGCAAGCCGGTGCCCGAATTCGCGCTGCCGCCCGCTGCGGAAGGGCAGCCGGGCCTGTCGCGCGCCGATCTGGTCGATGGCAAAGTGCGCTTGCTCAACGTCTTTGCGAGCTGGTGCGTGCCTTGCGCCGTCGAAGCGCCGCAACTCGCCAGGCTCAAGGCCGAAGGGGTGGATGTTGTTGGCGTGGCGATCCGTGACCGGCCGGAAGAGCTTGCTGTGTTCCTAGCTCGCAATGGCAACCCCTATAGCCGGATCGGTGCGGACAACCTCAGCAAGGTTCAGTTCGCGCTCGGCTCTTCCGGGGTGCCGGAAAGTTTCGTGATCGATGGAAAGGGCGTGATCCGTTACCAGCATATCGGAGAGATCCGTGCCGAACAGGTGCCGATGATCCTGGCCAAGATTGCGGAGGCAGGACAATGATCCGCGCGCTTCTGCTCGTTCTGGCTATGGCCTTTGCAGCCCCGGTTCTGGCCGAAGGATCGATGCCGCCCGCACCCTATGCCTATCGCCAGCTTGATGACCCGGCCAAGGAGGCCAAGGCCCACGAGTTGATGGAAACGTTGCGCTGCCTGCAATGCCAGAGCCAGTCGATTGCAGATTCCGACGTGCCGATCGCCGGCGATATGCGCCACCAGATCCGCACCCGCATCGCCGCTGGAGAAGATCCGGAAGCAATCCGGGGCTGGTTGATCGAGCGCTATGGCGATTACGTCAGCTATGCCCCGCGCGTTACCTCGGCGACCTGGCCGCTGTTCGCGGCGCCACTGATCCTGCTGGCATTGGCTGGCTCCCTGATGCGCCGCCGCCTGAAGCGAGGGGATGAAGCATGATCTGGGTTTGGGTCATCGCACTGAGTCTTGCGGTTTTCGCCCTGCTGGCCTTTGTCCTGAAGGTTGAGCGGAAGGGCTGGGAAGCGATCGGCGCGGCATTGGCGCTGGGTCTTGCCGGATTCGCCTTTCAGGCCACGCCGTCGCAGCCGGGTGCGCCCAAGGCCGCTGTGGCTGACCGGAACGGTGGAGGTGCCGCCCTGGTCGAGGAGCGGCAGGCCCTGGCGCGGCTTGCGTCACAAAAGTCTGCGCAGCCCGATCGCTGGCTGCTCACCCCCGATGCGATGACGCGCAATGGCGATTATGCCGATTCGGCCAGCCTGCTGCGCAAGGTCGTCGAAGACAATCCGGGCAATGCCGAGGCATGGGTCGCTTTGGGCAATAATCTGGCTCTTCACGCAGATGGAACGCCGACCCCGGCTGCGCTTTATGCCTACCGTCAGGCCGCAGTGGCCGATCCGGCCAGTCCGCTTCCCGGCTATTTCCTGGGCCTGGCGCTGATCCGCAGCGGGCAGCCCGCCGAAGGCCGGGCGCTTTGGGTCGATACCTATTCCCGTGCTCCGGCCGATGCCGCGTGGCGGCCGGGTCTGGGGGCAATGGTCCAGAAGCTCGATGAGATGATGAAGGAGCAGGCCGGGCCAAGGCCCTAGGCGCGGCATTTCTGGACCGGGTATCCGGCAGATGCTACGCGCACGCCTTGCACCGACTCGAGGGGGTTTGGGGTCGCATGAGTGAAGCAGTTTCCACTAAAGACGCCGCAACCGCCACCCACGGAGAAGGTGGGCATGGCCATCACCATGGCAGCCTGGCGGCGCTTGCCGTTGGTGCAATCGGCGTCGTTTTCGGCGATATCGGCACCAGCCCGCTTTACGCCTTTCGCGAAACCTTTGCGTCGCACCATGGCGCACCGGGAATCCAGGTCGATCCGGTCCATATCTATGGCGTGCTGAGCCTGGTGTTCTGGTCGATGATGATCGTGGTGACGTTCAAATACGTCCTCACCATCATGAAGGCGGACAACAAGGGTGAGGGCGGCAGTCTCGCGCTGCTGGCGCTGATCAACCGCAAGTCGGAAGGCGCAAGCTGGACCGGGCCGATCGTGCTGCTCGGCGTGTTCGCGACCGCGCTGTTCTATGGCGATTCGATGATCACGCCGGCCATGTCGGTGCTGTCGGCGACCGAGGGCCTGACCTATGTCAGCCCGGCGTTCGACTCCTTCATTCTGCCGATCGCGCTGGTGATCCTGGTCGGGCTGTTCGCGATCCAGTCGCGCGGAACCGAAAAGGTCGGGATGCTGTTCGGTCCGATCATGATCATCTATTTCCTGACCCTGGCCGGGCTGGGGCTGCTGCACATCGTCAAGCTGCCCAGCGTGGTGTTCCAGATGCTCAATCCGCTGAATGCCATCAACTTTTTCCTGACCGACGGATTCAGGGCCTTTGTGGCGATGGGCAGCGTGGTGCTGGCGGTGACCGGGGCCGAGGCGCTTTACGCCGATATGGGCCACTTCGGGCGCAAGCCGATCGGGGTCAGCTGGCTCAGCTTCGTGCTGCCGTGCCTGCTGCTCAACTACATGGGCCAGGGCGCCATGGTGATGAGCGTTCCGCCCGAACAGGCGGCCGAACTGATCAAGGATCCGTTCTTCCTGATGATCCCCGACATGATCCGCATCCCGGTCGTGATTCTGGCCGTTCTGGCCACGATCATCGCCAGCCAGGCGGTGATTTCCGGCGCGTTCTCACTCACCCAGATGGCGGTGCAGCTGGGCTTCGTGCCGCGCGTCAGCATCAAGCACACCAGCGCATCGGCCGCCGGGCAGATCTATATCCCGGTGGTCAACTGGGCGCTGATGATCGCGGTGGTGCTGCTGGTGCTGTTCTTCCAGTCATCCAGCAACCTGGCCGCAGCCTATGGCATCGCGGTGACAGGTGCGGTGACGATCGACACCATCCTGCTGACGGTCGTGCTGTTCAGCCTGTGGAAGTGGCCGGTCTGGAAGGCGGTGCCGATGGTCGCCCTCTTCTTCCTGGTTGATATCACCTACCTCGGCGCGAACCTGATCAAGGTCCCGCAAGGCGGCTGGGTGCCGCTGATGATCGGGCTGGTCATCTTCACGCTGCTGACCACCTGGTCGCGCGGACGGGCGCTGATGCGCCAGTCGATGGCTGAGGCAACGATCCCGATGGAGGTTTTCGCCAAGAGCGCCCATTCCAGCGCGCAGCGGGTGCCCGGCACGGCGATATTCATGGCCAGCACCAGCGCCGGTGTGCCCTCGGCGCTGCTTCACAACATCAAGCATAACAAGGTGCTGCACGAGCGTGTGGTCGTGCTGACCGTGGCGATTCAGGACGTTCCCTTCGTGGACGATGACAAACGCTGCGAGGTGAAGGATCTTGGCCAGGGCTTCTTCCGGATGAACCTGAAATATGGCTTCCTTGAAGAAACCAACATTCCCGCCGCGCTGAAGAATTCGCAGATTTGCGGCGGTCCGTTCGAGATGATGAAGACCAGCTTCTTCCTCTCGCGCCAGACCCTGATCGCTTCTTCAAAGCCCGGCATGGCGATCTGGCGCGAAAAGCTGTTCGCCTGGATGCTGCGCAATGCTGCCAGCGCGATGGAGTTCTTCCGTCTGCCCAGCAACCGGGTGGTCGAGCTGGGCAGCCAGGTCGAGATCTAGGCCGATCGAGCGCCGCGGTTGCGGGCTGCGAACCACGGGCCGATCCGGGCGATTGCCTCTTCGATCAGCGGGGTCGATACGGCGAAGCTGAAGCGCATGAAGCGGTGCCCGTCGATCGGATCGAAATCGATTCCGGGTGCGGTGGCGACGCCGGTATCTTCGAGCAGTTGGCGGCACAGCTCCATGCTGTCATCGGTGAAGTCCGAAACATCGGCATAGATATAGAATGCGCCATCGGGCGGAGCGATCCGGCCAAGGCCCATGCCGGGCAGCGCGGCGAGCAAAAGATCGCGGTTGCGGGCATAGGTCGCGATGTTGGCTTCCAGTTCGGCGGTGCAATCCATTGCGATTGCGGCGGCGTGCTGGGCCAGGCTTGGCGGAGTCAGGAACAGGTTGCCCATTCGTGCCCGCGCGGCATCGATCCCGCTTTCCGGCACCACCAGCCAGCCAAGCCGCCAGCCGGCCATCGACCAGTATTTGGAGAACGAGTTGACCACCAGCGCTTCGGGCGCAACCTCAAGAATCGATGGTGTTTCCATGCCATAGGAAATCCCGTGATAGATCTCGTCCGAGATGATCGTGATTCCGCGATCGCGGCAAACGGCGGCGATCGCGGCCAGTTCATCGTGCGGGATGACGGTTCCGGTCGGATTGGCGGGGCTGGCCAGGATCACCCCTTTCGGCGCAGGGTCCAGCGCGGCCAGGGCCGCCGCCGTGATCTGAAACCGTTCGGCCTCTCCGCAGGGCAGCTCGACCGGCTCAAGGTGAAGGGCCCGCAGGTTGTTGCGATAGGCGACATAGCCGGGCCGGGCGAAGGCCACCCGGTCGCCCGGGGCGAAGCTCATGTTGAGTGCAAGCACCAGCGCAGGCGATGCCCCGCAGGTCAGCGTCAGGCGGGCAGGGGATACATCAACGCCGTACCATTCGGCATAGTGCCGGACGATCCGGGCCTTGAGCGTCGGGCTTTCCCAATAGCCCATCGGATCGGTATCGAGCACGCGCCGGGCTTCGGCAATCGCGGCTTCGGGCGCACCGGTGCTGGGCTGGCCGAACTCCATGTGGATGATGCTGCGGCCCTGTTCCTTCAGGCGGTGGGCAAGGCCGGAAATGGCAATGGCGCGGAACGGATCGATCTGAGCGGTCATCTGCTTCGGTTACCATCCCACCCGGGCCGGGCAAGCCCAGAAAAACACCATCTCCTGTTCGTCAGCCCCTCGCCTTGGCACCGCCACTATGGCATGAGCGGCGGCAACTGTTTCGATCAGCAATGGAAAGGAAACCACTGTGGCCTTCGTTCTTCCCGAACTGCCTTACGCCAAGGACGCCTTTGGCGAGATTCTCTCGGCCGAAACCTTCGATTACCACCATGGCAAGCACCACAATGCCTATGTCACGCAGGCCAACGATCAACTGGCCGGCGCTGGGCTTGGAGGCGCCAGCCTGAGCGAAGTGATCGCCAAGGCCCATGCCAGCGGCAACAAGAAGCTGTTCAACGCTTCGGCCCAGATCTGGAACCACAGCTTCTACTGGCAGTGCCTTTCACCCGAAGCGCAGCAGCCGACCGGCAAGCTCAAGGAAATGATTGAGCGTGATTTCGGATCGCAGGCTGAGCTGGTAGCCAAGCTCAAGACCGAAAGCGTTGGCCACTTTGCCAGCGGCTGGGGATGGCTGGTGCTTGATGGTGACAGCCTGAAGATCACCTCGCTGCACGATGCCGACACCCCGGTCGTTTACGACGGGATGAAGCCGCTGCTGACGCTCGATGTTTGGGAACACGCCTATTACATCGATTACCGCAACGCCCGTCCGAACTATCTCGACGCGCTGCTGGAAAAGGCGATCAACTGGGAATTCGTTGCTCAGAACCTTGATGGCAATGGCGTTTTGCGCGCCGATCAGGGCTGATCCAATACCGGACGGGCGCGGAGGGCATTGGCTCCCTGCGCCCGTCCTTATTCGTGCGGCGGGTCGCTCAACACCTCGCCCTCAGCCTCCTGCATCAGGCCGTGGCGTAGCAGCATCGGCAGCTGGGTGAAGGTGAACAGGAACGACAGCGGCATGAACACCCACAGCTTGAGCGAAATCCAGGTGCCGAAGCCCCCGTTCTCGGCATTGTAGAGATGGCGCAGCACCTCGTTCAACGCGGCGAGGAACAGGAAGAAATAGCCCCAGTTGCGTGACAGTTTGAGCCAGCCGATCTCATTCAGGCCTTCGAATGCGGCTTCGAGCAGGTATTTAAGCAGCGCTTTGCCGCGATAGGCCCCGATCAGCAGCAGCGCAGCGAACAGCAGATAGATTGCGGTCGGCTTGATCTGGATGAATACCGGATCGCGCAGCAGCACGGTGAGGCCGCCGAAGCCCACGATCAGCAGGGTCGAAAGCCCCAGCATTGGCGAAATCTTGCCCAGCCGCCACCATGAAACCGCCAGAGCGATCACCGCCGCGACCATGAATGCCCCGGTGCTCTTGACCACGGCCATCACCTCACCAACCGAATCGTGCTGGCCGCTGGGAGGGGAAAAGTGGCGGTAAACCAGGAAGAAGATCGCCACTGGGCCATAATCGACCAACAGGTTGAGCCAGCCCGATTTGGGCTGCGGCTTGGTGCTATCGGTGCCGGTCATGCCACCCCCGCTATCACGCGCGCGACCAGATCGGGATCGAACGGACGCAGATCGTCGATTTTTTCACCGACGCCGATCGCGTGGATCGGCAGGCCGTATTGCTCGGCAGCGGCAACCAGCACGCCGCCGCGCGCGGTGCCGTCCAGCTTGGTCATGATCAGGCCGGTCACGCCCGCTACCTCCTTGAAAATTTCGATCTGTTGCAGGGCATTCTGACCGTTGGTGGCATCCAGCACCAGAACCACGTCGTGCGGCGCCTCGGGGTTGAGGCGGCCGAGGACTCGGCGGATCTTGGCCAGTTCGTCCATCAGCTCGCGCTTGTTCTGAAGGCGGCCGGCGGTATCGACGATCAGCGCATCGATCCCCTTTTCGGTAGCGGCTTTGACCGCGTCGAACACCACGGCGCTGGGATCACCGCCTTCGAGGCCCTTGACGATCGGAACACCCAGCCGTTCGGCCCAGACGCCAAGCTGGCCGATCGCTGCGGCGCGGAACGTATCGCCTGCCGCCAGCATCACTGAATAGTCCAGTTCCTGAAACAGATGCGCCAGTTTGGCGATGGTGGTGGTCTTGCCCGATCCGTTGACGCCGATGACCAGCACCACCTGGGGGCGCGGAAAGGCCACGATGTCCAGCGGCTTGGCCACCGGGCGCAGGATCGCGGCAATCTCTTCGGCCACGGCCTGCCTGATCGCGGTTTCGTCCGCGCCGCGCTCAAACCGTTCGTCGGCCAGCCGTTCGCGGATCCGGGCGGCGGCGCGTGGACCCAGATCGGACAGGATCAGCGCGTCTTCGATCTCATCGAGCTGGGCTGTGTCGAGCCGGGTCTTGGAGACGATCCCGGCGAGGTTTTCGGTCAGCTTTTCCGAAGTCTTGCGGAACCCGCCAAACAGACGGTCGGACCAGGAATCGCCGCTCATGCCAGAAGGCCTTCAGCGATGCGGGTGGGTGTGATGTGCACGATCTTTCCTGCCTCGGTTCCGGGCGGCAACTGCACCCGGGCGAAGTTTGGCGCATGGCCCGTTCCGTCGCGTTCGGCAAGCACTTCGAGCGGTTTGCCCAGCAGTGAAGCCAGCCAGCGCGCCCGCTGTGCCGCAATCGCGGCGCGTAGCTGCGCCGCGCGGGCCTTGATCTGCGCGGGGCCGACCTGTGGCATTCGCGCCGCCGGGGTGCCGGGCCGGGGGGAATAGGGAAAAACGTGGCCGTGAACGATCTCCAGCTCTTCCACGATCGACAGGTTGGCCTGGTGCGCGGCATCGGTTTCAGTCGGGAATCCGGCGATCAGATCGGCGCCAATCGCGATGTCCGGACGTCGATCTCGAAGGGCCGCAACCAGCGTCACGGCCTGAGCGCGGGTATGGCGCCGCTTCATCCGTTTGAGGATCAGACCGTCGCCGTGTTGCAGCGAAAGATGCAGGTGCGGCATGATCCGGGGCTGCGAAGCGATCAGATCAAACAGATGCGGGTCGATCTCCGCTCCGTCAACCGACGACAAGCGCAGGCGCGGCAGTTGCGGAAAGGCGCAAAGGATCGCGCCCGCCAGTTCGCCCAATTGGGCCGGTGCCGAGAGATCGTGACCCCAGCTGGTCAGATCGACCCCTGTGAGCACCACCTCCTGTGCGCCCAGCGCCAGATGGCGTTCGATTTCGCTCAGGACATCCGCGATCGGCAGTGAACGGCTCGGCCCACGCCCCTGGGGGATCACGCAAAAGGTGCAGGCATGGTCGCAGCCGTTCTGCACCGCGATGAAGGCGCGGGTGTGCTGGCGCAGATCGGCACGGAGCGGCGCGACGTTCCAGGCCCGTGGGTCGAGCTTGACGGTATTGGCGATCAGTCCGTCAACTTCGGGCATGGCCGAAAGCGCGCTGCGCTCCACCTCGGCCGCGCAGCCGGTGACGAGCAGTCTGGCCGCCGGGTTGGCGCGGCGCGCCTTGCGGATCGCCTGCCGGGTCTGGCGCACGGCTTCGGCCGTGACGGCGCAGGAATTGATTACCACCAGGTCACTCTCGGCAGCCAGCAGCCCGCGCAGTTCCTCGCTTTCGGACAGGTTGAGCCCGCAGCCGAGTGAAATCACTTCGGCCCCCATCAGGCGGCTCCGATGGCGACCGGATCAAAGCTGCCGCGAAAGCTCTGGGTCGCGGGGCCGGTCATCAGGATCCGATCTTCCTGGGTCCATTCGATCATCAGATCGCCGCCGGGCAGGCTGACCCTGACCTTGCGTTCGGCCAGGCCGCGCCGCATCGCGCCAATCGCCGTGGCGCAGGCCCCGGTGCCGCAGGCTCGCGTCTCACCCGCGCCGCGTTCCCATACCCGCAGGCGGATGTGTTCGCGGCTGACGGGCTGGGCCACGTTGACGTTGATCCGTTCGGGGAACAACGGGTCGTTCTCAATCTCAGGGCCGAGCCGGTGAAGGTCAACCGCGGCGCAATCGGGCACGAAGAAGATCACGTGCGGATTGCCGACGTTCACTGCGGTCGGGCTGTCAAGATTTTCCCAGGCCACTGGCATGGCATAGCTGTCCATGGCGTAGGCCAGCGGAATTTCATTCCATTCGAACCGGGGCTTGCCCATATCGACGGCGATTCCCGCCGAATCCGGGGACACAGCAATCACGCCGCCCAGCGTTTCAATCATCGCCGCCTTGCCCAGTAGCAGCCCGATCGCGCGTGAGGCATTGCCGCAGCTCTGCACCTCGCTGCCGTCATGGTTGAAGAACCGCGCCCGGATGTCGGCCTGATGGGAAGGTTCAAGCACCACCATCTGATCGCAGCCGATCCCGGTGTGGCGATCTGCCACCGCGCTGGCGAAGCCGGGCGTCAGCGGCGGTAGCGCCTGATCACGTCCGTCAAGCACGACGAAATCGTTCCCCAGTCCGTGCATCTTGATAAAGCCGATCCGCATGAACCGCGCTCTAGGCGCTGGCCGGGCCCGCGTCCAGCGTCAGGCGGTACGGGCGATCGGGGCCGGGATGTCCGCTCGGGCTGGCTCCGGCTTCGGACCTTCGAGCAGCAGATTGAGCTGGGCCAACTCGGCTTCGGTCGATTCAGCCGATTCCGGGTAGCCGTAGAAATAGCCCTGTCCGGTCAGCGGGCCCAATTCGCGCATCCGGGCCAGGACCACCTCATTCTCGATCCCTTCCGCGACGATCGGCAGACCCAGGCCCGTGCCGAGATTGATGATCGACTGGATGATGGTCAGACTTTCAGGACTGTCGTTGATCGTCGAAACGAAACTGCGGTCGATTTTGATCCGATCGAACGGCAGGGCGCGCAGCTGCGAAAGTGAGGAATAGCCGGTACCGAAATCATCAAGGCTGACGGTGACGCCCTGGTTCTGAAGACTGGTGATCAATGAACGGACCAGGCCGATGTTACCGTGCAGGCAGCTTTCGGTTACTTCGATTTCCAGACGGCTCGGCGGGAAATTGGCTTCAACCAGCTTTTTCAGCAGCTTCTGCGCGAACCATGGGTCACGCAGCTGCACCGGAGAGATGTTGACTGCCAGCGTGAGCTTGGGGTTCCAGCTGCGGGCATCATCCAGTGCCTGAGCGATCAGCTGTTCCGAAATCTGGCCGATAAGGCCGATTTCCTCGGCGATCGGCACGAAGATTTCCGGGCTGACCGCGCCAAGGGTAGGGGAGTTCCACCGCGCCAGCATTTCGTACCCGGCGATCTCTCCACTCTCGAGATCGACCTGCTTCTGATAGAACGGGACAAATTCGCCATTGGCCACCCCCCGGCGAATTCCTTCCTCCAGCTCACTGCGAAACCGCAGTTCGGTTTCCATGCTCAGTTCGAACCAGCACTGCTGGTTACGGCCTTGCTTCTTGGCGTGATACATCGCGATATCGGCGCGGTGCAGCAAGGCCTGGGTATCTTCGCCGTCGCCCGGATCGTGCCGGGCGATCCCGGCCGAGATCGTGGTTTCGATTTCGCCGCCCTTAAAGGCGACCGGCTTGGAAACATCATCGACCAGCTGTGCGACGAGGCGGTTGATTCGTTCTTCCTGCAGCGGATCGAAAGCCACCACGCAGGCAAATTCATCGCCGCCGACCCGGGCAAGCAGGGCATCGTCCGGCAGTCCCGCGCGCAGGCGGCGTGCAGCCTCGACCAGCAGGGCATCACCGGCTGCGTGGCTGCTGACGTCATTCACCTGTTTGAACTTGTCGAGGTCGAACATCACGGCGGCCACGGCTTCACCCTGCCGTGCGGCATGAGCGACCAGGCGGTTAATCTCTTCGGCAATGGCTCGGCGATTGAGGCAGCCCGTCAGCGGATCGACCTCGGCTAGCTGCCGCGCGTGTTCTTCGGCGCGGCGCCGTTCGGTCACCTCACCGGTAAGCTCGCGATAGCGCCGCCACCCGAAGATGATCAGCGCGATATTGAGGTAGAGGGCGCTGCTCAGCAGCCGGTCGGGCCCCAGTCCGGTCCCGGCCATCGCCTTTATCGCCTGGGTCAGGGCCGAGCCGCCGTTGCCGACAAACATCAGGATTGCGGCCATCGCCACGGCAAGGGCGACGATATCGGAACGGGTGCGGTCAAGTTGCGTATCGGCACCGCGCGAAACGCGCTGTTGCTCCACCGAATCCGGCGGCGTGCCTGTTGCCCCTGCAGACATGATTGCACGAGACTGACACGAACGCCTGAAATTTGCGTTAAAGCACGGATTTCCGCGGCAAGCCTATTTTTTCAGGCCGATTTCCCTGAGCCGTTGCTGCAGGAACTGATCCGCTGTGATCGTTTCGGGATAGCGATCAGGATTTTCCGGGGTGATGCACTGTTCAAGCGTTCGAATCGGAAAATCACTGCGCAGATGCAGGAAGAACGGCATCGAAAACCGACTAAAAGCCGCGCGTTCCGGGCTGGGGTTGCGAACCCGGTGGATGGTCGAAGGCAGGTAGTGGTTGGTCAGCCGCTCCAGCATATCACCGCAGTTGATCACCATCGCACCCTCTGGCGGGGACGCGTTCATCCACTCCTTGCCCTGGAACAGCAGTTCCAGCCCGGCCTCTTCCGCGCCAAGCAGCAGGGTGATCAGGTTGATGTCGCCATGCGCGCCCGCGCGGATCGCTTCACCTTCAACATTGTCGAGCGGCGGATAATGCAGCAGTCGCATCACTGAATTGCCGTCCTCGATCGCCTTGTCGAACCAGTGCTCGTCAAGCCCGAGATAGAGCGCGATTGCAGAGAGGATCTGCGCGCCGGTGGCATCATACTGGCGATAGAGTTCGGTAAAGAGCGCCTGAAAGCCTTCGGGGCGATCCGGCCAGACATTTGGCGGCATCGATGCGTCGGCAAGCGGGCTTCCTTCGGGAAGATCGCGGCCGATATGCCAGAACTCCTTGAGATCGTGTGCTTTGGCATCCTTGGCGATTTCGGTGCCGAACGGGGTATAGCCGCGCGCACCGGCAATCGCCGCATCGTGATACTTGCGCTTTTCCGCGTCCGGCAGTGCGAAGAAATCCTTCGACATTGCCATCGCCCGGTCGATCAGGTCCCGATCGATCGGGAAATCCTTGACCATGGCGAAGCCGAAGGTGCGGAAACTGTCACCGATCGCCTGGGCGAATTCAGCCTTCGGAAGGTTGAGCGAAAGAACCGGAATGGAGGTCAGGGACATAGGTGGACGCTTTCGAAATTCTGATGCAAGGGGCGGGCATAGCCCGTTTCGTGAGTGGAAGCATGACCAAAATCAAATCATACTGGCTGATGAAATCGGAACCCGACGTTTACAGCTGGGACGATCTGGTCGCCGAGGGCGAGGGGACCTGGGACGGAGTCCGCAACTATACCGCGCGCAACAATATGCGGGCCATGCAGCCAGGCGATCTGACTTTCTTCTATCACTCTAACATCGGGGTGGAGATCGTTGGAATTGCTGAAATAACGGCCTCCAACATTCCCGACCCGACTGACAACACCGGACGCTGGTCGGCGGTGAAGCTGAAACCGATGCGCAAATTGGCCCGCCCGGTCACCCTGAAAGAGATCAAGGCCGATCCGGCGCTGGCCGATATGGACCTGCTGACCAAATTCCGGCTTTCGGTCTCGGGCGTGAAAGCCGCCGAATGGGATCACATCGTGCAGCTGTCGGAGCAGCCGCGCTAGCCTTTCGCCCGGGCGCGCAGGCCCGAAATGGTGGCGCCGCCAGCGCTGAGCTGTTCGGGGTCGATCAGCAGGTGCAGCAGCCGCAGACCCCGGCGGTCTTTGGCATCGGCCAGTGCGTCAACGAACTGATCGGTGGTTTCCACCCGGCGTGACCAGCCGCCGTAAGCCTCTGCCAAGGCGGCGAAATCGGGGTTGTGCAGCGTGGTGCCTGAAACCCGGCCCGGAAATTCGCGTTCCTGGTGCATCCGGATCGTGCCGTAAGTGCCGTTATCGACCAGCACTACCAGCAGGTCAGCGCCGTACTGGACTGCAGTGGCCAGTTCCTGCCCGTTCATCAGGAAATCGCCGTCTCCGGCCAGGGCGATTACCGTGCGTTCCGGGTGGCGCAGCGCGGCGGCGACGGCGGCTGGCACACCATAGCCCATCGCCCCGGCGGTCGGGGCCAGTTGGGTCGGGAAACCGTTGTAACGCCAGTAGCGATGCCACCAGCCCGAGAAATTCCCCGCGCCGTTGCAGATGATACTATCATCTGGCAGCCTTTCGCGCATCGCGGTGACGCAGGCCGCCACATCGAGCAGATAGGGCGCAGGGCTGGCGGTTGACCAGTCAAGCCATTCAAGGTGCGCCTCCTCGCCCGCGTCGAAGGGCACGATATCATCGTCCCACAGGGCCGCGGCTTCGGCGAATTCGGCCATATCGGCGCAGATCGCCAGATCGGCGCGATAGACGTGGCCCAGCTCATTGGGATCGGGATGGATGTGGACCAGCACCTGATCCGGATGGTCCGGGGTGATCAGGGTGTAACTGTCTGTCGTCGCCTCACCAAGCCGCGCGCCGACGGCGATTACCAGATCGGCTTCCTTGATGCGCTGGACCAGCCTGGGGTTGGGGCCATAGCCAAGGTTTCCGGCCCAAACCTTGCTGGCGTTGGAAATGGCGTCCTGGCGACGAAAGGCGCCGGCCACCGGCAGGCCGATCCGTTCGGCGAACTCGGTAAAATGTTCGCGGGCCTTGGCGTGCCAACCAGCCCCGCCGACAATCGCCACCGGGGCGGCGGCATCGGCGATCAGGTTCATCAACGTGGCCATCGCATCGGGGCAGACCGGCTGGGCCGGGCGGTAAATCGCCGGGCGCGGCTGCACGCCGCCGACCTCTTCCAGAAGCATATCTTCGGGCAGGGCGATCACCACCGGGCCGGGGCGTCCGGCTTGGGCGACCGTCCAGGCGCGGGCGATATATTCGGGAATCCGGGCGGGATCGTCGATCCGCAGCACGAGCTTGGCAAGCGGCGCAAACATCTGCCCGAAATCGACTTCCTGAAAGCCTTCGCGGTCCTTCATGCCGCGATCGACATCACCGATGAACAGCAGCATCGGCTGCGAATCCTGCATCGCGACGTGGACGCCGATGCTGGCATTGGTCGCGCCGGGGCCGCGGGTTACGAAGCACACGCCGGGCTTGCCAGTCATCGCACCGTCGGCGCAGGCCATGAAGGCAGCCCCGCCTTCCTGGCGGCAGATCACGGTCTGCACTTCGGGCGAATCGTGCAGCGCGTCGAGCACCGCAAGAAAGCTTTCTCCCGGCACCGTGAATATCCGGTCTGCGCCCTGGGCGATCAGGCAATCGACGAGCAGTCGGCCGCCGTTAACGGTCTTAGTATCGGTCATTGGCTGGCTTTAGCTTGGGGCGATCCGGCGGGCAATCGGCGGCGGGGACGTAACCCTCCGGATTGTTTCTGTGCCAAACCGGGATGAGGGCCGTTAACCGCGATTTTCCGGCTGTTGCGATGGTCAACAAAATCTTAACGCTGCAGGCATGAGAAGGTCGCTGGTCATAACCGATGAAACCGCCAGGCATCCGTTTCTGGCATCGCTCCCGCCCCATGTGCGCGCTTCTGCAGAGCCGCCGAAGGCCAGGCGTCAGGCCTGGTTCTCTTTGAATGACCTGCGCGATTTTCTGATGGCCTATTGCGCCTGCTTTCTGGCGACCAGCCTCTACATCGCCTGATCAGGCCGCGCGCTCCGCCGCCACCAGTTTGCGCCCGAGGTGGACCGAAAACAGGCACATCGCCGCGCTCAACAACACCTGATCAATGATCGGCACACCGGCCGCGGAAAGCCCTGTTGCCAGCAGCGAACCCACCACCATCGCCCCGGAATTGACGATGTTGTTGGCCGCTATCGTCCGTGATGTCTGTGACTTTTCGACAAAGGTGGTGAGGAAGGCATAGAGCGGGACCACGAACATCCCGCCCGCCACCGCGATCCCCAGCAGGCACACCATCAGCGCGATCGCCAGCGGCTCTGCCAGGAATCCCGCTGTATCGAGCATGGTCCCGGCGGGGTATTCAGGCCACTGGTGGCAGACCACCACGAAAGCGACCACAAACAGCGCCATGATGAACACCGAAATTGGCGAATAGCGCGCCGATACCGTGCCTTTGAGCAGGGCATTGACCGACATCGAGCCGATCGCCACCCCGATCGAAAAGATTACCAGGAACAGGCTGGCCACTTCCTTGCTGGCGTGGAGCACATTCTTGGCGAGCGGGGGAAACTGCACGAACAACACAGTGCCGATCGTCCAGAAAAAGCTGATCGCCATGATCGCAAGGAACACTCGGCGATCATGCGCGGTGCGGCGAACCAGCGCGATCGAGGCGCGGACGAAGTGAAAGTCCAGCGGCTCCGGCTCTGTCAATGGCGGGGCGGGGGGGACCTGATGGCTGGTGATGTAGCCGACGATCGCGGTCACAACCACGCCCAGCGCGGCCCATTCCACGTCGATCCACCCAGCCAGAATCGTTCCCGCCAGGATCGCGATATAGGTGCCGGCTTCAACCAGGCCGGTCCCGGCCAGAACCTCGTTCGGGTAGAGGTGCTGAGGCAGGATCGCGTATTTGATCGGGCCGAAGAAGGTGGAGTGAACCCCCATGCCGAACAGCGCCAGCAGCATCAGTGGGATCGCCACACTGGTGACCATCACGCCCTTCCAGGC
Organism: Pseudomonadota bacterium; assembly: GCA_029550345.1. Taxonomy (GTDB): domain Bacteria; phylum Pseudomonadota; class Alphaproteobacteria; order Sphingomonadales; family Sphingomonadaceae; genus Novosphingobium. Next base: position 111,123 of record JAKPHK010000001.1, read on the forward strand.
CAGCACCAGCCCGATCGCGCCGACCGTCATGATGCCGATTTCGGCGGCCTTGACCATGCGGATGATCCGCGCCTTGTCGCGCATATCGGCCATCTGCCCGGCAATGGCGGAAAGCAGGAAAAACGGCAGGATGAACACCGCAGAAGCGACCGCGCTGAACTGTCCTTCGGCCTTTTCCGACTGATAGACCTGATAGACCACGAACAGCACCATGGCGCTCTTGAACAGGTTGTCATTGAAGGCGTTGAGCAGCTGGGTCACGAACAGCGGCAGGAACCGCCGACTGTGGATCAGGTGGGTCTGGGTGGTCATGTACTCTCAGGCATCCCCGTTTCGCGGCGGACCCTAGCGGCTGATCTCTTGCGAACAAGCCCAAAGTGTCCCCTTTTGCACGGGCGCCTTCGCCGCTATTCATGACGCCATGATGTCCCTGCCCAATATCCTCACCCTGTCGCGGATCGTGGCTTTGCCGCTGCTGGCATTCCTGATGTGGTGGCCCGATTGGGAGTTCGGCTATTTGCTCGCCTTCGGGCTCTATTCGCTGATGGGGATCACCGACTATTTCGACGGCTATCTCGCCCGGTCGAGCGGGACGGTCAGCAAGCTCGGCATCTTTCTCGATCCGATCGCGGACAAGATCATGGTGGCCACGGTTATCCTGGTGCTGGCGGCGCAAGGCGTGCTGCGCGGGCCGTTTGTGGGCGATGCCCACGTCATCGCCGGGCTGATCATCATGGCGCGCGAGATTGCGGTTTCGGGCCTGCGCGAATTCCTTGGCGGGCTGCAGGTTTCGGTCCCGGTCAGCCGTCTTGCAAAGTGGAAGACCACCTTTCAGCTGATCTGCCTGGGCGCGCTGATCCTGGGCAAGGCGATGCCGTGGTGGACGGTTACTATCGACAGTCTGGTGATGAACGTGCCCCACACCGTCGGCCTGACGACCCTGTGGGCGGCAGCCGTGCTGACCGTGATCACCGGCTGGGATTACCTGCGGGTCGGCCTCAGGCACATGGATTGACAATTTAGCTAAGTTTAGCTAAGTTCACGCGATGCTTACCGTCAATATGCATGATGCCAAGTCTCGGCTTTCGAAGCTGGTCGCCGCGGTTCGTTGCGGAGACGAGCCGGAGGTGGTGATCGCCGTAAATGGAACACCGGCAGCCCGGTTGGTTCCGATAGAGGCCAAGCCAAAGCCGCGTTGGGGCTTGCTGAAAGGCAAGATTAAGGTGCCCGACAGTATCGACCGTGACGCTGATGAAATCGTCAGGGCGTTTGAAGGCCTTGGCGATTGAGGCTGCTGCTGGACACGCACATATTGCTTTGGCGACTTGCGGGCAGCGATCGCCTGCCCAGCAATGCTATCGATTTGATGGATGAGGACGCCGACGAATTGCTGGCGAGCGCAGCGTCAATTTGGGAAGTATCGATCAAGTGGTCGCTTCGCAAAGGCGCAGCGGACGATATGCCGCTGTCCGGAAAAGACTTTGCCGCAGCCCTGGACGAAGCTGGAATTGCGGTTTTGCCCATTACGCCCGCCCACGCGGCTGCGCTTGATGATCTTGAAATGCATCACCGCGACCCGTTTGACCGCTTGTTGATCGCGACGGCCCGGCATGAAGGTCTGACACTGCTGACCCATGACGTTCGCCTTGCGGATTACGGCAAAGTAGTTCGGCTGGTCTGAACCTGTGTCCTGACCCTAACCCGCCCGCAGTTCCTCGGCCAGCAGGCGGAACTCTTCGGCGCGCGGGCTGTTCTTGCGCCAGACCAGCGCGATTTCGCGGTTGGCGCTCTCGCTGATCAGCGGGCGGGCAACCACCTGGGTGCCATTCAGGATTCCGGCGTCGAGCGCCATTTCGGGCAGCATCGTCAGGCCCAGACCATTATCGACCATCTGCACCAGAGTGTGGAGTGAGGTGCCGATCATCGTCGCGCTGGCGCGCAACTCCGGGCGATTACAGGCGGCCAGCGCGTGCTCTTTCAGGCAGTGCCCATCCTCCAGCAGCAGCAGGCGGTTCTCCTCGATCATTTCGGGGGCGATTTCCTCGGGCGGATCGCGCGGATCGTCCTTGGGGAAGGCGACCCACAGTGCGTCGAGCTCGATCGTTTCCTTCTCAACCTCGCCGGTCGGGAAGGGCAGGGCCAGCAGCACGCAATCGCTGCGCCCGTGGTGCAGGCTTTCGATCGCCGCCGCGCTGGTTTCCTCACGCAAATAGAGCTTCAGCTGCGGGCGTTCTCGGCGCAGGCGTGGCAGCATCCGCGGCAGCAGGAACGGCGCGATCGTGGGGATCACGCTCATCCGCACCTCGCCCGAGAGCGGCTGACCGGCGCTCTGCACCATATCCGACAGCTCCTCGGCCTCGCGCAGCAGGCGGTGGGCCTTGGCGACCACGGCATTGCCCAGCGGGGTAAACCGTACCGCGCGTTTGGTCCGCTCAACCAGCACCACACCCAGCAGGTTTTCCAGATCGCGCAAACCGGCTGAAAGCGTCGATTGCGAGACGAAGCAGGCATCCGCCGCACGCCCGAAATGCTCATGTTCGTGCAGGGCGACGAGGTATTGCAGCTGTTTGAGGGTGGGTAGGTAGGTCGTCATCAAGTCCCCCTATCGCACAGCGTGGCGCCGTGCGCCAAGCCGGGGAGGGAAAATTGTCTCACGCCAGGGCGCGAAGCCACGAAGGGTAACCGCTTGGCGGCCCCGCGGGGAGAAACGCTTTACTCCGCAGCCACCGCTTCAGCCTGCAGTTCTTCAACCCGCGTCATCTTGAGCTTCCCGTTGACCACCGCAAAGGCCATCTTGCCCTCAACCAGATCGAGCGCTTCCTTGCCGAACACCTCGAAGCGCCAGCCTTTCAGCAGCGGCAGTTCGCGGATCCCGGCGGCGAGCAGCTCCAGATCGTCGCTGCGGGCCAGCAGACGGGCGGCGACGTCAATCTCGCGGCTGCGGATCTTGAGCAGCAGTTTAAGCAGATCGGCGACCAGCGCGCCCTCCTTGCCCAGCGGCGCGCCGCGCGGGGTGCGGGCGGGAAGTTCGGCATCGGTCAGCGGTTTTGAGCCCTCGATTGCGGCCATCAGCCGTTTGCCGATCTCGTTATCCTTCCATGCCGCCGAAAGTCCGCGGACCTTGGCCAGATCGGCCTGGGTCTTGGGCGGGTGGCAGGCGATGTCGGCAACGGTTTCATCGCGCGCGATCCGGCCGCGCGGGATGTTCTTGTCCTGCGCCTCAAGCTCGCGCCAATGGGCCAGCGCCTTCAGCCGCCCCAGCATTGCCGGATTGCGCCCCGGGGCCTTGATCCGCTGCCAGGCATCGCCCGGCTCGTTGCGGTATCCGGCCGGATCGGCCAGCTTTTCCATCTCGATATCCAGCCATTCGCCGCGCCCGGTCTTGATCAGGCGCTGGAGCAGCTTTGGGAAAATCCTGGCGAGGTGGGTGACGTCGCCGATCGCATATTCGATCTGCCGCTCGGTCAGCGGACGGCGCGACCAGTCGGTAAAGCGCGCGCCCTTATCGATCGTCAGGCCCAGCCAGGACTCGACCAGGTTGGAATAGCCGATCTGCTCGCTCTGGCTGACCGCCATCATCGCGATCTGGGTGTCGAAGATCGGATGCGGGGTCTTGCCGGTCAGATTGTAGATGATTTCCACATCCTGGCCGCCGGCGTGGAACACCTTCAGCACGTCCTCGTTATCGACCAGCAGGTCAAGCAGCGGGGAAAGGTCGATGTCCTTGGCCAGCGGATCGATCGCGGCGGCTTCCTGCTCGTCGGCGATCTGGATCAGGCACAGTTCGGGCCAATAGGTGTTCTCGCGCATGAATTCGGTGTCAACGCACACGAAATCTGCCTTGGAGAGCCGCGCGCACAGGTCCGCAAGTGCTTCGGACGTTGTAATCAGTGGGTGTATCTTCATCGTTCTTTTCTGTAGGTGGGCCCGACTGGACCCTCGGCTTGACAAAAGCGCGGGATTCGCCTGTTAGCCCGCACTTTCGCCCCTGCAACAAAGTGGGCCGCTTGGAAAGAGTTTGATGCACATTTATCGTTCGCATACCTGCGGTGCGCTGCGCGCCCATGATGTAGGCCAGACCATACGGCTTTCCGGCTGGGTCCACCGCAAGCGCGACCACGGCGGCGTGCTGTTCGTCGATCTGCGCGATCACTATGGCCTGACCCAGATCGTCGCCGATGTGGACAGCCCGGCGCTGGCACTGCTCGATGGATTGCGGCTGGAATCGGTCGTCACGATCGAGGGTGAGGTCAAGGCCCGCAGCGCGGCAACCGTCAACCCGAACCTGCCGACCGGTGAGATCGAGGTCTATGCCCGCAGCGCGACCGTGCTGAGCCGGGCTGAGGAACTGCCGCTGCCGGTGGCGGGTGAACAGGAATACCCTGAGGACGTGCGGCTGAAGTACCGCTTCCTCGATCTGCGGCGCGAGACGCTGCACGCCAACATCGTCAAGCGCACCGCGATCATCCGCGAAACCCGCCGGGCGATGGAAGACATCGGCTTCACCGAATATTCCACCCCGATCCTGACCGCCTCAAGCCCCGAAGGCGCGCGCGATTTTCTGGTGCCGAGCCGAATCCACGCGGGCAAGTTCTTCGCGCTGCCGCAGGCGCCGCAGCAGTACAAGCAACTGCTGATGGTTGCGGGCTTTGACCGCTATTTCCAGATTGCTCCGTGCTTCCGCGATGAAGACCCGCGCGCCGACCGGCTGCCCGGCGAATTCTATCAGCTCGACCTGGAAATGAGCTTTGTCACCCAGGAAGAGGTCTGGGAGACGATGGAGCCGGTCATGGCCGGGATCTTCGAAAAGTTCGCCGATGGCCGCAAGGTGACGCCCGCCGGTGAATTTCCGCGTATCCCCTATGCCAAGGCGATGCTCGATTACGGAACCGACAAGCCGGACCTGCGCAACCCGCTGGTGATCCGCGACGTGACGAGCGAGTTTACCCAGTCCGGCTTTGGCCTGTTTGAAAAGATCGTCGGCTCGGGCGGGGTGGTTCGCCTGATCCCGGCGCCCAATACTGCTGGTCTCAGCCGCAAGTTCTTTGACGACATGAACGATTGGGCCCGCAGCGAAGGCCATGCCGGGCTGGGCTATGCCACCCGCAAGGGCGGCGAATTCGGCGGGCCGATCGCCAAGAACCACGGGCCGGAAAAGATGGCCGCGCTGTGGGATGCGCTGGGCCTTGGCCCGGATGACGGCGCGTTCTTTGCCGCCGGCAACGAAGGCCAGGCTGCCAAGCTGGCCGGTGCGGCGCGCAGCCGGGTCGGCGAACAGCTCGATCTGGTGGAAAAGGATGCCTTCCGGTTCTGCTGGATCATCGACTTCCCGTTCTACGAATGGGACGAGGACGCCAAGAAGCTCGATTTCGCGCACAACCCGTTCTCGATGCCGCAGGGCGGGCTTGAGGCGCTGGAGAATCAGGATCCGCTCACAATTAAGGCGTACCAGTACGACATGGTCTGCAACGGCTATGAACTGGCGTCGGGATCGATCCGCAACCAGCATCCTGACCTGATGGTCAAAGCCTTCGAGCTGGTTGGTCTGAGCCAGGCCGATGTCGAAGAGCGGTTCGGCGGAATGTACCGTGCGTTCCAGTTTGGCGCGCCTCCGCACGGCGGAATGGCGGCCGGGGTGGACCGGATGGTGATGCTGCTGTGCGGGGTTCAGAACCTGCGCGAGATCACCTTGTTCCCGATGAACCAGCGCGCGGAAGACCTTTTGATGGGTGCGCCATCGGTGCCGGAAGCCAAGGCGCTGCGCGAATTGCACATCCGCGTGGTCGAACCGCCCAAGCTGCAAGGTTGATCTGACCGGCGAAGCAACGCACTATGCCCGGGAACACGATTTCCGGGAGTGTGTTGATGCGCCGTTTTGTTCTCGCTGCCGCTACCTTGCTGCTCGCTTCGGCGGCCGGGGCGGAATCGCTCCGCGTCGGCGTGTGGTATCCCGCCAACAGCGATCAGGCAGCGGCTCTGCGCTCTATCCAGGTCGAACCGTTCGGCGGTGATGCCGGTGATGATCTGACGGTTCAGGTCGAAGACGTGCTGCGCGGCATTGACCTGGGGCAGGGGCCTTATTTCCAGGTGATCCCGGCGGCGACCGGATCGGGCGGAGAGGCGCTGCTGCGCGGCACCGCCGATACCGAGCAGCGCTTTGCCGACTACACCGAAGAGCACGAACGCTGCGTGAAGGACGGCGATGGCAAATGCACCTCCGCGAAGAAGAAGTTCACCGTCAAGTGCACCCGCCGCACGGTCGAACTGGTGGTTGCCTTGCGCCTGATCGGCCAGGACGGGACGCTGTTGTGGTCGGACAATCGGCCCGAAACCTATCAGGATTCGTTCTGCGAAGATGCCGAAAGCTCCCCGCGCGCTCGGAAGAGTATCGGCCGCGAACTGGCCGGCAAGGTCGCGGCGCGGCTGCGGCGGGATTTTGCTCCGCTCTATGCCAATGACTCGATCCGGGTCGATGAAAACCGCAAGGGGTTGAACAAGACCGAAGCCGCCGTTTTCAAGCAGGCGGTGCGCTCGGTCAAGGATGGCGATGCCGCCGCGGCCTGTTCGGCCTGGGCCGGGCTTGATCAGGGGCACGCACCAACGGTCTATAACCTTGGCCTCTGCGCTGAATCCACGGGTGAAGATGCGATCGCCGCGCGGCAGTATGCCCGGACGCTCAGCCTCGATCCGAGGCACGCGATGGCGCGGCGCGGGTTGGACCGGATTGCCGATCGGACGCGGGCCCACCGCCAGCTTGAAGCCCACGCCGCCGAATAGGCACTTGTTGCGGTAAGGTGCGGCTTTTTCGCAGGCAATCTGTGCTGAATCGGTGCACCCCCTTGCCAGCGCGCGCGCCCTTGACTAGGGCGACTGGCAACACAGTTTCATCTGCCGTTCACGAAGGGACATATCCATGAGCGACACCGCCGATCGGGTTAAGAAGATCGTTGTCGAGCACCTCGGGGTCGAGGCTGACAAGGTTACCGAAGATGCCAGCTTTATCGATGATCTGGGCGCTGATTCGCTCGACATCGTCGAACTCGTCATGGCTTTCGAAGAAGAATTCGGCGTCGAAATCCCCGACGATGCTGCTGAAAAGATCAGCACCGTCAGCGATGCCATCAAGTACATCGACGATCACAAGGGCTAATGCCTTTGGCAAGTGGGCCAGAACGCCGTTTTCCTATTCCCACCGAGGTGGAATGACGGTGTTCATGGTCTTTGACAGGCTCAGCCCGCAAGGGACTGGGCCTGTTGCATTTTCAGGTTTTGGAGAAGTGCAATGCGGCGTGTCGTCGTAACCGGTCTTGGGCTTGTAACTCCGCTCGGCGGGGATGTTGAAACAACCTGGGCCAACCTCATCGCGGGCAAGAGCGGGGCGGGGCCGATCACCCGTTTCGATACGACCGGGCAGAAGTGCCTGATCGCCTGTGAGGTGAAGGGGCCGGACCACGAATATGGCTTCGATCCGATGAAGCGCGTCGATCACAAGATCCAGCGCCAGGTCGATCCGTTCATCGTCTATGGCATCGATGCCGCTGGTCAGGCGCTCGAAGATGCCGGTCTGGTCGATATGGACGATGACCTCAAGCTGCGCACCGGCTGCTCGATCGGTTCGGGAATCGGCGGACTGCCGGGGATCGAAAGCGAATCGATCGTCCTGCACGAAAAGGGGCCGGGCCGCGTTTCGCCGCACTTTGTCCACGGCCGTCTTATCAACCTGATCTCTGGCCAGGTCAGCATCAAGTACGGGCTGATGGGTCCGAACCACGCGGTCGTCACCGCCTGCTCCACCGGGGCGCACTCGATCGGCGATGCCGCGCGGATGATCAAGGACGGTGATGCCGATGTGATGCTGGCAGGCGGGGCGGAAAGCACCGTCAATCCGCTTGGCGTGGCCGGGTTCGCCCAGGCCCGTGCGCTCAATTGCAGCTACAACGACCGCCCGACCGAGGCGAGCCGCCCCTATGACAAGGACCGCGATGGCTTTGTCATGGGTGAGGGCGCCGGGGTGGTGGTGCTGGAAGAGTATGAGCACGCCAAGGCCCGCGGCGCAAAGATCTATGCCGAAGTGGTCGGTTATGGCCTGTCGGGCGATGCCTATCACGTCACCGCACCGCACCCGGAAGGCAAGGGCGCGGAACTTTCGATGCGGATGGCGATGCGCAAGGCCGGGCTGGAGCCGGGCCAGATCGATTACGTAAACGCGCACGGCACCTCGACCATGGCCGACACGATCGAGCTGGGCGCGGTTAAGCGTGTGCTGGGCGATGATCTGTCGGGCGCTTCGATGAGCAGCACCAAATCGGCGATCGGCCACCTGCTCGGCGGGGCCGGGGCGGTGGAAACGATCTTCTGCATCCTCGCGATCCGCGATCAGATCGTGCCGCCGACGCTCAATCTCGATAACCCGGATGAAGGCACTGAAGGCGTCGATCTGGTGCCCAAGGTCGCCAAGAAACGCCAGGTCCGCGCCGCGCTCAACAACAGCTTCGGCTTTGGCGGGACCAATGCCAGCGTTATCGTGAAGGCTGTGGAGGACTGATGCTCGGTTCGCGCTGGGGCCGCACGCCGATCCTGATTGCGGCCCTGCTGGTTCTGGCCATCGGGGGCTGGTTCTTCGGCGGTTGGTACACTTCCGGTCCGCTTGACAAAGACCTGGCCTTTACCGTGCCCGATGGCTCCAGCCTTTCCGGCGTGGCAGACAAGCTGGAAAAGGACGGGGTGATTTCCTCGGCCTCTGCGTTCAAGCTCAGGGCGCGGCTGATCGGCGGCGGTTCCGCGATCAAGGCCGGTGAATTCCTGATCCCCAAGGGTGCCTCGATGGCGCGCGTGATGGCGGTGATTGCCGGGGATGAGGTGCTGCGGCGCTTCGTTACCGTGCCTGAGGGGATGCCCTCAATCATGGTCTATGAGCGGCTCAACGCCAACCCGTGGCTGACCGGAGAGATCGCGGTCCCGCCCGAGGGGTCAGTCTTACCCGATACCTATGAAATCCAGCGCGGCGAGAGCCGCCAGGCAGTGCTGAACCGGATGCAGGCGGCGATGCGCGTGGCGCTCGCCGAGGAATGGGAAAAGCGCGGGCCGAACACCGTGGTCAAAAGCCCCGAAGAAGCGATCGTGCTGGCCTCCATCGTCGAAAAGGAAACAGGCAAGGCCAGCGAACGGCCGATGGTCGCCGGGCTTTACTCCAACCGGGTGCGGCAGGGGATGCTGCTTCAGGCTGATCCCACGATCATCTATCCGATCACCAAGGGCAAGCCGCTCGGCCGGCGGATCCGCCAATCGGAAATCAACGCCACCAACGATTACAACACCTACACCATGACCGGCCTGCCGAAAGGGCCGATCACCAACCCCGGCCGCGCCTCGATCGCGGCGGTGCTGAACCCTGCTAGCACCGATGTGCTCTACATGGTCGCCGACGGCACCGGCGGTCACGCCTTTGCCACCACGCTGCAAGAGCACAACGCCAACGTCGAAAAGTGGTACACGATCCGCAAGGAACGCGGGGACTTCTAGACTGGGCGGACTTTGAGCGATGTATGATTGGCCGCGTCTGGCGGTAGAGTGCGGCGTGGGGAGGTGAGGTTGCTGAGGGCAAACCCGCATTCTGCCCCACAAACCAACCCGTCACCCCGTGCTTGACACGGGGCTTGGCTAACTTTCGGCGGTGAATTTCTGCGCGCCTTCCGCAGGATACCACTGCGCCAACAGGTCCAGACCCCCTTCTCCATTAGGCACGACAGGCCGCAAGAAAAGCCAAGCCCCGTGTCAAGCACGGGGCGACGAGAGGGGCAGGTTAATTGGCGTGTGTCTGCAACGTCAGCGTCTCGGGAAAGTCCGTTTCGGCGGGAAAGTTAGGGAAAGCGGACACTGGACTAGTGTGACTCCTCAAATCCCGCGAATGGTCCAAAGATGGCGTTGTCCTTCGCCAGGACCTCTAAAACATCCTTCTGCTTTGGGAAGTGATCAACAAATTCCGGCCAGCGCTCGCTAATGTGCAGGTCCCAGTCGTCTAATGCCATTTGGCCGCCAGTTGGATTCATGTCGGTTACCACATAGCCCATCGCTCGTAGTTCGTTCCATGCAATTTCTGCGGCTCTGGTTGGGCTGTCACCTACCGCATACGCCAGCACATACGCACAGGTCATTGGAGGCGGAACTTCCGTCTGACCGCTTTCGATTTTGAAAGTGAACATGTAGATCGGCGTGTGACTAGTTGCATCAATGCGGCGAAAAGCTTCGAAAAGGCCCGCGGTGGTTTCCTCACAGTCGTGCGATCAATATGCAGGCACGCGCTTATGCCCGCAATGTTGTCGTGTCCGGACAGTCTGCTTCGCATACCTCCCATGAAAAAAGCCGCAACTACCGCATCCGCACCCCGCTCAAGGCTTCACAATATTGAACCCGCTCGGCATCGGATCGAGCGCGTCCTGCAGCGCTTTCACGGCGGCCGGGTCGCCGTCCACCTTCAGACCCAGGCCCTGCAACTGCGCCAGCGGCGCCTTCAGGAACAGCAGGGCGAGGATCAGCTGGCGTGGGCCGGTGACGGTGGCGGCGGGCTTGTCTGCGGGCAGACCGACCCGTCCGATCAGCACCGATGATCCAGCGTCGATCCCGACCGTTTCCTTGCGATCAGTAATCACCAGATTGATCGCCAGCGGTGCGGCCATCCGGGTGCCGTCATAGCGCGTCGCCATCGAATCCATCAGCAGCTGGGTCGGCACGGCGGCGATCATGTCCTGGCTTTGCACCGCCGGACCGACCGGCTTGTAACCCTGCCGCAGTTCGCGCGCGGCGGAGAGGAACTGGTTACGCCAGATCGCGCTTTCGGCCTGATAGCCCTGCTGCTCGAAACTGTCGGCCAGCAGCGTCCGCGCGGTCTGGTTGGCCGGATCGGCAAAGACCAGCTGGCTGAGCAGTTCGGACGACCAGCGATAGTCGCCTTTGGCCATGGCCTTGCGGGCCTCTGCCAGAACCTTCTTCGGCCCGCCCATCGCCGCGACATAGCGCGCGGCGCGCTGCTGCGGCGGCCAGGCGTTGAGGTTGGCGGGATTGCCATCGTACCAGCCGAGGTAGAACTGATAGACCGCCTTCGAATTGTGGCTGTAGGTGCCGTAATAGCCGTGGTTGAACCAGTCTGCGGCGATTCCGGCGGGCTGGGTCAGGTCTTCGGCCAGTTCGTTCATCGTCTCGCCCCGGTTCATCCGGCGTACGGTCTGATCGTGGAGATAGCGGTAGTTGTCACGTTGGCTGGCCAGCATCCGCGAGACTTCGCCCTGTCCGAAGCGCGGCCAGCAGTGGCTTGAGATCACCACATCGCTGCGCCCGCCATAAAGCCGCAGCGCCTCGTCCAGAAAGCCCGCCCAGGCGTGGGTATCACGAACCTTGGCGCCGCGCGGGGTAAGGATATTGTGGAGCGTGCAGGTGCTCATCTCGGCGGACAGGAAGGTACGCGAGGGGGCGATATAGACGTTGAGCTCGCTCGGGGCCTCGCTGCCCGAAACGATCTGGAATTCCAGCTCAACCCCATCGACAACGCGGGTTTCCCCGGTCTTGCGGATGGTGTCGGTCGGCTCGATCAGCGTAACCTCGCCGCCCGAAACCGCCATGCCGATGCCTGATCCCATCTGCCCCTGCGCGCCGGGCGCGATCCCGGCGCCGAACTGGTAATTGGCCCGGCGGCCCATCGCCGCGCCCGCCATCACGTTTTCGGAAGAGGTTTCTTCCATGAAATGTTCCGGGGCGATGATCTGGACCTTTCCGGCCTTCACATCGGCATCGCTGACCACCCCGCGTACCCCACCGAAATGGTCGGCATGGCTGTGGCTGTAAATCACCGCGACCACCGGCAGCGGCCCCAGCCTGGCGTTGATCAGGCCCAGTGCCGCAGCGGCGGTTTCGCGCGTGGTCAGCGGATCGATCAGGATCCAGCCGGTCTTGCCGCGGATCACGGTCATGTTGGAAAGGTCCAGCCCGCGCACCTGCCATATCCCGTCCGTTACCTGAAACAGCCCGTGGTTCTTCAGCAGGGTCATTTCCCGCCACAGCGAGGGATTGACCGTCGCCGGGGCAGGGCCGGTCACAAAGTCATAGCCTGCCGCATTCCAGACCGGCTGGCCCTTGGCATTGCGGATCACCGGATCGTCCAGGCTGGCGATGAACCCGCGTTTGGCGAATTCGGCATCGCGCCCGTCATCCAGCGGAAGCGCTTTTGCGGCGGCCTGCTGGGCTGCGGCGGTTGCGGCACTGGCGGGCTTAGGCTGCAACGCAGGATCGATCGGCGGGGATGGGGTCTGGGCGATGGCGGCGGCGCCGCTCAGCAACAGGGCAAGGGCGGCGATCCTGTGGGCGCTGCGGGTCATGACTTGGGTCTCCTCTCTCCGTGCGGGAGAATGCGGTCTGCGCGGGCACCGAGCAAGTCAATTCAACCGGGCGTTTAATTGGCATTGGCGATCAAGATGTTCGCAAATCTCAATTTCACCGATCAGTCCGCAGCGCCTATCTCGACCCGCGAAAAGGAGATTTTCCAATGCAAGGACGCACCATTCCCGACGTTACCCTCAAGACCCGCGTGCGCGATGAAAGCCTGGGCGGCCCCAATCCCTTTCGCTGGCAGGACCTGAAGGTCCGCGATGAATTTGCCGGAAAGAAGGTCGTGGTCTTTTCACTCCCGGGCGCCTTCACCCCTACCTGCAGCAACGAGCAGTGCCCCAATTATGAACGCCTGTACGAGGTGTTCAAGTCGGCCGGGGTGGACGAGGTCTATTGCCTGTCGGTCAACGATGCTTTCGTGATGTACCAGTGGGGCAAGAACCTCGGCCTCGAAAAGGTCAAGCTGCTGCCCGATGGCTCGGGTGACTTCACCCGCCGGATGGGGATGCTGATCAACAAGGACCATGTCGGCTTCGGGATGCGCAGCTGGCGTTATGCCATGATCGTTGATGACAATGCGATCACCCACTGGTTCGAAGAGCCGGGCATCAACGATACCGGTGCCGATAGCGACCCTTACGGCGAAACCGCCCCGGAAAAGCTGCTGGCGGCGCTGACCAACGAACCGGTAGCCGAATTGGCCTGATCCGGCTAGGTGCGGGCGGTGGCCTCAAGTCCCCCCTCCAGAACGCCGCCCGCACCGTTCATCGTTACCGGCGAATTGCCGGTTGACGTCTTTTCCTGGGCCAACGGCCTGCGCACCCAGCATTTCCCGCCCGATCGCAACAAGCTGGCGGCGCACGTAACGCTGTTCCATTCGCTTGCGCCTTCGCTGCGTGAGGAGTTGCCGCGGCTGCTGGCCCGGCTGGCGGGTGAATTCGCCCCGCCTGCGGCCGAAATGTCCGGCCTGATGGATCTGGGGCAGGGGACTGCCCTGGCGATCCGCTCACCCGCGATGCTGGCGATCCGCGACCGGATTGCAGAGCCGCTGTGGGATATGCTGACCCGGCAGGATCAGGGTGCAAAACGGCTTCATATCACGATCCAGAACAAGGTTGCGCGCAGCGATGCGGTCGCCCTGCAGGATCACCTTGCCCCCACCTTGCGGCGGCACTCATTCGCTTTCACCGGGCTTGGGCTGCACATCTACCGCGGCACCCATTGGGAACCGGTCGGGATCTGGAAGTTTCGCGGCAAACACAGTGCTTGACCACGGCAAGGCGGCACCCTATGTGCGCCGCCTGCCCGCACGACGGCGGCGGGCAAGCCATGGTATGGCGGAGTAGCTCAGCCGGTTAGAGCAGCGGAATCATAATCCGCGTGTCGGGGGTTCGAGTCCCTCCTCTGCTACCATTCCTTGATCCGGAAGCTTCCACTAGCTTCCGCATTTTTCCAAAAATCGAAAGAAAAGCAGAGGGTTGCGGGTGATTCGCGTCCGCATGCGCCCATGGTCTTCCACATGCAGCCAGATTTGGTGTGGGGGTATTTTGGGGGTATTTTCGCGGAGTATCGGAAAGGAGCGATACCCCCAATGCCTCTCACGGAGATTCAGGCCCGAAATTCCAAGCCACGCGAGCGCG
>JAKPHK010000029.1 GCA_029550345.1 Pseudomonadota bacterium
TTCGATGTTGGCCTTTGGCTGGAGCTCCAGCAGTTCATGGGCCTGGACCGGGCCGACAACGCGCCCATTGATGATGACGTGGTCCGCCTGGATGACGCCGGTGACCGAGGCCGTTTCCGAAATGACCAGGATGCTGGGGCGATCGGGGTTGGCGCGGATATCGCCGACGACCTCGCCGTCCACGCGCAAACCGTCAGAAAAGATGCAGTGGCCCTCGATCCGGCTGCCATGGGCGATCAGGCTTTTGATGGGCGGCTGTTTCTTTTTTCCGAACATGGCGGGCTCCGGTGAGGTACGTGGGGATGACAACGGTCAGGCGCTAGAGCCTGAAAGTCTGCACGGCGCGAAGATTGTTGCCTTCGAACACTTTGGCGGTCACGGTTTTTACCACGGTCTGGGGCGGGAGGTCGATCATGCCTTCCATCCGCCGGTACTGGCGCAGCTGCAGCGCCTGTGGTCCGTCCGGCAGCGTGGCGGTCCACGGTTTGCCATTCTGCAGGCCGTCAACCGTGATCTCCAGCCGTCCGGTGAACTCGACCGCCCGCGCCGCCGGCTGCATGACCAGGACCTGCCACTTGAGTTGGGAGCCGGCGAGCAGTTCGGCTTGCAGGCCCCGAATCACCACACCTTCGGTGGCCGTGGTTGGCAACAGCTTCTCAAAAAAGCCCAGGTTGTCCCGCAACTCCCGGTTTTCCGATTCCAGGCGCTTGAGCTGTGCCAGCAGGCGCTCCTGTGCGGTTTTTTCCGTGGTCAGCAAGCTGCCCGCGGTGTTGGCAACGGATTGGGCGCGATCACGCTCGTCCCGCAATCTGTTCGTTTCCTGCCGCAAACGCGCCAGTTCTTCCCTAGCGCCGCTGTCGAGGCCGGCGATGCCTTTGCCGAATTCGAACGCCCACAGCGCGATGGCCGCGCAAAACCCGAACACGATCGCGGCCACCGCCCATCGCAGCGGCCACGGCAAGGCGCTGCGCACGGCGACCCGGGGTGCACTGATGGTCAGTCGGCGACGAAGGAGTTTGAAACGCATAGGCCCGGAACCAAGGGACGCAAGTATCGCAAATAGTGAAAAAGCCGCTCCGGGCCTGAGCCCGGGCGGCTTTGTCGTGGCAGCAAGAAGCGGATCAGCGCTTCGAGAACTGCTTCGCGCGGCGGGCGCCGTGCAA
>JAKPHK010000049.1 GCA_029550345.1 Pseudomonadota bacterium
CGACAAGGGGCGCATCAAGGCAATCCTGCGGACGTGGCGCAAGAATGGGGCACTGGCGGTTGAACGCCGGACGGAGAATGGCCGTGACGTTCCCTTTGTGATCGCCGGAAAGCCGGTTGACCCCGGCGAGATTGGCACCCGTCCGCACCTTCAAACGTGTGGTGCGGAAAGTGCGGAAAGTGCGGACGATGACCCGTGCTGAACCCCGTCCGCACCACCCGCACCTCTCTATAGGAGAGTGCGGTGGTGGTGTGGTGCGGGTGAAGGCTGGTGAGGGTGTGAAAATGGAATTTCAATGGTGCGGGAAAAATGGGGGAGCGGCTGGCTATGGTGGCTGAGGAAGCACGGCGTTTGCTCTGGCGGCATTGGTGCGAGAATGGCGGGCCAATCCCAGCCGAATGCGTTGGCATGGAATGTGGCGCAACCACTAGGGCAGGCACGCCCTGCAAGCGCCGGGACATATACCGTAGCGGGCGCTGCAAGCTGCATGGCGGTCTGAGCACCGGGCCGCGAACTGCCAAAGGCAAGCGGCGATCAGCGCGCAATGGAAAACGCACAACAACGGGCAAACCCCATGAGCGGATGCAGAATGCTGATGATTTAGGAAAATCTGGCGGCGCTACCGTGCGCCGGGGAGACTGAAATGGGCGGCTATGGTTCTGGCAGATATGGCGGCAGGCCCACGGCAGATGCCTCGCTGAAAATCGACCTGGCTTGGATGTTTCGCAGCGGATACGCACGGGAGGGCGAACACCGGGCCGGGAGCATAGATTGGACCCGTCAGGGCGAACCATCCGGATCGATCGGCTATCAGGCCATCATGTCCGAACCGGGCGCGGAACGGCTGGAATTGTCATACGGGCGCGGCAGCGGCGATGCACGCGAGCAAGTGCGGCAGACGGTGCGGCTCTGCTTCACGGTGCCCCACCATGGCGGCAAGCGATGGTGGATGCTTTGCCCCTTTCGACATATCCGCGTTGCCAAGCTCTACCTGCCACCCGGTGGCGACCGCTTCGCATCCCGGCAGGCATGGCGGCTGGGCTACCAATGCCAGCGGGAAGCGGTGCGGGACCGGCCCCTTGAGCGGCTATTCCGGCTGCAATACAAGTTGGGGGCAAAACGTGGCTTGGGGGCGTTTCCCAGCCGCCCCAAGGGCATGTGGCATCGGACCTATGAGCGGCACCTGGAGCGATATTGGGAGCTGGAGGAGGCTGCCAGCCGGGAGTTTCTTGCTTTCGCCAATCGCCTTATCCGACTGGACCGCTCAATCCTCTAGGATCGAAAGCCACGCCTGATAGCGGCAAGCGCACTGATCGGGGTGAGGGCACGTCTCGAAAGGAAGCATCGGAGCATCGGCAACGGGGACGCTAAGGCCGTCCAGCTTAGCGGCGGCTGAGCACGGCCCGGCTGCCATATTGGACGCATGGAACTTGGCCAAGTCGATCCCAGCCGCTTCCATGTTGCAAAGGTCGCGGCAGGTGCAGAGCGCGGTTGATATGGCGCCGCCAATGACGCTGGCTGCGCTGAGTGGATCGGCGCAACCGCTTTCGTTCAAAGTGGCGATGAATTGCGCTGACAGCTTCACGTTGGCGCGCAGTCCAAGGGCCTTGAGTGCATCCTTGTCCAGCAAGTCGCCTTGCTTCCGAAGATCATCATAGGTGACGAACCGGGTGGGGTGATCTTTGAAAGTGGCTTGGTAGAAGGCTATGGCTTCCGGCTGGTCAATAACGAGGCCCGACAGGTTCACTGCATAGGCGATTACCTCATCCCTGCCCGGACTCGTCTTCGCGGGCCGCGCGACCGGAAGCGAGGATGCCGCGCCCGACTTAGCATCGCTTCCGCTTCCGATGATCCTTTGCAGCCAATCCCGAACGGCCATAGCGTCGCCCCCTCCCGCACCAGAAGTGACTTGATTGCAAATTGGAGTGCATGAGTCACTCGCTGCGCCGAAAGCCCAGCTTTTCCGCCAATTCCAGGCATGAGCAAATCACTTCAACGTGAAAAATCGCGAGCAAGTCAATCTGACTGAGAAGTGACCATCTGCGGAAACTCGCACAAATCCGCCATTTTCAGCCGCGATTTGTCGCGTACGGTGTGGGGGTATTTACTGCTGCACTTGGGCCGGTGTTCTGCCCAGAAATGCCTTCCGGTGCCTAATAATTCTGCCCGGCTGAAAACGTGCTCTGCATCGGGGCTGTTCGCATTCGTTCAGCCTCAAGCGGGCGCGCTATCGGGGAACGGTTATGGGAACCAATGACCTTACTTGAATTTTATCAAGTAAATTCAATAGCCAGTGGCGGAGACGGAGGGATTCGAACCCTCGGTACCGGATTTACCAGTACGACGGTTTAGCAAACCGTTGGTTTCAGCCACTCACCCACGTCTCCGGATCGCAGCGGCGAAGCGCGGCCTATAGCGAGGGCTCTGCGGGGCGGCAAGGGGGGCTCTGCAAAGATTTTGACCTGCGCGATCCGCCGCGCCGCGGACTCGTTTGGCCGCAAATCGGACTCGCCCTGTCGCCCGTTCATTGCCGGGCCATGTGCCATCGATTCTGGTAAGGCCGACATTCTGGAAGGGACGTTTTGCAATGATCATCGGGATGACCCGTTCGGCCCGCGTGGCAGTGGTAGCCGCGCTTGGCGCGCTGGCCATGATCGGTTCTGCCGCCGCACCGGCGCAGGTCCAGTCGGTCGATCCGGACCGGGCTATTGACGGGGACCTTTCGGCACCAGTCGGCACGCCCACCTCCACAGTGACCCCGGAACCGGTGATGACGCCCACCGGCGTCGATCCGGCGCAGCAAGCTGAAATTCCGGCCGCCCAGGCCAGTCCTGCCGCCGAACCCGTCCAGAACACCGGAACCTATCAGAAGGACGATCTGATCGGCGCGGCCGAAGGCGTGTTCGGCAAGGGCGCGGCGGGCCTGGCCGGGCTGATCGAGGATCTGCTACGCAAGCAGGGTGAACCCAATGCCTACATCACCGGGCGCGAGGGCGGCGGGGCGCTGATCGTGGGCGTGCGCTATGGATCGGGCACCCTGTATCACAAGATCGAAGGGCAGCGTCCGGTTTACTGGACCGGCCCGTCGGTTGGCCTTGATGCCGGTGCCAATGCGGCGAGCACGTTCGTGCTGGTCTATAACCTCTACAACAGCGAAGACATCTACAAGCGGTTCCCGGCCGGGGAAGGGCAGGCCTATCTGGTCGGCGGGTTCAACGTATCCTACCTGCGCAAGGGGGATGTGGTGCTGATCCCGATCAGGATGGGTGTGGGTCTGCGCCTTGGGGTCAACGCCGGTTACATGAAGTTCTCAAAAAAGCAGAAGTGGTTGCCGTTCTGAACCGGCTTCTTGCCGCAAGGCAAAAACCCCAATAGACGCTTCGGTTCCACAAGTAGATACGGAGCGGAACAATGGCGGGGACGCGGCTGATTGCACTGGCGTTAGCGGTGGCTGGCCCGGTTGTTGCCGCATCCGCGCTCGTCGCACCCGCACCTCTCTATGCACAGGCAGACCAGGCCGCGCACAAACGCGCGTGCGACGAATTGGCTCTGGTCGTCGCGCCTGACGGTATTGTTCCGATCCAGATAGAATCGCTGCTGGCTGCCACAGTCCAGCAGATGGCCGAGGATCCCGATATCAAGTTTGTGGAATCGGCCTATCCCGGCACGATCCAGGCGGCGGTGGACGGGATTCGGCCGCTGATGCTGAAGGCAGCCTATCGGTTCATGCCGCGCTATCGGGCCGATTTGTCGCAACTCTATCAGGACAACCTGACGACAGCGGAGGCGCTTGAAGCGGCGGACTTCTTCCGGACTCCGGAAATGCAGGCCTTCATGCTGAGCGCCAACCGCAACGTCCGTTTCGAAAGGTCAACGTCTGCGCTCTTGGCTGAGCGCGATGCGAGCGACGCTGATGTCCGTGCCGACCTGCGTTCGGCGGCAGTCCGCACCGCGGACGAAACCACGCCTGCACAGCGCCGGATGCTTGCGGATTTCATGGCGTCACCGCTCGGCATCAAGCTGGCTGCGCTTAACTCTCAAAAGGCGGCGATTGGCACCAAATGGTTCAATCATTCCGATCCGGAACTGGAACGTGAAATCGAGCTGGCAACAGTCGATGCGATAATCGAACACATCGCCAAGACCGATCCCGAAACGGCCAAGGCCATGCGTAAAGAACTTGAGGCAGAAGACGCGCAGTCCAAGGGCAGTTAAAGTGCGCTAACCCCAGGGGCTGCCGGGCGCTCCCTTGGGCGGGGCCTTGGCCTCGTCCCGACCGGCGGGCTGAAACCCGTGCATCCCCAGCCACCATTGCAGCGCGATCACCGCGCCCTTGGCCGGTTGCAGCAGTGCCAGCATCAGTGCGCCTGCCAGCACCGCCGCGATGCCGATCTGCATCCACAGGCTCAGCCCCTCGGCCATGCCGATCGTGATCAGCACCGGGGCAAGAAGGTGCCCGGTCAGGAACATCGAGACATAGGGCGGGAAATCGTCGGCCCGGTGGAGCGTCCAGTCCTGATGGCAGGACGGACAGTGATCGACCGGCTTCAGATATTTGCGGAACAGGCTGGCCTGGCCGCAGCGCGGGCAGCGGAACCGCGCTCCGCGCCACATCGCATCGAACACAGTCTGGGGCAGATCAGGGCGGGTAACAGGGTCAAGCATGGTGTTCCCATGCGCCTGGCCGGAGCCGCGATCAAGCGCAATTGCTCAGGCCAGCAGCCGCCAGAGTGATAGCACCGCAATCGCCAGGATCACACTAACGCCGATCGACAGTTGCAGGATTGCGCCGAGTTGGCGAAAATACTTCATTAGTTTCTGATGGTTGGATAGTGTGAGGCGGCAATGCCCTAACGCCAACCGCCGCTTCCGCAAGCCCCATAAATGGGGCAATTGCCACTTGCTCCGGCGGGGTTGGCGGGTCTAAGGGCCGCGCATCATGCTCAGCAACCTGCCCCAACAGCCCGCCGATGCGCTGCTCGCGCTGATCAAGCTCCACAATGCGGACCCGCGTGCCGACAAGATTGATCTTGGCGTGGGGGTCTATCGCACCGGCCAGGGCGCGACCCCGGTGTTCGGCGCGATCAAGGCGGCTGAGCGCAAGCTGGTCGAGACGCAGGATTCAAAGGCCTACCTCGGCCCTGAAGGCGACATGGGCTTTGTCCACGCGCTGATGCCCTACATCTTTGGCAAGGATGATCCGACTATGGGCGGACGGATCGAGGGGATGCAGGCTCCCGGCGGAACCGGCGCGGTGCGCCTTGCCGTCGCGCTGGCCAGCAAGGCCGGGGTCAAGCGGGTCTGGATGGGCGTGCCGAGCTGGCCCAACCACGCCCAGATCTTTGCCGATGTCGGGATGGAGCTGAAGACCTTTGTCCATGCCACCAAGGCCGGGCTGGTCGATATGGATTCGCTGCGCACGGCGATCAATCTGGCCGAAACGGGCGACGCGATCCTGCTGCACGGCTGTTGCCATAACCCGACCGGGATCGATTACACCCCGGAACAGTGGGATGAAATCGCGCCGCTGATCGCCGCCAAGGGGCTGCTGCCGATCCTCGATCTGGCCTATCAGGGGCTGGGCCAGGGGATGGAAGAGGATGCCTATGGCGTGCGCCGGGTTCTGGCCGAAGTGCCTGAGGCGCTGATCGCCTATTCGTGCGACAAGAACTTCGGGATGTACCGCGACCGGGTCGGCGCGATCTATGTCATGGCCGAAGACAGCGAAGTGCTGGGCCGGGTGCTTTCAAACGGCCACGGCCTCGCGCGCGCTTCGTGGTCGATGCCGCCCGATCATGGTGGTGCGGCGGTGCGGGTGATCCTGGAAGATCCGGAATTGACCGCGATGTGGCTCGACGAGCTTGATACGATGCGCGCCCGGATGCGCCAGGTCCGCGCTCGGCTGGCCGAAGCCGGGGTGCAGGGCGGGATCGATTTCGCGCCGCTCGGCAAGCAGAACGGGCTGTTCTCGGTTCTGCCGCTCAGCCCTGAACAGATCCTCAAGCTGCGCACCGATCACGGCATCTACATGGCCGGATCGGGCCGCATCAACGCGGCCGGGTTGACCATGGGCAATATCGACAAATTCATCGCCGATGTTGCCGCCGTGAGCGCTGCGGGCGAAGGCTGACGATGGATCGGCAGCCGGTCCTTGAAGGGGAGCGGCTGCTGCTGAGGCCGCTTGAAGAGGCGGACTGGGACGCGCTCTATGCCGTTGCCGGCGATCCGCTGATCTGGGAGCTGCACCCCGCCAATGACCGCTGGCAAGAGCCGGTGTTCCGCGCCTTTTTCGCCGATGCTCTGGCCCAGGGCGGGGCTCTGGCGGTGATCGACAAGGTGAGCGGAACGATCATCGGATCGTCGCGGATGCAGGCTTATGACCCGGCAGGTGGCGGCTCGGTCGAAATCGGCTGGACCTTTCTGGCGCGCAGCCATTGGGGCGGTGGATACAACCGCGAAATGAAGCGGCTGATGCTGGCCCATGCCCTGCGCTTTGTGGAGCGGGTCGATTTCCGGGTGGGAGAGGGAAACGTGCGCTCACGCCGGGCGATGGAGAAGATCGGCGGACGATTAAGCGATCGCCGCGAGGTGGTGCAGACGGCAAGCGGCCCGGCGTGCCATGTGGTCTATGAAATTACCCGGCAAGGCTATGCCGAAGGACCCTTGAAGGACGGTTGAGTGCCTGTGGTCGCTATTCGACCAGAACCTGCCGAAAATCAGATTCGGCACTGCCGGATGGCGGCTGGGTCGCATCGAGGAACGGGCGCAGGACCTTGGCCGAAAAGGCGATTCCCGCCAGCATCGCGGCAACGAATCCCACCACCGCCAGCGGGGCAATAGCCAGGTCAACCAGCGCCGGGCCAGGGCAGATCCCGCTCAAACCCCAGCCGATCCCGAACAGCGCCGCACCGCCCAGCAAACGCCCGTCGATCGGGGTTGTCGGCGGCCGGTCGAACGCGGCGGCGGCAAGCGGGCGGGCGCGGCGGCGGGCCAGCCAGAACAGCGGTGTCGCAGTCAGGACAGCGCCGCCCATGACAAAGGCCAGGCTGGGGTCCCAGGTTCCCAGGATGTCCAGAAAACCCATGACCCTGGCCGGGCTGGTCATGCCCGAAACGACCAGGCCGAGGCCGAATACCAGACCGGCTACAAAGGTTCCGAGATTGCGCATCACAGGTCTCCGTGACGGGCAAGAGCCACGGTCAGTCCGGCAGTGACCATGAACGTCGCAACCGCGGCAAGGCTGCGCGGCGAAAAGCGCGACAGGCCGCAAACGCCGTGGCCACTGGTGCAGCCGTTGCCCAGATCGGTCCCGATCCCGACCAGCAGTCCGCCGACCATCAGCGCGGTTGGCGCAACGCCCTCTACCCCGCTGACCAGATCAGCCCGTAACACCAGCCGAGCGGCAAGGCCCGCCACCAGCAGACCGGAAATGAAGGATACCGCCCAGCCGCGCAGTGCCCAGCCGCCGCGCGGGGCGGACTTCGGGCCGAGCATGGCGATCCTGGCAATCCCGGTGATCCCCGCAATTTCGCCCGCGAAGAGATAGAGACCGCCCGCGGCCAGCCCGATCAGGACGCCGCCCAGCAGCGGAAGCAGGAAAGGATCAAGCATGGTAAGGCCTTGTCGATGGTGAAATCCGCAACGATCCGTAGGGGCCGCCGCAATCGCATCGCTTTCACTATCCAGGCCGGGGAAAAGCAAAAGCAAGCATTGCTTGGTGAGAGCAAAGACCAGCTTCGCGCGCAGGTCTGGCGCCAGCGGTAAATTATCGCTACAGACCAGCAGCTTACTGTCGGATCAGGACTGCACAGGGCAAATGGAGAACAGGGAATGCGCTTGATCGGAATTCTGGGGCTTATCGGACTGGGTGTTGCCGGGCCTGCCATGGGGAAGGCCGCGCCCGCGGCGATGCCGGCGCCGCTCCGCGGTATCTGGATGGAAGACAGCGGCGAAGGCAGGCAGCAGTGCAAGGCCTATCTGGCCGAAATGCGCAGGCCCGGCGGCGATGCCGGAAGCAAGCTGGTCGGTGCGGAAGTCATCACTGCCCGCGGTCAGCACAGTTATGCCGAATATGGTGAGGGCAATTTCTATACCCCGCAGCGGGTTGTCGCGCTGCGCAAGGGCAAATGGCGGATCAACGCCCGGGTCGGGATCGATGGCCCGCCTGAGGACGGCGCGGCCGGGACGGCGGTCCTGACCCTGACGCTGGCGGGTGGAAAGCTTGACTACAAGCTCAATTCGATGGGCGGGCAGCCGGTCGATAGCTGGGATGAGCACCGCTATTTCCGCTGCGCACCGGTCCCGGCCGGATTCTACGCAGGTTAGCCGCGCAGGCTTTGCATCCGTTGCAGGTAGCGGGCCAGTACGTCGATCTCCAGATTTACCGCATCGCCGATCGCCAGCTCGCCCAGGGTGGTGACCTCGGCGGTGTGGGGGATCAGGTTAAGGTGGAAATCGCACGATCCGTCGGCATGATCGTCCAGCGCGTTGACCGTCAGCGAAACGCCATCGACTGTGATTGAGCCCTTGGTGGCGATATAGGGCGCGATCTCTGCCGGGGCGGTGATCGTGACGTGGAGCGATCCCCCCACTTCCTCACGCCCGGTCACCCGGCCTACGGCATCAACATGGCCGGTAACGATATGCCCGCCCAGCTCGTCACCAAGTTTCAGCGCCTGTTCGAGGTTGAGTCTGCGTCCCGCCGCCCATTGCGCCTGGGCGGTGCGGCTGACGGTTTCGCCCGAAATATCGACTGCGAACCAGGCATCGCCCGGCGCGCCGCCGCGCTCGACCACGGTCAGGCACACGCCCGAACAGGCGATCGAGGCGCCGATCGCGATTCCATCGGGATCATAGGGACAGGAAATCACGGCGCGCAGGTCTCCCCGGTCGCTCGTTTCGCGGATCGTGCCGATGGCAGTGATAATTCCGGTAAACATCAGCTGGCCTCGTAAACCTGCAAGACATCCTTGCCAAGCGGACGCGTATCAGTCAGCTGCCATCCGCTTGAATCCGCCAGCGCCGCTTGGGTCAACTCCGGCAGGCACGGCCCCGATCCACCGACCCGGCGCGGCGCGCGGTAGAGCAGCAACCGATCAACCAGATTCGCTTCAAGAAATGCCCGGGCGGCCCCTGCGCCGCCCTCGACCATCAGGTACTGCACGCCATCCATGGCGGAAATGTCTTGCGGGCGGGGCAGGGCGCGCCAGCCGGGCGGGGCATCGCCATGGGTCAGGAGCCAGCGATCGGGGCTGCGGTTTTCAATCCCCGGCAATCGCACGTCGAGCCGAGGGTTGTCCGCCGCCAGAGTTCCGCTACCGACGAGAATTGCGTCCATCCGCGCGCGCATCGCGTGGACATGGGCGCGGGCAGCAGGCCCGGTCAGCCACTGTCCTTCGCCCGGCGGCGGGGCAAGATGGCCGTCTTCAGACAGCGCCAGCTTGAGTGTTACCTGCGGCCGCCCCTTGGTGACGCGGATCAGATAGCCCGCCAGCGCGGCGCGGCAATCCGGGCTGTCCAGCTCTGTCACCGCGATCCCGGCTGCGCGGATCCGCGCCGCACCTGCTCCGGCGGTGCGTGGGTCGGGATCGGGACATCCGATCACCACCCGGGACACGCCGCTGTTTACCACCAGCCCGGCGCAGTCCGGCCCGCGTTCGGACCTGTGGGCGCAGGGTTCAAGCGTGACGTAAAGCGTTGCCCCGCTGGCCGCTGCTCCGGCTGCAGTCAGCGCCACAGCTTCGGCGTGGGGCCGGCCGCCGCGCTGGGTCCAGCCTCGCGCGATAACCTGACCGTCCTTGACCAGGATCGCCCCGACCGATGGATTCGGCCGAGACAGCGGCACCCCGCGCGCGGCAAGGCGCGCGGCGGCGGCCAGCCAGCGGTGGTCTTGATTACCGTTGCTGTTCAACCGGCGGCAACCCGGCCTTCTTGCGGGCCTCTGCATCCTGGGCGGCCTTGGCCTTTTCGGCAGCAAGACGGTCAGCCTCGGCCTTGGCCTTGATCTTGTCCACATCCATTCCGGATGCGCGGCCCAGCGCCTCCCACAGCTCGCGCGTTTCCTTGTCCGCCTTGGCCATCGCGGCTTCCTGCTCTTCGCGCTGGCGCTGGCGTTCCTTGCGGAATTCGAGCGATTCGGCCGTAGTCCAATCGTCCGGGAAGGTGGTGATATAGGTGATTTCGGGCAGCTTGCGCGGCATCTTCCAGCTTTCCCCGGCGAGCATGGAGACCATGCCCACGGTGATCGCCGCCGAAAGCGCCGCGATCGGCCAGCGCTTTGGCCCGGCCTGCTGGAACACGGTGGCGAACTCGGCCACGGCTCCGCTGGGACTGACGTTTTTCCAGATCGACATGGTGCCAAGATAGGCTGCGGCGTGCTTTCGCGCCAGTGGTCAGTTGTAATCGACCGAAATCGGGATACGCCCGCGATAGTTCCCGCCGCGTCCACCCTTGATCACCAGTCTGGCGCCGAAGGTGAATTCCAGCTCACCATTGGCGTCCAGTCGGGGGTGGGCGGGCAGATCGGTGGTGAAATCGACCAGTTCGGCAGTGTCTCCGCCGGGGGAGGCCATCGGCACCCGGCTCGGCAGATCGATCCGCACCTCGCGCAGAGGCTGGCCGGTTACCTTGCCGCGACCATTGATCGGGGTTCCGCCCAGATCGATCATTTCGCCCGATGTGCTCTTGCTGCCGCTTTGAGCATCGACTGCCGCGCTGCCGCCACTGCGACCGGTCAGGGCGAGCTTGGCGAAGTTCAGGTCAGTCCAGATTTCTATCGTCAGCGGGCGTTCGCCGGGTTTGGTACCGGGATCGGCATAGCATAGCCGACAAGCATCTTGCGCCCCGGCTGGCATCAGCGGAACAAGCGAAATCAGCAACGCGGCGATCAAGGCAAGGCTTCGGCCCATGGCGCCAAGAATCGCCGAACATGGTTAATTCCAGGTTACGCAAAATTACCCAAGCGGGACATAGAGTTGCCGTCCCTCGCGCTTGAGCCAGCGATTCGCCGCGCGGATATCGCCTTCGAAGATCCGGCCCAGCATGGCGTGGAAATCGGCGCTGTGATCAAAGTGAACCAGATGCGCCACTTCATGCGCGACGACCGAGCGGCGGACGAAGGCCGGGGCCATCACCAGCCGCCAGTTGATCCGGATCGTCCCGTCGTGCGCGCACGACCCCCAGCGCCGCCGCGCGCTGCTGAGCATCAGGCGCGGGGCGGGCCGTTCGGCAAGGATGCAGTAATGCGTCAGGTCCTCGGCCAGCAGCGCCCGGGCCTCATTCTGCAACCAGCGGGTCAGGCGCGGCTTCAGCGATTCAGGTGGGCCGCCCAGCAGCACTCGGTCTTCCTCCACCCGCACCCGGCGCGATGCGGCGGGATCGTGGACGATGGTTCGCGGTGTGCCGAGGAAGGGGATGGCGGTGCCGTGTTCCAGTTCGACCGGCGCGGGCAGGGCTGCCAGTTGCCCGGCCAGCCAGCCAGCGCGCTTGCGGGCAAAGTCCAGCGCCTCGGCGCTGCGGCCCCAGCTTGGCAGGGTGATCCGCACTTCGCTGCCGTCGGGGGATAGCCGCATGGTCATGCGCCGGGCCTGAGCGGTCCGGCGCAGCACCACCGGGATCATCCGCCCGGCCACTTCAACCTGTGGGTATTCGCGCCCCTGTTTCAGCAGCCAGTCAATCATCGGCCAGTTCAACCCCGGGCGGCAGGATCACGTGGTTCTCCAGCGGTCCGGCCAGTGCCTCGGGGATTGCCTTGCCGCGAACGGACGCCCCGGCGCGGTGCACGGCTTCGGGATCGCCGCAGACCAGATAGTGCCAGTCCGGCAGTGGCAGATCGTCGGCGCGCAGCCGGTAGGCGCAGCTATCAGGCAGCCAGGGCAGGGTCGCCGCCAGTTTCGGGGTCAGCCGGACGCAATCGGGCACCTGGGCCTTGCGGCCGTGATAATCGCTGCACCGTGCCGTGGGGATATCCAGCAGGCGGCAGGCGACGTTGGTCATATAGATATCGCCGGTATCTTCATCTTCGGCCTTGTGCAGGCAGCATTGCCCGCAGCCGTCGCACAGCGCCTCCCACTCGGCGCGGGTCAGGGCCGTGATCGGCAGGGTCCAGAAGGCGTCGCGTAGCGCGCTCATTTCACCAGCGCGGCAAGGTCCGAAGCGACCGCCTTGGCGTCCTTGTCAACCGGAAGAGCGGCGATCGGCTCGCCATTGCGGCCCATCAGATAGGCCATCCGGCTGTGATCCATCAGATAGCCGCCGGGGGTATCGGCACCGCGCCGTGCAACGACCTTGAACGCTTTTACCGCGGTATCGACTTCGGCCTGGGTGCCGGTCAGCCCGATCAGCTTAGGAGAAAACGCGGCAGTGAATTCCGCGATCCGCGCCGGGGTGTCGCGCGCGGGGTCGATCGTGATGAAGATCGGCTGGACCTCCGCCGCCTGCTGTGGATGTTCGGCGGCAAATTGGTTGAAGCCGTTGATCAGCACGCTCATGTCGGTCGGGCAGGCATCGGGGCAGAAAGTATAGCCGAAATAGACGATCCGATACTTGCCCTTGAACTGATCCCAGCTGACCCGCTTGCCGTCCTTGTCGTTGAGGGTAAACGGACCGCCGATCGCAGCGCCTTCGAGCGAAGCGCCAATGGTGGCGGGCTGTTGCTGCTGCTGGCCCTGGGGCGAACAGGCGGACAGGATCAGGGCGAGAAAGGCAATCGAAATCGGCTTGGTCATGGCGCCGCCGTTCATGCTCTGCTAAACCGCGCCGCGCAAGGAGCGAATGGGGCGGGTGCGATTCTGCCCCGTCCGGACCCAGCAACAGGAGAACCCGTTTCCGTGCCCAGGTTGATCAGACTGCCGCTTGCCATGGCCTTTGCCGCGCCTCTGGCGGGAATGCTGGCCTTGCCGGTGCCTGCGGCGGCGCAGTTTTCGGAAAGCTACAAGTTCCTTGAAGCGATCAAGAAAAAGGAAGGCCAGGAAGTCACCGATATGCTGGCGGATGGCGGTCCCAACCTGATCAACACGCGCGACATCTCCAGCGGGGAAGGCGCGCTGCACATCGTTACCGCGCGCCGCGACCTGACCTGGATGCAGTTCCTGATCGCCAGGGGTGCCAACGTGAACATCCGCGACAATCGCGGGGTGACGCCGCTGGTTGTGGCCACTAACATCAATTTCGTTGAAGGGGTCGAGCTGCTGATTTCAAGCGGTGCCCGGGTCGATGATACCAACAATGCCGGTGAAACGCCGCTGATCACCGCGGTTCACAACCGCAACATCCCGTTGGTGCGGCTGCTGCTCAAGGCCGGTGCCGATCCCGACCGGGCTGACAATTCGGGACGCAGCGCGCGCGAATATGCCAAGCTTGATTCGAACGTCGCCCTGCTCAATGTGATCGAAAGCGATGCCAAACCGAAGCCCAAGCCGGGCGAGGGGCTCAAGTCCTATGGGCCGACCTTCTGAGATGAGCGAGCCCGCCAGCCTGGCCGAACTGCGCCGCGCTCTGGCCCCGGCGCTGGCCGATGCCGCCGCGTTTGACGGCTGGAGCGAGGCTGCGGTGCGCGATGCCGCCAGAACCTGCGGGATCGACGAGGCGGCGGCGCTGTTCGCCTTTTCGGGCGGAGCGATGGATATGATCGATGCCTGGGTGGCCAGCGTCGATGCAGCGATGCAGGCGGCTCTTCCGCCGGAAAAGATTGCGCCTTTGAAGATTCGCGAACGGATTCGCACGCTGGTGCAGTTCCGGCTTGATGCGATCGCCGGACAGAAAGAGGCGCTGCGCCGGGCCCAGGCGATCATGGCGATGCCGCAGAACGTGGCCCGTGCGGCGGCTCTCGGCTGGCGTAGCGCCGATGCGATGTGGCGGCTCGCAGGGGATACGGCGAGCGATTACAACCACTACACCAAGCGGCTGACGCTGGGGTCGATCTATGCGGCGACCCTGGCGGTCTATGTTGGAGACAACAGCGAAGGGCATGCCGAAACCCGCGCCTTCCTCGATCGCCGGATCGAAGGGATCATGAAGTTCGAAAAGGCCAAGGCCCGCCTGCTGCGCCCGCGCGAAGCGGTGTTCAGCCCGACCCGGCTGCTGGGCCGTCTGCGCTATCCTGCACGGTAATTGACCTCGATCAATATTATTGCGAATGACTTGCAACTAGTCGCGGCTTGTGGCAGCGGCGGCAGGGCAATGACGCTTGATCTCCTCCCGCTCGGCCAGCGTGCCCGCATCGTCGCGGTCGATTGGTCGCGGCTGGTTGAGGAGGAGGCGATTCGGCTCCAGGCGCTCGGCGTTGATCTGGGGGCAACGGTAAGTCTCTCGCACCGCGGAATTTTCGGTGGGCGCGATCCGCTGGCGCTTGCCATCGGGCGGATGACCGTTGCGCTGCGTCGCGCCCATGCCCGCGCAATCGAGGTGGAAACGCTGTGACCCAGCGCCGTGCAGCCCTGGTCGGCAACCCCAATGCGGGCAAAAGTGCGCTGTTCAATGCCCTGACCGGCGCACGCCAGAAAATCGCCAACTATCCCGGTGTTACGGTTGAGCGGAAGGCCGGCCGCATGACCCTGCCGGGCGGTGAAGTGATCGAGCTGACCGATCTGCCCGGCTCTTATGGCCTTAATGCTACCAGTCCGGACGAGGAAGTGACCCGCAAGGTCATCCTTGGCGAGTTCGAAGGTGAACCGATGCCGGAAGTTCTGGTCGTGGTGCTCGATGCCTCGAACCTCGAACAGCATCTGGTTTTCGCACAGGAAGTGATTGCGCTGGGCCGTCCGACCGTGGCTGCGCTCAACATGATGGATCTGGCCGAACGCGATGGGCTGGTGGTCGATCCGCTGGCCCTGCAGGAAGGGCTGGGGGTTCCGGTGATCGCCACGGTTGCGGTGCGGCGGCGCGGCCTGACCGAACTGGCCCAGGCAATCGCCGTGGCCGAAGACCGCCCGGCAGAGCATCACCGCCCGCACACCACGCTGACTGAACGACGCGTTACCGCGCACGCCATTGCCGAAGCGGCGATCGTCTCCGAATCGAGCCGTCACCGCCTTCATGCCAAGCTCGACAAGCTGTTTCTGCATCCATGGCTGGGGCCGCTGATCCTGATCGGGCTGCTGTTCGTGATGTTCCAGGCGGTGTTCAGCTGGGCCACGCCCTTTGCCGACGGGATCGAGGCCGGGATTGCCTGGTTGAGCGAGCAGGCCGTGCAGAATCTACCCGGAGGTGTGATCCGCGATCTGATCACCGAAGGGATCCTGGCCGGGGTTGGCCAGGTGGTCGTGTTTCTGCCGCAGATCCTGATTCTGTTCTTCTTCATCCTGGCGATGGAGGCATCGGGCTATATGGCCCGGGCGGCCTTCCTGATGGACCGGCTGATGGCCGGGGTCGGCCTTTCGGGGCGCAGTTTCATTCCGCTGCTGTCCAGCTTCGCCTGCGCAATCCCGGGGATCATGGCGACCCGTTCGATCACCGATCCCAAGGACCGCTTGACCACGATCCTGGTCGCCCCGCTGATGACCTGTTCGGCGCGGCTCCCGGTCTATGCGATGATCATCGCCGCCTTCATTCCGAACATGAAGGTCATGGGCGGAATCGGGCTGCAGGGGCTGGTGCTGCTGGGGCTTTACCTGTTCGGGATCGTCGCGGCGATGGTGGTGGCACTGGTGCTGCGCCGGTCAGTCACCAAGGGGGCGGCTTCGGGCTTCATCATGGAGCTGCCGAAATATCAGATGCCGCGGCTGGGCGATCTTCTGATTGCGCTGTGGCAGCGGGCGTGGATCTTCCTGCGCCGCGCCGGGACGATCATCTTCATGGTCACCGTGGTGCTGTGGCTGCTGCTCAGCTTTCCGCGCGCGGAACCGGGTCAGAACCAGATCGACGCCTCGATCGCCGGCAGGCTCGCCAATGGCCTGGCCGTGGTGGTCGAACCGATCGGCTTCAACCGCGATATCGCGCTGTCGCTGATTCCGGCGATGGCCGCGCGCGAAGTGGCGGTCAGTGCGCTTGCCACCTCCTATGCCGTCGGCGCCGGGGATGAGGAACAGCAGGCCCAGCAGCTGGGCGAACGGCTGCGCGGCAAATGGTCACTGGCGACCGCGCTGGCCTTCCTCGCCTGGTTCGTCTTCGCGCCCCAGTGCATGAGCACGATCGCGGTCACCCGGCGCGAGACAAACGGCTGGAAATGGCCGACCTTCATGCTCGTTTACCTGTTTGGCCTGGCCTATCTGTTTGCGGGGCTGACCTATTGGACGGCGGTCTGGTTCGGGCTGGGGTAACGGTGCCGCAATTCGATCAGGGGATACCGCCCAAGTCCGGGTTGGACCCGCGCACGTGATTGGCTAGGCAACCCCACGATATTCAAAGGGGTTCGATTCGATGGCAGGCAGCGTCAACAAGGTCATTCTCATCGGCAATCTGGGTGCCGATCCGGAAGTGAAGTCGTTCCAGAACGGCGGCAAGATCTGCAACCTGCGGATCGCCACTTCGGAAAGTTGGAAGGATCGCAACACCGGCGAAAAGAAGGAACGGACCGAGTGGCACACGGTCGTTCTCCAGTCCGAAGGGCTGGTCGGTGTGGCTGAGCGCTATCTGCGCAAGGGCAGCAAGGTTTATATCGAAGGCCAGCTGCGGACTCGCAAGTGGCAGGATCAGTCCGGCAATGATCGCTACAGCACCGAAGTGTCGGTCGGCGGCATGGGCGGGGTGCTGACCATGCTCGATGGCGCACCGGGTGGCGGCCAGGGCGGTGGCGGCGGCAGCTATGGCGGCGGTCAGCGCAGCGGCGGCGGTGACTTTGGCGGTGGTTCCGGCGGGCAGCGCTCGGGTGGTGGCGGTTTCGGCGGCGGCCAGCAGGGCGGCGGCTATGCCGACGATCTGGACGACGACATCCCGTTCTGATCGGGATCAGTCCTTCAGCAAACCTTTCAGCGCATCGGCCAGCGGGCCGGATTGGCCTTCGCTGACGATCCCGGCCTTGCGCCGGGCTTCGGCTGCACCGTGGCCTTCAAGATAGGGGTCGATCGCCAGCGCCAGGGTTTGCGCCACGGCTTCGCCCAGATCGAAGCGCGTCCCGTCCATCTCGATCTCGTCAAGCTCGTCCGCTTCCAGTTCGATCTCTTCTTCGCGCACCGGCGAATCGGCGGGAGGGACAAAGTGGAGTGACAGCGCCTCCTTGATCGAAACCGGCAGGTCCTCTCCCGATACCGCGCAGCTTTGCACCACATCGGCGGAAACCATGCCTTTGGCGCGAACCGTTGGGCCATCGGCCAGAAGCGTAACGCCCGCAGAAAGCGCCTTTACCGCAACCAGCCCGAACCGCTGGGCCAGGGCGGCGCACTCCGCGGCGCTGGCATCAAGCCGCTGTTCGCCAACGGGCAGCCGCGCGGCATCATAGATCCGGGAAAATTCGCTCATTATCCGATCCTTCCGGCAATCAGCCCGGGATTATCGACCGCCGCCAGCCGGTCTGCCATGCGGCGCATTTCCGCGGCGATCCAGGCCATGTCGGCACTTTCTGTCAGGGTAACATTGCGTTCGATCGCGGCGATCAGCGCGGCATCTTCCGGTGCAGCCAGTGCTGATCGGAATGCGTCGATGCGGCCGCCCAGAACCCCCATCAGCTTGCCGATCCGCTTGCCCACCACCAGATCGCCCACGCCGTTTTGCCGCAGCTGCCCGTCCATATCTTCAACAAACAGTTCGGTCAGCCGGGCTGAGGGACCGCGCAGATCATCGTGGCCTTCCATCCGCAGCATCACCAAGCCCAGGACCAGCGCGATGCAATCGAAGCGCCCTGGCACCGTATCGGCAATTCCGCCGCGTGCGTACCACGCAGGATCGCGGGCCAGTTCCACGATCCGGTGCCACAACGGGCGGGCCTGCGCGGAATCGCGGACGGAATTGCCGAACAGGCGTTTCAGCAGCGACATGGCAATCAGCGTCCTTCCATTCAGCGGGCATTAAACCCGCCTTGCCCAAGCGGCGGCATTGCGCGGCGGGCCAAGGCGGCCTAAGGCTGGCGGCGATAGATCAAGGCGGCGGCGCGGGCAATCCTGCGTGCGGCGCCAGACGGAGCAAGTTTACGATGCCGATCAAGGGACGAATTCTGGGCGTGGCCGTGATGGCGCTGGCACTTTCCGCCTGCGCCTCGATCAAGGACCATCGCGGTTACCTGATCGATAATGCGCTGCTCGATTCGGTCCAGCCGGGGATCGACAACCAGATTTCGGTTGAACGGATGCTGGGGCGGCCCAGCTTTATCAGCCAGTTCGGCCGCAAGGACTGGTACTATATCTCCACCAACACCCGCCAGGCGGCTTTCACGCGGCCCAAGCCGAAGGACCAGCTGATGGTCCGGATCTCGTTTGACGAGAAGGGCAATGTCGCCGCGGTTCAGCGCTCGGGCATGGAAACGGTCTCCAACATCAGCCCCGATGGCGATAAGACGCCGACCCTGGGGCGTGAACGTTCGTTCCTTGAAGACCTGTTCGGCAATATCGGCCAGGTCGGTGCTGGTGGTTCGGGCGCTGGCGGTCCCAACGGCAGCTGAGGTTGAAGCCTGACGGATCAGACATATATCCGCAGGTATGAACCAATCTTCTGACAGCCACGGTCTGATCCAGTGGCACGGCACCACCATCATCGGCGTCAAGAAGGGCGGCAAGACCGTCATCGCCGGGGATGGCCAGGTCTCCATGGGCAATACGGTGATGAAGCCTAACGCCCGCAAGGTGCGGCGGCTGGGTGACGGCAGCGTGATTGCCGGGTTCGCCGGGGCCACCGCCGATGCCTTTACCCTGTTCGAGCGGCTTGAAAAGAAGCTGGAAGCCCACCGTGGGCAGCTGATGCGCGCCGCCGTTGAACTCGCCAAGGACTGGCGCACGGACAAGTATCTGCGCAACCTCGAAGCTCTGATGATCGTTGCCGACAAGGACGTCCTGCTGATCCTGACCGGCAATGGCGACGTGCTGGAGCCGGAAGAGGGCATCGCCGCGATCGGATCGGGCGGGAACTATGCGCTGTCGGCCGCAAAAGCGCTGACCGATTATGAAGATGATCCCGAAAAGATCGCGCGCCGCGCCATGGCGGTTGCGGCGGATGTTTGTGTTTTCACCAATGACCGCGTGACGGTTGAGGCGATCTGATCCCATGCTTGATAACCTGACCCAGAGTCTGACGCCCCGGGCGATCGTCCGCGCGCTTGACGAACACATCATTGGCCAAACCGACGCCAAGAAGGCCGTCGCGGTGGCGCTGCGCAACCGCTGGCGCCGCCAGCGGCTCGGCGCGGACCTGCGTGATGAGGTTACGCCCAAGAACATCCTGATGATCGGCCCGACCGGCTGCGGCAAGACCGAGATCAGCCGCCGCCTGGCCAGGCTGGCCGACGCGCCCTTCGTCAAGGTTGAGGCGACCAAGTTCACCGAGGTTGGCTATGTCGGCCGTGATGTCGAGCAGATCGCCCGCGATCTGGCCGAGGAAGCGATCCGGCTGGAAAAGGACCGCCGCCGCGAAGCCGTGCGCGAAGCCGCCGAAAAGGCCGCTATGGACCGCCTGCTGAAGGCACTGGTCGGCGAGGGTGCGTCCGAGGCTACTCGCGAATCGTTCCGGCAGCGGATCGTTGAAAAGGCGATGGATTCGACCGAAGTGGAGATCGAGGTTGAGGACAGCCCCGGCATGGGCATGGACATCCCGGGAATGCCCGGCGGGATCGGGATGATCAACCTCAGCGAGATGATGGGCAAGGCGCTTGGCAAGCAGAACCTGAAACGCCGCAAGCTGAAAGTGCCGGATGCCTGGACCAAACTGGTCGATGAGGAATCCGAAAAGCGGATGGATCAGGACGATGTCGCCCGCGTCGCGCTGGCCAATGCCGAAAGCAACGGCATCGTCTTCATCGACGAGATCGACAAGATCGCTGTGAGCGATGTGCGTGGCGGTTCAGTGTCACGCGAAGGGGTGCAAAGAGACCTTCTACCCCTCATCGAAGGTACCACCGTTGCCACCAAATATGGCCCGATGAAGACTGACCACATTCTGTTCATCGCAAGCGGCGCTTTCCACGTCGCCAAGCCCAGCGATATGCTGCCCGAACTGCAGGGGCGCCTGCCGATCCGGGTCGAGCTGTCGGCGCTGAGCGAAGACGATTTCGTCCGCATCCTCTCCGAAACCCGCGCCAACCTGGTCGAACAGTACAAGGCGCTGCTGGCAACCGAGAAGGTGACGCTGGACGTCACCCCCGGTGCGGTTCGCGAAGTCGCGAAAATCGCGGCCCAGGTGAACGAAGCGGTCGAGAACATCGGCGCCCGGCGACTGCAGACCGTGATGGAAAAGCTGCTCGAGGAACTGAGCTTCGAGGCCGAAGACCGCGAGGGTGAGACGGTGACGGTTGACGAAGGCTATGTGCAGGCCCGGCTGGCCGGGCTGGCGAAGGACACCGATCTCAGCAAGTACATCCTGTGAGCGAGCCGATGCACCAGACCCCCGAAGACCGCCCGATCTACCGCCTGCTCACCGGCAAAGACGACCGCGCCTTTTGCGAGCGGGTGTCCGAGGCGCTGGAACAGGGCTGGCGGCTTTACGGTTCGCCCAGCATGGCCTGGGATGAAGGGCACCTGTGCATGAAGGTCGCTCAGGCGGTGGTCTGGCATGAAGCCGACGTGGTGAAGTAGACGGCTACTCCGCCGCCTGCCCGTATTCCTCGATAGCCTCGGCCTGGCGGGCCCACATTTCGGCATAGAGTCCGCCGCGTTTCAGCAGCGCCTGATGGTCACCCTGTTCGGCCAGCTGGCCATCGCTCAGCACCAGAATCGTATCGGCATCGGCGATGGTCGAAAGCCGGTGGGCGATCGAGAGCGAGGTGCGCCCCTCGGCCACCGAATGCAGCGTGGCAAGGATGTCCTGCTCGGTCCGGGTGTCGAGCGCGCTGGTCGCTTCGTCGAGCAGCAGGATCGGTGGGTTTTTCACTAGCGTTCGGGCGATCGCCACGCGCTGCTTTTCGCCGCCGGACAGCTTGAGCCCGCGTTCGCCCACTTCGGTGTCGAAGCCCTGCGGCAGGCGGCCGATCAGGTCCATCAGCGCCGCACCGCGCGCCGCCGCCTCCACTTCGGCCTGGCCCGCACCGTCGCGGCCATAGGCGATGTTGTAGCCGATGGTGTCGTTGAACAGCACCGAATCCTGCGGCACGATCCCGATTGCCGCGCGCAGGGAGGCCTGCGTTACAGTGCGAATATCCTGCCCATCGATCAGGATCCGCCCCTGCCATGGATCGTAGAATCGGAACACCAGCCGGGCGATCGTGCTTTTGCCCGCGCCCGATGGGCCGACGATCGCCACCTGATGCCCGGCGGGCACTTCAAAGCTCAGGCCTTTCAGGATGGTACGGTCCGGCTCGTAACCGAACACCACGTTGTCAAAGGTCAGCGTCGGGCGGCCTATCACCAGCGCCGGAGCACCGGTTGCGTCCTGCACCTCGATCTCGGTATCGATCAGGCGGAACATATCGGCCATGTCGATCAGGCCCTGACGGATCGTGCGATAGACCATGCCCAGCATATCGAGCGGACGGAACAGCTGGGTCAGATAGGTCTGGACGAAAACCAGCTGCCCGGCGCTGTATTCGCCCCGCACCCAGCCGCGCACGGTCAGTGCCATGGCCGCCGCCATTAGCAGGTTGGTGACCAGCGCCTGGGCGATGTTGAGCAGGCCCAGACTGTTCTCGCTTTTCACCGCCGCCGCGGCATAGGCGCGGGTCGCCTCGGCATAGCGCGCCTCTTCGCGGGCTTCGGCGCCGAAGTATTTCACCGTCTCGTAATTGAGCAGCGAATCGACCGCGCGCGACAGCGCCTGCCCATCAAGCCGGTTCATTTGCTCGCGCAGTTTGGTGCGCCATTCGGTGATCGCGCGGGTGACCCAGATATAGGCGATCACCGCCAGGGCGGTTGCCGTCACCAGCGGCCAGCCGAAGTTGATGTAGAAGATCACCCCAACGCCCAGCAGCAGGATCACCGTCGGGGCGATGTTGAACAGCATGAAATAGAGCATCGTATCGATGCTCTTGGTCCCGCGCTCGATCACCTTGGTGACCTCTCCGGTGCGGCGGGCTAGGTGGAACCGCAGGCTCAGGCGGTGGAGCCGGTTGAAGACGTGTTCGGCGAGCTGCGATGTCGCCTGCTGGCCGACCCGCTCGAACACGATGTTCCGCAGATTATCGAACACCACCCCGCCAAACCGTCCGGCGGCATAGGCCAGCACGAACAGCATCGCGAAGGTCGCCACGCGCGGCCCCGTGACGTTCATCGCATCGACCGCCCATTTGAGCAGATAAGGAAGGATGAACTGGGTGGCAGTGGAAAGCAGGATCAGCGAAACCGCGCCAAGGATCCGCGCGCGCAGCCGCCAATCATCCTTCGGCCAGAGATAGGGCAGGAAACGTCGCAGCGTTCCCCAGCCGTCATGGCGGGCATTGCGTGAAGGAGCGGCGGGAAGTTCGGGCGGCATGGCCCTTCATGTAGGCGCGCGGCGCCGAAAGGGAAGGGTACCGCCTAATCCAGCCGCGAACCCAGATGGTTGTCGTAAGGGTCGAAGGCAGTGTCTGGCAGGTCGAAATAGATCCGCCGGGTCGAAAAATCGATCGCCACCCGGTCCAGCTGGCGCAGATCGCGCATCCCCAGGAACAGGGCCGGTTTTGCGGTCAGCTTCAGCTTTTCGAAATGCGGCGAATCGGCAAAGGCGATCTTGACGTTGCCGAAGGTGATTTCGCCGATCTTGAGCGCGCGGGCATAGCTGAGATCGGCCTTGATCGACTGGCCAGTCACAGAATGCAGCTCCGCCGTGCCAATGGACCGACGCTTGCTCAGCGCATCCTGCAGCGCGCGGTTGCCGATCGAGGTATCGGACCCCGTATCGATCACCACGTCAACCTTCACCCCATCGATCCTGGCCTGGGTCATGATCAGCTGGCCCGAGCGGCGGCGGGCGGTGACGACGATTTCATAGCCGCGATCGCCGCCCAGTGCTTTCGCATCGGCCACGGCCATCACCCCGCGCTTGAAATCGATCTGGACCCGCTGGCCCTGCAGGCTGTCCAGTCCGATGATCCCGTCGGCGCCAATGTCCCCGCGTTCCAGCACCGGCGCCAGAAGGCCATAGTACGATCGTTTGCCCAGATCGATCTGATCGACCTCGACCGTATCGACCATTTCTGATCCGGCCACCCCGGTCAACTTGGCGCGCCCGCTGATCGGCAGGGCCAGCGTGCTTACCACGCCTGATGAAAGCACGGTGTTTTCCGCACCGGTATCGATCAGAAAGTTGAACGGCCCGTGTTTGCCGATGGTAACGGGAACGGTCAGGCGATCATTGCGATCGGTATCGACCGAGACGACATCGACCCCGTTGGCCTGCTGCACGCCATCCTGTCCGACCACGATCGGCATGGCCACCAGTAGCGAAACGAACGGTGTGAAAAGCGGGTTCATCGGCATGGCAGGGTTCCTCTCCTACGGTCAGGATACCCCAGTGCGGTGCAATCGGCAAAGCCGCTTATCGACGCGCAAGCCGCCCCGGTCGCATTCCGATTCGGTCCAGCGCGGCACCGACAATGGCGATGATTTCGTCCAGCAGGGGGTGGCGGATCAGCGCCAGCACGATCAGCCAGCACAGCACCCCGCCCAGAACCCCCGCGCCAAGCTGGATGAAGCCGGCATCGGTCGGGCCCGCCCAAAGCGCATAAGATGCCAGCAGCGGCCCGACGGCGGCGAGAGTGGCAAGCAGGCTCTTGCCATAAACCGCCAGCAGGTCACGCCAGCTGAAGCCGAGCAGGCGTTTGAGGAACGGGGCATAAAGCGCCATCCAGAACAGCCCGTGGGCCACGCGCGATGCCGCCACCCAGACCAGGCCGAACGGGGCCGCCAGGGCCAGGAACAGTACCGAGGCGGCGGTGTCATAAAGGTTGAACCTGACCAGTTCCCGCATCCGGCCCAGCAGCAGCGGCAGATCCCCGTTGAGCGGGACGGCGACGTAACAGAGCTGTGACATCGCGATCCATGCCAGCAGCGGCGCGGCGCCCAGCCAGCGCGGACCGTAAAGCAGCTCGATCAGCGGTGCGGCCAGCACCGCGATTCCCGCCATGGCCGGCCATGTGATCCCGGTATAGGCGGCGGTGACGCGCAGATAGGGCGGGCCGAGCGGCTGGCCCTCGTCGCGGACCTTGCGGAAGGCGGGATAGAAGACGCCTGTCACCGCACCCGAAACCAGCAGCCGCAGTTGCAGGGCAAGGCCGGATGCGCGCGCGAACAGCCCGACTGCGGCCTCGTCGATAATCCGCCCGATCAGCAGTTCAGGCGCGCGGGCGGTGATCGATCCGCAGACCGACTGGACCGTATTGGTCCCGCCGATCGCCAGAATCGGGGAGGTGCCCTTCAGGTGCATCGGCCAGGGCAGCATGAACCCCGCGCGCCACTGGCTGACCAGCATCCGCGCTGCCTGCTGGGCGAAGGCGCCCCAGGCCAGCGCCAGCGCGCCCATCCCGCGCATCGCCAGGGTCAGCGCGACGGCGGCGTTGGCCAGGGCGGCGCCGACCTCGATCATGGTGTTCGATTTGAAGTCCATCCGCCGCTGGCACAGCGCCTGCGGCACGATCGCCAGCGGAACCAGCAGATATGAACAGGCGATCACCAGCGCCAACGGGAACAATCGCGGCTCGGCGTAGAACCAGCTGACCGGCCAGGCCAGCAGGATCGCGGCAAAGGCCACTGCCCAGGCGACCGTGATCGAAAGGGTGAAGGCGCCCTGGATTTTCTCTGGCGTCAGATCGCGTTCACCCGAGATGTAGCGGGCAACGCCGAAGTCCTGCAAAAAGGCGATCAGGGTGATCGCGGCAAAGGCGATCGAGAACAATCCCAGCTCGGCCGGGTCGATATACCAGCGCGCCAGCACAACGCTGGCCGCGAACTGGATCGCGAAGGAGGCATATTGCGAGGCGATCGCCCAGATCGCCGCCGAACGGACCGACATCGCGCTCATGCCGCCAGTGTCCGGCTGGCGAGGGCGAGGGCGGAGCGCGCGGCGTGAACCGGCTTTCCGGCGGTCAGCAGCCGCAGGCTGGCGCGCCAGAGATGCGGTGCGGGGGCGGTTTCCCTGATATGCCCAAGCAGCGCAGGCCAGCCATCGCCCGCCAGCACCTCAGGCGCATAAAGGCAGCGCTCGACGATCCGGCGCCGGATATAGGCGGCGCTGCCGGTTCCGAAAACCGCGTCGATATGGCCAAGATCTGGCAGCGCGGTAAGTCCGGCGGTCGGATCGGGCTTGCCGGCCAGACGTTCGCACCTGGCCAGCCAGGCGATTGCGGCATTGGCGGTCTGCTCGGCCAGGTTAGCGGTGCTCACCTGATTGTCATGGATCCGGTAGGAAACCAGCTTGTCCGGCAGGTTGGCCAGCTTGCCCACATCGGCCAGGCGCAGCCACAGGTCATAGTCTTCGGCGTGGCGGTAGGCCGGGCGGTAACCGCCGATGGCTTGCAGTGCCTCGCGCCGGATCAGCACCGCGTTGTGATTGAGCAGCGGCCCGTCCTCGAAATTGGCGACGAGCCCTTCGTGGGTCAGCGGGCGGTCAATCGGCGGACGCTCCAGCGCCGCACCGCGCGCGTCGATCTTGTCGCATTCGCAGCTGACGGCAACATGGTCGGGGTGTTCGGTCAGGAAGGCCATTTGCATGGCAAGGCGTTCGGGGCGGCAGATATCGTCGCTGTCCATCAGCGCGATCAGCGGGGCCTTGGCCGCTGCGATCAGCCGGTTGAGCGCGGCGACCCGCCCCTTGGGTCCTGCGGGCAGTATGGCGATTCGCGGATCGCGGGCGGCCCATTCGGCAATCACCCGCGCCGAAGCGTCCGCTGACTGATCATCGACG
Organism: Pseudomonadota bacterium; assembly: GCA_029550345.1. Classification (GTDB taxonomy): domain Bacteria; phylum Pseudomonadota; class Alphaproteobacteria; order Sphingomonadales; family Sphingomonadaceae; genus Novosphingobium. The sequence goes on from JAKPHK010000049.1 coordinate 25,888, forward strand.
ATCAGGAATTCAAAGCGGCCTTCACTTTGCGTCAGAATCGAATCGATCGCCTGGCCGACATAGGCTTCGTCGTTCCAGACGCTCATCACCACCGAAACCAGCGGGGCAGTCACGGCCTTAGCTCCACAGCGCCGTGAACGAGGCGGCCAGACTCATGTCCGCCGAACCTGCGCCCCGGCTGTGGGCCTGCCGCCGCCAGGCCAGCATCGGCCGGGCGAGCGCCGGGAACAGCCGCCATAGCGCGAAGGACAGGGTCCAGACCGGCCCGCTGACCAGCGCCTTGACTTTGCGCAAGTCCTCAAGACCGCGGCTGGTATCGCCATCGACAACCCGGTCGATCGCATATTCGAAATCGAGCGCCTGGTGATTCTGCGCGATCAGTTGGTCGAGCAGCGTCTGCTCGGCCGCATCGACGGGCAGGGCTGCTTTCGCTTTCTCGTAAACCCGGATGTTGCCGAGCAGCAGCCGCCCGGCATGGGCCGAAGCGGAGTTGGGCCGGACCCGGTATTCGCCCAGCACCTCGCTTACGAATCCGGCCTCGCCGCCCAGCTCCATCAGTCGCACCCACAGGTCGAAGTCTTCGGACTGGGCCATGGCCGTGTCGAAACCGCCGATCGAATCGAAATCGGCGCGGCGAAAGGTTGTACCGATATAGACGCCAAAGCTGCGATCGAGCACCTGGGCGAGCGTGCCGCGCGGCGGATTGAGCGCACAGTTCTCACCGAAGCACAGCCGCTCCTTGGGCACAGCGCCAAAGATCAGCGCGTTGACCGTGACCAGCCGCAGAGCAGGGTCATTCTCCAGCAGCGGTACGGTGCTCGCCAGATAGTCAGGGCGGAATCGGTCATCCCCGTCCAGCAGGGCAACCAACGGCGCGCGCGATTCGGCGATTGCGGTATTGCGGGCCGCACTGACACCCTGATTGGGCGTGGAGATGAACCGGATGCGCGAATCCGAAAGATAGGGGGCGACTGCCCCGGCTACATCGTCCGGCGCGCCATCGTCGATCACAAGGCATTCCCAGTCGGTCAGGGTCTGGGCCTGAAGCGAATCAAGCGCCTCTCCGAGCAGGTGGGCCACCCCATAGGCGGGCACAATCACGGCAACGCGCGGCTGCGCGGCGGAATTTCGGCGGGAATCAGCGACCTCTGACATGGCCGACGATATAGCTAAGGGGCGTTAATCACGGCTTACGGCCCCGGGCGGGGCAAAAAAAGTTGCGAGGCCGCACAACGATTCTGGGCAATCGCAGGCTGATTGATGCCTCAAACCCGCGGATTTCTGCGCTTTTCACATTCTTTGAAATAAAATTGCAAAAAGTGTTTGACCGAATCAGACGGTAGGCCTAGAGGCCCGTTCACCGGACGGGAACGCCGCTTCAAACGGCTGAAACGACCCGGTCGCCAACATAGACGGACAACAAGTCCCCCGAACTAAAAAGCGGGGAACGATGGTTGTCCGCCTGATTTTGTCGCTTCGGTGGCTTGGTTGGTGGCTCTTTGACATTGTTGGTTTAGATGAAGGGACATGTGGGCGACGGCGCCCCATCCGGGGAGCTTCAGGCTCCGTGTATGGGTTGATTAAGTCGTTACCTCATATGTCCTTCGTATCCATTACGTTTGACAAGTGCAGGTATCGGCTCCTGAAGTTCGGTATCGCGGTTGGCGGGGCTTGCTCCGTGCCGTGCATATCGTGACACAAACTTGAGAGTTTGATCCTGGCTCAGAACGAACGCTGGCGGCATGCCTAACACATGCAAGTCGAACGAACCCTTCGGGGTTAGTGGCGCACGGGTGCGTAACGCGTGGGGATCTGCCCTTTGCTTCGGAATAACAGTTAGAAATGACTGCTAATACCGGATGATGTCGAAAGACCAAAGATTTATCGGCAAAGGATGAACCCGCGTAGGATTAGCTAGTTGGTGGGGTAAAGGCCTACCAAGGCGACGATCCTTAGCTGGTCTGAGAGGATGATCAGCCACACTGGGACTGAGACACGGCCCAGACTCCTACGGGAGGCAGCAGTGGGGAATATTGGACAATGGGCGAAAGCCTGATCCAGCAATGCCGCGTGAGTG
>JAKPHK010000005.1 GCA_029550345.1 Pseudomonadota bacterium
TCCCGAATCCGAGCAGCAGCTGAAGCTGTTCCTGACCAAGTATCCCAAGCACGCCCGCGTGTCTTTCGCGCGCAACCTGCTGGGCCGCGCCTATCTGGATGAGGGCAACCCGCGCGAGGCGGCGAGCTGGTTCCTGCAGAACTACAAGGCCGATCCCAAGGGCCCGCGTGCGCCGGACAGCCTGCTTTACCTTGCTGAATCGATGCGCCAGCTCAAGGACACCAACCGGGCCTGCGTTGCGCTCGATCAGTTCGTACGCGAATTCCCGGCGGAGTCGACCGGACGGCTCAAGGCGCAGTACGATGCGACCAAGGGCGGGCTGAAGTGCCCGGCGTGATGCCGCGCCGTGGCCACACCGACGCCGCCTGATCCAGACCTGACCGCGCGGTTCGCCGCCGATCTGGCCGCGTTGTGGCGCGGGGAAGGGCGGCTTGGTCTGGCGGTATCGGGCGGGCCGGACAGTCTGGCCCTGCTGCTGCTGGCCCATGCCGCCCTGCCGGGGCGGGTCGCGGCGGCGACAGTCGATCACGGCTTACGGGCCGAAAGCGCGAATGAAGCGGCGATGGTGGGGCAGGTCTGCGCTGCGATCGGCGTGCCGCATCAGACGCTGAGTGTTGCGGTTGAGCCGGGCAATATCCAGTCCCGCGCCCGCGCCGCGCGCTATGCCGCGCTGGCCGGGTGGATGCAGCAACAGCAGTTGGAGGCACTGGCCACCGCGCACCATGCCGATGATCAGGCCGAAACCCTGCTGGCCCGGCTTGGGCGCGGCAGCGGCGTTGCCGGACTGGCCGGGGTGCGGGCGCGGGGGCAGGTGCCCGGCACGCCGCTGCTGCTGCTGCGCCCGCTGCTGGGCTGGCGGCGTGACGAGCTGGGCGGGGTGGTTGCCGCTGCCGGGCTGATGGCGGTGGCCGATCCCTCCAATGCCGACGACCGCTTCGACCGCGCCCGGATCCGCAAGGCGATTGCCGGTGCCGACTGGCTTGATGTGCCCGCCCTTGCCCAAAGCGCCGCCAACCTTGCCGATTCCGACGCTGCGCTCGATTGGGCGGCGGCGCGCGAATGGCGCGAATGTGTGACCAAGGGCCCGCTAGGCCTGACCTATCGCCCGCAGGCTCCGCGCGCGGTGGCGCTGCGGGTGCTGGCGCGGATCGTGACCGAGCTTGACGGCCAGACCCCGCGCGGCAGCGCCGTCGCCCGTCTGTTCGAAAGCCTGCTGGCCCGCCAGCCCGCCTCGATCGGCAACCTCGTCGCCCGCGCCATGCCGGACGGGTGGAGTTTCAGCAAAGCGCCGAAGCGGCGGAGTTAGCTCCGCGCCGTCATCCCCTTTTGCCGCATCCGCCAGACCAGCTGGTCATAGCGGTCCTGACCGAAGAACGGTTCGCCGTCATGGACCATCAGCGGCACGCCGTAGTGGCCGCCAAGCCGCTGGTCGGCCTCGTTCTGCGCGATCACTGCGTCGAGCCGCTCGGCCTCAGCCGCAAGCACGGCGTCCATTTCGGCCAGGTCGCCGCCGGCCTCTGCCACGGCGCGGGCCAGATGATCGCCTTCGTTCCAGCCATCGACTTCGCCCGACCAGATCATGTGGCTGACCGCGCGCAGCAGCGGCAGGCCAAAGCCGCGTTCGCTGGCCAGCACGCCCAGCCGGGTCAGACGGTGGATGTACGGCTGCTCCTTCGGATAGGTCCGGGTGGCGAAATCCATCACCACCGGATCGGGGCGCGGCCATCGCAATGTCAGCCCTTCAAACTCCGCGCTGCGCACACAGTCGCGCATCAGGTAGCTGGTCCACAGCGGATCGGCATGGGCAAAGAATTCAGGCTGGCGCACCGCGATCGGCAGGACCGGGCGGACATTGACCTTTGCGTCCCAATCCCGCTCAAGCTCAAGCAGCTTGGGCGTGACGATGTAGGAATAGGGGCTGCGGAACGACCAGAACAGATCGACGCTATGGGTCATGCCGGGCTCCTCTCGCATCATGGCAAGGCGCCATGATTGCGCAAGGCGCGGGCGCGGTCAAACCGGATCAGATCAGGCTGTCACCCTGCTTCGCGGTCTTGCCCTTGGTGATGTACACCTTGTCACCCACGTTGGTGACACTGAACAGCTTCTTGTCGAACCCTGCAGGCACCCCGATGCAGCCGTGGCTGGCATAGCCCTTTTCAACCTTGGTGCCATGGATCGCCACACCGTCGGTGGTGAGGTTCTGGGTGAAGGGCATCGGCGCACCGTCATAGGTGCTGGAATAGTGATCGGCCTTCTTCCACTTGATCGGGAAAACCCCCAGCGGGGTCGGCTTTTCGCTGGTCCCCAGCAGCACCGCGGTCGCGCCGATCTCATAGCCACCCTTGAAAACCGAGAGCACCCGGGCGTCGAGATCGACCGTGATCACGATCGGGCCATCGGGCACGCCCTTGTCATCCCAATGCCACTGGCCGTACTTGATTGGCCCGTCGATCGGCAAAATCCGTTTGATGACAAAGCGTTCGTCCTTGGCCGGGGCCGCAGTCGGGGCGGGGCTGGCGGCGGGCGTCGCGGGTGCGCTTGCCACGGGACTGGCTTCCGGCTCAAGGGCCTTGGCACTCTGTTCCGGCTGCGAAAGCAGCAGCGCCGCACCGCCGACAACGGCGGCGGTGAATAGACCGATCATGGCGATCCCGGAATTGAATTTCATCGCTTTGCGTCCCGCAGATGTTCCCGCACCAGGCTGAACCCTAGGGCAGGACCATGGTGAAGGCCAGCCCGCCGGGCACGGCGTTTCGTGCCGGGACTACCTGCCAGACAAAGGTTAACGCTGGCAGAACAGCATGTTAGCCATGTGCCCCGAACAGATTGGCGATCGCCGTGGTGATCCGCAGCGAAAGCGCCTGAGCCCCGGCAATCGGATCAAGGAACTCGCGGTGGATCGCGGCATAGCCGACCGCGCCTTTGTCCGGATAATCGCTCGGTTCGCGCACGGTGAAGTCGCCCAGGCGGGGTTCGGCGGCAGGGAAGGCCCGGCGCAGCTGGGCCAGTGCCTCGTCCACGCGCAGGGTGAAGATCATCTCCAGCACATCGTCGCGGCTGATATCGTTGGCGCGGCTGAAGGCTGGAACCGATACGGCCCGCAGGAACATATGCTGGAACAGCGCCAGTCGCAGGGCCTGAAGCACACCAAGTGTCCGCCGGGTATGCTCACGGCCTTCGTGCGGCGCCTCGTCAGGGATCAGATCGAGCAGTCGGTGCAGCTTGAGTGCATCGACGCGCAGGCGGCTGGCCATGCGCCGATAGACGCCGGTGCGGTCATCGGTGGTCAGATATTCGGTCAGCGCCAGGCAGGCGTCGGCGATCTGGTCTTCGCCGCCGCGATAGGGGCGGCTGGCCCAATAGGCCGAATTGAACAGTTCGCCGAATGCGGCCACGGTCTTGATGCTGGCCAGAGCATTGGCGCTGCGCACCAGCCGCACCAGTTGCCGCCCGCGATCGCTGGAGCGCAGCAATTCGGCCAGTTCCTCGTAATTACCCTCGGCCGCGCTGCCAAAGCCGCCGATCACGTTGACCGGATAGCCCAGCTGCTGCAGCACCGCGTTGTGCGGGATCGCACGGATCTGGCGCAGGCTCATCTCGCGGTCAGCGGTAAGGTCGCTCTGGCGGCGGCTTTTACGGCTGCCGGTATCGTTGAGCAGGCCCAGCCCGAAAGCGGTTACCGCGCGGGGGTAGGTCCGGCTGGCCAGCTGCGCGGCCTGGAAGCGGCGGATCGCACGGTAGAAATCGAGGCTCAGGTCGGTACGGCGATAGAACGGATCGGTCGGCGCATCGAGATCGGTCAGGCCCGGCGGCATCTCGGCAAAGCGGGTCAGCGTAGCGAGGGCTAGTTCGGGCGTGGCGAAGAACAGATAGCCATCGCCGCCCTGAAAGCTGACTTCCCCCTCAAGTCTGATTCCGGCACGGGCGAACCGCCGCCGCGCCCAGGGTGAAAGTGGCCAGGCCAAACGGTCGGAAAAACTGCCTGGATGGGCGCCGCGCCCCATGCTTTCGCCGTGGGTGTTGAATACCAATGCGGCAACATCGCTCAGCCCGTTGGCCTGCATCGCCTCGCTCAGCCGTCCTTGCAGCCGCTCGATTGCCAATGCTGCCGGAATCTGGCCGACGAAACGACCGGCATCGGAAAAGCCTGTCTGGATCGATACCCGCCCGCGAAGCCGGGCGTAATCGCGATAGGCCGGTTCGGCCAGCAGCGCGTCAAGGAATCGGCCGCCATGTTCCAGCGCGCTTTCGGTTTCGAACAGCGGCGAGACATCGACCTTGCCTTCGATTCCGAACAGCCGGGCGAAATAGAGCGCGGCCAGAACCGTGGTCGGCTGCTCGCATTCCGCCACCAGCATCCGGATCGGCGCGTCGGCGTCGATGTGGTGCAGGATCTGGGCCATGGCCAGGAACTGCCGGATCGCGGTGGAACTTTCGATCGCGAGTGCAGCCATGTTGGAATGGAGCGGCTTCACTTCGGCCAATAGTTCACGTAGCCGGACCAAGGCGGCCTGGCTGGCGAGATCGAGCTTGCCATCAGGGTCGATCCGGCGGCGGATCGCGTTCTGCAGCTGGCTGGAATTGACCCGGAAGTGGATCCAGCCCATCCCAAGCCCGTCTGCACGCATCGCGGCGGCAATTGTCAGCAGGGTTTCGGCCTGATCGTCCCCCGCATCGGTCGCCAGCCGCTCAAGCTCGGCAATGGTCGGGGCCAGGCTGGTCAGCTTGAAGGGGTGATCGGCGCTGAGATGGTTGGCTGTGTCCGAAAGCGCGCTGGGATCGGCGATGTCGGTAGCGCCCAGACGCTCGGCCTGGGTTGCGGCATAGCCAGCCGCAGCGCGTAGGCTCTCGGCAATGTCGGGCGCCGCAGCGTCCAGCGCGGCGGCATAACTTTCCAGCCGCTCGGCCTTTTCCTGCAGGCGATAGCGCAGCGATGTCGCCCAGGAAATGTCGGTCCGCCCGTCCATGTCATAGCCGACCCAGCTGGCGAAGCGGAGCGGCATCGGGTTCAGTTCGCGCCACTTGTCCGGCCAGCGTGAGCGGGCCTGACCCAGCAATGTGCGGACCATGGTATCGCGGGCGGTTTGCGCCCGGCCGATCGCGTCCATCGCGGCGCGGTGTTCACTATCGAGTGTAATCGCGTCGCGCGTGTGCGGCGCCACGCAGGCGGTGGCTTCGCCGATCTCACCAGAGGAAGCCGCCGCCGCAACCGCTGCAGACTGGCGCTGGGTCAGAAGGAAAGTGGGGTGCGCGGTGAAGACGATGTGCGCCGCCGGATTGCGCCAACGGGCGGCGAAGGCATCAAAATCCTGCTCAGTGCAGAGCGCGCGGAGGCGATCCAGGTTCTCGCTGTCGGCCACCGGCCCGACAAGCCGATTGAGACGGTACGCCCGTGCTAGCAGCCCTTCGCATTCCAGCTCGGCCACCAGCGCCGCGATTCCGTCGAGCGTCAGCTCACCGCTTTCGATCTGGCGGGACAGTTCAAGGCTGAGCTGGAAGACCGGGTTGAACAGGGGGGTTTCGGTAGTCTGCTGGTGCAGCGACTGGAGCCGCGCGTCGAGCTGGGCCAGTAGGGTCATCGTGCCAGCCCGGATGCAGCGCGCGCTGCAGCCTCGATCGCCGCCGGATCGACCTGGCCTTTTGGCACCAGCCATGACCCGCCGCAGCATAGCACGGCATCGAGTGCCAGCCAGTCCGGCGCGGTCTGGGCGGTGATCCCGCCGGTAGGGCAGAACTTGACCATGCCGAACGGCGCTGCAATCGCCTTCAGCGCCGGGATCCCGCCATTGGCTTCGGCCGGGAAGAACTTGAACCGGTCGAGCCCCAGATCGAGTCCGCGCATGATGTCGGACGAGGTGGCGGTGCCGGGCAGATACGGCACACCGGACGCAATCGCGGCCTTGGCGAGACTGTCGGTCAGGCCCGGCGAGACGATGAATTCGCTGCCCGCCTCAAGCGCGTCTTCCAGTGCCATTTCGTTGAGCACCGTGCCCGCGCCGACGATCGCGCCGGGGACCCGCTTCATCTCGCGGATAACCTCAAGCGCGCTTGAGGTGCGCAGGGTAACCTCCAGAACCGGCAGCCCGCCCTTGACCAGCGCCTCGGCGATCGGAGCGGCCTGGGCCACGTCCTCGATCACCAGCACGGGGATCACCGGGGCCTTGCGCATCAGGGTTTCGATCGGGCTCACGATAGATGCTCCTTGGCAAAAGCGGCGGCAGCGCCGAACAGGCCGGGCTGGGGGTGGGTGATCAGCTTGACCGGGAGCTTGCCCATCAGTTCGGCAAAGCGGCCCTTGGCGGTAAAGCGGTTGGCAAAGCCGGATCGCAGCAGGGTGTCCTTGATCCGCAGGCCAAGTCCGCCGGCGATGACCACGCCCGAAGCGCCTTGCGCCAGGGCGATATCGCCCGCGAACGAGCCAAGCGACAGGCAGAACCGATCGACCGCGGCGGCGGCCAGACTGTCTTCTCCGCTGGTCCCCAGACCCCACAGGGTGCGGTCGTCAAGCGGCTGGATCGCCCGGCCTTCCAGCGCGGCGAGGCCTTCGTATATATCGACCAGCCCCGGGCCGGAGACCACCCGCTCGACCGAGACCCGGCGATAACGCTGGCGCAAACGGGCCAGGATCGCGTCCTCGATCGTATCAAGCGGGGCGAAATCGACGTGCCCGCCCTCGGTCGCCTGGACGCGGTAGTGGCCGCACCCGTCGCGCCAGACATGGGCGACGCCAAGGCCCGTACCCGGCCCGACGATGGAAAGCGTGCCCGAGGCCGGAAGCGGTTCGTTCGGCCCCGCCAGGTGGACGAAATGCTCAGCCCCGGCGCAGGCCACGGCGTGACCGACCGCGCCGAAATCGTTGATCACGCTGTAACGGTTCGCGCCGAGCTTTTCCGGGATCAACGCCGGGCGGATCACCCAGGGGTTGTTGGTAAAGCGGATCACCTCGCCGCCGACCGGCCCGGCGATCGCGATCGAGACGGCTGCGGGCAGGCTGCCACCCTGAAGTCGTGCGAAGTCTTCCCAGGCCGTCTGGAAGCTGGCGTGATCGCTGGTGTGGAGCGTTGCCGGCTCACCCAGAGCGATGGCGCCGTCCGCCGCGATTTCGGCGAGAGCGAAGCGGGCGTGGGTGCCGCCGATGTCAACGGTGACGATTGTGGTGGTCACAGCCCGGCCTCCGCCAGCATCGCCGAGCCGCCTTGTTCGGCCCCATCGGCGTGGTGGCGCAGCATGGCGAACAGTTCGCGGCCCATGCCCATCTGCGTCGCCGGAGCCGAAGCCGGATCGCGCGCGGCCAGATCGGTCAGAACCTCTAACGTGCCGTCATGGCCGCAGAGCCTGATCACATCACCATCGCGAACCCGGGCCAGCGGGCCGCCACCCAGCGCCTCGGGCGTTACGTGGATCGCGGCCGGAACCTTGCCGCTGGCTCCGCTCATTCGTCCATCGGTAACCAGCGCAACCTTGAAGCCCTTGTCCTGCAGCACGCCGAGCGGCGGCGTCAGTTTGTGCAGTTCGGGCATCCCGTTGGCGCGCGGGCCCTGAAAGCGGACCACTACCACGACATCGCGGTCCAGCTCGCCCGCCTTGAACGCGGCCTGGACCGCCTCCTGGCTGTTGAACACCCGGGCCGGAGCCTCGATCGTATAGCGTTCGGGATCGACGGCGCTGGTCTTGAAGATCGCCCGGCCGAGATTGCCCTGGGTGAGCCGCATCCCGCCATCCGGCATGAATGGATCGGCGGCGGAGCGCTGAACGCTCTCGTCCAGGCTCTTGCCGGGGCCGTCCCGCCAGGTCAGCTTGCCGCCTTCATCACAGGCGCCTTCAAGCCCGGCAAACATATCGACATCGCTGACGGTCAGGATATCCGCATGGACCAGCCCGGCGGCGGCCAGATCGCGCATCAGTTCGCTCATCCCGCCGGCGGCGTGGAAGTGGTTCACATCGGCGGCGCCGTTGGGATAGGCCCGGACCATCAGCGGCACCGCCGCGCTCAGTTCGTCAAGGTCCTGCCAGTCAAGCGCGATCCCGGCGGCGCGGGCCATGGCCGGCAGGTGGATTGCGTGATTGGTCGATCCGCCGGTGGCCAGCAGCCCGACCGCGGCGTTGACGATCGAGCGTTCGTCAACCACCCGGCCCATCGGGCGGTAATCATCACCTTCGCGCCCGATCGCCGCCAGCCTGTGTACCGCCGCGCGGGTATAGGCTGAACGAAGCGGGGTATTCGGCGGGACGAATGACGAACCTGGCAGTTGCAGCCCCATCAGTTCCAGCATCATCTGGTTGGAATTGGCGGTGCCATAGAAGGTGCAGGTGCCGGGGCTGTGATAACTGGCGCTTTCGCTTTCCAGCAGATCGGCGCGGGTCGCCTTGCCTTCGGCATAGAGCTGGCGAACCTTCTGCTTTTCCTTGTTACCAAGGCCCGAGGGCATCGGTCCGCTCGGCACGAACACGGCGGGCAGGTGGCCGAACCGCAGTGCGCCGATCACCAGCCCCGGCACGATCTTGTCGCAGATCCCCAGCAGTGCCATGCCATCGAACATCGCGTGGCTCATCGCCACGGCGGTGGACAGGGCGATAACATCGCGGCTGAACAGCGACAGTTCCATGCCGTCCTGACCCTGGGTCACCCCGTCGCACATCGCGGGAGTACCACCCGCGACCTGCGCTGTGGCGCCCACCTCGCGGGCATAGATCTTCATCGCTTCCGGGTAGCGACCATAGGGCTGATGCGCCGAAAGCATATCGTTGTAGGCGGTGACGATCGCCAGGTTGGCGCCGCGCCCGCTCTTGATCGCGCCTTTGTCCCCTTCGGCGGCGGCAAAGCCGTGGGCGAGGTTGGAGCAGGACAGGGCGTTGCGGTTCGGAAACCGCTCCGCCTCACGCGCGATCAGATCGAGATAGCGGCGGCGACTGTCATTCGACTTGTCGATGATCCGCGCGGTGACGCGCTCGATCGTGGGATGGAGGGTCATGCGGCGCCTCGTGAACAGTTGAATTCACGCGGAGACGCGGAGGCGCGGAGCAGGGTGCCGAGCCGAAGGCTCAACGCTTCCGAAGCGATTCCGGTTCCACTTTGAGATGGGGTGATATGGCACGGCTTCGCGGCAAGCTCTCCGCGCCTCCGCGTCTCCGCGTGATTCAGGTCACTCATGCCAATGCACCCCGTCACGCTCGGTCAGGGCGATGGCTGATGTCGGCCCCCAGGTGCCGGCGGCGTAGTTCTTTGGTCTGACGCCATGGCTGGTCCAGCTGGCCCTGATCCCGTCGATCCAGTCCCACTGGGCCTCTACTTCGTCGCGGCGGACGAACAGGGTCTGATCGCCCTCTATCAGGTCAAGCAGCAGCCGCTCATAGGCGATCCGCTTCATCGGTCCGGCAAAGGCATCGGCCATGGCAATGTCCAGCGGCACTTCGCGCAGTCGGATCCCATCGCGGTCCAGCCCTGGTACCTTGGCCATAAGCGAAAGGGTGATGTTTTCTTCGGGCTGGATTCCGATCACCAACCGGTTGGGCACGGTCAGCGCGCCGCGACCGGCAAAGATCGAATGCGGCACGTGGCGAAACTGGACGACGATTTCGGTCTTGCGTTCGGGCAGGCGTTTGCCGGTGCGAAGGTAAAAGGGCACGCCCTTCCAGCGCCAGTTGTCTAGGTGGGCCTTGATCGCGACGAAGGTCTCGGTGTCCGAATCCTTGCCCAGTTCCTCGTCATAGCCGGGTACGGGTTGCCCGCCGATCGCCCCGGCGCGGTATTGTCCGGTCACGGTTTCGTCCGGCGCGACCAGCCGCAGCGCACGCAGCACCTTGACCTTCTCATCGCGGATCGCAGTGGCGTCATAGTTGGCGGGCGGTTCCATCGCGACCAGCGCCAGCAGTTGCAGCATATGGTTCTGGACCATGTCGCGTAGCGCACCGGCCCCGTCATAAAAGCCCACCCGGCCTTCCAGCCCGACCGTTTCGGCAACGGTGATCTGGACGTGATCGATATGCGCCGCGTTCCACAGTGGTTCAAACAGGATGTTGGCAAAGCGCAGCGCCAGCAGGTTCTGGACCGTTTCCTTGCCAAGGTAGTGGTCGATCCGGAAAGTCCGGTCCTCGGGGAAGGCGCGGGCCACGGCATCGTTGATTTCGCGGCTCGATTCGAGGCAGGTGCCCAGTGGCTTTTCCAGCCCGATACGAACCCGTTCGCCGGTCAGTCCGCCATGGCTCAGTCCGGCGATAGTCGGCTCGAACAGGTTGGGCGCGGTTGACAGGAAGATCGCCAGTCCCTGCGCGGGCGTACCGACCTTGGTCGCCAGAGCGCCGAAGCCGTCCGTATCGGTGGCGTCGAGCGGCTGATAGGTCAGCCGGTTGAGGAAGGCCGCCATGCCGCCGCGGCGATCGGCTGGCATGAATTTCTCCAGCGCCTCACGCGCGAAGTTGCGGTAGGAGGCATCGTCCAGCGCCTGCCGCGCGGTGCCGACGATTTCCAGCCCTTCGGCCACCAGGCCATCGGCGTGAAGCGCGCAAAGCGAAGGCAACAGCATCCGCTGCGCCAGATCCCCGGTGGCGCCGAACAGCAGCAGGCGGTCTGCGGTAAAACTCATCCCGATCCTCTCTATCCAGCGCACGAAAGGCGCGGGAAACGGGCATCGGGTTAGCAGCGGCGTGGGGCAGGCGCCAGTGCGGCGGGGTGCGATCAGGCGCGCTTGGCGCGTGAATACGTCTGCGATGCGGTGCGGCGCTGCGGTGCAACCGGGCTGGCCGCGCGGCCGCCCCGATGGCGGCGATCGGTGCGCGGGTGGTAGTCCTCGCTGGGCAGGGCCTTGCCGAACAGCCAGCCCTGAACCATCCGGCAGCCATCACTGCGCAGCTGGTCAAGCTGCTCGCGTTCTTCCACCCCTTCGGCCAGGGTGCACATCCCCAGTTGGTTGGCCAGCGCGATCACCGCGCCGACGATCGCGCGTGATTCCTCGCGGGTGACGAGATCGGATACGAATTGGCGATCGATCTTGATCTTGTCGAACGGGAAGGTCAGCAGATAGTTCAGCGAGGCATAGCCGGTGCCGAAATCGTCCAGCGCGATCTTGACGCCAAGTGCTTGCAGCCGTTGCAGCACTTCAAGATTGGCTTCGGAATTTCCGAGCAGCACGCCTTCGGTGATTTCGAATTCGACCCGGGCCGGGTCGATCCCGCTTTCGGCCAGGGCGTTGACCACCATCGGTAACAGGCCGGGGCTTTCGACCTGGACCGGGGACAGGTTGATGGCGATGGTTTCATTGCCGTGCCACTGCGCGGCCTCGGCCAGGGCGGTGCGGATCACCCATTCGCCGATCGGCACGATCAGGCCGGTTTCCTCGGCGATCGGAATGAACTGATCGGGCGGGACCAGTCCGCGTTCCGGGTGTTGCCAGCGCAGCAGCGCCTCGTATCCGGTCATCGTTTCGCTGGCGACGTCCACCAGCGGTTGCAGGAACAGGCGCAGTTCACCGCGGCCGACGGCCTGGCGAAGGTCGCGGGCCAGGCTGTGGCGCTGATGGAGCTGGGCATCCATGCCTGGCTCGAACATTTCCCAGTCCCCGCGTCCGTTGGCCTTGACCGCGTTCAGCGCAATATCGGCATAGGATTGCAGGTGGTGCTTGGTTTCGGCGTGGAACGGTGCCAGCGCCATGCCGATGCTGATCCCGCTGTGCAGTTCCAGCTCGTCGATCTGCACCGGCTTGGCCATTTCGATCAGCAGCAGTTCGGACAGGCGGATTGCATGGTCGCAGGCATCGCTGCCGCAGACCACCACTGCGAACTCATCGCCGCCAAGCCGCGCGATGAGCGGCTGGGTGCCACCCAGACCACTGCTGCCGATCGCGGCAGAGAGCCGTTCGCCAAGCGCGCAGAGAAGGGCATCGCCGGTCGGATGGCCATGCATATCGTTGATCGCCTTGAAGTGATCGACGTCGAACAGGATCAGCGCCACATGATCGTCCTCGTCGCGGGTGGCGAGCAGGTTTTCGATCGCGTTGTCGAACAGCGCGCGGTTCGGCAGCCCGGTCAGGGTATCGAAATGCGCCATCCGCTGGACCCGGTCCTCGGCCTGGCGGCGCGAGGTAACGTCTGAGATCACCCCGCGATAGGCGACTATGCCCCCGGCCCGCGAAGCGCGCCCGCTGATCGACCACCAGCGCTGCGTCCCTTCACCCACTCCGTCCAGCGATACGACCATATCGCGCAAGGGGCGGCCATCGCTGATGGCCTCGGCCAGCGCGCTGCGCGCGGCATCTGGCGTGAACAGCGCCATGAACGGACTGCCTTCCAGCGCGGCCTTCGAATCGCCGGCTGCATCCGCAAAGCGCTGTGAAACGCTGATCAGGGCACCCTTCGCGTCCAGTTCGAACAGCCAGTCCGATCCGTTTTCCTCATATTCGTTGAGCAACAGGCGGACGGTGCGAGTCGTTGCGGCCAGATCGCGGTCGCTGAGGATTCGGGTGACGAACAGGTCGCGGGCGGTGAAGGCCATGCGAATCAGCAGGCCGCTGGCCACCGCCAGAACCAGAATCGCCCCGGTCGCGCCGACCCCATAGAGGCTGGCCAGGCCGATCATCAGTCCGATCGTCTGGACCAGGATGACCACGGTCGCCGATCGGACCAGGGTTCGGACCGTATAGGCTGCCGATGCGATCTGCGCGACGCCGCTGATCGCCAGCAGCAGCTGCTCACCCGGCATGACCCGGGGCAGCCACAGCGCGAGCGGGACCGCAATGCTCAGGCCCAGCCACAAGGAATTGAGAAGAAAGGCAATCATCAGCTTGCGCGGGCGCCGCCGACGGCGTCCCCGCTCGATCCCCTCGGCCAGCCAGAGCCGGTGCAGGCTGGCCGTGAGGACCATTCCGGCGAACAGTGAAAGTGCCGGCGTAGTGATCGGTCCGTCCCACAGCGCAAGGCAGATCACTATGGTGTTGAGCAGGGCCCCAAGCACCATCACCCGGACGATCCGGGTATGCGCGCTGACCAGCCGGTTATCGACCCAGTCCCGCAGTTCTTCAGGTACGGCCGCGCGCAGCGCAGCCTGTTTGGAAACCATTGACCCGCCGTGCCCCCACGGAGTTGAAACCCTGTTCACCTAAATCGGGGCGGGTAAAGAATTCTCTACTTTTGTACGTGCGAACAAATGCCGCGCTTCCAAGCGCGGCGGCAAGCGGGTAGGCCAAAGGCAAGAAGGAGAATCGCCCATGCGTCGCACTGCTCTTGCTGCCGGATTTGCCCTTGCCTCGATCCTTGCCGTTCCCCAGCTTTACGCGCGCCCGGCGAAGCTGAAGGCGCATCCCCAGGCCGAGGCCCAGACGCTTGACCTGTCAAAGCAGCTGATCGCATTCCGCAGCGTGCGCGGCGAAGGCAATGAAACAGGCAAGGCGCTCGGTGTGGTGAAGTCGGCGCTGCTGGCCGGTGGCTGGGGCGAGAGCGATATCGAGATCACCCCGGTTGACGATACCGCCTATTTGATTGCCACCTGGCAGGGCAGCGATCCGGCCCTCAAGCCGCTGGTCATTTCCGGGCACATGGACGTGGTGGAGGCTGATCCCAAGGACTGGACCCGCGATCCCTTCACCCCGATTGTAGAGGACGGAATCCTTTATGGCCGCGGCGCCAGCGACATGAAGTTCGATGCGGCCCTCGCCACCTCCAGCCTGATCGAGCTGCGCCGCAGTGGCTACAAGCCGAAGCGGACGATCATCCTCCAGTTCTCCGGGGATGAGGAAACCACCATGAAGACCAGCCGGATCATTGCCGAGCGGCTCAAGAATGCAGAGCTGGTGATCAACATTGATGGCGGCGGCGGCACTTTCGATGAAGCGACCGGCAAGCCGCTCTACTGGACCTGGCAGGGCGCCGAAAAGACCTATGTCGATTACGAGCTTGAGGTTACCAACCCTGGCGGGCACAGCTCTGCCCCGCGCCCGGTCAACGCGATCGTGCAGATGTCTCAGGCGCTGGAAAAGGTCGGCGCCTATCGCTTCAAGGCTGAGCTGAGCCCGCTGACCAAGGCCTATTTCGAAAAAGCCGCGCAGTTCGAACCCGATCCGGTGCTGGCAGCAGCCATGCGCGCCTTTGCCGCCAACCCGAAGGATGAGGCCGCACTGGCCACGCTCAGGGCCAATCCGGCTTATGTCGGCAAGGTCGGCACTACCTGCGTCCCCACCATGATCCACGGCGGCCATGCCCAGAATGCGCTGCCCCAGCGGGTTACGGCGAACATCAACTGCCGCGTCTTCCCCGGCCACAGCCGTGAGGAAATCCGCGACGAGCTGGCGCAGGTCGTTGGCAGCAGTGCAATCAAAGTGACCGACGTTTCCGGCGGCGACACCACTTCGTCACCAGCCTCGTCGATGCGGCCCGATTTCATCGCGGCTGTCGAAACCGCGATGGGACAGATCAACCCCGGCTTGCCGGTGTTCCCCAGCCAGGCTTCGGGGGCATCGGATTCGATGTGGTACCGGGCGCTCGGTGTCCCGAGCTATGGCGCGAGCCCGACCTTCAGCAAGGATTCGGAGGACTACGCCCACGGCCTTAACGAACGGGTCCGGCTTTCGAATATCCAGCCGGGGATCAATTACTATCTGACCCTGCTGACCCAGCTGTCGAAATAAGCGCGGCCAGCCCGGCCCGCGCAATGCCTGCCGCTTCACCCGGAGCAAAGGTTCCAGGCGAAAGGCACAGTTCCAGCCACAGCCCGTCAACCAGCGCCGTGATCGCGATAGCGGTGCGGCGCAGGGCCGGGGCGGGCACGCCGTTTTCGCGCAACAAGGATTCCAGCCCCGAGCGGAAGCGGCCGTACTGTTCGTCATGCAGGGCGGCGATGTCATCGCGGGTGCGGACCAGGCTCCAGAACGCGATCCAGGTGGAAAGCAACGCGCTCTCCGCGATCGGCGGCAGCAGGCTGGCGCTGACATAGGCTTCAAGCCGGGCGCGCGGATCGGCCCCGGCGGCGGCAACTGCCGCATCAAGCGCGGCGGCAACCTGAGCCTCAACCTCACGATAGGTTGCCGCGATCAGCGCATCGACCCCGCCAAAGTAGTGCCCGATCAGCCCGGGCGAGACCCCGCCTTCCAGCGCGATCGCCCGGACGCTGGCCCCAGCCGCGCCATCGCGCGCCAGAACCCGCGCACAGGCTTCGATCAGGCTGGCGCGGCGGGCATCGGGATCTTCGCGGCGAAAGGCGGGTTGCGGCGGCATCGTGGTTGTTATACGATCGTTCAACAAGCCGATCAAGGATTCGCTGAACGTGACCAAGCTCGATCACGCCTTTGCCGAAATCGCCAGTGAAACGGGCGATCCCGACGCCGATTTCAGCCTGCCGGGCTGGATCTATCACGACCGCGAATTCTTCGATCTGGAAATGGAGCGGGTGTTCCGCCCCTCGTGGCAGATCGTCTGCCATGTCAGCGAGGTTGCGGGTCCGGGCGAATACCGCACGCTGGATTTCCTGGGTGAGAGTGTCATCGTCATTCGCGGCGATGACGGGCAGGTCCGCGCCTTTACCAACGTTTGTCGCCACCGTGCGATGCGTCTGGTAGAAGGTCCTTCGGGTTGCGCAAAAAAGCTGGTCTGCCCTTACCACGCCTGGGTGTTTGAGAGCGACGGGCGCCTTTCGGGCGTGCCGATGAAGTCCGAATATCCGGCGCTCAAGCTGGAAGAGAATGGGCTGGCGCCCGTCGCTCTCGAAATATGGCACGGATTTGTCTTCATTTGTCTTCAGCCCGAAGGCTTCCCCACTCCCGGTGAGATGATGGCCCCGTTCGAGGATGAGGTGGCCAAATACCGGTTCGAGGATATGCGCGCGATGGGCGATGTCCGCCACCGCCCCCGCGCGGTGAACTGGAAGAACGTGGGAGACAACTATTCCGATAACCTGCACATCCCGGTTGCCCATGATGGGCTGACCCGGCTGGTCGGCAAGACCTATCGGATCGAGGCGCATGGCTGGGCGGACCGGCTCTATGGCGATGTGATCAGGAACGAGAAGCAGAACTTCTGGGAGAAGTTCTATTCCGCACATATGCCGCGGGTCGATCACCTGCCGGATGAGGCGCACGGGCGCTGGCTCTATTTCAAGCTGTGGCCAAATATGGCCTTCGATATTTACGCCGACCAGATCGACTTCATGCAGTGGCTACCGATCAGCCCGACCGAGTGCCTGCTGCGCGAAGTGGCCTATTGCCTGCCGGATGCGCGCCGGGAGATGAAGCTGGTGCGCTATGCCAACTGGCGGATCAACCGCGTGGTCAATGCCGAGGATACCTGGCTGATCACCCGGGTCCAACAGGGCATGGCCAGCAAGTCCTATGGCACCGGGCCGATCGCCCGAAGCGAAGTGTGTCTGCGCAGCTTCGCGAAAAAGATCCGTGCGTTGATCCCTGAAGCGCGCCAGCCCTTTGCGCCCGCACGGGGCTGGAGCAAGACATGACCCGGCTTTCCTACTTCTCCGAGGGCTGTCATTGTCCGCAATGCCTGTTTCGGAAGGGCAGTGATTTCGCACCCTGGACTGTGGTCCAGGTGGTCCAGACCTGACTTTCCACCCTAGTGAACCGATCTCAAAGCGAAGCGACACCATGACCAAAACCTATGACGCGATCATCATCGGCGGCGGCCACAACGGCCTGACCTGCGCGTTCTACCTCGCCAAGGCCGGGATGCGGGTGCGGGTGCTGGAACGGCGCCACATCGTTGGCGGCGCAGCGGTGACCGAAGAGTTTCATCCCGGCTTCCGCAACTCGACCGCCAGCTACACCGTCAGCCTGCTGCGGCCCAAGGTGATCGCAGACATGAAGCTGCACGATTACGGCTATCGTGTGGTCGAGCGCACGATCAGCAACTTCTTTCCGTTCGAGAACGACTATGTGAAGCTGGGCGGCGGTCAGGGCCGGACCGAGGCGGAGTTCGCGCGCTTCTCAAAGAAGGACGCAGAAGCCTATCCGAAGTACGATGCGGCGCTGGAAAAGGTCGCCAATGTACTGCGCGATCTATCCTTGCAGATCCCGCCCAATGTCGGCGGCGGGCTCGCCTCTCTGGTCGCAGCGGCCAAGCAGGGCTGGCCGATGGCTAATCTTGATCTGTCGGTCCAGCGCGACCTGCTGGACATCTTCACCAAGTCCGCCCGCCAGTTCCTCGATGGCTGGTTCGAGCATGATTACGTGCAGAGCGCTTTTGCCTTCGATGCGGTGGTCGGCAACTACGCCGGGGTTTCCACGCCGGGTTCGGCCTATGTCCTGCTGCACCACGTCTTCGGCGAGGTAAACGGCAAGCTGGGGGCATGGGGGCATTCGGTTGGCGGGATGGGTGCAATCACTCAGGCCATGGCCCGCGCTTGCGAAGACGCCGGGGTTGAGATCAGCCTCGAGGCGCCGGTGGCCCAGGTGCTGGTTGATGGGAACAAGGTTCGCGGGGTCAGGCTGGAAAGCGGCGAGGAGATCGCCGCCGCGATCGTGGCATCCAACGCCGGACCGGCGCTGCTCTATCGCCAGCTGGTCGATCCCAGCGATCTGGATGAGGATTTCAAGCGGCGGATCAAGGGCTTCAAGACCTGTTCGGGCACCTTCAGAATGAACGTCGCGCTGTCCGAACTGCCTGATTTCAGCGTCTTGCCGGGGAAGGAGCAGGCCGAGCATCACACCGCCGGGATCATCATCGCCCCGGGCATGGATTACATGGATCAGGCCTTCATAGACGCGCAGCAGCATGGCTGGTCGAAGAAGCCGATTGTCGAGATCAAGATCCCCAGCACCGTCGATGATAGCCTGGCCCCGCCGGGACAACACGTCGCCAGCCTGTTCTGCCAGCAGTTCGATCCGAACGTCGATTGGGACGCCAACCGGGAAAAGGTGGCCGATCTGATTATCGACACGGTCACCGATCATGCCCCCAATTTCCGCAAGAGCGTGATCGCCACGCAGATCCACTCACCGTGGGACCTGGAGCGCAAGTTCGGTCTGATCGGCGGAGACATCATGCACGGCACCATGGGGATCGATCAACTGTGGGCGGCGCGTCCGGTGCTGGGCCATGGCGACTACCGCGGACCGATCAAGGGCCTCTATATGTGCGGGGCGGGGACCCATCCCGGCGGCGGGGTCACCGGTGCACCCGGCCACAATGCGGCCCAGGCGATCCTGGCCGACCGGCCGCTACTCAGGAAGATCTTGCGGAGCTGACCATAAGATAGACCGGAAGGCCGGCCACGATCAGCAGTGCGCCCCAGCCCATTGCCTCACCGCCAAGACCCCATTCAGCCCACACGGTGAAGGCGGCGGCGATCAGCGCGGCGAGCATCAGCGTCCGGTCCTGCGGGACCAGCCTGATCGCCGCCAGCGCGGCCATAAGGTATGAAAGCAGCCCTGCTGCGAGGCTGACCGAGGCAACGAAGGAAAACAGATCGGCCATGCCCTTCTGATAGTTCATCAGCGTGATCAGCGTCAGCAGCGCGCTGGAAACCAGATGCGACCGGACCGGCGCGCCATGCGCGTTTTCGGCCGCAAACCACTTGGGGAAGACCCCGCCTTTGGCCATCGCCCAGGGCATCTCGGCCTGGACCAGCACCCAGCCGTTGAGCGTCCCGAAGGCGCTGATCGCGGCGCAGGCGGCAACCGCAATCGCCAGGTTCCCGCCAAGGTAACGGCCCAGAAAGTCGGCCACCGGAGCGGATGAGGCGGCGGCCTCTTTCACCGGCATATAGAGCGCGAAAGCGGTCGATATGCCGATGTAGATCAGCCCGGTCAGCGCCACGCCCCACAGCGTCGCGCGCGGCACATTGCGGGCGGCGTTTTCAACCTTGTCGGCAGGGACTGTGGCGGCTTCCAACCCCAGGAAGCCCCAGAAGGTCAGTCCCGCCGCAGTGGCTAATGCGCCGGTGCTGAGCGGTACGCCTGGATCGGGCGCACGCTCGGCCCCGGCCAGGCCCAGCCATAGCGCCAGGCCGACCAGCGCCACCAGCGGGATCAGCTTGAGCAGGACGGTCACCTCCTGCAGCCGCCCGGCCGCCTGGACCCCGCGGATGTTGACCCAGGTGACGATCCACACGCAGGCTACCGCCAGCAGCGCAGGCAGGCCCTGGGTCTGGCCGATCGCGGGAAAGATCAGGCTCAGCGCCGAAACCACGGCAACGGCCACGGCGGCATTGCCGACCCAGCTCATCACCCAATAGGCCCAGGCGGTGGCAAAGCCAGCCAACGGGCCGAAGGCTTCGCGGGCATAGGCATAGGGCCCGCCAGCCAGCGGCAACCGCGCACCCAGCCGGGCAAAGACCAGCGCCAGCGCCAGCGCGCCGACAATCGTGATCGCCCAGCCGCCGAGCTGGTTCCAGCCAAGTGGAGCCAGGGTTGCAGGCAGCAGGTAGATGCCCGAACCGACCATGTTGCCGATCACCAGCGCCAGCAATGCGCCAAAGCCAAGCCTGCGGTTCATCGGCGTTATCCCCTTTGCACTGCAACCTATCGCTTGATTGCGCCGCGTCACCATGTTTCTTGGGCCATCATGGCAAGTGTCACCACCCAAAGCTGGCTGTCGCGTCTCGGCAAGTATCACCCGCGTCTGATCGAGGCGGCGCTGGCGATGAATGACAACGATATCCCCCGCGCCGAGTTCTTGCTGCGTGAACACCTCAAGCAGGACCCATTCGAAGTTGCCGCGATCCGGATGTTCGCCGAAGTGGCTGGGCGGATCGGGCGTTACCGGGATTCCGAAACGCTGCTGCGCCGGGCATTGGAACTGGCGCCGGGCTTTACCGCGGCTCGGGCCAATCTGGCGCTGGTGCTCTATCGCCAGAATCGGCCCGAGGAAGCCATTACCGAACTGGACCGGGTGATCGCGGAGGAACCGGAGAACCCGGGTCACGCCAACCTCAAGGCCGCTGCCTTCGGGCGGGTCGGAGACTTTGAAGAGGCGATTGTCCTGTACGAGCAGGTGCTGGCCAGAGCACCCGGCCAGCCGCGCGTGTGGATGAGCTTTGGCCATATGCTCAAGACCGTGGGGCGGCTTGACGAAGGCATTGCCGCCTACCGCAAGGCGATCGAGCTGATGCCGACGCTGGGCGAAGTCTGGTGGAGCCTGGCCAACCTCAAGACCGTGAAGTTCAGCGATGCTGATATTGCGGCGATGGAAGCGGCGCTGAAACACGCTGATCTGGCGAAGGAAGATCGCTTCCACCTTGACTTCGCGCTGGGCAAGGCGCTGGAGGATCGCGGCGAGGTGGAGGCATCCTTTGCCCACTATGCCGCCGGAAATGCGCTGCGGAAAAGCGAGCTGGACTATGATGCGGACGAGAACACGCGGCTGGTCGATCGCCTGATCGAAATTGCCACTCCTGCTTTCTTCGCTGACCGTGCCGAACAGGGTTTTGATGCCAGCGATCCGATCTTCGTGCTGGGAATGCCGCGCGCCGGATCGACCCTGATCGAGCAGATCCTTTCAAGCCACAGCCTGATCGAAGGGACGACCGAGCATCCTGATATTCCCGCACTGGCCCGGCGCGCTGCGGACTATCCGCTCAACCTGCCGAAACTGACGCCCGAACAACTGGCCCAGCAGGGAGAGGAATACCTGCGCCGCACCCGAGTTCAGCGCAAGACCGACCGGCCGATGTTCATCGATAAGTTGCCCAACAACTGGATGCACATTCCATACATCATGGCGATCCTGCCGGGGGCAAAGTTCATCGATGTTCGGCGTCATCCGCTCGGCTGCTGCTTCTCCAATTTCAAGCAGCACTTCGCCAAGGGCCAGGCCTTCAGCTACAGCCTGGACGATATGGGGCGCTATTACCGCGACTATGCCCGGTTGATGGCGCATCTCGATCGGGTCTGTCCGGGCAAGGTCCACCGGGTGATCTACGAAGACATGGTCGATGACACCGAAACCGAGGTCCGCAAGCTGCTGAATTATTGCGGAGTTGATTTCGAGGAAAGCTGCCTGTCCTTCTACAAGACCGAACGCGCGGTCCGCACCCCCAGTAGCGAACAGGTCCGCCAACCGATCTATCGTGACGGAACCGAGGCATGGAAACCCTATTCCACCTATCTCGATCCACTGCGGGCCGCCCTTGGCGATGTACTGGATTGTTACCCCGTCGTGCCGGAATCGTTGTAAAACTGCCACGCTCCGCCGCATAACAGCAACAAGATTGCACGACCGCTTGACGGATTGACGGGCAGGAATCACGCTCCCCTGTGGCAACCCGGCCAAACAGGGGAAAACCGAATGCGAACCATCAATCGCCGCGCCGCCATCGCGGCTCTGTTCACTTCCACCGCACTTGTCGCTGCTCCGGCCCTCGCTCAGGAAGCGGCTGATGAAGCGGATGACAATCTGGAAATCGTGGTGACCGCACAAAAGCGGTCTGAAAGCCTCCAGAACGTCCCCATCTCGATCCAGGCGCTTGGCACGGCCAAGCTCGATCAGCTCAACATTTCCGATTTCAAGGGTTACGCCCAGCAGCTGCCGTCAGTGGCATTCCAGGGCAGTGGTGCGCCGGGCAGCAACAACGTATATATGCGCGGCGTCGCTTCGGGCGGTGACGGGAACCACTCGGGCTCGTTGCCCTCAGTTGGTGTCTATTTGGATGAGCAGCCGGTCACCACGATCGGCGGCAATCTTGATGTTCACATCTATGATGTTGCCCGCATCGAAAGCCTTTCCGGTCCGCAAGGCACACTTTACGGCGCTTCGTCGCAGGCTGGGACCTTGCGGATCATCACAAACAAGCCAAGCACCGCCGGGTTCGAAGGCCGTGTTGATGGTGAGGTGAACCTGATCGACAAGGGCGGCTGGGGTGGCAAGCTGGAGGGCATGATCAACGCGCCGCTGTCTGATTCCGCGGCATTGCGCGTTGTCGGTTTCTACCAGAAGGATGGCGGCTATATCGATAATGTCGCTGGGACCCGGCAGTTTTGCGGCGGGACCAATTTCAACGTTGATGGCACCTGCGTTCAGGATGGCATTGCCGTCAATAACGCAGCGTTCGTCAAGGATAACTACAATTATACCGATACCTGGGGCGGCCGCGCGGCGCTGAAGGTCGATCTGGATGACAACTGGACCATCACGCCGGCCGTGATGTATCAGGAAATGCGCGCTTACGGCACTTATGCCTACGATCCCAGCGTTGGCGACCTGAAAATCCAGCGCTTCTTCTCGGAGCCACGGCGCGATCGTTTTGTTCAGGCGGCACTGACCATCGAAGGCAAGCTCGGCAGTTGGGATGTGACCTATGCAGGATCCTATCTGGACCGGAAGGATTACACCAAGAGCGATTATACCGATTACGCGGAATACTATGATTCCTACTATTCAACTGTCGGTGGGATCGCGGGCTATCAGAATTTTGTGGACACGATGGGCAACACCATCGATCCGCGCCAGTATATCGTCGGGACGAACCACTTCAAGAAGATGAGCCACGAATTGCGCGTGGCGTCTCCTGCCACCGATCGGTTCAGGCTGGTGGCCGGGCTGTTCATGCAGCATCAGTCGAACGACATCTACCAGGATTACAAGGTCGATGATCTTGCCGCCAATATGTCGGTCAATGGTTCTCCGGGTACCTTGTGGTTGACCAAGCAACACCGCGTTGACCGTGACTATGCGATGTTTGGCGAAGCCACGTTCGATGTGACTGACACGTTCTCCCTCACTGGCGGGGTGCGGGTGTTCATTTATGAGAACGACCTGGTCGGGTTCTTTGGCTTCGGTCGTGATCCGGCAGGTGACTATACTGCGTCGCCGCGCAATCCGGGCGATTTCAGTGCCGGGGTCAGCTTCTGTTATACCAGCACTGGCGAGATGGTGCGTGATGTGGCCGGAACGCCCGGAATCGTTCTGGCACCGGCCGCAGTCGCAGGAACACCCTGCACCAACTTGGGCGTGTTCAATAGCACGACCGGGCAGGTCGATCCAAAGCGCGCGGTTGGCTCAGGCGTAACCTACCGCTTCAACGCAACCTGGAAGCCGACGCCCGGCGTCATGCTTTATAGCACGTTCAGTCGTGGTTTCCGGCCTGGCGGGATCAACCGCCGCGGCGACTTTGGAGGCTATCAGCCGGATTACCTGACCAACTATGAAATCGGCTTCAAGACATCGCCGATGCGTGGCGTGCGCTTCAACGGCGCCATTTATCAGCAGAATTGGGACAAGTTCCAGTTCAGCTATCTGGGTCCGAACAGCTTTACGATCATCACCAACGGGCCAAACGCGCGCATTCGGGGCGCAGAACTTGATTTGGGGTACAATACCGCAAACCTCGCGATCAATGTGAACGCCGCCTACACCGATGCGATCATGCAGAACAACCTGTGCCATGCGATTGATCCGACATATCAGTGTAACACGGGTGGCAATTCGATCGATGCGCCGGCTGGCACTCGCTTGCCGATTACCCCGCAGTTCAAGGTTGCCGGTACGCTGCGTTACACGGCGCCGATGGGCAGCGCGAAGGCGTATGGCCAGGTCAATGCGTCCTATCAGTCATGGTCGCCGACTGCGCTCCGCACAGCCGATACCGCGCTGCTCGGGCGGCTCGACCCCTATGGCCTCGTCAATCTGGCAATCGGGGCCGACTGGGAGCGTTTCAATCTGGAGCTGTTCGTTTCCAATGTGTTCGATGAACGCGGCCAATCGAACAAATCCGTTCAGTGCGGCCCATGTACGCGCATCTATATTGTGCCGGTTACACCGCGGATGTTTGGTCTGCGCCTTGGGGCGAAGTTCTAACAGGCGGAGGATAGCAGATATACGCCCCGGACCTCAGTGGTCCGGGGCGTTTTGCTATTCGGGCAAGCGGCAGATTTCGACCCAGCGGGCGCCGACCAGTTCAGCTAGCCGCTCCGGTGCGATTTCGACCGAACTGGTGCGGCTGCCAGCCGCCGGGAATACCGTGGGATAGGCCAGCAGCGAGCGATCGGCCAGGATCGGCAGATCGCTGGCAAGGCCAAAGGGGCAGACCCCGCCGACCGCATGGCCGGTCAGCGCCAGCGTTTCATCCGGGTTCAGCATCCGGGGGCGGCCGCCCAGTTCGGCCTTGCATTCGGCATTGCCCAGCCGGGCATCGCCGCGTGCGATGAGCAGATAGGCGGTTTCGCCCACCCGGAACGCCAGGGTTTTGGCGATCCGGCCCGGTTCCACCCCCAGTACCTCGGCCGCTTCGGCAACGGTTGCGGTGGAGCGGGAATGGTCGATCAGCGCCAGATCGGGCGCCTGTGCGGCGATCCAGTCGAGCACGCTTTGGGCGCTCATCGCGCCAGTTCCGCGACCAGGGCGCGGGCTGCCGTGGTGACTTCTTCCCAGGTGATGAGAAAGCCGTCTTCCTGGCCGTACCAGGGATCGGCGACCGACTGCCCTTTGCGCCCCGGGACCAGATCGAGCAGCAGCGAAAGGCGCGTCGTGTGCCCGGCCGGCGCGATCCGTTGCAGGCCGCTCAGGTTGGCTTCGTCCAGTGCAAAAATATGGCTGAAGCGTTTGAAATCACGCGGGTTTACCTGACGCCCGCGATAGCCGGAGATGTCGATCCCGAACCGTGCGGCGGTGCGGATCGCGCGTGGGTCGGGGGCTTCGCCGACATGGTAGTTCGCGGTCCCGGCGGAATCGGCTGTTGCCGCCAGTCCGGCCCGCGCAGCCTCGGCCCGGAAGGCGGCCTCGGCAAGCGGCGAACGACAGATATTACCGAGGCACACGAATAGCACAGCAAGGTCACTCATCGGCACCACCGAACCGTTCGAGCCGGAATGCAGCGCCAAGATAGTCCTCGGCCGCGGCCTTCAGCTGCGGTTCCTTGGCAAAGGCTTCGGCCGGTAGCGGCGCCGCATCGAATGCGTGGAGCAGGGTCCACAGCGCGAACCGCCGGCCCGGTTCCCGCTCAACGCCGAATCCGATCCTGAGCCGCTCCAGCGCCAGCGCGAATTCGCCCTCGGTCAGGGTGGCGGGATCGTCGGTTTCGAAGAAGTGGCGGATCAGCGCGTCGAGGTCCATCGCCCTACAGCCAACCGAGTGCCTGCGCGGCCCACACCCCGGCGCCGCCAAGTGCCAGCGCCAGCAGATAGCCGCCCCAGCCGCGGCTTCCCTCGCGCCGGTCCCAGACCAGCTCGACATCGGGCAGCGGCGGGGCGTCGGGTGCGCCGCCCTTGGCCGGGAATTTGTCCTCGATCCGTCGAACCAGATCGGGCAGGCGCAGCAGCGTTTCAGTGTCCTTGCGCAGCCGGTCGGCAATCGCGGCTTCGGGGCCAAGCTCGTCGCGGATCCAGTCGCGCACGAAGGGCGAGGCAACGTCCCACATATTGATCTTGGGATTGAGCTGGGTCGCCAGACCTTCGACCATCACCATGGTCTTTTGCAGTAGCAGCAGGTGCGGCTGGGTTTGCATATCGAATTCACGGGTGATCGCGAACAGACTGTCGAGCATCTGCCCAACCGACAGTTCGCTGACCGGACGGCCCCGGGTCGGTTCGCCCACGGCGCGCAGCGCGGTCGCGAATTCGTCAACCGAGTGATAGCTCGGCACGTATTGCGCTTCGAAATGGATTTCAGCGACGCGGCGGTAGTTGCCGGTGGTCAGGCCATAGAGAATCTCGGCCAGCCACAGCCGGGCGCGCCGGTCGATCCGGCCCATGATCCCGAAATCGATTGCCGCGATGGTCCCGTCGGCCTGCACGAACAGGTTGCCCTGGTGCATATCGGCATGGAAATAGCCGTGGCTGATCGCCTGCTTGAGGAAAGTCAGCACCAGATGTTCGGCCAGCGCGTTCAGATCGTGCCCGGCGGCGCGCAGCGTTTCGATCTCGCTGATCTTGGTCCCGTCGATCCAATCGACCGTCATGACCCGCCCGTTGGTCCGGTCCCAGTCGATCCCGGGCACCAGATAGCCTTCGGTGCCCTTCATCATCTCGGCCAGTTCAGAGGCCGAGGCCGCCTCGCGCCGCAGATCAAGTTCGCGCAGGGTCCAGCGCTTGAAGTTGGCGATGGTCAGGCGCGGGCGCAGCCGGGCAGGCTCGCCCCCCAATGCCTCAAGGTGGGCGGCGGCCCATTCGTAGGTCTGAAGGTCGGCGCCGAACTTCTCGCGGATGCCGGGGCGCAGGACTTTTACCGCGACCGTCCGGCCATCGGTGGTCACCGCGCGGTGGACCTGCGCGATCGAGGCCGCGCCGACCGGGTCTTCCTCGATCGACTGGAACAGCGTTTCGATCGGTCTGGCAAAGCTCGCCTCGATCTCGCGCCGGATTGCGGCGAAGGGCACGGGCGGCAGGCTGTCCTGCAAGGTCAGCAGGTTGTTCGCGGCGTCGTCACCGACAATGTCCGGCCGGGTCGCCAGGGTCTGACCCAGCTTGATCGCGGCCGGGCCGATCGCCTGGAATGCTCCTGCATAATCGGGAGTTTGCGGCTGGAAAGTGCCCAGCCGCGCGATCCGCACCAGGCGGCGGACCTGTGCCGGCGTGTTGGGATCGTGTTCGATCCCGCGCAGCGCGCCATGCTTCGCCAGCGTCCGGCCCCAGCGCAGGAGGCGAAGAATATGCGTCGATGGACGCGTCATGCCGGCACGCGGCGCGTAGCCGCCGCTCTGCTGACGCCCCTCCCGCCTGCGGGAGGGGTTGGGGGAGGGTATGTCAGTCCGGGGAAGGGCAACAGTCCCTCCCCTGGCCCCTCCCGCAAGCGGGAGGGGGAAGCGCTGCCTTGCGTGCTTCGCAGCAAGGTGGCCGTCACACCTTCCACCCCGAATGGATCGCGACCAGTCCGCCCAGAATCGGCTCGACCCGGGTATTCACGAACCCGGCCTTGCGGATCATGCCCTCAAATTCGGGCATCGGCGGGAAGCGGCGGATCGATTCGATCAGATAGCGATAGCTTTCCGCGTCCCCGGCGATCGCCTGGCCGATGCGGGGCACCAGATGGTGCGAATAGGCGTCATAGACTTCCTTGAAGCCGGGCCATTCGGTGGTCGAAAATTCCAGGCAGAAGAACCGCCCGCCGTGCTTCAGCACGCGGTAGGCTTCGGCCAGAGCCTTGTCGATATGGGTGACGTTGCGGATCCCGAAGGCGATGGTGTAGCCATCGAAGAAGCGATCGGGAAAGGACAGCTCCTCGGCATTCTGGCGCGACCAGACCAGATCGTTGAGGCCGCGTTCCAGTGCCCGTTCGATCCCGACGTCGAGCATATCCTGGTTGATATCGGAAACGGTGATCGTCGCCCCGCGCGCGGCCATGCGAAAGGCGATGTCGCCGGTGCCCCCGGCCATGTCGAGGATCTGTTCGCCCGGCTGCGGCTTTACCCGCCGGACGAACTTGTCCTTCCACAGCCGATGCAGCCCCGCCGACATGGCGTCGTTCATCACATCGTACTTCTTGGCAACGGACGAGAAGACCGCGCCTACCTTTTCGGTCTTCTCCGTCGGAGAGACCTCTTCGTATCCGAAGGAAACCTTGTCGCTCATGGCTGGCGCCTTAGCGCCAAGCATGGGCCGGTGCCAGTGAAAGCGTGTGAGGAAGCGAAGGAATTCAGGCCGCGGGCGGCGGGAACATGAACTGGCCCAGGTGGCCCAGGAAATCGGCCTTGCCCAGCTCGATCCCGCGTGAACGCAGGATCGCGTAAGTGGTTGATGCGTGGAAATAGAAATTGGGCACGGCAAAGCCGGTCAGGAAGGTGTGCCCATCAAACCGCAGGCCCGCGCCATTGGGAAAGGTGATCACCACTTCGCGGTCTCCCCCGGCATCATAGGCGGCGGGATCGATCGTGTTCAGATAGGCGATGGTTGCGTCGCAGCGCGCCTTGAGCTCGGCAAAAGTGGTTTCGCTGTCCTCCATTGCCGGGGCTTCCACCCCGGTCATCCGGGCGCCCGCGCCCTTGGCGGCGTCTGACGCGATCTGGATCTGACGGGGCAGGGCGAACATATCGGGGGCCAGCCGGGCTTCGATCAGGGCGGCTTCGTCACCCTGGGCGGCGGCCTTGTCGAGCCAGCCCTTGATGTTGCTCATCATGGCGATGAAGCCGGGGACGGTGGCTGCATAGAGCGAAGAGGACATCGGTGTTTCTCCCACGAATCTGGTAGTTGGAGCAGATGGTATCGCGGCGGAATTAAAGTTGCAATAAGAAACTGATTGTCGATGCGCTGCGCCCTTCCTATCTCCGTTGCCATGCCCGAGCTACCCGAAGTTGAAACCACCGTGCGCGGTCTGGCCCGCTATCTGTACGGGGCACGACTGCGCCGGGTTGAACCGCGCCGTGAAGGACTGCGGCGGCCTTTTCCGGCCGATCTGGTCCAGGTTTTGACCGGGGCGCAAGTGACGGGATTGGGGCGGCGCGCCAAATACGGACTGATCGAAACCGATCGCGGGCAGACCATGGTCTTTCATCTTGGAATGTCCGGGCGCTGGCGGATCGAACCGGAAGAGTTGGGCAAGCACGATCACCTGCTGCTGGAAACCGAAAGCGGCCTCGTGCTGGCGCTGTGCGATCCGCGGCGATTCGGCTCGGTCGATCTGGTTGAAACCGCGCAGCTGGATCACTGGCCGGCCTTTGCCGCGCTTGGCCCCGAACCGCTTGGGAATGGCCTGTCTCCGGCTCATCTCAAGCAGGCGCTGGCGGGGCGAAGCGCTCCGATCAAGCTGATGCTGCTCGATCAGCGAATCGTCGCCGGGCTGGGCAACATCTACGTCTGCGAGGCGCTGTTCCGGGCCGGGATCGATCCGCGCAAGGCCGCGGGTAGAGTTTCCGGCGCGGCGCTCGCCCGGCTCGTGCCAGAGATCAAGGCGGTAATCGCCGAGGCGATCGAGGCGGGCGGATCGACCCTGCGCGATTTCGCCCAGCCCGATGGAGAGCTGGGATATTTCTCCAAGAAGTTCGACGTTTACGATCGCCACGATCAACCCTGCACCCGTTGCGGCGCGCCGATTCGGCGGCTGCCGCAAGGTGGGCGCAGCACGTGGTATTGCGGGAAGTGCCAGAAGTAGGGGAGTGGGCCGGCCAGGCAGGGAAAGCCGGACGGCTTGCCCGCACCGACGTCAGTTGGAAGAAACACTCTCTCGCTTGACGATTCGCGCCTCCACGGTTAAGGGCCGCGCTTCCCGCAGGGCCGACTCCGGTTGGTGCCTCGCTTTTGCATGAGATTCTAAGGACGAACATGGCCAATACGCCGCAAGCCAAGAAGCGCATCCGCCGCAATGAAAAGCGCGCCGAAATCAACGGCAACCGCATGGGCCGTATCCGCACCTTCGTGAAGAAGGTCGAAGCGGCTCTGGCCGGTGGTGACAAGACCGCTGCTGCCGAAGCGCTCAAGGCGGCTCAGCCGGAACTGGCCCGCGGCGTTGCCCGCGGCGTGCTGCACAAGAACACCGCAGCGCGCAAGATGTCGCGCCTGACCAAGCGAATCGCTTCGCTCTGATTCGCCTCTCCCGCGCGATTGGCGGGGGACGAATACGGAACGAAATGAGACAGGGGCCCCCGGTATTCCGGAGGGCCCTTTTGCTTGTGCAGCGCACAAGAAGACCCCCGCCGGGCTAAGGCAATGGATTCCCGCGATTCGCAGGGGTGGTTTTAGGAAAACATAATAATAACAATGGATTGAATGTCGGGGCGGGGATTTCCGGGGGTCCGGTAGAGTCAAGGCCATTTATTTCAGTTTTTTTACCATGTGCTCCTTGCCCTCGGCGCTGAACCGTCCATAACCGAACTCAGGTCCGAGGCCGTCTGGCTCACCGGGCATCCATTCAAATAGCAGATCTTGGCGTCGGCTTCGGGCGGCCGACGTGGCGTGGTGCATTCAGATTGCGCCGGGTATGAACTTTTCGTGCGGGGGCGTTACGAGGTGACGGGAACGGGTATGGGCGGATCGCAAAAGCAGCCTTCCGCCGCTGGGATGACTGAAGAAGAGCGACTGCGCGCTGAACAGGAGGCCCTGGATCTCGCTGCGGACTGGGCTGATATCAGCCAGGGTCTGCGCAAGGATCTGGGGCAGCAGCTGCACAGCCAGTGGATCAAGCCGATCCAGCTGGGCTCGTTCTGCAAGGACGATGGTACGCTCGATCTGTACCTGCCGACCGAATTTTCAGCCAACTGGGTAGCAGACCGATTCGCTGACCGGCTTTCGCTGGCCTGGAAGATCGCCCGGCCCGATATTGCCGCGGTTCGCATTTCGGTCGCGCCCGGGCGGCGTGCGCCTGCCGGGCTGCGTTTTGGTGCGGGTGAAGGCCTGCGCCGCAGCGGCGGGGAAACCGCTTCGGCGCAACCGGGCGATGCCCTGGGCATGGGCGCGGCAGAGCTGGGTGCGCTTGGTCCGAACGGGCTGGGCATGGCCTCGATCGGGCTCGATCCGTCGCTGACGTTCACCACATTCGTTACCGGTGCGGCCAACGTGCTGGCCAGCAACGCCGCGCAGCGCATGGCGGCAACCGAAACCCCGCAGTTCGCGCCGCTCTATCTCAAGGCGGCGACCGGGCAGGGCAAGACCCACCTGCTCCACGCGATCGGCCATGCCTATCTGGCGGCGCATCCGCGGGCGCGGATCTTCTACTGCTCGGCCGAGCGCTTTATGGTCGAATTCGTCCAGGCGCTGCGCCAGAACCAGACGATCGAATTCAAGGCGCGGCTGCGCGGATTCGATCTGCTGCTGGTGGACGATATCCAGTTCATCATCGGCAAGGCCAGCGCGCAGGAAGAACTGCTCTACACGATCGACGCGCTGCTGGCCGAAGGCAAGCGGCTGGTCTTCGCCGCCGATCGCGCGCCGCAGGCGCTCGACGGGGTGGAGCAGCGCCTGCTCAGCCGCCTGTCGATGGGCCTGGTGGCAGACATCCAGCCCGCCGATATCGAGTTGCGCCGCCTGATCCTCGAACACCGGCTCCAGCGTTTTTCGCCGACCCATGTTCCGGCTGACGTGATCGAATTCCTCGCCCGGACGATCAACCGCAACGTGCGTGAGCTGGTCGGCGGCCTCAACAAGCTGATCGCCTATGCCCAGCTGACCGGGCAGGCCGTTTCGCTCCAGCTGGCCGAGGAACAGCTCACCGATATCCTCTCGGCCAACCGTCGCCGGATCACGATTGACGAGATTCAGCGCACCGTCTGCCAGTTCTACCGGGTTGACCGGACCGAAATGGCCAGCAAGCGCCGGGCCCGCGCCGTGGTCCGTCCGCGCCAGGTGGCGATGTACCTCGCCAAGGTGCTGACCCCGCGCAGCTACCCGGAAATCGGCCGCAAGTTCGGCGGGCGCGATCACTCCACGGTGATCCACGCCGTCCGCCTGATCGAGGACCTGCGCACCCGCGACGCCGACATGGACGGCGACGTGCGCAGCCTGCTGCGCCAGCTGGAAAGCTGATCGCCTTCCACCTGTATTCAACTGCTTGAGCACAGCTCGTGCACAGCCTTGTGAACAGGGCTGTGCACAGGCCTGCGCCTGCGCTTCAGCCACTCAGGCGGTAAGCCCCCCATCGACCACCAGCTCGCTGCCGGTGGTGAAGGCGGCGCGGTCGCTGGCGAGGAACACCACGGCATCGGCGACATTCTGCGGCTCGCCCAGATGGCCGAGCGGGTGCATCGCGGATACGTTCGCCAGCACCTCGTTGTCACCAAGGCCCTGGGCCACGGCGAAATCACCGAGCAGGTGGCGGCCCATGTCGGTATCGATCACCCCGGGATGGACCGAATTGACCCGGATCCGGGCGGCGGCCAGTTCCTTGGCGCAGCCTTTTGTGAACAGCCGCACCGCGCCCTTGGTGCTGTTGTAGCAGGTCGCCCCGGCCGCGCCTTCGATCCCGGCCACGGATGACAGGTTGACGATCGCGGTGCCGCCGCGCCACTTGTGCGCGCGCTCGGCCAGCAGCGGAATCGCGGCTCGGGTGCCGAGGAACACCCCTTCGACGTTGACCGTGTGGAGTCGCCGCCAGTCCTCCAGCGTGGTTTCGGTGATCGGCCTGAACAGCCATAGCCCGGCGTTGTTGACCAGAATGTCGAGCCCGCCCGCATCAGCGCGCAGCCAGTCCATCGTGGCGGCCCAGCCGGCCTCGCTGGTCACGTCCTGGGCGCGGGCGATCCCGCCGATTTCGGCGGCAAGGTCTTCGGGGGCGGTGATGTCGGTAACGGCCACCTTGGCCCCGGCTGCTGCCAGCGCGCGCGCGGCGGCAGCGCCCAGGCCCTTGGCCGCGCCGGTTACCAGTGCGATGCGTCCGTCAAGATCACCCATGGCTCAGGCTCCCGCAGTCTGCTTGCCCAGCTCGTCGCGCAAGGTCCGGCGCAGGAATTTGCCGCTGGCATTGCGCGGCAGCGGATCGTCCATGAACCAGACGTAGCGCGGAACCTTGTGCTTGCTCATGTGCTCGGTGCAATGCGCGATCACCGTTTCGGACGTGGCCTCGGTACCCGGCTTCATGTGGATCGCCACGCCGATCTCCTCGCCCAGCCGGGCATCGGGCACACCGAACACGCAGCATTCGGTTACGCCGGGCAGGCGATAGACGCAGGCCTCTACTTCGGTGCAAGAGATATTCTCACCCCCACGGATCACCAGATCCTTCTTGCGGTCAACGATGAAGATGAAGCCGTCTTCGTCGATCCGGGCAACGTCGCCGGTGTGCAGCCAGCCATCCTCGGTGATCGTTTCGGCGGTGGCATCGGGCCGGTTCAGGTAGCCCTTGATCACCGGGGCACCCTTGACCCACAGTTCGCCAACCGATCCCTGCGGCAGTTCGCGCCCCTCGTCATCGACGACCTTGACCTCGAACGTCGGCATCCAGGGCCCGGCGCTGTCCGGCTTGGCGACGAAGAAATCGCCGGCGACAGAGGTAATGATCCCGCAGGTTTCTGTCATGCCGTAACCGGTGGTCGGGCGCGCGGTTTTGATCGCTTCGTCGATCTTCAGCACCAGATCGGGCGGCACTTGCGCCCCGCCGCCGGAAAGCCCGGTCAGGCTGGAGGTGTCGGTGCTGGCGAAATCGGGGTGATTGATGATCTCGCGGCTCATCACCGGAACCCCGCTGACGCCGGTGATCCGGTATTTCTCGATCAGCTTCAGCGCCTCGCCCGCGTCCCACTTGTACATCAGCACGATCGCCCCGCCCGCCGCCGTGGTGAGATAGGCGCCGCAATTGTTGGCGGTGACGTGGAACAGCGGCGTGGTCAGCAGGGTGACAGGCGGCGGCGGATTGACCGGCACCGGCTCACCAGTGGCGCGTTCCACCGCCATGGCCTGGGCCGTGGTGGAAAAAACCATGTTGAGCAGGTTGGCCACGCAGCCCCGGTGGGTCAGCTGCGCGCCCTTGGGAAAGCCGGTGGTGCCGCTGGTGTAGAAGATCGAGGCGTCGGCCTCCGGATCGACCGCAACCTGCGGCATCGCTCCGCCGTGGGCGATCACCTCGGCATAGGGGATCACGCCTGCCGGACAGTCATCCAGCCGCACGCCGACCACGACCATATCCTCATGCCCGGCACACTCCCTGAACCGGGCAAGGCGTTCCTTGTCGGCGAAGAGCACCTTGGGCCGGGCATCGTTCAGCGCGAATTCCATCTCCTCCGCGGTCCACCAGGCGTTGAGCCCGGCAGAGGCGACCCCGATTGCGGCGCAGGCCCAATAGAGCGTCATCCATTCGGGATAATTGCGCATGGCAATTGCAACGGTATCGCCGGGGCGGATGCCGCGATCCCACAGCCACGCCGCAATTGCGGCGACATCGGCATGGGTCTGCGCATAGCTCAGCACCTCGCCTTCGTAGATCAGGTAGGGCCGGTCCCCCCAGGCGGCGGTTGAAAGCCAGAATTCGCGGATCGAGGGCGGGGCGTTTTTGAAAGTCAGCAGGTCGCGGCCCAGAACTTCGGCGCGAACAACTTCGAACTGGCCGCCCGGGCCGGTCAATTCCTCACGCACCTGGCGCAGTTCGGCAAAATGCATCGCTCATCCCGTCATTGTCTTTAATTGGCCGATTAAGTGCATATCACGTCGGTGGGGGCAAGAGACTTCCTTTGCCCGGGGCAAGATTCCGCCCTAAGACGCGGGCATGGTTCTGCCGCCTGACCGTCTGGAACGTTTCGCCCGTCATATCGTTCTGCCCGAACTGGGCGGGGCGGGGCAGGTGGCGCTGGCCGGGGCGCGGGTCACGGTGATCGGGCTGGGCGGGATCGGCGCGCCGGTCGTGCAGTATCTCGCTGCCGCCGGGGTCGGCCATCTGCGGCTGCTCGATTGCGATTCGGTCGATCTGTCAAACCTCCAGCGTCAGGTGATCTATGGGCTGCACCAGGTTGGCCAGCCCAAGAACGAAATGGCGGCGGACTGGGTGGCCGGCTTTGATCCGGCAATCACGGTTGAGGACGGCAAGGTGCGGATCGATCCGGCCAACGCCGATAGCCACATTGCGGGCACCGATCTGGTGATCGACGGGACCGACAATTTCGCCGCGCGGCTGGCCATATCCGATGCCTGCGTGCGTCAGGCCATTCCGCTGACCAGCGCCGCGCTGGGCCGGTTCCAGGGCCAGGTCGCGAACTTTGCCGGGCACCGCGATGGCCACAGCTGCTATCGCTGTTTTGTCGGCGATGCCTTTGATGCCGATGATTGCGATACCTGCGCGGCCGATGGCGTGCTGGGGGCGATGGTCGGCATGGTCGGCGCCTTTGCGGCGATGCAGGCGATCCGGGTACTGCTGGAAGGCAAGACCGCGCTGGGCGATCCGCAGTGGGGGCAGTTGCATCTGTTCGAAGGGCTGGTGCCGAGTTTGCGGACGATGCGGATTGCCAAGGATCCGGGGTGCCGGGGGTGCGGTGGGGGTTGAATGGTTCACGCAGAGGCGCGGAGAAAGAAACAGAGGTGCGGAGTGAGGTAGCTTTTGCGGCGAAGCCGTTCTCAACTGCGATCATCGCGCGAAATGCAATGTTTGAATGATGAGACCGCTTCGCGGTTTAGAGGAACCCCTCCGCGCCTCTGCTTCTTTCTCCGCGCCTCTGCGTGAACTTAAAACTACCCCAACATCTCCGCCACCCACTGCGGGACAACCTCGCTCGCCGGGCCGAGACGGCTTTCATGGAAATGGTGCGAGCCCTGGCTGCGCTCAAGGTTCAGCTCAAGCGTCCGTGCACCCAGTTCGCGCGCGTTCTGGACGAAGCCTGCTGCCGGATAGACCGCACCCGAGGTGCCGATCGAGACGAACAGGTCAGCCTCACGCAGCGCGGCATAGATTTCGCCCATCCGGTACGGCATCTCGCCAAACCAGACCACGTCGGGGCGCAGGCTGCGGGCCTGGCAGACCGGGCAGGCAGGACGATCAAGCAGCGGCCCACGCCAGAGTGACCGCACGTCGCAGCTGGTGCACCAGGCCTTGAGGTGCTCACCATGCATATGCAGCACCCGCGAGGCGCCGCCGCGTTCGTGCAGGTCATCGACGTTCTGGGTCACCAGCAATAGCTTGCCGGGCCATTCCGCTTCCAGTCGGCCGAGCGCGAAATGGGCGGCGTTGGGCTCCTTTTCCTGAATCGCCGCGCGCCGGGCGTCGTAAAAGCGGTGCACCAGGTTCGGATCGCGGGCGAAGGCCTCTGGCGTGGCGACGTCCTCTACGCGGTGCTGTTCCCACAGTCCGCCGCCGCTGCGAAAGGTATCGATCCCGCTTTCGGCGGAAATCCCGGCTCCGGTCAGGATCACGATGTTGCGGATTTGATTCATGTCGCCCATGAAGCACGCCGGAACTGGGGACGGCAATGGCAAGAATCGGCATCATCGGCAGCGCGGGGCGCATGGGGCAGGCACTGGTCGATGCAATCGCCGCCGCAGGCCAGGTTTACGCGGGCGGGGTGGACAAGGGCGATGATCTGGCCGCACTCGCCGCCAGCAGCGACGTGCTGGTTGATTTCTCGGCACCCGGCGCATTGGAAGGCAACCTTGATGCGGCGATCGCAGCCGGGGTTCCGATCGTGGTCGGCACCACCGGACTGGAGGAACGCCACCACTGGCTGTGCGACCACGCGGCGGACAGCATCGCCGTATTGCAAACTGGCAATACCTCGCTCGGCGTGACCCTGCTGGCCCATCTGGTGCGCGAGGCGGCGAGCCGCCTGGGCGAGGACTGGGATATCGAAATCGTCGAAACCCATCACCGGATGAAGGTTGATGCGCCGTCGGGCACCGCGCTGTTGCTGGGGCAGGCCGCTGCCGATGGGCGCGGGATTGACCTTGCGGCGCATTCCGCGCGCGGGCGAGACGGGATCACCGGCGCGCGAAAGGTGGGCGACATCGGCTTTGCGGCCCTGCGCGGTGGCAGCGTGGCCGGGGATCATACCGTCCATTTCCTTGCCGATGACGAGCGGATTGCGCTTTCGCATCTGGCCGAGAATCGCCGGATTTTCGCGCGCGGTGCGGTGCGCGCGGCGCAGTGGCTGATCGGCCGTGAGCCGGGCCGCTACACCATGCCGCAGGTGCTGGGCCTGGATTGACGAGGGTTTCGCACAGTGTATTATGAAAATAATACACATGGGGAGCAGTAATGAACGCCACCTACGATCCGGCTGCCGAGGCAGCGCGCTATGTTGACAGTCTCGGGCCGGACGCGCTGGCCAAGGCGCAGGCCTATACCATGGGCAACCATCTGCTGCTTATCGCCGGGGTGGGCGTTTCCGTGCTGGCCGCCTGGCTCATGATCCATTTCCGCCTGCTCGACCGGGTTGCCGCCGCGTTGCAGGGCAAGCGCTGGTGGCTGGCGACATTGCTGACCGGCATGGCCTTCTTCGCGATCGGGGACCTGATCAAGCTGCCCTGGACGATCTACGAAAGCTGGTGGCGGGAACGCAGCTATGGGATGACCAAGCAGCCGCTGGGCGATTTCCTGGGGCAATTCGCCATCGGCGAGGTGCTTGGCATCGTTATGGGCGGGCTGTTCCTGCTCGGCATCTATGCCCTGATCCGCAAGGCCGGTTCGCGCTGGTGGCTGTGGGGGGCAGGCTTCACCAGCGTGGTCACATTCCTGATGATGCTGGCCGTGCCGACGCTGATCATGCCGCTGTTCAACGATTTCAAGCCGGTCCCGCCGGGTGAGGTGCGGACCGCGCTGGAGAAGATCGCCGACGATGTAAACATCCCGCACGACCGGATCTTCATGTACGACGGATCGCGCCAGTCCGAATATTTCACCGCCAATGTCGCCGGGCTTGGCCCCAGCGCGCGGATTGCGATTTCGGACATCGCGCTGAAGGAAGCCTCGCTGGATGAGGTCAAGGCGGTGACCGGGCATGAGGCCGGGCACTACAAGCTCGGCCATGTCTGGCGCTATGTTGTGATCTTCCCCTTGCTGGCCGGACTGGGGCTGTGGCTGGTCCAGCGGCTGTTCGCCCCCGCTGCCCGGCTGCTGGGCAGCGACGCCCGGTTTGAGGAACCACGCGGGCTGCCGGTGTTCATGGCGCTGGTTGCGGTGATCAGCCTGCTGGCATCGCCGCTGCAAAACTCGATCACCCGGATCGGCGAGGCTGAGGCGGATCGCTATTCGCTCGAAACGGTCGGCTTGCCCGATGCCCTGTCATCGGCGCTGATCAAGACCGCCGAATATCGCTATCCGCGCCCATCCACCCTGCAGGAAGTGCTGTTCTACACCCACCCGTCGGTTGAGAAGCGAATCCTGCGGGCGATGGAATGGAAGGCCGATCATGCCGAGGCGCAGGCCCCGGCAAAGGCGCAGTGACGGGAGCGGTGCAGAAGGACCAGATCTTCGAATTCTTCCGCCGCCTGGCCGAGGACAACCCCTCGCCCGAGACGGAGCTGGAATACGGCAATACCTACCAGTTGCTGGTGGCGGTGGTGCTATCCGCCCAGGCGACCGATGTGGGGGTCAACAAGGCCACCCGCGCGCTGTTTGCCAAGGTCAGGACGCCGCAGCAGATGGTCGATCTGGGCGAGGAGGGCCTGAAGCAGCACATCAAGACAATCGGGCTGTTCAACGCCAAGGCGAAGAACGTGATCGCGCTATCGGAAATCCTGGTGCGCGATTTCGGCGGGGAGGTTCCGGCCGACCGCGATGTGCTCACCACCCTGCCCGGGGTGGGGCGCAAGACCGCCAATGTGGTGATGAACTGCGCCTTCGGGGCGGAAACCTTCGCGGTCGATACCCACATCTTCCGGGTCGGCAACCGCACCGGGCTGGCCAGGGGCAAGACCCCGCTCGCGGTAGAGAAGCAACTCGAAAAGAAGGTGCTCCAGCCCTTCCGGGTCGGCGCGCACCACTGGCTGATCCTCCACGGCCGCTATGTCTGCAAGGCGCGGCGGCCCGAATGCTGGCGCTGCGCAGTGGCGGACCTGTGCGCCTTCAAGCCGAAGAGCGAGGCGCCAAAGGGGCGCTAGGCCCCTTTCGTCTCGTCCTCGAAATTCGAAGGGTCGAGCTCCAGCCCGGCGCGGCCGTCGGCGACGGTGTGGGCCGGGGCGTGAGGATGCTCGACAAACGCGGGTTCCTCCACTTCCAGCATCCCCTCCCACTTTGTGATGACCGAAGTCGCCACCGCATTGCCGACCACATTGGTGGCGGTGCGGCCCATGTCGAGGAACTGGTCGATCGCCAGGATCAGCGCCACCCCTTCCACC
Organism: Pseudomonadota bacterium; assembly: GCA_029550345.1. Taxonomy (GTDB): domain Bacteria; phylum Pseudomonadota; class Alphaproteobacteria; order Sphingomonadales; family Sphingomonadaceae; genus Novosphingobium. The sequence goes on from JAKPHK010000005.1 coordinate 38,541, forward strand.
GGCAAGCCGAACATCGCCAGCGTCCCGGTGATCACCACCAGCGAAGCGCGCGGCACGGCGGCGACACCCTTGGAAGAGATCATCAGCGTCAGCAGGATCGCGATCTGGGTGCTTAGCGGCAGGTCGATGCCATAGGCCTGGGCGATGAAGATCGTCGCGAAGGACATATACATCATCGAGCCATCAAGGTTGAAGCTGTAGCCCATCGGCAGCATGAAGCCCGAAATCCGGCGCGGTACGCCGAACCGGTCGAGCTGTTCGAACAGCTTGGGCAGGGCTGCCTCGCTCGACGCGGTCGAGAAGGCGATCATCATCGGTTCGCGGATATAGCGGATCAGGGTCCAGATCCGTTTGCCCAGGAACAGTCCGCCGATCGACAGCAGGATCACCCACAGGACCCCCAGCGAAAGGTAGAACTCGGTCACCAGCTCAACGTAGGTCTTGAGAATGCCCAGCCCGCTGCCGGCGACCACCTTGGCCAGGGCGCCGAAGACCGCGAAGGGGGCAAAACGCATTACATAGCCGGTGATCTGCAGCATCATTTCAGCAAGGGCATCGGCCCCGCGCACCAGCGGCGCACCCTTTTCCCCCAGCGCCGAAAGCGCCACCCCGGCAAACAGGCTGAAGACCAGGATCTGCAGGATGTTGTTGGTCGCCATCGCATCGAAGGCGTTCTTGGGAAAGATGTGGAGGATGAATTCATAGAAGTCGAGCTTGGCGACCTCTCCCACCTTTTCGGCGCTGGCCCCGCTCACGTCCACGCCCACGCCCGGCTGGAACAGGTTGACCATCAGCAGCCCCAGCGCGATCGAGATCAGGCTGGCGGTGATGAACCACAGGATCGCCCGCACCCCGATCCGGCCCAGCGCGGCGCTATCGCCCATGTGCGCGATGCCGACGACGATGGTGGAGAGGATCAGCGGTGCGACCAGCATCTTGATCAGGCTGAGGAAGATGCTGGACAGCAGGCCGAAGGATTTGACGAAGTGTTCGTGCAACTCCGGCAGGCTCGCTTGCGGAACCAGTGTGAAGACCAGCCAGCCGGCGAATACGCCCAGAACCATCCCGATCAGGATGTAGAGTGTCAGTCGGCGGTCCATGAACTGTTTCCCCTGCTTGGAATATTGTTGCCGGGGCAGCCTAACAGCTAAGGCCGGGGAGGCAAGGCTTCACCCGGCCAGCGCGGCCTTTGCCACCCGGGCATAGATCCGCGCCAGCGCCTCAAGATCGGGCACGGCCACGGCCTCGTCGCGCTTGTGCATGGTCGCGTTGCACAGACCGAATTCGATCACCGGGCAAAGGTCTTTCAGAAACCGCGCGTCGCTGGTCCCGCCGGTGGTGCTGGCTTCGGGGCGCAGGCCGGTTTCCGCCTCAACTGCATCGGCGATCATCGCGCTGAATGCGTCCGGCGGGGTCAGAAAGGCCTCGCCAGAGATCATCGCGCGGGCGGTTCCGCCGTGCTTTTCGGCGATCGCGGTAACCTTGTCGGCCAGTTCCTGCCCGCTGTGCAGATCGTTGAAGCGGATCGAAAGCCGGGCATGGGCGCGGGCCGGGATCACATTGGTGGCCGGGTTGCCCACGGTGATGTCGGTGATTTCCAGGTTGCTCGGCTGGAACCAGTCGGTACCTTCATCAAGCACCAGTGCGTTGAGTTCGGCCAGCATCGAAACCAGTGGGCCAATCGGGTTGTTGGCCAGATGCGGATAGGCGACATGGCCTTCGCCGCCTTCAACCGTGATCCAGATATTGACCGAACCGCGCCGCCCGATCTTCATCATGTCACCCAGCCGGTTCACCGAAGTCGGCTCTCCCACCAGGATCAGATCGGGAATGGCATCGACGCTGCGCATATGTTCGATCAGGGCGACAGTGCCGTGGATCGCCGGGCCTTCCTCGTCCCCGGTGATGATGAAGCTGATCGTCCCGGCGTCCTGCGGCACTTCTGCCATTGCGGCAACCATCGCCGCGATCGACCCCTTCATGTCCACCGCGCCGCGGCCATAAAGCAGCTCTCCGCGCACCTCTGGCGCAAAGGGCGCGGCGGTCCAGCCTTCGCCGGGGGGGACCACATCAAGATGCCCGGCAAAACCGAAATGGCGGCTGCCCGCAGGGCCATGCCGGATTGCGAACAGGTTTTCGACCGGCCCGTGCGGCTCATCCCCGGCGATTAAGCGGTGGACCGAAAAGCCCAGCGGCACCAGCTGCCCTTCAAGGCAATCGAACACCATGCCCATGGCAGGCGTGACGCTGGGGCAGGCGATCAGGGCTTCGGCCAGTTCGAGTGCGGAGGGCGATGGGGCGCTGCTGGTCAT
>JAKPHK010000095.1 GCA_029550345.1 Pseudomonadota bacterium
CGCCGCCGAGCTGGGCGTGACCACGGTCGAGCTCAGCCAGGCGGTGCGGATCGCGACGCTGGGCGACATCGACCAGAACAGCGCCAAATTCTCGCTGTCCGACCGCCAGATCCCGATCCGCGTCGCTCTGGACCAGGATTCGCGCCGCAGCCTGGCGACGATCGAGAACCTGCCGGTGCCGACCACCAATGGCGGCTCGGTGCCGCTGAAAGTGGTCGCCGAAGTGAAGTTCGCCGCCGGCCCGACCACGATCCGGCGCTACAACCAGATTCGCCGTGTCGTCGTCGGCGCCGATCTGGCGCCGGGCATGGTCACCAGTCAGGCGATGACCAAGCTCAACGCCCTGCCGACGATGAAGGCGATCCTGGACGGCAAGATCCAGGGCGTGCAAAAGATCCAGGCGGGCGACAGCAAGTTCCAGATGGAGATGCTGAACAACTTCGTGATCGCCGTGATTTCCGGCGTCCTGCTGGTCTTCGCGGTGCTGGTGCTGCTCTACAAGCGGGTGATGCCGCCGTTCGTGAACATGGGCTCGCTGCTGCTGGCCCCGCTGGGCGGGGCGGTGGCGCTGCATCTGGTCGGCATGCCGATCTCCATGCCGGTGTTCATCGGGCTGCTGATGCTGCTGGGCATCGTCGCCAAGAACTCGATCCTGCTGATAGACTTCGCGATCGAGGAGATGTCCAAGGGCGTGCCGAAGTATGAGGCGATCGTCGATGCCGGGCACAAGCGGGCCCAGCCGATCGTGATGACCACGGTGGCGATGACCGCCGGGATGATCCCCACGGCGCTTTCGATCGGCGGGGATTCGGCCTGGCGCGCGCCGATGGGTACGGTGGTGATCGGCGGGCTGGTGCTGTCCACATTGCTGACCCTGGTGATCGTCCCGGCGGGCTTCAGCCTTGCCAACGGACTGGAAGCGCGGCTCGGTCCATGGCTTCGCCACATCTTCCTGACCTATCGCCCTGAGGAACATGGCCCCCGGGCAACGGCGGCCGCTCCGCCGGTTGCGCCGCCGGAGCCGACCGCAACCCCGGCGAGCCGGCGCGGCGACGGACCTCTCCCGGCCGAGTGACCGCGCCGCTGGCCCGGGCGCGCCGGTGGCATCCGGCGCCCTTGCCGCCCGACAAGGCCCGGCGGATGCGGCTCTTCGCGACCGGTCTGCTGGTGCTGATGGCCGGGATATTCCTGACCGCGCGGCATTTTCTCGGCACCCATCCGGCCTGGGGCTATGTTCTGGCCTTCAGCGAGGCGGCGATGGTCGGCGGGCTGGCGGATTGGTTCGCGGTTACTGCACTGTTCCGCCATCCGCTTGGCCTGCCGATCCCGCACACCGCGATCATCCCTGAAAACAAGGACCGGATCGCTGACACCATGGCGCAGTTCCTGCGTGAGAACTTCCTCACCCCGCAGGTTGTCGCGCGGCGGCTTGGCCACATGAACCTCGCGGCTGCCGCGGGGGACTGGCTGTCCGATCCGGCCAAGGGTGGGTCCTCGCGGCTGCGCGACGGGGCGGCGGAACTGGCCGCGCAGGTACTCGAATCGCTCGATCCCGAACGGCTCGGCACGCAGGTGCGGGGCGGGTTGTTCCGCCAGCTCGAAAAGCTCGAGGTTTCGCCGCTGATCGGGCAGATGCTGAACACCGCGATGGCGGATCGGCGGCATATGCCGGTGATCGATTCGCTGGTGCGCTGGGCTGGGCTGACGCTGGAAGACAATGAGGATCTGATCCGCGATCTGATCCACCGCCGCGCCAATGCCGTGCTGCGCTGGACAGGGCTGGATGAGCGGCTGGCCAATTCGGTTCTGGACGGGCTTTACAAGCTATTGGCCGAAGTGATCGTCGATCCCGAGCATCCGATCCGCGGCAAGATCGAGGAGGGGCTGGCCAAGCTTTCGCACGATCTCCAAAACGATGCCGAACTGCGCGATAGGGTGGAGCGGCTGAAGGGTGAGCTGATCGCCAACCCGGCGGTTTCGGCCTGGTGGCAGGGCGTATGGGAACGACTGCGGACGGCGATGCTGGCCCGCCTGCGCCGCCCCGCCGGTGAATCGAGCGGCCAGCTGGCTGAGGCGCTGGCCGAATTGGGCCGCCATTTGCGTGATGATCCGGCGCTCCAGCTCCAGATCAACCGCTTTGCGCGGCGCACCCTGGTCGGCGTCTCGGTCCGCTATGGCGATCAGATCGTCCGGCTGGTCTCCGAAACGGTCAAGCGCTGGGATGCCCGGACCGTGACCGACCGGATCGAAGGTGCTGTTGGGCGAGATCTGCAATTCATCCGGATCAACGGCACGCTGGTCGGCGGGCTGGTTGGCGTGGTGATCCACGTGTTGGACCAGCTGCTGTGACGCCGCTCCTCACCACCGAGCGATTCGAACTGTGGCGCCCGCGCCAGGGCGATCTGGATGATCTGTTCGACCTGACCCGGGCGGAGGAGACCCGCCATTTCCTCGGCCAATTTGTGCCGACCGAGATGGATTCCTTTGCCCGCCTGCTGCGCAATGCCGGGTCGTGGGCGCTGTGGGGTTATGGCACCTTCATGGTGCGGCTGAAGGGCCAGGACCGGATCATCGCCAATTGCGGTGTTTTCCGCAGCCACCGCGGGTTCGGCGTGGCGGCGGGGCTGGACAACGTGCCCGAGGCCGGCTGGATCGTCCACAAGGACCACTGGGGCCAGGGCGTGGCGCAGGAAGTGATGCGCGCTGCCCTGGCCTGGTTCGATCAGACCCACGGCCGTCAGCGGATCGCCTGCATGATCGAGCAGGGCCATGCGGCATCTGACGCGCTGGCGGGCAAACTGGGTTTCGTGCGTTACGGCACCCACCAGCCGGATGGCGGGGCGGAACTGGTGCTCTATGAGCGCAAATAGAAAAGGCCCCGCTTTCGCAGGGCCTTTCCTTAATTCACACTGATCCGCCGATCACAGTTTGCTGGTCAGTTCCGGCACAGCGCTGAACAGGTCCGCGACCAGGCCGATGTCGGCGACCTGGAAGATCGGGGCGTCCTCGTCCTTGTTGATCGCGATGATGGTCTTGGAGTCCTTCATCCCGGCCAGGTGCTGGATCGCACCCGAGATGCCGACCGCGATATAGACTTCGGGGGCGACGATCTTGCCGGTCTGGCCAACCTGATAGTCGTTGGGGACATAGCC
>JAKPHK010000132.1 GCA_029550345.1 Pseudomonadota bacterium
CGCCGATGGTGGTCGTCGCCGGCAAGGAATACGGCACCGGCTCCAGCCGCGACTGGGCGGCCAAGGGCACCAACCTGCTGGGCGTGCGCGCCGTCATCGTCGAAAGCTTCGAGCGCATCCACCGCTCGAACCTGGTCGGCATGGGCGTGCTGCCGCTGCAGTTCAAGGACGGCGAGACCCGCGAGACGCTGGGCCTCGACGGCGATTGCAGCTTCACCATCCACGGCGTCGCCAGCCTGACCCCGCGTCAGGACGTGACCGTGGAAGTGACGCGCGGCGATGGCAGCAAGTTCAGCTTCACCGCGCTGTGCCGCATCGATACCGCCAATGAGGTCGAGTACTTCATGAACGGCGGCATCCTGCACTACGTGCTGCGCAAGCTCGCCGCCTGATCGGCCAGAGCGGCTGAAACGAAAGCCCCGCCCGGTTCGCCGCGGCGGGGTTTTTCGTGTGCGCGGGGCGGGCGTTGGGACGATAGCAGAGGAGCACGCTCCCAGCCCCCAGTCGTCATTGCGAGCGGAGCGAAGCAATCCAGAGGCAACGTAAACCGCTCCTGGATTGCTTCGCTCCGCTCGCAATGACGTCAATGTGGAGGAGGCAACGAAGCGACAGCCCCCACCGCCCTGCCAACAAAAAAGGGCGGCCCGAAAGCCGCCCTTTCCCCCGTTGATGAGAGGTTTGTGGTTCAGTCCTGCTTCGCCAGGCGGCGACGCGCGGCCAGGGTGGCGGCGGCGGCGCCGAACAGCACCAGCATCGGCGGCGCGGGAACTTCGTGCCCGCCCGAGCTGTGACCGCCCGAGGAATGGCCGCCCGAACTGGAGCCAGAGGAGCTGGTCGAGGACGACGAACTGGTCGAGCTGGAGCTCGAAGTGCTGGAACTGCCCGAGCTCGACCCCGAGGACGAGCTGGAGCCGGAGGACGAGCTCGAACCCGACGAGGAGCTGGAGCCCGAGGACCCGCCCGAAGAATGACCGCCCGAGCTGTGCCCGCCGGACGAATGCCCGCCGCTGCTCATCCCGCCCGAGCTGGAGCCCGACGAGGAGGAACTGGACGAGGAGGACGACGACGAGCTCGACGAGGAAGAGCTGCTGCTCGAGCTGCTGACATTGCCCGACGAGGTCGAAACGTTGCCCGAGCTGGTCGTGCTGGAAATCCCGCCGGTCGAGGTGGAAACGCCGCCCGTGGAAGTGGAAACCCCGCCGGTCGAGGTCGAGACGCCGCCGGTGGTGGTCGAGCTGGTGATCCCGCCCGACGAGGTCGAGGTCGAACCGCCCGAGGTGGAGGTGGAGCCGCCCGAGGTGGAGGTCGAACCGGTGGTGGTCGAAGTCACGACCACCGAGCCGCCGCTGCTGGAACCGCTGCCGCCGAAGAACCCGCCGAAGAAGCCCCCGCCAAAGCCCATGCCGCCCGAACCGCCGACCACGATGGTCTGCCCGCCGCCGCCGCTTTCCGGCATCGGCTGGGGCGGCAGCTGCGGCATGTAGGGCACCGCCATGGCCATCTGCGGGGCGGGCGCCTCGCAGCTGTAGCTCTTGGTGATGACCCGGCGGATCTTGCGCATCTTGGGCTGCGCGGCCGCCACGCGGGCGATCTTGCGCTTGGCGGGCTTGGCCACGGCCACCCGCTTTGCCGGCTTGGCGTGCTTGACGTACTGGACCTGCGATGCCGGAGCTTCGGCGACATGCACCGCCCCGCCACCGATGATCGCGCCGCCTGCGGCAAAGGCCGACAGTTTTGCAAGGGCCATCCGAACCGACATAAGCTCTGCTCTCTTTACCTGCGGGGCACCCCATGGCGGACAATCACTGCCGCCAGCACGCCCCTGTAGGTCCAAAAGGCCAGAGAGAGGTTAAAGCCTCAATCGCGTTAACCGTGTTTTCGGGGTCCCGATCCGGGTTTTATGCGTTTTCCTGTGGCGCGCGGAAGGTTCTGTCCCATTCTGGAACCGAAGCCGCGGCAATTGCCAACGTCGGCGCGGTGCAAATGGTTAATCCGCCGCCGAATCATCGTTGTCGAACAGGCCCTGCTGCCCCGCCGGAGGGGCCAGCCCCAGATGCCGCCAGCCGCGATCGTTAAGGCAGCGCCCCCGCGCAGTCCGCGCCACCAGCCCCAGCTGAATGAGGAAGGGCTCGATCACGTCCTCGATCGTGTCGCGCGGTTCGGAAAGGCCTGCGGCCAGCGTTTCTACCCCCACCGGGCCGCCCTTGTAGATGTCGGCGATCATGTGGAGATAGCGCCGGTCCATCGCATCGAGGCCGAGCGAATCGACCTCCAGCCGGGTCAGCGCGCCATCAGCCAGATCGCGGCTGATCGCCGCATCGCCGCCGACATGGGCGAAATCGCGCACCCGGCGCAGCAATCGCCCGGCCACCCGCGGGGTGCCGCGCGCGCGCCGCGCAATCTCCCGCGCGCCGGCTGGTTCGATCCCGATCCCCAGCAGCCCGGCGCCGCGCGTCACCACCCGCTCAAGTTCCTCAACGGTATAGAAATTGAGCCGTACCGGAATCCCGAAACGGTCCCGCAGCGGGGTGGTCAGCAGCCCCTGACGGGTGGTCGCACCAACCAGCGTGAAGGGCGGAAGATCGATCCGCACCGACCGGGCAGATGGCCCCTCGCCGATGATCAGATCGAGCGCGCGATCCTCCATCGCCGGATAGAGCACTTCCTCAACCTGGGGGTTGAGGCGGTGAATCTCGTCAATGAACAGGACATCGCCTTCTTCCAGATTGGTGAGCAGCGCGGCCAGATCCCCGGCCTTGGCAATCACCGGGCCGGAGGTGGCGCGGAAACCGACCCCCAGTTCCTTGGCGACGATCTGCGCCAGGGTGGTCTTGCCCAGCCCCGGCGGGCCGAAGAACAGCACGTGATCCATCGCCTCGCGACGGGACCGGGCGCTTTCGATGAACACGCGCAAGTTGTCCTTGGCCGCAGCCTGCCCGACAAATTCCGCAAGCGACTTCGGCCGCAGCGCGGCATCGGCGTCTTCGGCCTGGCGGGCGGAGGAAAGGAGGGGGTTGTCGGTCATTGGGTGCGACACGTTCCCTTACGGGAGTTCCATACTCCGCCTGAATCCAGGCAACGATCATGTTCGACCTGAACCATCCACCACATCGCCGTCGCCATCGCCAGCGCGACCGTAAGACCAAGCAGAATACGGCGCACCATCACCCTGCCGCCCTCTTCAAGGCCACCCGCACCAGATCATTGAGCCCTGCCCCCTCGCCCAGTTCTTCCAGCGCGCGGGCTACCGCCTCGGTGGCGACGTTCGGCTTGAACCCCAGGTTCTGCAGCGCCGAGACCGCATCCGCGCTGGCCGATCCGGCCGGCACCGAAGCCAGTGCCGCTCCGGCGGCCGAGGGCAGCGCACCGGCCTTGTCCTTCAGTTCGTTGACGATCCGCGCGGCCAGTTTCGGCCCGACGCCCTGCGCGCGCGCAACCATCGCCGCATCGCCGCCGGCACAGGCGCGTTGCAGTTCCTCCACAGTCAGTGCGGAGAGCACCGCCAGCGCCATCTTGCTGCCCACGCCCTGAATTCCGGTCAGCAGGCGGAACCATTCACGCTCTGAAGCTGAGGCAAAGCCGATCAGCCGCATATCGTTTTCGGAAACCTGCATTTCGGTGTGGACGGTCACCCGCCCCCCCCGAACGCCCAACCCATCCAATGTCCGGGCGCTGCAATGGACCAGATAACCCACCCCGCCCACGTCGATCACCGCCCAGTCTGGGCCGAAATCATCGAATGTGCCGGTCAGCTTCGCGATCATGGTTTGTTCTATTGACAGCTTTCCCGGCCCAGCGCCAGACCCCTTGTGCTGATCAGGGTAACCTGCCAGCCAGCCCGTTCGAAATCAGGGGGGATTCATGGCTTTCAGCGATCCGCAGCGCAGGTTCTGGCACGTCGATCTGACCACAAGGGTCGGCGCGCTCAGCGCCGCCAAGCAGGGCGCCACGGCTTGCTTCATCTTCGCCGGGCTTGCCGTGCTGGGTCTTGCTCTGCTGGGCGGGATGGCCGGATACGGCACGACGGAAGGCATGGCGGTGATGGCCGGTGCGGCCTTTGAATCTGCGGTCGCAATCATAGCAGGACTGCGCCTGCGCAGCGGCAAAGGGGCATTCTGGGGCATGGCGGCCGCGCTGCTGTGCGTGCTGGAAACAATCGGCAAAGTGCTCGCGCTCAGTGCCGGAGTGGTCATTACCGGGGTGCTGCTCGTCGCAATAATACAAGGCGTGCGCGGCGCTCTGGCCCTGCGCAACGACAAGGGCTTCGAAGACGACGAAGTCGCCGTCTTCGAATAGGCCTAGAACCGCCCGACCGGGATATCCGCGCCGATCTTGCAGGCCAGCGCCGCCGCGCCGGTTTGCAGCAGCACTTCGCTATCGTTGACCTGGCCGGCCACCCGGATCAGGTCGCCAAAGGTCAGCGGGCCATCCTTGTCGTAATAGCGCGCCGCCTTGGATAGCCGATCGACCTGGCCTACCGAAAGGTGTCCGCGCAGGAATTCCGCCGCGCAGCCAGCCTGGTTCTGGTTCAGGCCATAGCGCATCAGCGCATCGGAAATCTGGTAACGGCTGGCAACACAGCCCGACAGGACGAGGCCAGCGACGGCGGCCAGAGCGAACGGCTTGACGATGTGCATTGGCGACTCCGGTTGTGCAATCAAGGCAATCGGATAGCGCGGCACGCCTGAACCGCGGCTTGCTAAACCCGCGCGATATGGGCGTGAGCAATCGCCACGGCCAGGGCATCGGCGGCGTCCGCTCCGGCCAGCTTCACCCCCGGCAGCAGCACCCCCAGCATTGCCTGGACCTGCGCCTTTTCCGCCCCGCCAGTGCCGACCAGCGCCTTTTTGACCAGCCGGGTGGCATATTCCGCCACGGGCAGCCCGGCCCGTGCCGCCGCCAGCAGGCAGGCGCCGCGCGCCTGCCCCAGCTTCAGCGTCGATTGCGGGTTTTTGTTGACGAAGACCTCTTCCACCGCTGCCGCATCTGGGTGGTGGCGAGCGATCACATCGGTCAGTTCGCGGTCAAGCGTAACCAGCCGCTCGGCCAGCGGCAGTTTCGGATCGGTCGGGATCTGACCATTGGCCACATGGCTCAGCCGGTTGCCGCTTTTCGCGACGATGCCCCAGCCGGTGCAGGACAGCGAGGGATCAAGGCCAAGGATCAGCATCTCAGAGCTTGATCCCCAGCCGCGGACCAAAATGAGCCATCAGCAGATAGAGCGCCACGGTGAGCGCGCAGCCCGCCAGTAGCGAGAGCCAGAAGCCATGCCCGCCGCGCAGCATCCACGGGATCAGCAGAAACATCGGCAGGCTGGGCAGCACATACCAGAAGGTCGCTTCGGCATGGACGGCCATGTTCTCGGCATCGGGGCGGGCCTGCCATAACAGGACCATCCCTAGCACCGAGACGAGCGGCAAGGAGGCGACCAGCGCCGCCACGGCGGGCAGGCGCTTGCCGATTTCGGCAATGGCCACGATCAGCGCGCCGGAAAGCAGAGCCTTCGCGACCAGCTGGAGCATCAGCCCAGCTTTGCCATCACGTCGTCGGAAATCTCATAGTTGCCCCAGACGGTCTGCACATCGTCATCGTCATCCAGCACATCGATCAGCTTGAGCAGGGTGGCGGCATCGCCTTCGCCAACCTCGGCCTTGAGCGTGGGCCGCCAGGCGAGCTTCACGCCCTCGGCCTCGCCCAGCGCCTTTTCCAGTTCGCGCGCGACGGGGTGAAGGTTTTCCACCGCGACCCAGATCGCGTGGCTTTCCTCATCGCTTTCAACATCGTCCGCCCCGGCTTCAAGCGCGGCTTCGAACACCGTATCGGCATCGCCCGCACTGCCGGGGTATTCGATCAGTCCCAGCCGGTCGAACCCGTGACTGACCGCGCCGCTGGCGCCCAGGTTGCCGCCATTCTTGGCAAAGGCGGTGCGGACGTTGGTGGCGGTGCGGTTGCGGTTGTCCGTCAGTGCCTCGACAATCAGCGCGACCCCGCCCGGGCCATAGCCTTCGTAGCGCACTTCTTCATAGTTCTCACCATCGCCCTTGCTGGCCTTTTCGATCGCGCGCTGGATATTGTCCTTGGGCATCGACTGGGCACGGGCGGCCAGCACGGCAGCGCGCAGGCGCGGGTTCATGTCAGGATCAGGCATCCCCATCTTGGCCGCGACGGTGATTTCGCGGGAAAGCTTGGAAAACTGTGCCGCGCGCTTTTTGTCCTGCGCACCCTTGCGGTGCATGATGTTCTTGAATTTGGAATGGCCTGCCATGACGTCCTGCCCGGTGGAATCTGTGGATTGGTGGCGCCCTTACACCGGGCGGGGCGGATTGGGCAAGGCGGCAACCAAGGCGAAAGCATTCACCGCTATGGCAAGGCCATGACGCCCGAATTGCTTGCCCCCGGTCCGCGCGCAATGCTGCGCGATCTTGCCGATTTCCTCGCCCGCCCCCGGATACTGGCGCCAAGCGGACTGCGTTCGGCCCGAGCCTGGCAGCGCTGGGCATGGCTGACCGCGCTGCTGGTGGCCGGGCTGATCGGCGTTGCCCTGCCGTTCATCACGCTGTGGCAAAGCGCGTTCAGCCTGCCTTCCGCCGATGCCTTCGGCAAGTTTCCCCGCGCCTGGCTGGTGCCGACCGTGGTGGTGATCGCCCCGCTGATCGAGGAACTGCTGTTTCGCGGCTGGCAAAGCGGCAGCGCCCGCGCCCTGTGGCTGCTGGGCTGCGCCATCGTCGCAATGGCCGCCCTGCTGACGCTGACCGCGCCCGATCAGGCGCTGATTCTGGCCGGGCTGTTCCTGGCGCTGCTGATCGCCGCCCCGCTCGGCTGGTGGCTATTGCGCCGCAGAGCCGCTCCGCTGGGCTGGTTTGCGCGCGGCTTCCCGTGGATTTTCCACCTGACCGCAGCAACCTTTGGGCTGGTTCATCTGGGCAACTATCCCGAAATCAGCCTTCTGGCCGTACCGCTCGTCCTGCCGCAGCTGTGGGCCGGGCTGATGCTGGGCCATATTCGCCAGAAAATCGGCCTGATCGGCGGCATCCTGGCGCATATGACCGCCAACGGCTGCACTCTAGGGCTGGCGCTGCTGGCGGGTGGTTAGACCACCACTGCGGTGCCAGAACAGCTGACCATCAGCATCGATCCGGCCTTGCCCAGCACTTCGTAGTCGATATCGACCCCGATCACCGCATTGGCGCCCATTTCGGCTGCCTTCGATTCCATTTCGGCCAGCGCCTGTTCGCGGGCGCGATTGAGCACTTCCTCATACTTGCCCGAACGGCCGCCGAAGAAGTCGGAAAAGGACGCGAAAATATCGCGCACCACATTGGCCCCGGCGATCACCTCGCCGGTGACGATCCCGATATAGCGCTGAACCGGGCGCCCTTCGATCAGAGTGGTGGTGGTGGTGATCATGGGCGGTCCCCTTAATTGAGCCTATCGGCGCAGGTTAGGGTGCGTAGGCCGCAGGTCAACCCAGCCCCAATGCCGCCTTGTAGGTATCAAGGATCGCTTCCATTTCGGCCCGATCATCGGGCTTCATCTTCCGCAGGCGGACGATCTGGCGCATGATCTTCACGTCATAGCCGACTGCCTTGGCCTCCGCGTAAACGTCTTTTACGTCGTCGGCGATGCCCTTCTTTTCCTCTTCAAGGCGTTCGATGCGCTCGATCAGCAGGCGCAGGCGGTCGTCGGTGGCATTGGCCATGGGGTGCTCCGGGTAAAAGGCTGAAGATGAATCGGTTGGCCCGCTCTTAGTGGCCGGGGGCGTTCTTCTTCAAGCTCTCTGCCATGGCTTCAAGCTGTTCTGGCGTCGCTTCCCTGTGGAAACGTGCTTTCCATTCGGCGCTGGGCATACCGTGGATCACTTCGCGCGCACCTTCCTTGTCAAAGGGCGCGCCGGCATCGCGGATCCAGTCGGCCAGGCAGTTGCGGCAAAAGCCGGACAGCACCATCAGGTCGATGTTCTGCGCGTCATGGCGGTGACGCAAATGGCGGACAAGACGGCGAAAGGCGGCTGCCGCTACGGCATCGTCGAGACTTTCGAGCGGATCGGAGGCGTTTGCATTCGTATTTTCGGAGCAACTCATGGGGATCGGTCCTTGGTCTTTGCCCGGCCCTTTGCCATAGAGCGCGCAACAAATGGAAGGGATAGAAGAGTGGCCAAGATCGACCCGCGCGGGCGCAAAGTCAAAATCCTGGCGACACTGGGACCCGCCAGCCGCAGCCCGGAAATGATCGAAAAGCTGCTGCGCGCCGGGGCCGATGCCTTCCGCGTCAACATGAGCCACGGCGATCACGAAACCCACCGCGAAACCATCGCCGCAATCCGCGAAGTGGAAAAGGCTGTCGGTCGGCCCGTGGCGGTGCTGTGCGATCTGCAAGGTCCAAAACTGCGGGTCGGCCAGTTTGCCGGCGGCAAGGCGGTGATCCGCCATTCCGGCCATTTCACGCTGGATCGTGATCCCACGCCGGGTGACGAAACCCGGGTCTGCCTACCCCACCCCGAACTGTTCGGCATCCTTTCCAAGGGCCAGCGGCTGCTGATCGACGACGGCAAACTGCGGCTGAAGGTGATCGAGGCGAACGAGGACCGCATCCTCTGCTCAGCCGAGGTCGGCGGGGTGATCTCGGACCGCAAGGGCGTTAACGTCCCCGATGCGGTGGTGCCGGTTCCGGCGCTGACCGAAAAGGACCGCCGCGACCTGGCCTTTGCGCTCGATCAGGGGGCAGACTGGATCGCACTGTCGTTCGTGCAGCGCCCAGAGGACGTGGCCGAGGCCCGCAAGCTGATGGGCCCGTCGCAGACCGCCTTGATGGCCAAGATTGAAAAACCTGCCGCAGTGGAGCGTCTGGCCGAGATCATCGAACTGGCCGACGGGATCATGGTCGCGCGCGGCGATCTGGGGGTTGAGCTCAACCCGGAAGAAGTGCCGCCACTGCAGAAGCGGATCGTCGCTACAACCCGGCGCAGTGGTAAGCCGGTGGTGGTCGCCACGCAAATGCTTGAATCAATGATCGAAAGCCCCGCCCCGACCCGCGCCGAGGTGTCCGACGTGGCCAACGCCGTCTATGACGGTGCCGATGCGGTGATGCTCTCGGCCGAAACGGCCAGCGGGGCCTGGCCGGTTGAGGCGGTGACGATCATGCACCGGATTGCCGGGCAGGTCGAAAGCGATCCCGGCTATGCCGAGCGGGTCCACTTCACCGTGGTCCGGCCCGAACCGACCACCGCCTCAGCCCTCGCCCAGGCCAGTGCGGCGATTGCCGATACGGTCAAGGTTTCCGGGATCATCGTCTTCACCGGATCAGGCAGCACCGCCCGCCGCGTCGCGCGTGAACGCCCGGCGGTGCCGGTGCTGGTGCTGACTCCATCTCCGCAGATCGCCCGGCGGCTGGCCTTGCTGTGGGGTACCCACGCGGTCAGCACCAGGGACATCGGCAGCTTTGAAGAGATGATCGCCAAGGGCAAGCGGATGGCGCTGCGCCATGGTTTCGGCACTGCCGGATCGAAACTGATCGCGCTCGCCGGGGTTCCGTTCGGAACCCCGGGATCAACCAATCTGCTCCACGTCGTCACCCTCAGCGGCAAGGAACTCGACGCGCAGGGCGATTGATCGCGGCTGTACGGATCAGCCCATGGACGGCCAGCGATCCGGCACGAAATAGGCCTGCTCGATCCGCGCGAGGTAGGCGGTCAGGTTCGCATGGGCCGCCACGAGATCGGCCAGCGGACTATCGAAGAAGCGGGTCGAACAGCCGGCCAGAACGCCATAGGCGACCGCATCGACTGCGCTTGGCGCCTGCCCGAACAGCCAGTCCTTGTCCGCAAGCAGGTCTGCAACAGCCGCGATGTCCGCCGCCGCGATGGTCATCTGCTCATCGCGGGTAAACCGGGCGAATCCAGCCCCGTGCATGGTGCGGCGGAAATCTTCGCGAACCTGACCGATAACCGCCTCACGCATCGGCTCGGGCACTGCGGCAAAGAACAGGCGCGGGCCGCGATCGAAGTTCTCATCGATCAGCCAGCGTTCGCAGGCCATGATCTGCGCAAGCCGGTTTTCCAGCATTCCAGTTAGCGCGCGGGCCAGGGCGCGCTCGGCAGGGGACAGCCCAGCGTCAAGGTCGCGGCCGGTCTTGGCCTCGAAATGAGCCCTGATGAAGGCCGAATCCTCGATTATCGGACCGGCGTCATCAACATAGGGAGCCTTGTGCTTGCTGACCGATTCCAGATCGGCGGTCGCGCGGGTGAATTCAACCTCCAGCAGTTGCAGTTGCATATCAGCCTTGGCGACATACGGGCTGGGGCTTGGCAGGTCGAACATTCGGCCCCAACCGAAAAGGGTTACAGTCATCATCCTGCTCCTTGTTGCGTGATCCGCCTGGCCCTAAACACACCCTGCTGACAGCATGATGTCAGCAGTGTTTGGATAGGCCTGAACCCTATGCGACGGACCGAACGCCTTTTCCGGATCATCCAGGTGCTGCGCTCGCACCAGCGGCCCGTGACCGGCGATGAGCTGGCACGTGAGCTGGAGGTATCGCTACGCACACTGTACCGCGACATCGCCGAATTGATCGCTCAGCGCGTTCCGATCCGGGGAGAGGCCGGTGTTGGCTATGTGATCGACAGCGATTTCGATATGCCGCCACTGATGCTGACCGCGGACGAGCTGGAAGCCGCTGTGCTGGGCGCGACCTGGGTGGCGCAGCGCGGAGACGGCGCGCTGGCGGCAGGTGCCCGCGATCTGATCGCCAAGCTGAGCGCCGCCGTTCCTGAAACCCTGCGCCCGATCGTGCTTGACGCCAATCTGGGCGCGGTCAGCTTTGTTCCGATCGCGCCCGATAGCTTCGATGTCGGTCTGGTACGTCAGGCGATCCGCCTGCGCCGAAAGATCGACATCGGCTACCGCGATGGCAACGCGGCGCTGACCCGGCGGGTAATCTGGCCGATCGCCATCGCCTATACCGAACAGCTCCGGCTGATCGCCGCCTGGTGCGAACTGCGCGGTGCGATCCGCCATTTCCGCGCCGACCGGGTGACTGACTGCCTGCTGCTCGATGATCCGATCCCGCAGGATCCGCGCCGCTTGCGCCGCGAATGGGAACGGACCCGCAGTCGCCGCGCTTCGGCGGAGCCTTCCTGACAGCTCTTGCCTCGCCCGCCGGTTTGGCTAGGGGGTGGCCGCCCCTGCCACAAACCGGAATTGTCATGCGCACCGACTGGACCCGAGAAGAAATCGCCCAACTGTTCGATCTGCCGCTCACCGAGCTGCTGTTCCGCGCCGCCGAAGTGCACCGCGCGCACCATCCGGCCGATCAGGTGCAACTTTGCACCCTGCTGTCGATCAAGACCGGCGGCTGCCCGGAAGACTGCGGCTATTGCGCGCAATCGGTCCATGCCGACAGCGGGATCGCTGCCACAAAGCTGATGGACGTGCGCGAGGTGCTGCAATCGGCGGCGCGGGCCAAGGACGCGGGATCGCAGCGATTCTGCATGGGCGCGGCCTGGCGCAACCCCAAGGACCGCGACATGCCCGCGATCGTCGAGATCGTGAAGGGCGTGCGGGCGATGGGCCTGGAAACCTGCATGACCCTGGGGATGCTGACCCCGCAGCAAGCCGGGATGCTGGCCGATGCCGGGCTTGATTACTACAATCACAACATCGACACTTCGCCTGAGCGCTATGGCGAGGTGATCACCACCCGCAGCCTTGAAGATCGGCTCGACACGCTGGAAAACGTCCGCAGCGCCGGGATCAACGTCTGTTCCGGCGGGATCGTCGGCATGGGCGAGAGCCGCGCCGACCGGGTCGGTTTTGTCCACACGCTCGCCACGCTGCCACGTCACCCGGAAAGCGTGCCGATCAATGCGCTGGTCCCGATCAAGGGAACCGTTCTGGGCGATCTGCTGGCCGACATTCCCACCGCCCGGATCGACGATATCGAATTCGTCCGCACCGTCGCGGTCGCGCGCATCACCATGCCGCTGAGCATGGTCCGTCTTTCCGCCGGACGCGAGAGCATGAATGAAAGCACCCAGGCGCTCTGCTTCCTGGCCGGTGCCAATTCGATCTTTACCGGGGACAAGTTGCTGACCGCAGGCAATGCCGGAGACGACGCTGACGCCGCACTGTTCGCCAAACTCGGTCTGAAACCGCTGGAGGGCGAAGAACCGCTGCGCGCCTGCGCTATGCAGACTGTCTAACCGCGCGCGCCGAACAGGGCCGAGCCGACCCTGACGTGGGTAGCGCCCAGCATCACGGCGGTTTCGAAATCGTCCGACATTCCCATCGAGCGGCCATCAAGGCCGTGATCGCGGGCCAGCTTGTCGAGCAGGGCGAAGAACGGGGCGGCTTCGATCCCTGCGGGGGGCACGCACATCAGCCCGGCCAGCGGCAGGCCGGCGGCGCGGGCCTGATCGAGCAGCGCGGGCAGATCGGCAATCGCGCAGCCGCCCTTCTGCTCTTCCGCGCCGATATTGACCTGGACGAAGCACGGCAGACGGCGGCCGGCCTTATCCATCGCCTTGGCCAGCGCGGTGACCAGGCTGGGCCGATCGAGCGAGTGGATGCAATCAAACAGGTGCACGGCCTCCTCGGCCTTGTTCGACTGGAGCTGGCCGACCAGATGCAGCTGCACCGCAGGGAATCGTTCGCGCAAGGCGGGCCACTTGGCCTCACTTTCCTGAACCCGGTTCTCGCCAAACACCAGCTGCCCGGCGTCGATCAACGGCACGATTGCTTCTGCCGGGTGGGTTTTGCTGACCGCGATCAGCGTCACATCCTCGGCCTTGCGGCGCGCAATCTTCGCTGCATGGGCAATGCGGGCACGGACATCGGCAAGGGCGTCGGCGGGGGCAATGGCTGGATTGGTCATGGCGCGCTGCTATAGCGATGCGATGGAACCGCGCCAGCCCCTGCCGCCGATCTGGCTGATCTCCGACTCGCGCAACGATGCGGTGCTGGAAACGACGCTGGCCCGGCTGCCAAGAGGAAGCGGTTTCGTCTTTCGCCACTACCACCTTGCCACCGATGCACGGAGGGCGCGCTTTGATGTGCTAGTCCGGCAGTGCCGGACGCTGGGGCATATGGTGATCCTGGCCGACAGCGCCGAAGTGGCAGCGGCGTGGCAGGCCGATGGCGCCTATGGCCGGCCCGACCAGCTTGGCCCGCCAGCAGGGCTGCTGCGGCTGGCGGCTGCCCACGATGCGGAGGAAATCGCCGTGGCCAACCGGGCGAACGCCGATGGCATCTTCCTCTCTCCGGTCTTTGCCACCCGCTCACACCCGGACGGTCACCCGCTCGGGCCAGACCGGTTCCGCGCCCTTGCCGCCCTGGCAAATGCCCCGGTCATCGCGCTGGGCGGAATGAATGCCGCACGGGCCGCAGAGCTCAACTGGCCGCGCTGGGCCGCGATCGACGCCTTTTTGCGGTGAGCGGAGTCGCGCTGATTCCCAAGGATTCTTGACGCGGAGTCACCCGCGCGGGCATAGTGCTTAACGCGCAATCCAGGGGAAGCATGATGGCAACACGTCCGGCAACAGCCAGCCACCGCGGAGCGCGGGTGGATTGGCGCGCGGCGATGAAGCGCGCGCTGCGCCGCAGCGCCGAAATCGGCGGGGCCATGGTGCTGCTGGCGGCGATGGTGTTTCTGGCCCTGGCGCTGATGTCCTATCACCAGACCGACCCTTCGGCATCGACGGCGGCGGCCGGTCCGGCAAAGAACTGGATGGGCGGTGCCGGAGCCTGGGCGGCGGAGCGTGCGCTGTTCCTGTTCGGCTGGGTGTCGGTGCTGCTCCTGCCAATGCTCTATGTCATGGCCCGCAAACTGTGGCGGCTGGTTGAAGAGGAAGACGGCGAACTGGCCCATGCCGATCACGCCTGGTGGCGCCCGGTTGGCCTGCTGCTGTTCGCGATGACCCTGATCGCCACGCCGGTTTCGCTGGTGATCGAGCGGCAGAGCGATTTTCCGGCCGGTTGGGGCGGGATCGCCGGGCTGCTGGGTGCGGGCGGGATCGGGTTTGTATCGGCCAAGCTGCCCGAAGGGTTTCAGTGGGTCTTCACCTTCGGTGCCGGGCTGCTCAGCCTCGCAGTAGGCGCGCTGATTGCCGGGCGAGTCTTCGCGATCGACTGGGGCAGCCTGTTCACCCTGCCCGGCTTCCTGAAGCGCCGCCCCGCCCTGCCCGACCGCGTGGTTGAGGCGATCCCCGCGATCAAGGCCCGCAAGGAGCGCGCCGCTCCGCCGGTTCCGCTGGGCGAGCCGCGCAAGGCCCCGGAAATCACCGATCCCTCGCGCCCGGCCAAGCCCGCGCAGCTTTCAGGAAAGAGCCGCCAGGGCGATCTGTTCGATGCCTATGAGCTGCCCGCGCTGGATCTGCTCAACGATCCGCCGCCCAATACCGCGCAGAAGATCGACAAGCTGGGGCTGGAACGCAACGCCCGCCTGCTTGAAACCGTGCTCGACGATTTCAACGTCAAGGGGGAGATCACCGCGGTCCGCACCGGCCCGGTGGTGACGATGTACGAGCTGGAACCTGCGCCCGGGATCAAGGCCAGCCGCGTGGTCGGCCTGGCCGACGATATCGCCCGCAACATGAGCGCGATTTCCGCCCGCGTTTCCCCGATCCCGGGGCGCACCGTGATGGGGATCGAACTGCCCAATGCCGATCGCCAGATGGTCAGCTTCAAGGAACTGGTCGCCTGCGAGAAATTCGCCGCCAGCAAGGGCGCGCTGCCGATCATCCTGGGCAAGGACATCGCCGGGGAACCGATCGTCGCCGATCTGGCGACCATGCCGCACCTGCTGGTGGCGGGGACCACCGGCTCGGGCAAGTCGGTCGGGCTCAACTGCATCCTGCTCTCTTTGCTCTACCGCCTGACACCGGCCGAATGCCGCCTTATCCTGGTCGATCCGAAGGTGCTCGAACTCAAGAGCTATGACGATATCCCGCACCTGCTTTCCCCTGTGGTGACCGAACCGGCCAAGGCCGTGCGCGCGCTGAAATGGGCGGTTGAGGAAATGGAGCGCCGCTATCGCCAGATGAGCGAGCTTTCGGTCCGCAACCTTGCCGGCTTCAACGAAAAGGTCCGCGCCGCCGCCGCCAAGGGCAAGCCGCTGGGCCGCCGAATCGCGATCGGGTTCGATCCCGAAACCGGCGAGGAACTCTACGAGGACCAGCAGCTCGATTACCAGCCGCTGCCGCAGATCGTGGTGATCGTTGACGAACTGGCCGACCTGATGGTGACCGTCGGCAAGGAAGTCGAAGTGCTGATCCAGCGGCTTTCGCAAAAGAGCCGCGCGGCGGGTATCCACCTGATCATGGCCACCCAGCGCCCCTCGGTCGATGTCATCACCGGGGTGATCAAGGCCAACTTGCCGACCCGCATCTCCTTTGCCGTGACCAGCCGGATCGACAGTCGCACAATCCTGGGCGAACAGGGCGCGGAACAGCTGCTGGGCAAGGGCGATATGCTCTACAAGCCCAACACCGACCCGATCAAACGCGTCCACGGCCCATTCGTTTCGGACGAAGAGGTGGAACGGATCGCCGATTACTGGCGCGGCCAGGGCAGCCCCGAATATGTGGACTCCGTCACCGAGGAGCCGGAAGACGGCGGCTTCGGCTTTGACGACCTCGACGCCACCGCATCGGACAGCCCGGAAGAACGCAAGTACCGCCAGGCCTGCCAGATCGTGTTCGAAAGCCAGAAGGCCAGCGCATCGTGGCTCCAGCGCCAGCTTGGTGTCGGCTACAACACCGCCGCCAAATGGGTCGAGCGGATGGAGGCGGATGGCTATGTCGGCCCGGCCAACCACGTCGGCCGGCGGGACATCTACCGCGACAAGGACGGCAATCCGCTCTAGGCGTCGGCCCGTTCTGGTTCTACGGCGCGCAGATGATCCGCGTTACCGACCTTTCGCTGCCGCTTGACCATGCTCCTGAGGCGCTGGAGGCGGCGCTGTGCGCGAAGCTCGGGATCGGGGCGGATCGGCTTGAGCGGTTCTCTGTCGCACGGCGCGGCAACGATGCGCGGCGCAAGAGCGCGATCAAGCTGGTCTATTCGCTTGACGTGGCGGTGAAGGACGAGGCTGAGGTGCTGGCCCGGCTGGCGGGAGATCCGCACGTGCGGCCCGCGCCCGATACCGCCTATCGCTTTCCGGTCATGGCGCCCGAGGGCTGGCCGAACAAGCCCGATGCCCAGCGCCCGGTGGTAATAGGGGCGGGGCCGTGCGGGCTGCTGGCGGCGCTGATCCTGGCGCAGATGGGCTTCAAGCCGATCATCATCGAGCGCGGCAAGGCCGTGCGTGAGCGGACCAAGGACACCTGGGGGCTGTGGCGCCGTTCGGTGCTTGAGCCGGAATCGAACGTCCAGTTCGGCGAAGGCGGTGCGGGAACCTTTTCCGACGGCAAGCTCTATTCGCGGATCAAGGACCCGCGCCACCTTTCGCGCAAGGTGCTGACCGAATTCGTCCGGGCCGGAGCGCCCGAAGACATCCTGACCGAGGCCCATCCCCACATCGGCACTTTCCGGCTCGTCACCATGGTGATGTCGATCCGCGAGACGATCGAGGCGCTGGGCGGCGAATACCGGTTCGGCACCCGGGTCGATGATTTCGCGGTTGAGGATGGCCGAATCAAGGGCCTGCACCTTTCGAACGGGGAATTCCTGCCGGCCAGCCACGTGGTGCTGGCGGTCGGCCATTCGGCCCGCGATACCTTTGAAAAGCTCCATCAGCGCGGCATCCATGTCGAGGCCAAGCCCTTTGCCATCGGGGTCAGGATCGAGCATCCGCAAAGCTGGATCGACAAGGCCCGTTATGGTCCCAGCGCGGGCAACAAGGTGCTGGGCGCGGCGGCCTATAGCCTGGCGCACAAGGCCAGCAATGGCCGCTCGGTCTATTCGTTCTGTATGTGCCCGGGCGGGCGGGTCGTCGCCGCGACCAGCGAGGAAGGCCGCGTCGTCACCAACGGGATGAGCCAGTATTCGCGCGCCGAATTCAACGCCAATTCCGGGCTGGTGGTGGACATCAGCCCAGAGCGCGATTTTCCGGGTGGGCCGCTCGCCGGGGTGGAATTGCAGCGCAAGCTAGAAAGCCTGGCCTTTGTCGCGGGCGGCTCGAACTATCAGGCGCCGGGCCAGAAGGTCGGCGATTTTCTGGCAGGCAAGGCTTCGAGCGAATTTGGCGTGGTCACACCCAGCTATAAGCCGGGGGTCAAGCTGACCGACATGGCCGAATGCCTGCCCGGCTTCGTGCTCGACGCGATCCGTGAGGCGCTGCCGGTGTTCGGGCGGCAGGTGCCCGGCTATGACCATCCCGACGTGGTGATGACCGGGGTCGAAACCCGCACCTCCAGCCCGGTGCGGATCACCCGCGGGGCGGACTTTCAGAGCGTCAACACCCGCGGGCTATACCCGGCGGGCGAAGGCGCTGGTTACGCCGGCGGAATCCTTTCCGCCGCGGTTGACGGGATCAAGGTGGCAGAAGCGCTGGCGGCAGAGCTGGTGGCGGAGTGACCGAATACGACGCCATCGTGCTTGGCGCGGGCGCGGCCGGCCTGTTCTGCGCCGCCGTTGCCGGACAGCGCGGGCGGCGGGTACTGATCATCGACCACAATGCCGAGCCGGGCCGCAAGATCCTGATCTCAGGCGGCGGGCGCAGCAATTTCACCAATCTGCACACCGCTCCGGATCGCTACCTCTCCGCCAACCCGCATTTCGCCAAGTCGGCGCTGAGCCGGTTTACGCCGCGCGATTTTCTGGCACTGGTCGAAAGTCATGGCATCGCCTGGCATGAAAAGACCCTGGGCCAACTGTTCTGCGATGGGTCCGCCCGGCAGATCGTGGACCTGCTTCTGGCCGAATGCGAAAATGGCGGGGTCGCTCTGCGGCTGGGCGAACCGGTCGGCGAAGTGGCGCACCGTGATGGCCGGTTTCACATCGCCGGGGCCAGCGCCCTGGCGCTGGTGATCGCCACTGGCGGGCCGTCGATACCCAAGCTGGGGGCCAGCACCTTTGCCTATGACCTTGCCCGGCAATTCGGTCTAAAGGTAGTTCAGCCGCGCCCGGCGCTGGTGCCGCTGATGCTGAGCGACGATGAGGCCCTGTTCAAGGAGCTTTCGGGCGTATCAGCCGAAGTGGTGGCGCGGTGCGGCAAGACGGCCTTTCGCGAGGCGGCGCTGTTCACCCATCGCGGCCTCAGCGGCCCGGCAATCCTCCAGATCAGCTCTTACTGGCAGCGCGGTGAGGACGTGGCGATCGATTTTCTGCCCGACGCCGCGCCCGGCTGGCTGATCGAGACCAAGCGGACGCAGCCGCGCGCCATGCTCACCAAGGTTCTGCCCCTGCCCGAACGGCTGGCCAGAACCCTGGCCGAGCGGATCGGCTTGCATTCCGAACTGGGCAATTGCCCCGACAAGGCGCTGCGCAGCGCCGAGGAACAGTTGCGCGGCTGGATCTTTCACCCGACCGGCAGCGAAGGCTTCGCCAAGGCCGAGGTCACCGCTGGCGGAATCAGCACTGCTGAGCTTTCCAGCCAGACTATGGAGGCGCGCAAGACCCCCGGCCTCTATGCGATTGGTGAAGCGGTGGACGTCACCGGCTGGCTGGGCGGCTACAATTTCCAATGGGCCTGGGCCAGTGCCCATGCGGCGGGTTCCGCGCTTTAGAGAGCTTTCCTGCACCAGGTCTGCACAGCAAGCCGAAGCAATCGCCACGCTCTTCACGCAACCGCCCTCACCGTAATGTCCGATTGGCCTGTCCAACCAACAGGAGGGCAAGGTGATGCAACGATTGAGCAGCCGCTGGCAGGGCGCTTTCAGGCTGAAGGTGCTGGCGGCATTGGCCGTGATCGCGCTTGCCGACTGGCTGATTTATCAGCGTGAGGAATTCATGGGCTCGTTCGGTCTGATCGGGCTCGGGATCGTGGCGGCGCTGCTATTGGCGCGCCCGGCAGTGCGGCGGGATCGGCGCGCGCTGCTGGCCCTGGCCCTCGCCGCGACATCTGCTTTCGCGATGACATGGGACACCAACCTGCTGCCCTTTGCGCTGTTCTGGATCAGCATCGGCCTGGCCACGATGCTTCCCGGGACCGCCGCTTTTGACGATGGCTGGCGCTGGTTCCAGCGGTTGCTGGTTCAGGGATTCAAATCGCTGTTCGGGCCGCTGATCGATCTTGGCAGACTGGCTGGGATCAGGCGCCGCCGCGCCGCCAGCAGGCTGGGCCTGCGCCACTGGCTGAAAACTCTGGCCCTTCCACTAGCCGGGTCGACGGTAATCCTGATGCTGTTTGCCCAGGCCAACCCCCTGATCGAGAG
Source organism: Pseudomonadota bacterium (assembly GCA_029550345.1). Lineage (GTDB taxonomy): Bacteria > Pseudomonadota > Alphaproteobacteria > Sphingomonadales > Sphingomonadaceae > Novosphingobium. The sequence continues at coordinate 19,310 of JAKPHK010000132.1, forward strand.
CTTCTTCACCCATCTCGATCTGCCCCGCCCCGACAGCTCGCTGGTGCTGCGGCTGATCCTGTGGGGCTTCATCGGACTGATCACCTGGGGCGTGCTGCGCCCGCGCCCGCCGCGCTTTCTGCTGAGCACCTTCGACGGGCGCGGCGATATGGCGATCCCCGGCGTTACCCTGGCTTCGGTCACGCTGTCGCTGGTGCTGTTCAACGGGCTGTTCGCGCTGCAGAACGTGCTGGACAGCGCATTCCTGTGGGGCGGGGTCAAGCTGCCGGGCGATATGACCCTGGCCGACTATGCCCACCGCGGCGCCTATCCGCTGCTCGTCACCGCGCTGCTGGCGGCAGGCTTCGTGCTGGTCGCGCTGCGCCCCGGATCGCAGACGGCTCGCAACCCGCTGGTGCGCAGGCTGGTGATGGCGTGGATCGGGCAGAACCTGTTCCTGGTCGGCAGCGCCGCCTTGCGCACCTGGGACTATGTTCAAAGCTATGACCTGACCCGCCTCAGGATCGCTGCGCTGCTGTGGATGGCGCTGGTCGCGATCGGGCTTGTGCTGGTGCTCTACCGGATGCTGCGAAACAAGAGCGCCGCCTGGCTGATCAACGCCAACCTGGCCAGTGCCGGGGCGCTGCTGTTCGCGCTGTGCTTTGTCGATACCGGGACGATCGCGGCGCGCTGGAACCTGGCCCACGCCCGCGAATTTGACGGAACCGGAGCCGGGCTGGACTGGTGCTATCTGGAGGAACTGCGCGGATCGGCCCTGCTGCCGCTGGCCGAAATGGAACTGCGCGAAGCCGGTGGACCGCTGGGTGACGATGCGGCCAGCCTGCGCTGGCGGCTGCAACGGCAGCTGGAACAGGACCGCACTTCGGGCGGCTGGACTCTGCTCAACAATCGCCGCCTGACCCAGGTCCACACGCAGCTTGGTCCCCGCGCCGATCAACCGCAGCCCTACCGGGAGCTTTGCAACCGCTATGTCGATTGACCTGCCCAAAGAAACCGCGAAAATGATCGCCATGAGCCGCCGCATCCTTCTGGTCGATGATGACCCGCATATTCGCCAGCTGCTGGCCTTCGCCTTCGACAAAGCCGGGTTTGCGGTGGAAGAGGCCGGCAATGGGGAGGCCGCGCTGGATGCCGTGGCGCGGCAGGCACCCGATCTGATCGTGCTGGATATCAATATGCCGCGGATGGACGGGCTTGAGGTCTGCCGCCGCCTGCGCGCCCAGGGCGATTTGCCGGTGCTGTTCCTGTCCAGCCGTGATGACGAGTTTGACCGGGTGCTGGGGATCGAGCTGGGTGCCGACGACTATGTCACAAAGCCGTTTTCCCCGCGCGAGGTCGTGGCCCGCGCGAATGCCATCCTGCGCCGTTCAGCCCCCCGTCTGGCGCAGGATGGCATCCCAACGTGCGGCATAGAAAAAGGCAGGTTGCGGCTCGATCCCGAAGCCTGGACCGCGCACTGGGGCGCGGGCGAGGTTGCCCTGACTGTCAGCGAGTTCAACATCATCAAGGCGCTGGCGCTCGCGCCGGGCCGGATCCTCAGCCGTGACCAGCTGATCGACCAGCTCCACGGCCCCGGCTTTGCGATCACCGACCGGACGATCGACAGCCACATCCGCAACCTGCGCCGCAAGTTCGGCGAAGTCGGCGGCAGCGACGTGATCGAGACCAAGGCCGGGGTCGGCTACCGACTCGGCCCTTGTGAGGGCGCTGGAGAGGGCGGGTCCTGATCCGGCGGCTGGTCACGGCGCTGCGCCCGCTGGCGGCGCGGCTCTGGCCGGTGATGCGGCTGCGCTGGCTGCTGCTGACCGTGCTGCTGTTCGCCGCCGCCCTGCCGGGTATCGCCGCGCTCAGCCTCAGGGTCTATGAAAACGCGCTGGTCCGCCGGACCGAAGCCGAAGTCAGCGCCCAGGCCGCGGCGTTGGCCGCCAGCACCGCGCTGCTCTGGCCCGGCGCCCAGCCGGTCGCCACTGAGACGGCAGAGGCCAGTGCCAGTGCTTCGGCCCGGCTCGATCCCTATCAGGCGGCCACGACCACCGGGATCGACCTGCGATCGACCACGATCCTGCCCGAACGCCCGCCCGCCGAAGCGCCGAAGAACCCGCCCGATCCCGCCGCGCTGGAAGCCGCCCGGCGGATCGAACCGGCGATCGCCGAAACCAAGGCGGCGACGCTGGCCTCGATCGTCCTGCTTGACCGGGATGGGACCATGGTCAGCGGCAAGCAGACCGGGCTTTCGCTGGGGATGCTGCCCGAAGTGCGCGCTGCGCTGGCCGGGGGCGCGCAGACCGTGCTGCGATCCAATTCAAGCTATGACCACGGCTATCTGCTCAATTGGCTGAGCCGCGCGACCGACCTGCGGCTGCACCATGCCCGGGCAATCACCGTCAACGGGCAGGTTGTCGGCGCGATCCTTGTTTCACGCTCACCCTCGGCGCTGTTCCGGGGAATGTGGGAGGACTGGGGCAAGATCGCTTTCGGGGTCGGGGCGATCTTTGCGCTGCTGGTGCTGGTCGCGGCGGTGCTGGCGCGGACCATCGTTACCCCGCTTGAGCGGCTTTCCGCCGCGACCCGCGCGCTGGCCGAAGGACGCAGCGCCTGGCTGCGCCGCCCCACGCTGGAAGTGACCGAGGTGCGGGGACTTTACACCGATTTCACGGCGATGGCCGCCGCGATTGAGCGGCGGGGCCGCTATCTGCGCGATTTCGCCGCCAGCCTCAGCCACGAATTCAAGACTCCGCTGGCCGGGATCCGCGGCGGGATCGAACTGCTGCAGGATCACGGCGCCAGCATGAAGGAGGCCGAGCGCGCACGGTTCCTTTCCAACATGGAGGGCGATGCCGACCGGCTTTCCCGGCTGGTCAGCCGCCTGATGGAACTGGCCAAGGCCGATATGCAGCGCGCCGGGGACGATGGCCACGCCGCGCTGGACGCGGTTCTGGCCCGCCTCGCCGATGCCCACGGCAGCGCGGACTTTACCATCGCCGTGCAGCTGCCGCCCGATCTTCCCGCCTTGGCAATGGAGGAGGGAGCGCTGGAAACCGTGCTGGCGACCCTGATTGAAAACGCCCGTCAGGCCGGGGCCAGCCGCCTATCGATCACGGCCGGGCAAGGCAATGACGGCGTGCGGATTGCCCTGACCGACAACGGCCCCGGCATTCCCGAGGCTGACCGGATTCGAATTTTCGATCCGTTCTTCACTTCAAAGCGCGAGGATGGCGGTACCGGCCTTGGCTTGCCGATCGCCCGTGCGCTGGTTGAAGGATGCGGAGGCGATCTCGAACTGGCCGAATGCGAAAGCGGCGCCTGTTTTGCGGTGACCCTGCCGGTGGCTAGGCTCGGACCGGATAGCCCTTCCACCGCTTGATCCGGCGGATCGCGAAAGCCGATCGCATCGCGGAAACTCCCGGCAACCGTGCCAGACAATCACGGTGGATCCGGTCGTACTGTTCAAGGTCGGCCGCCGCGACCCGCAGCAGATAGTCGGCATTCCCGCTCATCAGGTGGCAATCGAGGATGTCGTCATAGTCCTGCACCGCCGCCTCGAACCGGTCCATCGCTTCACGGCTCTGGCTGGTCAGGGTTATTTCAACAAAGGCTTGCAGCCGTAACCCCAGGCGGTGCGCATCGATCTGCGCGGCGTAGCCGGTGATCACACCCGACGCTTCAAGTGCCTTGATCCGCCGATGGCACGCCGAAGAGGATACCCCGGCAAGTTCGGCCAGCTCCGCCAGCGAGCGCGAGGAATCCTGCTGGAGCGCCTGCAGAAGCAGGATATCGTTTCGATCCATGGTGAAATTTCCCGACTATATCTATTCAAATGGGAAATAGCACCAACAACCACCGGCGAACAGGGCAAGATTGGTGAAAAATTCGCGGAAGACGCGCATAGCATCGGTGCCAATCGTCAATCCGGAGAACCGCCATGCGTGTTGGTACCGTCAAGGAAATCAAGAACCACGAATACCGCGTCGGCGTGACGCCGGAGAGCGCCCGCGAGCTGGTCGCCCATCGCCACGATGTCTGGGTTGAAACCGGGGCGGGCCTGGGGATCGGCGCGAGTGACGCCGATTACAAGGCCGCCGGGGCAACGATCAAGGACAGCGCCGCACCGATCTTTGCCGAGTGCGAAATGGTGGTGAAGGTCAAGGAACCGCAGGCGATGGAGCGCGCCCAGCTGCGCCGTGGTCAGGTGCTCTACACCTACCTCCACCTCGCGCCCGACCCTGAACAGACCGCCGATCTGGTCAAGAGCGGGGTTACCGCGATCGCCTATGAAACCGTGACCGGCGCGGGTGGCACCCTGCCGCTGCTCAAGCCGATGAGCCAGGTGGCCGGGCGGATGAGCATCCAGGCCGGAGCGACCGCGCTGGAAAAGGCACACGGCGGGCGCGGCGTGCTGCTCGGCGGGGTTCCGGGCGTGATGCCGGGCAAGGTGATCGTGATCGGCGGCGGCGTGGTCGGTTTCAACGCGGCGCAGATGGCGGTCGGCCTGGGCGCCGACGTGACGATCCTCGATCGCGATCCCGAAGTGCTGGAGCGGCTGGGGATTCATTTCGAAAGCCGGGCCAAGACCCGCTTTTCAAACAAGGCCAACCTCGCGGAAAGCGTGGCCGATGCCGATCTGGTGATCGGCGCGGTGCTGGTCCCCGGTGCCGCCGCACCCAAGCTGGTCACGCGCGAGATGCTGTCCACCATGCGCCCCGGTTCGGTGCTGGTCGATGTCGCGATCGATCAGGGCGGCTGCTTTGAAACCAGTCATGCGACCACCCATGCCGAGCCGACCTATGTGGTTGACGGCGTGGTTCACTATTGCGTCGCCAATATGCCCGGCGCGGTGGCGCGGACCAGCACCTATGCGCTCAACAACGTCACGCTGCCCCACGCGCTGAAAATCGCCGATCTGGGCTGGCAGGCCGCGCTGAAAGCCAACCCGCATCTGGCGGCAGGGCTAAACGTGCACGATGGCAAGGTGACCTATGAAGCCGTCGCGCGTGAGCTTGGCTATGACTATGTGCCGGTAGCCGAGGTACTGGGCTAGGCCTCGTCGGCAAAGGGCCGGAACGGTGCGGCCACATCATCGCGCACCCGCGCCAATCTTCCGCTGGCCCGGTCGATCATCGCCCAGGTGGTGTTTGCGGAAACGATCACCTTGCCGTCCGGCCCGCGGAAATCGACCCGCCGGTCGAACCGTGCCCCGGTCGGGCCGGCGGGGATGAAGGTTTCGGCCGTCACGCTTTCACCCAGCCCGATATTGCCGCGATAGTCGATCTCGTGCCGGGTCACGACCCAGATATAGGCCGCCTGATGCTCCGGCGAAGCCACCGCCGCCCAGTGCGCCGTGGCGATCTGCTGGATCCAATCGACCCAGACCGCATTGTTGACGTGGCCCAGCTCGTCGATGTGCTGGGGCAGCGCGGTGAATGTGAGGGAGTGGCGGTTGCTCATCCCTCAACCCCCAGTTGCCACAGGATAAAGGCAAATTCCTCCGCCGTTTCCTTCAGGCTTTCGAACCGGCCCGATTTTCCGCCGTGGCCTGCGCCCATGTTGGTCTTGAACACCAGTTCGTTGCTGTCGGTCTTCAGCTCGCGTAGCTTGGCGACCCATTTGGCTGGTTCCCAATAGGTCACCCGCGGATCGTTGAGTCCGGCGCTGACCAGCAGCGGGGGATAGGCCTGGGCCTTGACCTGATCATAGGGCGAATAGGACCGGATCAGTTCAAACGCCGCCTTGTCCTCGATCGGGTTGCCCCATTCGGGCCATTCGCCCGGGGTCAGCGGCAGGGTAGGATCGAGCATGGTCGCCAGCACGTCCACGAACGGCACCTGCGCCACCACCGCGCCCCACAGCGCCGGATCGGAATTGATCACCGCGCCCATCAGTTCGCCCCCGGCCGAACCGCCGGAAATGCTGATCCGCCCCGGCGCGGAATAGCCGCGTTCGATCAGCCCGTTCGCGACATCGACGAAATCGGTGAAGGTGTTGCAGCGCCTTTCCAGCTTGCCGGCCTTGTACCACGCCCGGCCCAGATCATCCCCGCCGCGGATGTGGGCGATGGCATAAGCGAAGCCGCGGTTCACAAGGCTCAGCCGAGTAGTCGAGAACCCGGGATCGACCGCGATGCCATAGGCGCCGTAGCCATAGAGATGCAGTGGCCCGCCCGATGCGCGATCCTTGCGATAGACAATGCTGACCGGCACCAGCCTGCCATCGCGCGCCGGAATCTCCAGCCGCTCGGTAACATAGAGCGCGGCGTCATAGCCTGAGGGGATTTCCTGCACCTTGAGCGTGGTGAGCGTCCGCGCGGCAACGTCATAGTCCAGCACCGAGGCCGGACTGACCATGCTTTCATAAGACACGCGCAGGGTGTCCATCGCCCATTCGGGATTGTCGCCCAGCCCGGCGGAAAAACTTTCTTCCGGAAAGACGATCGGCTCAATCCGGGCGGGGTCGTCGTAGTAACGCACCTCGATCCGATCGAGCCCGCGAACCCGGCCTTCGATGGCGTAGAAATCGCGGAACAGGTCGAACCCGGTCAGGTAGAAATCATCGCTGCCTTCGATCAGCGTGGTCCATGTGCCTGGATCGGCCAGCGGCGCGGTGGCGAGACGGAAGTTCTCATGGCTATCGTTGGCGTGGATATAGAGCAGGCCATCCCGCTCATCGACATCGTATTCCACCCCGTTCTGCCGCGCCTTGACCAGCAGCGGCGGCGCCAGCGGATCGGCTGCGGGGACCAGCCGGACCTCGCTGGTTTCGTGATCGGACGTGCCGATGATCAGCCACTGCTCATTGGCAGAAAGGGAAGCCCCGACGCGGAAGCCGTCATCATCTTCGTGGTAAAGCTCAACATCGCTTGAGGTCGGCTGGCCGAGCCAGTGCAGGCGGGCATTGTCGGTCCGCCACTGTTCGTTGGCGAGGCTATAGACCACGCCCTTGTCCCCCGCGACCCAGACCAGGCTGGAAAGGGTGCCGGGGATCTCGTCGGGGAGCATTTCCCCGGTCTCAAGGTTCTTGAACCGCGCGGTGAAGCGTTCCGAACCGTTGTCATCGACCGCCCAGGCCAGCAGCTTGCCGTCCATCGAAACCGAAAGCGTGCCGAGCCGGAAGTAGTCATGCCCAGCGGCCAGAGCGACTTCATCGAGGATCAGTTCGTCCGGGCCGCCAGCCACCGGGCGACGCCACCATTTCTTGTATTCGGCACCTTCCTCGAACTCGATCCAATAGAGGTAATCCCCGTCCTTCTGCGGGACCGATTTGTCCGCCTCCTTGATCCGCCCGCGCATTTCGGTGAACAGCGCGTCGATCCGCCCCTTGTGCGGCGCCATCCGGCTTTCGAACCAGGCGTTTTCGGCCTTGAGGTGCGCAAGGATTTCCGGATCGCTGACCTCCGGATAGCCGGGATCGCGCAGCCAGAAATAATCATCGGTGATGGTGATCCCGTGATGGGTTTCGACGTGCGACTTTTTCGGGGCGACGGGGGGAGTGGTCAGGGTCATGCCCTCGCTCTATGGTGGGTGCAGAAGGACTGCAAGCTATGCTGATGAACACCCATGAAGCGCGGCTGGATGCGCTGCGCAAGGAACTGAAGGCCCGCGATCTCGACGGCTTCGTCGTGCCGATCTCTGATGAACATATGAGCGAATATGTCGGCGGCTATGCGCAGCGGCTGGCGTGGTTGACCGGGTTCAATGGGTCGGCGGGGACCGCCGTGGTGCTGACGGATCCGGCGAAAGGCGCGGCCATCGCGATTGACGGGCGTTATGAGTTGCAGGTGCGTGATCAGGTGCCGGGCGATGCCTATGCCTATGTCGATACGCCGGGCAAGACGCTGTCGGGCTGGCTGGCGGGCCATGCCGGGGAGGGCGCCAAGATTGGTTATGACGCGTGGCTGCATGGCGAACAATGGGTCAAGGCGATGGCCGATGCGCTGAAACCCGTGGGTGCCACCATGGTCCCGGTCGAGCGCAACCCGATCGACGCCGTGTGGACCGATCGTCCCGCCCCGTCGGACGCGCCGTTGCGGGTTCAGCCCGATGCGGTGGCGGGACAGGGTTCCGCCGACAAGCGCGCCAAGGTGGGTGAGTGGCTGAAGGAGAAGAAACTCGACGCCACCGTCATCACCGCGCTCGATTCGGTCGCCTGGCTGTTCAACGTGCGCGGCGCCGATGTCAGCCGCACGCCGGTGCCGCTGTCCTTCGCCATCGTCCATGCCGATGGCACAGCGCAACTGTTCGTCGATGACGTCAAGCTGCCGCCCGAGGTGAAGGCGCATCTGGGCAATGCCGTGCGCGTCGCGCCCTATGGCGAGATCATCCACGGGCTGGATGCGCTGGCTGGCAAGCGGGTGGCGGTTGACCCCGAACGCACGGTGCAGGCGATCATCGCCCGGCTGGAGAGCGCCGGGGCGGTGATCGAGCGGCTGCGTGACCCGACGATCCTGCCCAAGGCGGTGAAGAATGGCGTTGAGCTCGACGGGATGCGTGCCGCGCATGTCCGTGATGGCGGCGCGCTGAGCCAGTTCCTGCGCTGGGTGGCCATGGAAGCACCCAAGGGCGGCCTTGACGAGATCAAGGCGGCGGCCAAGCTGGAGGAATTCCGCCGGGGCACCGGTGAATTGATCGACCTGTCGTTCGATTCGATCAGCGGTTCGGGCCCCAATGGCGCATTGATGCACTATCGGGTGAGCGAGGAGACCAACCGCCCGCTCGAAAATGGCTCGCTCTATCTGATTGATTCAGGGGGCCAATATATTGACGGCACGACCGACGTCACCCGCACCATCGCCATCGGCACGCCGACGCAGGAGATGCGCCGCCGCTTTACGCAGGTGCTGAAGGGGCATATCGCGCTGGCCGCCGCCGTCTTTCCTTCGGGCACGCGGGGCAGCCAGCTCGACACGCTGGCGCGGCAATATCTGTGGGCCGATGGCGTCGATTATGCCCATGGCACCGGCCATGGCGTCGGCCAGTTTCTCAGCGTGCATGAAGGGCCGCAGCGCATCGGCAAATCAGCCGGCGGGCAGGCGGGGACCGAGGAGGTGTTGCAGGCCGGCATGGTCCTGTCCAACGAGCCGGGCTATTACAAGCCGGGCCATTTCGGCATCCGCATCGAAAATCTGGTGATTGTCGTCGAGCGCGAGGTGGCCGGGGCCGAGCATAAGATGCTGGGTTTTGACACCATCACCTTTGCGCCCATCGATCGCAACCTGATCGACTTGGAGATGCTGTCGGGGCCGGAACAGCGCTGGGTCGAT
>JAKPHK010000004.1 GCA_029550345.1 Pseudomonadota bacterium
TGCCGATCCTGGCCCGCGCCCGCGATTCCAGCCATGCCGCCGCGCTCTATCGCGCGGGCGCCAGTACCGCCGTGCCGCAGACACTTGAAAGCAGCCTGCAACTTTCCGAAGCGGTGCTGGTCGATGTCGGCGTGCCGATGGGCTTCGTAATCGCCAGCATCCACGAAAAGCGCGACGAACTGCGCGCGCAGATCATGGAAGAAGGTGAGCTAGATTCCAAACCGAGGCTGAAAAGCGCAACCTTGCGTGAGCGGCAGGCCTGAGCCCTAGCCGGCCAGAACTGCCTTCACCGCCGCGATTGCTTCACTCGCCTTGCTGCCATCCGGGCCGCCGCCCTGAGCCATATCGGCGCGGCCGCCGCCGCCCTTCCCGCCCAGCGCTTCCACGCCCGCGCGCACAAGGTCAACCGCGCTGACCTTGCCGGTCAGATCATCGGTGACCGCCGCTGCAACGGCAGCCTTGCCATCGTTGACCGCGACGATCGCGGCGACGCCAGAACCCATCCGCTGCTTCGCCGCATCGAGCAGGCCGCGCAGCTCCTTGGGATCGAGCCCGTCGAGCACCTGACCGGAGAACTTTATCCCGCCGACTTCCTCATCAGCAGCTTCAGCCTTCGCGCCGCCGCCGCCCAGCGCCAGCGCCTTCTTTGCTTCGGCCAGTTCGCGTTCCAGCTTGCGGCGCTCGTCAAGCAGCGCCGCAACGCGGGATTCGACCTCATCCGGTGTGGTCTTGAGCAGGCTGGCGGCGTGCTTCAGCGCGTCTTCGCGGCCGACCAGCCACTGGCGCGCACCCTCACCGGTCAGCGCCTCAATCCGGCGCACGCCTGAACTGACAGCGCTTTCCGAAACGATCCGGAACACCCCGATATCGCCCAGTGCGCGAACATGGGTGCCACCGCACAGCTCGGTCGAGTAGGTCTTGCCGCTGGCCGCCCCCATCGACAGCACGCGCACCTCGTCTCCGTACTTTTCGCCGAACAGAGCCATGGCCCCGGCCTCGATCGCGTCTTCCGGGCTCATCAGCCGGGTGACGACCGCTTCGTTGCCACGGACCTGGGCGTTCACCTCGGCCTCGATCGCGGCAATGTCTTCTGCGCTCAGCGCGGCCGGGTGCGAAAAGTCGAACCGCAGGCGATCGGGCGCAACCAGCGATCCCTTCTGGGTGACATGATCGCCAAGCCGCCCCCGCAGCGCGGCGTGGAGCAGGTGGGTGGCGGAATGGTTCGCCCGGATCGCATCGCGGCGCGTTGCGTCGATGTCGAGCCGGACCATATCGCCAACCTTGATCGTTCCGGTTTCAACCGTAGCGTGATGGGCATGAATCCGGCCTAGCGGCTTGGCCGTATCGCTGACCGCCAGTTTCAGCCCGTCAGCCCCGCTGATCGTCCCGGCATCCCCCATCTGACCGCCGCTTTCGCCATAGAACGGGGTCTGGTTGACGATAACGGCAACGCTGTCTCCGGCTTTGGCGCTGTCAACTTCCTTGCCGTCCTTAACCAGCGCGACGACCTGCGCCTCACCAGTGGTGGCGGTGTAGCCGGTGAATTCGGTCGCCCCGGCGCGCTCGGCAATATCGAACCACACCTCTTCATCGGCTGCTTGCCCGCTGCCCTTCCAGGCGGCGCGAGCGGCAGCCTTCTGCTGGGCCATGGCGGCATCATAGCCGTCCCGGTCAATCCCGATCCCGCGCGAACGCAATGCGTCTTCGGTCAGGTCATAGGGAAAGCCGTAGGTGTCATAGAGCTTGAACGCGGTTTCACCCGGCAGTTCTCCGCCCTCGCCCAGTCCTGCAGTCGCCTCGTCCAGCAGCTTGAGGCCGTTGGCAAGGGTGCGGCGGAACTGCACTTCCTCACGCTGGAGGGTTTCCTCGATCAGCGGCTGGGCCCGGCCCAGTTCGGGATAGGCCGCGCCCATTTCCTGCACCAGCGCTGGGACCAGGCGGTGCATCAAGGGATCCTTCGCGCCAAGCAGGTGGGCGTGGCGCATCGCGCGGCGCATGATCCGGCGCAGCACATAGCCGCGCCCTTCGTTGCTAGGCAGCACCCCATCGGCCAGCAGGAAGCTGGTTGAGCGCAAGTGATCGGCGATCACCCGGTGGCTGGCGGTGTGGTCACCCTCGGCCTTGACCCCGGTCAGGCTTTCCGAGGCGGCAATCAGTGCCTTGAATGTATCGGTATCGTAATTGTCGTGCACGCCCTGCAGCACGGCGGAAATGCGTTCCAGCCCCATGCCGGTGTCGATGCTGGGCTTGGGCAATTCGCCGGTGATTTCCCCGGCGGTCTGCTCAAACTGCATGAACACCAGATTCCAGATTTCGATAAACCGATCGCCGTCTTCTTCGGCCGATCCCGGCGGACCGCCCCAGATGTGATCGCCGTGGTCATAGAAGATTTCGCTGCACGGGCCGCACGGGCCATCGTCACCCATTGCCCAGAAATTGTCCTTGGTCGGGATGCGGATGATCCGGTCTTCGGAAAGCCCGGCGATCTTCTTCCACAGATCGAAGGCTTCATCATCGGTGTGATAGACCGTCGCCAGCAGCTTGTCCTTGGGCAGCCCCCATTCCTTGGTCAGCAAGGTCCAGGCATGGGTAATCGCCTGTTCCTTGAAATAATCGCCAAAGCTGAAGTTGCCGAGCATCTCGAAAAAGGTGTGGTGCCGTGCGGTATAGCCGACATTGTCGAGATCGTTGTGCTTGCCCCCGGCGCGAACGCATTTCTGGCTGCTGGTGGCGCGCGGAACATCGCGGGTTTCGAGGCCCGTGAAGACGTTTTTGAACGGCACCATTCCGGCGTTGACGAACATCAGCGTCGGATCGTTATAGGGCACCAGCGGCGCCGACTGCACCACTTCGTGCCCGTGGCTGCCGAAGTATTCGAGGAATGAGCGGCGGATTTCGTTCGTCGAGGTCATGACGCCGCCGATAAGGCACCCGCCGCCGGGCGGCAAGCGGGGTTTTCAGGCGCTGGCGGTGACAATCCAGGCCGCGGCGGGCAAAGCGACGATATCGCCGCTGCGATGTTCGCCCAGCCAATCGCGCATCCAGCCCAGTGCGCGCTCTCGCGCCTCAGGCTCAAGTGCACGCAGCGCCGGTGCAGCCGGGCCAATCCGCGTGAACAGGTGCAGCGCATCGGCCACCGGGTCTTCACCCACCCCCGCGACATAAGCGAAATCCACCTCGTTATGGGCAATATCCTGCCATCCGGCATCACTCAGGATCGCGCTGACATGATCCTTGTCGGCAAAGGCGAATGGTCCGGGCGCAAAGGGGTCTTGCGCAGGTGGAAGCTCCAGCAGACCGGCCAGTTGGGTTGCCCAGGGATTGAGCGACGGACTGCGGAAGCAGGAAAAGATCAATTCCGCGCCGGGGTTGGCCTGTGCCCGCAGATTTGCGAAAGCGGCACGCGGCGCATCGAAAAACATCACGCCATGGCGTGAAATCAGGCGATCGGCCTTGGCCTCGCTCGCTTGCCACGATCCGGCATCCGCCTCTTCAAAGCGGACATTGGCGTGGCCTGATCCGCGCTTGCGGGCAGCATCGATTAGAGCCGGAGAAACGTCCAGCCCCAGCACCTTGGCGCTGTGATTGCCGCGCGCCACGGCCAGCGAAAGTTCACCCGCACCGCAACCGATATCAAGAACGCACTTCCCCTCACACCCGCCGATCCTGGCCAGCAGCCGCTCGGTCAATCCCGCGAACGACCGATCGGTCAGCTTGTAATTGTCGGCCCAGCTGCGGCCTACGGCATCCTGCCAGTCAGATCCTGTTGTCATGGCGAAAAACTAGGCCCGCACCGCTTGCGGCACAAGCAGCAAATGCTGCGCAAAATTCACTTGCGACTCAGCCCGGACAGGCAGAGCATCGCCCGCATTCCTGGCGCCCCGGGCGACAACAGGAAAGCCAGCGCCCGGCGCGCCTCGTTCACAAAGGAGGCGATGATGGGCAACACCCTGAATGGAGCGAAAAACGGCAGTGCGGCAACCCGTGCGGTGGCCTTGGTGGGGCCGGTCGGCACGGGCAAGACCAGTCTGGCCGAGGCACTGCTCTTCGCCAGCGGAACCACCACCCGGCAGGGTAGCGTCGAAGCCGGGACCACGGTTGGCGATGCCAGTCCGGAGGCGCGGGCCCGAGGCGGCTCGACCGAGATCAACCTCTATCACCTCGATTACATGGGCGATCGGTTTGCGCTGATCGATTTGCCGGGCGGCGTCGGCTTTGCTGCCGATGGTCTGGCCGCGTTGCAATCGGCCGACATGGCGATCGTCGTGATCGATCCGGTGCCCGAGCGGGCCGCTCTGGCGGAGCCGATCCTGCGGCAGCTGGATGCCCTTGGTCTGCCCCATGCGGTGTTCATCAACAAGATCGAACACGCCCGTGCCGGGACAGTCCACGCATTGATCAGCGAATTGCAGCCGATCAGCCAGGAGCCGTTGGCGCTGCGCCAGATTCCGATCCGCGAGGGGGATGCCGTGACCGGCTATGTCGATCTCGCACTCGAACGCGCTTACCGTTATCGACCGGGCAAAGAGAGTGAACGGGTCGAAATTCCCGGCGCGATGCAGAGCCTGGAGCACGCCGATCGCACCCACCTGCTCGAAACCCTGGCAGATTTCGACGATTCCCTGCTCGAAGCACTGCTAATGGATGAGGCCCCGGATCAGGCGATGGTAATGGCCGATCTGGCGGCCGACACCGCCGGGAACAAGGTTGTCCCCGTGGTGCTGGGATCGGCGCTCAGCGATGGCGGGGTACATCGGCTGCTCAAGCTGCTGCGGCATGAAGCCCCCAGCCCCGATGGCGCCGCAGAGCGGATGGGGCTGCGCGAAGGCGGTGCGCTGCACGTGTTCAAGATCGCCAATGGCGGCGCGATGGGGCGACTGGCACTGGGCCGGGTGCTCGGTAGCGGACTTAACGAGGGGGACGAACTGATCGTCGAAGATGCCCCCGAACGGACCGGTTCGCTATTCTTTGTGCAGGGTGAAAAGACTGCCAAGCAAGCCTCGGCGCAGCCGGGCGACGTCGTCGCCGTGGCTAAGGTTGACGGCGCGCGCAGTGGCATGATGCTGGGGCGCAAGGGCGCGGAACTGGCCGATCCGCCCAGCGCGGCCTATCCGGCCCGCAATGCCGCGATCGCGATCACAACCCGTGACCGCAAGGATGACGTCAAGCTGTCAACCGCGCTGCACCGTCTGTGCGAGGAAGATCCGGCACTTGAGTGGAGCCAGGACGACGCCAGCCATGAGACCATCCTGCGCGGCGTCAACGAGGATCATCTTGCCGTGGTGATCGGGCGGCTCCAGCGCCGTTATGGCGTTGCGGTGGATACGCGGGCGCCGCGCATTGCCTATCGCGAATCGATCCGCAAGGCAGCGGGCGCACGCGGGAGGCACAAGAAGCAGTCCGGCGGGCACGGGCAATTCGGTGACTGTGTGATCGAAATCCGCCCCTTGCCGCGCGGTGAAGGCTTTGTCTTCGAAGACAGGATCACCGGCGGCGCTATCCCCCGCCAGTACATTCCGGCGGTAGAATCCGGGGTGCGCGATGCCATGGCGCGCGGGCCGTTGGGCTTTCCGGTGGTCGATGTGGCGGTCACGCTGATCGACGGTTCGTTCCATAGCGTTGACAGCTCTGAACTGGCGTTCCGGATCGCCGGCCGGATGGCGATGACAGAGGCTCTGGCCCAGGCCGCGCCCTATCTGTTGGAGCCGGTGGTGAAAGTGGCGGTCGATTGCCCGGCGGGAACCGGATCGAAGGCCGGATCGGCGCTTTCGGCGCGGCGCGGCCAGATCCTTGGCTTGGCCCAGCACCCCGACTGGGACCGGTGGGAGCGGGTTGAGGCGCTTTTGCCGGAAAGCGGCCTGCACGGCCTCGATACCGAACTGCGCTCCATGAGCCAGGGGCTGGCCGCCTTCACCAGCGCGTTCGATCACCTCTCCGAACTGGGCGGAAAGCACGCTGACGATGTCGTCAGGACAAGGGCGGCCGAACCGGCCTGAACCTGCCCAGCAGGTGCGGGCGATCAGGGGATCGTCCGCACCTCGCGCTTCCACGGAACCGACGCGGAAAGGGTGCAGCGCGAAGCGGTCATTTCAACCGCGACCGTCCCGCCTTCCGCGCCAAAGCGGAACGGGACATAGAGCTTGCTCCATTCACCCCGGCTGTTGGCGAACCCGCCAAGGACCAGCGGTTTCATGTCGCCATTGCTCAGCTTCAGGTGCAGCGCCTCGCCCGGGATCAGTCCGGTGGCGCCGATTTCGACAAAGCGGCCATTACCCGCGATCCGCAATTCGCAGCTCGATTCGGTATCGAAGGCCAATAGCGGCCAGGAATCGGTGATGGCGGCATGGGCTGCACCGGCCAGACCAAGCGCGGAAAACAGAGCCAGGGTACGGATTGGACGCGGCATGGGATGCTCCCTTTATCAGGAGGCAATCTAGCCGATCGCTTGCAGGTGAAAATCGCGGGATTCCCCCTGCCCCATGGCGGGACAGCACCCCACAGCAAAACCGGCGCGGGAGCCCCGCCAAGGGAAACTCGCCGCGCCGGCCTGTGGTTTGGAGGGTGTCCCGAGGGATACGGGGAACCGGGGCACCCTCCGTTCAGTTCCGGCATTGCCCGGGCGGGCGGCCCGGGCGCCGGAAACTCTCAGGGATCAGATGTCGTCGTCCGCGTCCGGGCCGGTCATCATCTCCCCGGACAGACCTTCGGTCTGGCCGCGGATCGCAGCCTCCAGCCGGTCACAAATCTCGGGATGTTCCTTGAGGTAGGTCTTGGCGTTTTCACGCCCCTGACCGATGCGGATGCTATCATAAGAGAACCAGGCGCCGCTCTTTTCGACCAGCCCGGCCTTGACGCCAAGGTCAAGGATTTCGCCGATCTTGGAAATGCCTTCGCCATACATGATATCGAATTCGACCTGCTTGAACGGCGGCGCGACCTTGTTCTTGACGACCTTCACCCGGGTGGCGTTGCCAACGATATCGTCACGGTCCTTGATCTGCCCGGTACGGCGAATGTCGAGTCGGACCGAGGCATAGAACTTGAGCGCGTTGCCCCCGGTGGTGGTTTCCGGGTTGCCGTACATCACGCCGATCTTCATCCGCAGCTGGTTGATGAAGATCACCATGCAGCGCGAACGGCTGATCGAACCGGTCAGCTTGCGCAGCGACTGGCTCATCAAACGGGCCTGCAGGCCGACGTGGCTATCACCCATTTCGCCTTCGATTTCTGCCCGCGGAACCAGCGCGGCAACCGAGTCCACCACCAGCACGTCGATCGCGTTCGAACGGACCAGGGTATCGACGATTTCAAGTGCCTGTTCACCGGTATCGGGCTGGGAAACGATCAGTTCATCGATATCGACCCCCAGCTTCTTGGCATAAACCGGATCGAGCGCGTGTTCGGCATCGACGAAAGCGGCCGTCCCGCCGTTCTTCTGCGCTTCGGCGATGACGTGAAGCGCCAGCGTGGTCTTGCCCGAGCTTTCCGGGCCGTAAACCTCAATCACCCGCCCGCGTGGCAGACCACCGATCCCAAGCGCAATATCGAGGCCGAGCGAACCGGTGGAAATCGCCTCAACCTCCATCGTTTCCTTCGAACCCAGCTTCATCGCCGAGCCTTTGCCAAATGCGCGATCGATCTGCGCCAGCGCTGCTTCCAGCGCCTTCTGACGGTCCATAGAATCCTTGCCTTCCTGAATCAGCTTGAGTTGAGCAGCCATCGAAGTTCCCCTTGCGTAACCAGCCGACCCGTCAGGTCAACTGCGCATTGTGTATCGCATTTGTTCTCATGGAACAAGGGGGGAACGAAATCTTTTTCAGGTTTACCCAAAACCGTAAATTTGTGGGCCTGCCACAGCCCAAAGCTTTAGCTGAAAGTTGCCGCGCAAGCCCAGAAGCGAAACGCATTTGCCCACAAATTCGCGAAGCCAACAAACCGGCCCCCCCAGGAGGGCAATGTACCGGTACATTGCCCTGCCGCCGGGTTCAGCCTCATGACAGGCAATGTCTGCAAGGCTAGCAGTATCCACCCGGAGAACCGTTCGATGGCGCTTACCTTCCCCCAAGC
Source organism: Pseudomonadota bacterium (assembly GCA_029550345.1). Taxonomy (GTDB): domain Bacteria; phylum Pseudomonadota; class Alphaproteobacteria; order Sphingomonadales; family Sphingomonadaceae; genus Novosphingobium. The sequence goes on from JAKPHK010000004.1 coordinate 8,068, forward strand.
CTGCAAAATACTTGCCCTACCCGCATCCGCCGCTTTGCTGACGGTCGGACTTACAGGCCATGGCATGGCAAAGACCGCGACAGCATCGACGCTGCCGACCCACGATCGGCTGGCCCTGCAAGCGGCCGCTAAGGCCTGCGCAGCGCAGGATCCGAAGGCCTTCGTCCATGCGTTCATCGCCTCACCGGCGGTTCGCAAGAAATATTCCGCGCCGCAAATCGCACTGGTGCGTTATGGCAAGGACGGCAAGGTCATCGCCAGCAACAAGGTTGCCGCCGCCGCTTACACGCGCTTTCCGATCCGCCAGCTCGATTACTATTTCAAGGCCGCGGCATCGGAGGAATATGTCGAACTTGAAATCAACCAGAGTCAAAGCAACCAGATCGCGGCAGACTGGACCAGAGTCCGCTATGATGGAAAATCCGAGGGCGGCGACGACCTCGGCAAGGCGTTTACGCTTGATGGCAAGCCGTATCAGGTCGGCTCGTCAAGAACCGATGGCCAGCTGCTGTTCGAACCCACCGCCAGCTGCTGGCAATTGACCGGGGATATACGCTTTGTCGGCACGAAGTGACCGGATCAGGCCTGACCCTAAGAAATACCGGTTCATCGCGGGCCTTGTCAGGACGGGGTAAAGACTGCTCGAAAGCTGCCAGTCCACCCGACGAAAGTTTGGCTCCCAGATGCTGAAATGCACGGACCTCCCTTCCTTCGGTCGCGCGGCTTTTGCCGGGTGGGCACGCCGCCTTTGCCGAACGAAGGATTGCCGACTGGCGAACCGGGAAAGTCAGGCGGTCTGGCTGCCCAGCACCGCGCCGACCTTGTCGGTGATCTGCTGAACAGTGAAGGGTTTCGGCAGGAACTGGACATTGGCGATGTCGATTTCCTTGCGCAGCTGCTCCTCGGCATAGCCCGACATGAACAGCACCGGCAGCTGCGGCGCGATCTTGCGCACTTCACGCACCATGGATGGGCCGTCCATCGCGGGCATGACAACATCCGAGACAACGATATCGAAACGCCCGCCCTGGGTGACGATCTCAAGCCCTTCATCGCCATCACTGGCGACCGTGACGGCATAACCGGCTCGGGTCAGCGCGCGTTCGGCGACGGCGCGCACCATGTCCTCGTCCTCAACCAGCAGCACCCGGCCGCCACCGGACCACTGCACTGCCTGTTCCGGCTTGGCCGCGCCCGCCGCCGGTTCCGCCGCTGCACCGTGATGAACCGGCAGATAGACCGTAAAGGCGGTGCCGCGCCCCAGCTCGCTATCGGCAAAGATGAAGCCGCCAGATTGCTTGACGATGCCATAAACCGTCGAAAGCCCCAGGCCGGTGCCCTTGCCCAGTTCCTTGGTGGTAAAGAACGGTTCGAAGATCTTGCCCAGGTTGTCCGGCGCGATCCCGCTGCCGGTATCCTTCACCACCAGCGCGGTATAATCGACCTGCGGCATGATCGCATTGCGCATCTGCCGGACCTGACTGGCGCTGATCTTGCGGGTGGCCAGAGTCAGCTTGCCGCCGTTCTCGCTTTTGGAGAGCATCGCATCGCGGGCATTGACTGCCAGATTGACGATCACCTGTTCAAGCTGCGTCGGATCGGCGCGGACCGGGCCAAGATCGCGATCATGCGTGACCTCAAGCTGGATCTTCTCACCGATCAGGCGCTTGAGCAGGTGCGATACGTCGGAAACAACATCGGGCAGCTGCAACACCTCAGGCCGCAGCGTCTGCTGGCGGCTGAAGGCAAGGAGCTGGCGGGTCAGGCTGGCGGCACGATTCGAATTGGTGCGGATTTGCTGGATATCGTCATAATCACTGTCGCCGGGGGTGTGACGCAGCAGCATCAGATCGCAGATACCCAGGATTGCGGTCAGCACGTTATTGAAATCGTGCGCAACCCCGCCGGCCAGCTGACCGACCGCCTGCATCTTGGTCGCCTGGGCTACCTGCCGCTTGAGCCGAGTTTCCTCGGTAGTGTCGGTCAGGCCCAGCAGCACGGCGGCCTCGCCCAGCCCGCGCACTCCGGCCAGGCTCAGCGTTACCGGCTCCTCGGGCTGGCTGCGCAGCCGCACCGCAAGGTCGCCGCTGCTGGCGGGTCCTTGCGCGAACCGGCGGATCGCGTCTGAAATCGGACCCTTGTCTTCCTGCACAACCAGGTCGGTCGGATAGGTCGGCGGCGCCTCACCCTCATTGCCCGCCGCGCGCATGAAGGCGAGGTTGGCAAACAGCAGCCGCCCATCGCGGTCGGCCATGGCAAGGCCGAGCGGAAGCTGGGAAAGCAGCGCCTCAAGATGCGGCACGGCGGCGGTTGCCTCGCTGCCGCCGCCGCCAATCCCGACGCCGTGATCAGCCACCAGGATCAGTGACGAGGTGTGATCGTAATCCACCGGCAGCCCCGAATCCGGGTCGGCAACGGGCAGATAGAACAAGCTGAGCGGCGCGCCTTTGCGGCCATCGCGGGCCCAGGTGATGTGATCGCGTTCATCCTGACGCAGCAGCGCGGTAAATTCCTGCCCGGTCAGGATCGCGGCAGGATCGCCCACCGCACGGCTCGCAAAGCCGGTGCTTGCTGCACGCAGTTTCCCATCGGGATCGACAATCGCCAGCGAGAACCCCGCCTGGCTGAGCGCCCGCCCCAGCTTTCCATCCAGATGCGGGACCAGTTCGCCGACCAGATCGGGTGGACTGATCGCGGTCAGGGTCCAGACCAGATAGTCATCACCGCGCCCGGCCCGTAGTGCGCTGGCCTGCCAACGGGCGCCGTCACGCTCGATCAGATCGGCGGCGCCCTGCCCATCCCGCCAGGCCGACCGCGCGGCCTTCGCCATTCGTTCAAGGCTGGCGTTGTCCACCGCGAGACGCGGCGGGGCGTGATTGACCGTGAACCACTTTTCATAAAGCGGATTGGCGCAGACCAGCCTTCCGGCCCGATCGACGATCGCGATCGCAGCATCCCCGCGATCGATCGCGGCGACGGTAACCGACCAGTCGGGCAGCGCATATTCGGCTTCGTGGCGGACCTGCGGACGGCGGCCGAGCATCCAGGCAGCGGCGCCGATCACCGCAAGTCCCCCCGCAAAGGCAGCCACGGCGACCGGCTGGCGCGTCGCGAACCAGACTGCGGCAAGGCTGACAAGCAGCGCTGCACCCAGCACCGCGCGTTCGGTTGTTCCAGCGGCGGTGGCGGGCGGCGCTGCGCTCATCCCTCGCTCCGTGCTTCGCGGATCCGCTCAAGCGCCAGCTTGCGCTTGTGCCGGACCCACCAGTTCCAGCTGAACGAGCTGACGACATAACCGATCGAGGCGGCGATGACCGAAATCACGAACAGCCCCAGAAGCATCGCCGGAGCCGCATCGGACAGCAACCAATAGGCCCACTCACGCAGCGAGGCCCCCCTGTCCATCAGAGCCGAAAAGGTCGAAACATCGGCATGAAAGCCCAGGCGGTTGCCGATATAGATCGAGGCCGCGATGATGAATGGCGTCGTCGCCGGATTGGACAGGAAGGTCATCAGCGCCGCCAGAGGGATATTTCCGCGCACCGGCACGCACATCAGCGCCGCGCCGACGATCTGGACCCCGGGGATCAGCGCAAAAATGCCGACCAGCAGCCCCACCGCCACGCCGCGCGGGACCGAACGGCGGGTGAACCGCCACAGTTCCTGCCGCCGGGCAAACGGCCCGATCCAGCGGCTGTGCTCCATATCCTCGCGCTTGGGCAAGTTGCGCTGCATCCACTGCGAGAGCTTGGTGGCAAAACTGCTCATTTGTAATCCCGCATGATCCGCTGCTGATCGCGCTTCCAGTCGCGCTCCTTGATCGTCGCGCGCTTGTCGGCAACGTTTTTGCCCTTGGCCAGCGCCAGCTCGACCTTGGCCCGCCCGCGGCTGTTGAAATAGATCGACAGCGGAACCAGCGTCATCCCCTTGCGCTCAACCGCCCCGGTGAAGCGATCGATCTCTCGCGCGTGGAGCAGCAGCTTGCGGGGGCGCTTGGGTTCATGGTTGAAGCGGTTGCCGTGGCTGAATTCGGGCACGTTTGAATTGACCAGCCAGACCTGGCCATCGCGCACTTCGGCATAAGACTCCGCAATCGAGCCTTCGCCAAAACGCAGGCTCTTCACCTCGGTTCCGGTCAATGCGATCCCGGCCTCGGTCGTATCTTCGATATGATAGTCAAACCGAGCGCGCCGGTTTTCGGCGACGATCTTCTTCTTGTCGAACTGAGCGTGGGTAGGACGGGCCATGATTGGCCGTCATGTAGGGTGCCCCGCGCCAAAAGGGAACGGGGGACGTTGCTTAGGCCGTAATCTCATAAATGACGCCGTCGAGGCGTCCAAATGGCGAACATATCGGGCGAAGGCGCCTGCCGGGAAGGCTGGTTGCCTTACCAAGGGCGGCTTTGGCCGATATGGAAGCCATTTGAACGTCCCGCAGGGATTTGCTCAGAATGGCCCATTGCTGCGTCGAAAAGACTGAAAATATCGACATATTCCTGCGCCTTTTCTCCTGGCACTGAGCCATTCTGACTCAAACCTCGATGGCGCCATTTATGAGTTTACGGCCTAGATCAATCCGGCGTGAGCCAGCCCGGCATCGACCGCCTTGCGGCTTTCGGCGCTGCACGCCACCAGCGGCAGGCGCACTTCCTCACCGATCCAGCCCAGAACCCGGGCCATCGCATACTTTACCGGCCCCGGGCTGGCATCGGTAAACAAGGCCTGGTGCAGCGGGAACAGCTGTTCGTTCAGCCGATGCGCGTCGGCCATATCGCCGGAAAGGCTCGCGGCCTGGAATTCGGCACAAAGCCGCGGTGCGACATTGGCGGTGACCGAGATGCACCCTGCCCCGCCCCCGGCATTGTACTGCATCGCCATATCATCGTTGCCGCAAAGCTGCAGGAAGCCGGGCCCGAGCGCCAGACGGTGTGCGGTCAGGCGGGTCATGTCGCCACTCGCATCCTTGATCCCGATAATCCGCTCCGGAAAGCGGCTGACCAGCTCGGCGACCGTTTCCGGCTTGATATCGGTGATGGTGCGGCCGGGAACGTTGTAGAGTACGATCGGTAGATCGACCTGTTCGGCCAGATAGCTGAAATGCGCGATCAGCCCGGCCTGGCTTGGCCGGTTGTAATAGGGCGCAACCATCAGCGCCGCCGCTGCGCCCATCTCCTTGGCTTCACGCATATGCCACAGCGCAGTCTGGGTATCGTTGCTCCCGCAACCAGCCATCACCGGCACCCGGCCTGCGGCCTGCTCGACACAGATTGCGAACAGGCGGTGCTGTTCTTCGTTGCCAAGGGTGGGTGCTTCTCCGGTCGTTCCGCAGGGCACCAGGGCGCTGGAGCCCTGTTCAATCTGCCAGTCGATCAGGCGGCGAAAGGCCGCTTCATCCACAGCTCCGTCCTTGAACGGGGTAACCAGAGCCGGAATTGAGCCGGAGAACATGGACTTTTTCCCTGTCGATGCCCCATAGGGGCCTTGTTCAGCCTGCCATAAGGAGCCTTTTCCCAGAATGTCCAGTATGCTTCGCACCACCGTCTCATCGATGCTCGCATTGCTGGCTTTTCATGCCGCCCCCGCACAGGCACAGGAGCTGCCGGATGGCGTGGAATGGGATCACGCCCGCGCCAACCTGCGCGCCTTGCCGCCTGGCGATATGCACCAGGCCGTTGCGCGCTGGAAATTGCTGGTCGCAAACAGCGGCTTTGCCTTTGCCGACTACAGCGGATTTCTGCTCGCCTATCCAGGCCTTCCGGAAGAGGAGAAGCTGCGCGGTTTCGCCGAGGCCGCGCTTGACCGCGAGGTGGTTCCGGCCGCGCAGATCGTGGCCTTTTTCGATCGCTTCCCGCCGCTCGGCAACAAGGCCCGGGCCAGCTATGCGCTCGCACTGGCAGCGCTTGGCCGGCCAGAGGCACGCCAGGTCGCGCTTGAAGCCTGGCGCGGCGGGTTGATGAACGATGCCGCGGAACCGGCAATTTTCGGTCTGATCGCAACCGGCCTGACTCCGGCCGATCAGGACGAGCGGATGGACGAACTGCTGTGGGCCAACGCGCCGCAGTCGGGGCAACGGCAGATTGACCGGGTATCGCCCCAAAACCGCCCGATTTTCACAGCCCGCCTGGGAATGCTCAACGGACAGGACCCGGCGGCGTTCGGGATCGATCCCGGCCCTGCCGCGCTGACCGATGCGGGCTATCTCTACAATCGTTCACGGATGCTGCGCAGCAGCGGACAAAACAGCGCTGCCGCAGCTATGCTCGGCAATCGGCCCAAACTCGCCGCTCCGCCGCGTGAGCCGCGCAAGTGGGTTGGGGAACTGCTGGCCGTTGCCCGGCGGGCCGATAGCCAGGGCGCGGTCCGGATCGCAGAGGGGATCGACGATACCTTCCCGCCGGGAACCGACGTTTCGCTGCAATCCTTTGCCATTCGCGACGATTACACATCGCTGATGTGGCTGGGCGGCACCAAGGCACTTTGGACGCTGGGCGACGGACGCCGCGCGGCTCCGCTGTTCTGGCGCTACGGCGCGGCCGCGCGCACCCCGCAAACCCGCACCAAAGGCTTCTATTGGGCTGGCCGGGCGGCAGCGCAGGGCGGCAATCAGGCAGAGGCGAACCGGTATTTTGAACTGGCCGCGCAGTATCCGGATTCGTTTTACGGGATGCTCGCGCTCGAACGATTGGGGCGGCCGATCCCGGCGCTCACCTCCTCCCCCACCGCAGTGCCGACCCCGGCCCAACGCGCCGATTTCAACGCCCGACCGCTGACCCTCGCGGTTCGGGAAGTCGCGCGGGAAAGCGACTGGCCCACCGCGATCCGGTTTTTCAAGGAAATCGCCGATCAGGCCGAAAGCGAAAGCGATCATGTGCTGGTCGCCGACCTTGCACTGGAGCTGGGGCGGCGTGATCTTGGGGTGATCCTTGGTCAGGCGGCCCATGTCGATGGGCACGGGATTTACCGCAAGACCAGCTATCCGCTGATCCCGACGCCTGCCGGATCGAACTGGACCTTCATCCATGCGATAGGTCGGCAGGAAAGCCAGTTTGCGATGAATGCGGTCAGCCATGCCGGTGCCCGCGGCCTGATGCAGCTGATGCCCGGCACCGCCCGCGAACAGGCCGGGAAGATGGATCTGGTCTATGATCGCCAGGCGCTGACCGAAGACGCGGGGTACAATCTCACTCTGGGCGATGCCTATTTCCGGCGGATGCTTGACTACTTTGGTGGGTCCTACCCGCTGGCAGTGGCGGCCTATAATGCCGGGGCGGGCAACGTGAACAAATGGCTGCGCGCCAATGGCGATCCGCGCACCGGCGCGATCGACTGGGTGGAATGGATCGAGCGTATCCCGATTACCGAAACCCGCGGTTACGTCCAGCGCGTCCTTGAAAACGCGGTGGTCTATGAAACGATGCACCCACGCCGGGCGATCAACAAGGGTCCCAACCCACTCAGTTTCTTCCTGGGCAAGCGGTATCCGGGATGAAGCCGGAAGGCCCGCCGATCACGCCGACCGGGATGGCTGCGCTTCGGGCGCGCTATGACCATCTGCTTGGCACCGAACGCCCCGCGATCGTTGAGATCGTCAGCTGGGCGGCGGGCAATGGTGACCGCAGCGAGAACGGCGATTACCTCTATGGCCGCAAGCGGATGCGCGAGATTGACCGCGAACTGGCTCACCTCGCTCGGCGGATGAAGGCCTGCCGGGTGATCGATCCGGCACGGCAGGAAGACCGCCAGCGCGCATGGTTCGGCGCGAAAGTGACGATCGCCGATGAGGATGACAATCACCGTACCCTGACCCTGGTCGGCGATGACGAGCAGGACGCATCGACCGGGCTGATCGGCTGGAGCGCGCCGATGGCCCGGGCGCTGCGCGGCGCGGGCGTGGGAGATCTGCGCAAGGTCCGCCTGCCGGGCGGCGAGAAAGAGTGGGAAGTGATCGAAATTTCCTATCCGGCGGCGATCTGACCATGGCCGATGTGATCAACCTGCGGCTGGCACGCAAGGCCAAGGCCCGGACCGAGGCTGAAGGCAAGGCTGCACGGAACCGCGCCCTTCACGGTCTGAGCAAGGCCGAACGCGAAAAGCAGCGCCTGGATGCGCAGCGCGCCGCGCGGGCTATCGACGGCGCCAAGCGAGAGGAACCCTGATGCGCACCACTTTCGATCAGGCGACGGTCCGGCTCTATCACCTTGATAGCGCCAGCGAAGGCGGCGCGGCGACGACCCTGGTCTATGCCCCGCTAGCCGAAGCCTTGCGGCTGGCGGCAGAGCAGCCGCCCGAAGTGCAGGACGGCCTGTTCATCGCCACCGACAACGACGTCGTCGCCTACCTCGATCTGATCAACGGATAGGGCAGACTTCAGACAGTCCACTCGTGGACCGGCATTCCCGAGCGCTGATGCTCAAGATAGTCGGCGGTAAGACGGAACAGGTCGCCGTGGCGGGCGTGGTGCGCCAGTTGCCATGTCGCCCCGTTGCGCCCGCTGGCGATCCGCTGTTCGATCACCCCCAGATTGCGGTCAATCAGCGCGCTGTCCGTCCCCAGCTGCTCAAGGCCCTGGCGCGCCAAGGGTAGTAGCCTGCCCAACACATCACGCACCGGGCGCTGCGCCTCGCCCGCCCAGGCGATTTCCGCATTCAGCCCGTTTCGCGCGGCGGCATAGAAATTGGCGCGGACGACATCGAGCGGCAAGGCGGCGGGCCGCTGCGCCAGGGCGTGAACCGCGCCGTAATAGAACGCGGCGTTGGCGAACATATCGATCACGCTTGGCCCGGCGGGCATGATCCGCTGTTCCAGCCTGACGTGCGGGGTTTCATCTTGGTCAAACCCTGCCAGCAGCCTGACCCAGCGCCAGATCGTGCCATTGTGCAGCCGCAGATGCGCGAACCGGTCAGCAGGCTGGTCGGACAGGATCGGCAGCAGGACTGCGAACCGTTCCAGATTTTCAGCAAACAGCGCCAGCGGATCACCATCGGCATAGCGGCTGGCTAGGAACACGCGGGCCGTATCCGAAGCCTCCCCGCCGGCTCCGCTCATCGCCTGCTCGAACAGCGGAATGCGGGTTTCATGCCACAGCGGTTTGCCGAACAGGAACGGCGAATTGGCGCTGAGCGCGACAAGCGGCCCCGCGAGTTCGAGCGAGGCATCATAGGTGGCCGCCAGTTGCTCCAGCGGAACCTGCAAATGGAGCTGGAACGACGTTGTCCCCGCTTCGAGCATGACGTCGGCATGGCTGGTGCGCAGATGTTCACCCGCCGGATCCGCGCAGTCGATGTCGATTTCCACTGGCGCGCCGCCGCGCAGCCGCATCACTTCGCGGTTGAGCGCGACGTAACGATTGGACGGGGTCATGTTGTCCAGCGAAAGATCGGCATCGCGCAAGGTTGGCAGGATCCCGATCGCGATCGCGGTATCAACCTCCTCGTGCGCTTCGGAGAGGCAGCGTGACCAGGTGGCGGCAAGCTCCTGCTCCATCTCCGCCAGCCCCGCCCCGCCAAGGCCGCGCGGAAGGCCGTTCAGCTCTATGTTGAACCGGGACAGCTCCGAAACCACCAGGCCGTCGCCCAGGCGGGAGAGAAACGACTGGTTGTGCGGAACCGGGAACATTGCGCGATCGACCAGCCAGGCTTCCAGCTCGAAACCCCCGACCGGCCCTGCCGAAGATAACGCGTCCGCATCCGCCAGCTGAGCCAAGAGCGCGGTTTCCGCAGCAAGACGGCGGGTGAACTCCTCCCGTTCCGCGGCGCCGAACCTGATCGATCCGATGTCCTGCCCCATCCCGCCCTTTCCCTGCCGCGCGCTTTCTGCAATGAGGCGCGCGATGACCCGAGCCTACCGGCCCACCATTCCCCATGCCTTGCCCTGGATCAAGGGCGCGCTGTTTGCGGCAGCAGTGCTTGCTGCCCCGGCCCTCGCCCGCGAAAGCCTTGGCAGCTTCAACGGCTGGGCCGCGTTCCGAGATCCCGAAACGCCGCGCTGTTATGCTATCGCCATGGCCGCGCCCTCCACGATGCAGCGCGATTTCCAGCCCTATGCCGATGTCGCCTGGTGGCCAAAGGCCGGGGTTCGGGGGCAGGTGCATTTCAGGCTATCGCGAAAGTTGCAGCCCGGCGCACCAGTTTCTCTGTCGCTTGGCGGGCAAAAGATCGCGCTGGTCGCCGGGGCATCCGATGCCTGGGCGGCGGACAAGCGCGGCGATGCGGCAATCATGGCAGCGATGCGGTCGGCCTCGGAAATGACGGTGAACGCCCGCGATGCCAACGGCCGGGGCTTTTCCAACACCTATGACCTGCGCGGCGCGGCCACCGCGATGGATGCCGCAGCCGTCGGCTGCGCGCAGCTGCGCTAAGGGTTGTTATTTTCCAGAAGTAATGTAAATTTCCCACATCCAGCCCCCGGCTTGCTCCCTTGAGGCGCTCGAATGAGCAGACAATCAACTCAAGGCAGCTCCCGGGGGCAAACTATTTTTGGCAACACCGATGGCAACTGCAATACTCGTTGATGGGGCGTTTTTCCTGCGTCGTTTCAAGCATTGTTTTCCTGACCATAACAAAGAAAATCCTGAAAGCGTGGCCGAAGGCCTGAGAATGCTTGCCTATTGGCATTTGGTTCAAAGAATTGGGGCTACAGAAGTTAACGAACAACGAGCTCGTCATATGCTACTTGACGAATCACGTCAGTTCTATCGCCTGTTCTTCTATGACTGCCCGCCATTGGAAAAGCGAATGCACACGCCGGTGGGGCGGCGTTCGAAGGATTTTGGGAAATCGCCAGAGGCGCGATTCCGAAGGCAGTTGCACCGCGAAATTCTGAAACTCAGAAAGGTGGCACTCCGCCTTGGGCGCCTTAACGAAACGTCGAAATGGAGGCTCACCGAAAGCGCAACGCAGCGCTTGATCACTGAGCCAAGATCATTTGAGCCTACGGATGATGATTTCGAGATTGATACCAAACAGAAAGGTGTCGATATGAGGCTCGGACTTGATGTCGCTTCGCTGGCATTCAAACAACAGGTCGACCAAATCGTGATCGTCGCAGCTGATGCGGACTTCGTTCCGGCCGCCAAACTAGCGCGTCGCGAAGGAATCGATGTCGTTCTCGATCGAATGGGCGAACATCGAGCGGCGATCGATCTCTTGGAGCATGTCGATGCTTTGCGCGACTGCTTCATGCCTCGTCCTCCTTTTGAAAGTTGAATGGTGGTCATGCAAATCCCCGGAAACATCGACCCGGTCCCCGCCCCGCGCGACATCACGCCGCGTGAGGATGGGCGGATTGATCTGGTCGGCCTGCCCAAGAAACGGATTGCCGAGCTGTTCGAAGCCGCAGGTCTTGATGCCAAGGCGGCCAAGCTGCGCTCAAAGCAGGTGTTCCACTGGCTCTATCATCGCGGCGTGACCGATTTCGAGGCGATGACCGACATCGCCAAGACGATGCGTCCGTGGCTGACCGAACGCTTTGTGATCGGCCGTCCCGATATCGTCCTGGCGCAGCATTCGAATGATGGCACCCGCAAGTGGCTGCTGCGCACGTCTGACGGCCATGAATTCGAGATGGTGTTCATCCCCGATGCCGATCGCGGCACGCTGTGCGTATCAAGTCAGGTCGGATGCACCCTGAACTGCCGCTTCTGTCACACCGGAACGATGCGCCTGGTCCGTAACCTTACCCCGGGGGAGATCGTCGGGCAGGTTATGCTGGCACGCGATGCGCTGGGCGAATGGCCCAAGACCGGACAGGCCGATCTCGCCGCGCTGGGCGACGATCTGGTCGATGATGACGGCGGCTATTCCGCTGACGGGCGCCTGCTCACCAACATCGTGATGATGGGCATGGGCGAGCCGCTGTATAATTTCGACAATGTCCGCGATGCACTGAAGCTGGTGATGGACGGCGATGGCCTGGCGCTGTCAAAGCGGCGGATCACCCTTTCGACCAGCGGCGTGGTGCCGATGATGGCAAAATGCGGGGAAGAAATCGGCGTCAACCTGGCAGTATCGCTCCATGCAGTCAGCAAAGAGGTGCGGGACGAGATCGTGCCGATCAACCGCAAGTATGGCCTTGAGGAATTGCTGCAGGCCTGTTCCGACTATCCCGGCGCGTCGAATGCCCGGCGCATCACGTTTGAATATGTAATGCTGAAGGACAAGAACGACAGCGATGAAGATGCCCGTGAGCTGGTTCGGCTGATCAAGCAGTACAAGCTGCCGGCAAAGGTCAATCTGATCCCGTTCAACCCCTGGCCCGGCGCGATCTATGACTGCTCCAGCCCGGAGCGTATTCGCCGTTTCAGCGACATCGTTTTTGAAGCCGGGATCAGCGCCCCGGTGCGCACCCCGCGCGGGCGCGATATTGATGCCGCCTGCGGTCAGTTAAAAACCGCCGCGACCCGGATGAGCCGCGCCGAGCTCGATCGTCTGGCCGAGGAAAAGCAGGCCGCACTGGGCTGATTACGATCCGTTAGTTCCTTTGCGCTATTCAGCCCGGGAACTTGAGGATTTCTCCGATGAAACGGTCATTCAGTGTAGTCATCGCCGCAGCGCTCATGCTGGCTGGCTGCTCGGGCGGCGCCAAGGACGAAAAGGCTGAAAAGGCCGTCGCTGCAAAGGCCGATACCCCCGCCAAGGACAAGAAAGGCAAAAACGGCAAGGACGCACCCCACGTAAATCCGTGGGCCAAGGACGTACCCGGCCAGGCCGCGGTCGCGGATCCTGACAAACCCGTCAAAAAGAAGGCGGACAACAAGGGCAGCGATGATGATGCGGTCAATCCATGGGCCAAGGATAAGCCCGCTGCGCCACCATCTAAAGCGGCCTGATAGCGCTACGAAGCAGCCCACCGTGCTTCCCGCACGGTTCACCATTGCTGGAAATCTGGCGTTCATCACGCCTGCTACACGCCTCTCCCGTGACGAAAACGACAACGGGAGCAATTTCATGAAAAAGGTCCTGACCGCCTCGGTCCTTGCCGCCACGCTGTTTGGCGCAACCGCCCCCGCCCTGGCCGATCCGCCGCGCTGGGCCCCGGCCCATGGCTGGCGCAACAAGCATGGCGACATCAAGTATCGCCGCACCGATAATGGCATCCGGTACTGGCGCGGAAACGACGGCCAATACTATTGCCGCCGCGGCGACGGCACCGTCGGCCTGCTGGTTGGCGCGGCGCTGGGCGCGCTGATCGGCCGCGCGATCGACACCCGCGGCGAGCGCACAACCGGCACGGTTCTTGGCGCGGCCGCCGGTGCACTTATCGGTAATGAGCTGGCCAAGGGGCCGACCCGCTGCCGCTGACGCTTGACCTGGCGGGCCATCCCCCGCAAAGCCCATGGGGATGGCCCGACCCGCGGTACTCATAACCGGCGCTGCCCGTCGCATTGGTGCGGTCCTGTCACGGCGCTTTGCCGCTGCGGGATGGCACGTGGTGGTCCATGTCCACCATCACAGTGATGAAGCGGCAACATTCGCCGCGTCGCTTCCCTCAGCCGAACTGATCACCTGCGATTTGCTTGACCAGGCCGCAGCCAAAGCGATGGCTAGCGAACTGGCCGGACGACTTGCCGATTGGCGGATGCTGATAAACAGCGCAGCTGTGTTCAGACCCGACAGTGCCGCTAAAATCGAACCCGCGATCTTTGACGAAGCAATCCGCGTCAACGCCGAGACGCCGACTATCCTCGCCCAAACCTTTCTTGCCGAGGGCCGTGCTGCGGGCGGAAAACGGGTGATCCAGTTCCTCGATCAGAAGATCCTCAACACCAATCCGGACTTCTTCAGCTATACCATGGCCAAGCACGCACTGGCGGCAACGGTAAGGATGCTGGCGATGGCCGAGACCGATCCGGAAACACGAATCTATGGACTCGCGCCAGGCGCGATGCTGCCCAGTTTCGATCAGGTCGATGCCGAACATGAGCTTTCAGGCCGGATGAACCTGCTAGAGCGACTGACCGATCCCGAGGAGCTGGCCGATGCCGCGCTGTTCCTGTCAGGCGGCTGGCTATCCAGCGGCGAGACCTTGTTCATCGATTCCGGCCAGCATCTGCTTTCGCAGCGCCGTGACGTGCTCTATCTTGCACGGGAATAGCCCGCGCCTCTTTTCCGTGCGGGTTGCATTGCCGATCACCTCGGTCTAACCGGCAAATGTCCCTTGGGGAGTAGCCAATCGCCGGTCGGCGATCCCGCAGTGTCAACATACTTGGCTGAGAGGCCATGGCGCGCGGAGGATGGAAACATTCGGGCGAGACCAACGGCATCGTCCCTCACCTGGCCGGGTGGAGGGTTGATGGCGTTGTTTCGTGTCGCCCGGCCCGGAGATTTCCATGGAAGCCTTTCTTTCTTCAACCGCGGTCGTTGCACTCGCCGAAATTGGCGACAAGACCATGCTGCTGGCCATCGTGCTGGCCGCACGTATGCGCGGCGCGCACTGGGCAATTCTGGCCGGTATTTTCGTCGCAACCATCGCCAATCACGCCCTTGCCGCGCTGATCGGAAGCCAGGTCGCCGGGCTGCTCCAGGCCGACTGGTTCCGGATCGCGGTGGCGCTCGGCTTTATCGCCATGGCTGCCTGGACCCTGGTGCCGGACAAACTTGACGAAGACGAGGATTCGATTCGCTCGGCCGGCGGGGCCTTCCTTACCACGCTGGTCAGCTTCTTTCTGGTCGAGATGGGCGACAAGACTCAGGTGGCCACCATTGCGCTGGCAGCGCATTACCAGTCGGTGCTGGTGGTCGCAGCCGGGACCACACTTGGCATGATGCTGGCCAACGGCCCGGCGGTATTCCTGGGCGAAGCGATCGAGCGGCGGATCTCGATGAAGCTGACCCGAACGCTGGCGGCCGTGCTGTTTCTGGTGCTGGGACTTTGGCAACTTGCCGAAATCTTCGGCCTGCTGGGCTGATCGGGGCTTGCACATCCCGCAATGAGGCATAGTCTCTGCGGCCATGTGGCTGCTCGACAAGATGCTGAAAGCTCTGGTCAAGGAAGGCCAACTGCGCGTTATCGACCATGACGGCACCGCGTATTGCTACGGCGACCTATCCGCTGAACCGGTAACGATCCGCTTTGTCGACAAGGGCGCGGCGATGCACGTCGCCAAGGACCCCCGGGTCGGCGCGGGTGAGGCCTATATGGACGGGCGGCTGCTGGTCGATCCGCCGCATGACATCCGCGACATGGTTCTGCTGGTGATGATGAACGCCAACCGCGGCGGCGGGATTGGCGCGCCCAACCCGCTCAAACGCGGGGTCGATTGGATTTTTGCCAAGGCCGATCAGATCAACCTACGGCCCAAGGCCAGCAAGAATGTTGTCCATCACTATGATCTGACCCGCCAGTTCTATGAGTTGTTCCTCGATGAGGACCGGCAATACACCATGGCCTACTTCAAGGCGCCAGACAGTACGCTGGAACGCGCACAGCTGGACAAGAAGGCGCTGATCGCGGCCAAGCTGCGGCTTGAACCCGGTATGCGCCTGCTCGACATCGGCTGTGGCTGGGGCGGACTGGGGCTCTACCTCAATCGCCATTTCGGGATCGAGGTGCTGGGCGTCAGTCTCGCCCCCGATCAGGTCCGCTTCGCCAACGAACGCGCCGAGGCAGCCGGGGTCGCCGACAAGGTGAAATTCCAACTCACCGATTACCGCGACGTCAGCGGCCCGTTTGACCGGATCACCAGCGTCGGGATGATCGAACACGTCGGTGCCCCGCACCTGCCCGAATACTTCGCCAAGACCCACGATTTGCTGGCCGAGGACGGGATCATGCTGACCCACACGATCGGTCGCACCAATGGCCCGGGCACGACCGACAAATGGACCCGCAAGTACATCTTCCCCGGCGGCTATATCCCGGCAATGAGCGAACTGGTTTCAGCCTGCGAGAAAACCGGGTGGGAGGTGGCGGATATAGAAGTGCTACGCTATCACTATGCCCACACCCTGGCCGAATGGTATCGCCGCACCTGCCTGCATGAGGCAGAGATTACCGCGCTCTACGATGCCCGGCTGTTCCGAATGTGGCAGTTTTATCTGGCCGGTGCCGAGCAGAGCTTTCGCCACGGCTCGATGGTCAATTTCCACATCCAGTCCGTCAAGCAGCGCGATGCGGTGCCGATGACCCGCGATTACATCAGCGCCGAGGCAGCCCGGCTTTCGGCGCTGGACCAGGCGCCGGAATGGCACCTGGCCCGCAAGCCGAAAGCGTAACGCAGCTATTTCGCGATCCGGGTGAAACGGAAATTGCGCACGAAGGGCACACCCTCGTTATCGACGTCGGCGGCGCTTTCGATCATCTCCTGCCCATTGGCCGAGACGGCATAGGTGCGGACCGATTCAAGCTGCTTGTCCCTGGCCAGGCTCATCACCAACACGTTCGGGGCCGGGGAATTGACCGCCGCCATTTCGCCTTCACCGGCATAGCCCGTGCCCTTGTTGGATTGCCCGTCACGGCGATAGGAAACGGCGATATCGCGCACGCCATGTCCCTTATCGACGATGTTGATGCGGGTTTCCCAGCGGCCATTGCCCAGATCGACAAATTCGTAGGTCACGCTTTCCGGCGGTGCGCCATAGGTTACCGGCATCGATTTGAGGTCGAGCGCCCATTTCCCAAGAAAGGGTGAGCGCGGTTTGGCGGGCGGGCGGGCCGAAGCCAGGGTCGTCATGCAAAGGCAGGCAATCGCAAGGCTGGCAATTCGTTTGTTCATGGCAGTCTTCTCCGGCTGTCGCTTCAAAGCGAAACGTCGGGGAATGCCATCACGCCGCGCCGAACAGCGCAAACCAAATAACTTGTCTCACGCCCCGACTTTCTTGGGAACGCGGAGCTGCCCTATCGGTCCAGCCTCCGAGCCAGGGTATAGGCAGGTCCGAAGCCAACCAATCCCGCGCCGACAAATGGCAAGGCGACGACCCAGATTCTGAGACCGGTGACCCCTTCCGGGCTGGCGATGGATATCGCCGCAGTCAGCGTCAGGCCCAGGCAAATGAGGATCAGGCCCAGAATCAGCCGCCAGTGCGGGACCTGCTTGGGCGCGCCGTTTTTGGCGGCACTTCCCATCCGCTCAAACGGACTGAACAGCGCGATCAGTGGCAGGGTGACAGCGATGTAGAGCGCAAACCACACTGGCCGCACAAGCCACCACTCGCTGCTGCCCGGCGCGGAATGAAGACCTACCCCGCCTAGCAACCATGCCGCCACCATTACCAGCACAAAGGCAGTCAGGTGCCAGAGATAGACGGTCATGATCATCCCGTTGACCAGCACCGTCGTGGTCCACAGCCAGGCCTTGTCCAGTAATCGCCGCATCAGCGGCTCAAGCGTCAGCGCAATACCGATCTGGGCATTGCCAAGCGCCAGCAAGGCGATCGTCGGCGGCATCGAATTGGAAAGATCGCTGCCTGGAACTCCGATCATGGCCACCGGATAGGGGCCGAACTTCACCAGCGCCCCCAGAATGCCAAGGCTGACCGCACCCCACAGTGCGGGCAAGCGAAACCGCCCTTCCTGCCAGGCATAGCCAAGCTGATGGATTGCCAACCAGACGAACAGGAAATTGAGCCAGTTGATGACCGGGACTGCCCGGAACACCGAAGCATAGTCAACCGCCACGGCAGCCATCACCAGCGCCCAGAAGCTGGCCCAGCCCCAGCGCTTCCACGCCGCATGGCTGAACGGCACCAGCGCGGAAACGATCAGATAGACCGCCAGAAACCACACCGGGATCAGCGCCAGCTGCGCGGCCATCTTGACCACGGAACGCTCGATCCCGAATGCCGTGCCGCCCACCGCGATCACTGACCAGACCAGAAACAACGGCATCACCGGGTTGATCAGTCGTTGCAGACGGCCGCCATACCAATCGGAAAAGGTGCCGCCCTTGGCTTGGGTCGCCGCCCAGGAAATCCCGTTGGAAAAGCCGCCGACGAAGAAGAACAGCGGCATCACCTGAAACAGCCAGGTCAGCCACTGTGTCCAGGGTACCATCCCCAGCAGATGCCCGCCCTCAACCGCGCCGTCCTTCATATAGGGTGCAGCGACCAGCCAGTGCCCGACCACCACCGCAAGGATCGACAGGGCGCGCAGGAAATCGACATAGCGGTTGCGTTCAGGCGGGGCCTTGCCCGCCATTTCCGCCGCCTTGGCCCACAGCCCCATTCGCCTCTCTCCCTCTCGTTGCCGTCAATCCGGCCACTTCGCGTTCATGATCACCCAGCTTCTTGCGATCAACTGTTCCAGCACGGCCAGGTCCACGTCCGCGAGCTTCTTGATGTAGAGACACCCTTTGCCGCGGATATGCTTACCCAGCAGACCAAACAGTTCCTCTGCCTCGTTACTCATATGGGTGCCCATCAGGTAGATTGTCAGCGCTGCCTTGCGCGGGCTGAAACCGCCGCGGCACATCGTCCCTTCGCGGCCGCTGTCGTACTTATAGCGATAGCTGCCATAGCCGATGATCGTGGGGCCCCACATCTTCGGCTGGCAACCGGTCACCCGGCGGTGCAGCGCCTCGATTACGGCGGCGTCTTCGCGGCGGCGCTCATCCGGCACAGCTGCAATGAATTCGGCTACACTGACCTCGCTCGCTTTGGTCTTGAGTTCGGTTTTGGCCATTTGCTTGCCTCTCGCGCCCCCATGGCTTAGGGGCCGCAGCCGAATCCTAACGCCAAATCAGCGGAAAACCAGCCTATGTCGGACATCAAGAAAGTCGTCCTCGCCTATTCGGGCGGCCTCGATACTTCGGTCATCCTCAAGTGGCTGCAGGTGACCTACAACTGCGAGGTGGTGACCTTCACCGCCGATCTGGGCCAGGGTGAGGAGCTGGAACCGGCACGGGCCAAGGCCAAGCTGATGGGCCTGCCCGACGAGAACATCTATATCGACGACCTGCGTGAGGAATTCGTCCGCGATTTCGTCTTCCCGATGATGCGCGCCAATGCCCGCTATGAAGGCGATTACCTGCTCGGCACCAGCATCGCGCGTCCGTTGATTTCGAAACGGCTGGTTGAGATCGCGCACGAAACCGGCGCCGATGCCGTGGCCCACGGCGCCACCGGCAAGGGCAACGATCAGGTCCGCTTCGAACTTTCGGCCTATGCGCTCGATCCCAATATCAAGGTGATCGCCCCCTGGCGCGAATGGAACCTGACGAGCCGGACCGCGTTGATCGACTGGGCCGAACAGCACCAGATCCCCGTTCCCAAGGACAAGCGCGGCGAAAGCCCCTTCTCCACCGACGCCAACCTGCTGCACACCAGCAGTGAGGGTAAGGTGCTCGAAGATCCCTGGGAAGAAACCCCGGATTATGTCTATTCGCGCACCGACCACCCGGAAAACGCGCCGGATACGCCCGAATACATCACGGTCGATTTCGAAAAGGGCGATGGCGTTGCCCTGAACGGCGTGGCGTTGAGTCCGGCAGCGCTGCTGACCGCGCTCAACGAGCTGGGCCGCAAGCATGGGATCGGCCGCCTCGATCTGGTCGAAAACCGCTTCGTCGGCATGAAGAGCCGCGGGATGTACGAAACGCCTGGCGGTGAAATCTATGCCCGGGCGCACCGGGGGATCGAACAGATCACGCTTGATCGCGGCGCGGCGCACCTCAAGGACGAGCTGATGCCGAAATATGCCGAGCTGATCTACAACGGCTTCTGGTTCGCGCCGGAACGGGAAATGCTCCAGGCGGCGATCGACCTCAGCCAGGAAAAGGTTTCGGGCACGGTTCGGCTCAAGCTCTACAAGGGCAATGCCAGCGTTGTCGGGCGCAAGAGCCCCAATTCGCTCTACAGCGAACGGCACGTCACGTTCGAGGATGATGCCGGGGCCTATGATCAGAAGGATGCGGCGGGCTTCATCAAACTGAATGCCCTGCGCCTGCGGCTACTGGCCCAGCGCGACCGCTAAGCACGAAACCGCCGCCTCTGACGGCCGAAAGCGAGTCTGTCCACATCGCAGGCCGACTTATCCACAAGGAATCCTGCATTCTGTGGATAAGTTGGCCTTTGCCTGCTTGCGCGACTCACCTTTGAGGCGCAGCTTCAAGTCATCGAGACGGTGAAACCGAACTTGAAGATGAAGTGGGAAACCACTGAAACGGAAAGGGAAAACATAACGTAACGGTCTGGCAGCGATGCCCGCAGCAGTATCGGAAAACACGCCTCAGGATGGCTTCGGTCTGAATCTGGCGAACCGCAGATGCAGTGAGTGGCGCGCAGTCAGCAGGCTGCTTCACCAGCGGTCGGAAATGGCGGAAGGAAAGCGGCGCTTCACGCGTGGCAGAACGGAAGGCCAGGAACGGCAAGGCGGAGGAGCGGTCACGGAACCGCCAGGTGGAAGGGAAAGGCCCGATCGGCTTGCCGAGAGTGCCGGAACCGCCCGCCTGACGGGACCGGACACCGGCAGCGGTGCCTGGCGATGAAAGCCGGTTCTTTCGGGAACCACCGAGCAGCCGATAACGCGGAGAGCGAACCGAAAGGATCGAAAGAAGCAGTTAGCGTGCTCCCTCGGGTACGGCGATCGCCCAAGTCGCCCGGAACCAAGGCAGGTGAGCGTGGGGCTGGTGGAAACACCGGCCCCATTTGCTTTGCAGGTGGACGGTCCCGCGTCTATGTTTCGCGCACTAACGGATTGGCCTGGCAAGGATGCGGATCGTTACATGGAACTGCAACGGCGCATTCCGGCGCAAACTGGAAAGGGTCGATGCGCTGCAAGCCGATGTGCTGGTGATTCAGGAATGCGAAGACCCGTTAATCCACGGCGGAAGTTACCGTGATTGGGCAGGCTCATATGCTTGGTTGGGTGAAAACAAGCATAAGGGAATAGGCGTATTCGCTCGCAACAATAGAAATTTGGAGCTATTAGACTGGACGTCTAAAGGCCATGAATTGTTCCTTCCGACCCGCGTAGATGGCCTAATCGACGTAGTCGGGGTATGGACTCAGGAATCGAAGTCGCGTGAACGTAGCTATGTCCGTCAGTTTTGGCACTATCTGCAGTTGCACGAAAAATCGCTAGGCGAAGATTCGATTATTTGTGGCGACTTCAACAGCAACGCCATTTGGGATCGCCCAAACCTACCCGGCAATCACACCGATTGTATTAACTTACTGAAAGAGCGAGGATTCGTTAGCCTTTACCATATGATAAAAGGCGAACGACACGGGGAGGAAGAGACACCGACTTTCTATCTATACCGCCACGAGGAACGCCCGTACCACATCGACTACGTGTTTGCTCACAACGAAAAAATCCAAAAATCCCACGTGGGTTTCGAGGTTGGCCAACCTCAGGATTGGTTGCCCTTCAGTGATCACATGCCAATTATCGTGGACATCTGAACTACCGCACAAACAAACTCGCCAGCTCAACGTGGGTTGACCACCTGAACTGCCCCACCGGCCTCAGCTCCTTGAGCACGAAACCGGCCTCCACCAGCGCCTGCGCATCGCGGGCCCAGCTGGAGGGATTGCAGCTGATATAGACCACCCGTTCCACAGTGCTTTCGGCAATCCGCTCTACCTGTTCGCGAGCGCCGGCGCGGGGCGGGTCGAGCAGGACGGCGGAAAAGCGGTTCAGTTCCTCGGCCAGCAGGGGGTTGCGGAATAGATCTCGGTGCAGCGCATGGACCGGCCGGCCACTGATACCCGCCGCGGCCTTGCAGGCCAGATGCGCGTCGCGCGCGGCCTCGGCGGCCAGAACCTTGGTTTCGGGCCCGGCCAGGGCGAATGCGAATGTGCCGAGGCCAGAGAACAGATCGGCCACGGTCGGGCTTCCCGCCAGCCATTCACGCGCGGCGGCGATCAGCGCGGCCTCACCGTCATCGGTTGCTTGCAGGAAGCTGCCGGGTGGGAACGGCACGGCGACGCCTGACAAGGTGACGGTGGCCTGTTCTGGCTCCCACACCACCTCCGGCCCGTATCCGCCATCCAGAGTCAGCCGGGCCAGGCCGTGATCGCGGGCAAAATCGAGCAGCGCCTCGGTCAGGACAAGGCTCTCCGCACTCAGCCCCTTGATGCCCAGGTCCACGCCCTGATCGCACAGGGTCAGTTCGATATCGGCCGCCATCCTGGCGTGGGTATGCTTGCCCTTGCCCCTGGCCTTCCCGCTCACCTGCCCCTGCCCCAGGGTAATCAGCAATCCGCGCAGCGGCGCCAGCACGGCGACCAGTTCGGGCCGCAGCACCGGGCATTCGGCCAGCTCAACCAGACGGTGCGAACGCGCCTCGCGGTAGCCGATCACCACCCGCCCCTGGCTGCTTTCCGCGCGCAGGGATGCGCGGCGGCGGCTGCCGGGCGGCGAAAGGTGCGGCGGGGCGATATGCTCCGCCCCCAATTCGTGCGCGCTGGAAGCATTGCTGACCCGCCCCTCAACGAACTGCGCCAGAGTTTCCTCGTCAAGCTGCTGCAACTGGCACCCGCCGCAGCGCCCAAAGTGGCGGCATGGCGGCGAAACGTGGTGTGGCCCCCATTCAAGGCTGCCGTCGCCGAGCAGCAGATCGCCCGGCGCGGCGCCCCAGGCGAAGCGGCCGGAGGCGGTAAGGCCGTCTCCCTTGGCGGCGATGCGGATTATGGTTTCCTTGGTCATTCAGCCTTGTGCCGGTTTGAGGTCATGCCGTGGCGCACAGGAGCCGGAAACTTGGCTCTCGCAACGGCGCGAAGGCGCAAAGAGCACCCTGTACGGCAAAGCCGCTATTGATTCCGAACTTGGCCCAACAGGCAACCGAAGAGAAGAATCAAACGCCTGCGGCGCCTTGTCACATCTTTGCGCCTTCGCGCCTTTGCGTGAGTCAAATCTTCTTCGTTTTCGCGACGCGTGAACCATTACAAGCAAGCCGCGTAGGCCGCCCTCACCGCTTCGGCAAGTTGCCCGGCCGAAAAGGCTGCTCCACTCAGCCGCGCCGCTTCGCTATGAAGCCAGACGCCCTGACAGGCAGCTGCAAACGGATCGGCCCCGTTCGCCAGGCGGCTGGCGATGATCCCGGCCAGCACATCGCCGGTCCCGGCGGTTGAAAGCCAGGATGCGGCGCGTGGTGCGAAGGCTGTTCGCCCATCGGGTGCTGCGACAACGCTGTCCGGCCCTTTGGCGAGGACAACCATGTTCGCCGTCCGGGCCACGGCCATGGCGCGCTCAACCTTGCTGCCCGATCCGTCGAGGTCGAAGGCACGTTCCAGGCTGAACAGCTCGCCATCGTGGGGGGTGGCGATCAGCGGCGCCTGACGCTCAGCCAGCAGGCGCGGGGCGAGGAGAACAAGGGCATCGGCATCGATCACGGTCGGGCGCTGTTCGGCCAGAACAAGAGCCAGCGCCTCTCGCGCCGCGCCATCGCGGCCCAGCCCCGGCCCGATCAGCAGCGCCGAAAACCGCTTGTCGAGTAGCGCTTCGGCCAGCGGCGCATCTTCAACCACCAGATCGGCAGGAGCGACGCCTGCCCCCTGGCCCAGCAGCCTGACATAGCCCGCCCCCGCCCCTTGCGCCGCGCGCGCCGAGAGCATCGAAGCCCCCGGCAATGCCCCGCCGATCACGCCGAGCAAGCCGCGGGTGTATTTGTGCGCATCCACGGCTGGGGCGGTAAAGCGTGGCCGTTCGATCAGCCGCGCACCGCCCAGCACCTGCTCCACGCCAATCTCGACCAGGCGCAAGGTTCCCATACAGGCGGCGGCGGGCATCAGGAAATGGGCAGGCTTCCAGGCACCGAGCGCCAGGGTCAGATCGTAATCGGGAAGGTCGCGGTTGAGCGGCTGGCCCAGATCGGCCTCAACCCCGCTCGGCAGATCGACCGCCACCCACTTGTGATGCGTTGCCGCCAGTCCCGTCAGCAATGCCAGATGCTCCGCGCCAAGCGGACGGGTAAGCCCGGTGCCGAACAGGCAATCGACCAAAACCTCGCCGTATCGGATTGCATCGCCCACCAGCGTTTCACCGTGGTAGAGCGCCCGTGCGTTCCGGGCAGCCTCGGTCACCGGCTCTGCCGCCATAACCACCGCCACGTCGCCGCCGCGTTGGCGGATCGCCTCGGCAATGACCCAGCCATCGCCGCCGTTGTTGCCGGGGCCGCACAGCACCGTCACCGATCGTCCGCCGGACATCCGCCAGACCCATTCGGCTGCGCCCTGCCCGGCCCGCCGCATCAATTCGTCGACACTCGTGCCGTCAGCGATCAGGGCCTGTTCGGCAGCGCGCATTTGCGCTGCGGTAAGAACCTGATCGACGGTTGCGGTCATTTCCGGGTGATTTGCGATACGTCGCGGACCGCGCCGCGTGCAGCGCTGGTGGTCATCGCGGCATAGGCCTGAAGTGCCTGGCTGACAAAGCGCTTGCGCGGCTGCTCCGGCTGCCAACCCTTCGCGTCCTGCGCCGCACGGCGCTCAGCCAGCACCTCATCGGAGACCTGCAGGTTGATCGTGCGGCCCGGAATGTCGATCGCGATCACATCCCCAGTCTCAACCAGACCGATCGCACCGCCCTCTGCCGCTTCGGGCGAGGCATGGCCGATCGACAGGCCAGAGGTTCCGCCCGAAAAGCGCCCGTCAGTAAGCAGCGCGCAGGCCTTCCCCAGCCCCTTCGATTTGAGGTAGCTGGTGGGATAGAGCATTTCCTGCATTCCGGGGCCGCCCTTTGGCCCTTCATAGCGGATCACCACAACGTCTCCGGCCACCACCTGCCCGGTCAGGATCGCGGTGACGGCAGCGTCCTGGCTTTCATAGACCTTCGCGGGTCCCGTGAATTTGAGAATGCTTTCGTCCACACCAGCGGTTTTCACGATGCAGCCTTCCAGCGCGATATTGCCATAGAGCACCGCCAGCCCGCCATCCTGGCTGAAGGCGTGTTCCTTGCAGCGGATCACCCCGCCTTCACGGTCAAGGTCAAGCTCATCCCAGCGGCGATCCTGGCTGAACGCGGTCTGGGTCGGCACCCCGCCGGGCGCGGCCTTGAAGAAATGCTGCACGGCAGGGTCGTTGGTGCGCTTGATATCCCAGTGGTTCAGCGCATCACCCAACGTGCGGCTGTGGACCGTCGGCAGATCGGTGTGGAGCAGACCGGCGCGGTCCAGCTCACCCAGGATCGCCATGATCCCGCCAGCGCGGTGGACGTCTTCCATATGGACATCATTCTTGGCCGGGGCAACCTTGGACAGGCACGGCACCACGCGGCTCAGCCGGTCAATGTCCTTCATGGTGAAGTCCACCCCGGCTTCCTGCGCGGCGGCCAGCAGGTGCAGCACGGTGTTGGTCGATCCGCCCATCGCGATGTCCAGGCTCATCGCATTTTCAAAGGCACCGAAGCTGGCGATCGAGCGCGGCAGCACGCTTTCATCATCCTGTTCGTAATAGCGCTTGCACAGTTCAACCACGAGCCGTCCGGCCTGAAGGAACAGCTCTTTCCGGTCCGCGTGGGTGGCCAGCTGCGATCCATTGCCGGGCAGCGAGAGCCCCAGCGCCTCGGTCAGGCAGTTCATCGAATTGGCGGTGAACATCCCGCTGCACGACCCGCAGGTCGGGCAGGCTGAGCGCTCGATCGTCTGCACTTCCTCGTCAGAATAGCTGTCATCGGCGGCGGCGATCATTGCGTCGATCAGATCGAGCGCGACCTCCTTGCCCTTGAGGACGACCTTCCCGGCCTCCATCGGCCCGCCGGACACGAAAACACAGGGAATGTTTAGCCGCATCGCCGCCATCAGCATCCCCGGCGTAATCTTGTCACAGTTGGAAATGCAGACCATCGCATCGGCGCAGTGCGCGCCGACCATGTATTCGACGCTGTCAGCGATCAGATCGCGGCTGGGCAGCGAATAGAGCATCCCGTCATGCCCCATCGCGATCCCGTCATCGACCGCGATGGTATTGAATTCCTTGGCGACACCGCCCGCCGCCTCAATCTCGCGCGCGACCATCTGGCCCAGGTCCTTGAGGTGGACGTGCCCCGGAACGAACTGGGTGAAGCTGTTGACCACGGCGATGATCGGTTTGCCGAAATCGCTGTCCTTCATCCCCGTCGCCCGCCACAGCCCGCGCGCGCCGGCCATGTTGCGGCCATGGGTGGAAGTGCGGGAACGATAGGCGGGCATGGTGGGACTCCTTTGGCTGGCTCTGCTCTTGCGAGGTTGGCCTGCCGGGTCAAGAAGAAGATTGGTTCGCGAGAAGCCGCAAAGAGCGCAAAGATGTTTCGCTGGCGGCGAAGCCGCTATTCATTCCAAACAATCGCGATTGATCGGGCGAGGCACGCCTGCGGTGCCTCCGCGCGATCCATTCTACTCCAGCCTCAGCGCCACAGTATTCGCGATCCGCGCCAGCCGCTCTGCCCAGACAGCCTGCCCCGCCGCATCGCCGATCTGATCCTGACGAACCTCTACCCCCAGATAGGGTCGCCCATCAGCCTCACCATGGCGGTCCATAGTGTAATTGAGCAGTTTGCCCGAATAGGGCTGCTGATCGCCCACGACCAGCCCTTCCGCCTCCAGCAGCGGGATGGCGATCCGGGCGGCACGATCGTCTTCGTTATAGAGGATGCCGACCTGCCAGGGACGCGGCTGATCGCTGGTGGCAAGGCGCGGGGTGAAGCTGTGGAGCGAGACGATCAGCGCGGGCGGTGCATCGTTCAAAAGACTGGCCAGTGCCGTGTGGTAGGGTTCGTGGAACCGTTGCAACCGCATCAGGTGTGCTTCGTGGTTGATTGCATTGCCGGGAATTGCGTGCCCGTCGCTGGCGATCGGGATCACCGCCGGGGCGTGGGGATCGCGGTTGAGATCGCAGACCAGACGGCTGATGTTGCCCTGAAAGGCGGCAATGCCGGGGCGCTCCGCCATCAATGCACCGACTTCGGCCACACCGATATCAACCGCGATGTGCTGCTCCAGCAAGCCGTGATCAATACCCAGATCAAGATCGTCCGGAACGCGGTTGCTGGCATGGTCGGACACCACCAGGATTCCCCCGAACCGCGGGGTGCCGATCAGGCGCCAGGCCTCATGCGGCCTCATCGCAGCGCCCCGGCGAGTGTCCACCATGCGGCCGGCATGGCGGCCTGTGCCGCGTCGCGGGTGGCAGGATCGTCGTAAAGCGCGAAACAGGTAGCCCCTGAGCCTGACATCCGCACCAACCAGGCCCCGGTTTCGCGCAGCGCGGCAAGCACCGTGCCGATCTGCGGACACAGGCCGACCGCCGGAGCTTCGAGATCGTTTCGTCCCATCTGCGCAATGTGCCGCACCGGGCCTTCGGGCATATGACCCAGATCAACCCCGCACCAGGCCTTGAACACCGGCCCGGTCGCCAGTGGCACGCGCGGATTGACCAGCAGCACCGGGGTTCCGGCCAGGTCATTCTCAACCGGCTCAAGCTCAGTCCCGGTGCCTCGCCCAATGCAGGCCTCGCTGTGCACGCAAGCAGGAACATCCGCGCCAAGCCGAGCGGCCCGGAGGCGCCAGTCATCTGGCAGTCCATATTCGCGATCATACAGGCGAAAAACCGCCCCGGCATCGGCCGATCCACCGCCCAGCCCGGCGGCAACCGGCAGGGCCTTTTCCAGCGTAACCGCCCAACCCTCCGGCCGGGGCAGCGCGGAGAGCGCTTTCGTCACGATGTTGTCGAAGGGATTGTCGAGCGTACCGGCGAATTCGCCCACGGTGCGCAGACTGTCCCGCTCTGCCGGGGAAACGCTGAGCACATCTCCCGCATCGACGAAAGCGAACAGCGTTTCCAGCTCGTGATAGCCATCATCCCGCCGCCGTCGGACGTGCAGGGCAAGATTGATCTTGGCGTAGGCGGTCTCACAAAGCACGTTTGATAAATCGCCGTTACCGTTCGCCTGCGGAATAATGATCTACCTCATCCGCTGCGGTGAGAAAGGCTTCCCGAAGTTCCGCGCTATTGAAGCCGCCATCCCAAAGCTCCGTCATTAAATAGACCAAAGCTTGACGCGCAAACGGAATATCTGGCCAAGGATTTCTCTCCTTTGCCTCGCATAACGATTCCGCACAGGTAACGACGGACGCCATCCAGGCATCCTGCCACGCGTCGTCAGGATCAATTGCGCCGGGCATCACATATTCGGATAGTTCGGGCCACCGCCACCCTCCGGCGTCACCCAGGTGATGTTCTGGGTCATGTCCTTGATGTCGCAGGTTTTGCAGTGGACGCAGTTCTGCGCGTTGATCTGCAGGCGCGGTTCGCCCTCTTCCTCGCCGACGAATTCATAGACCCCCGCCGGGCAATAGCGCGCCTCCGGCCCGGCATAATGCTTGAGGTTGACCTCCACCGGGATCGCCGGATCGGCCAGTTGCAAGTGGCACGGCTGGTCTTCTTCGTGGTTGGTGTTCGAGAGGAACACGCTCGACAGCCGGTCAAAGCTGAACACCCCGTCGGGCTTGGGATAGTGGATCGGCTGATAAAGGTCGGCGCGCTGGATCGCTTCGCAATCGCGATGGTGCTTCATTCCCTTCCACAGCCCGAAGCCGAACAGGGTGCGCAGCCACATATCGGCGCCCGCGAGAAGCGTGCCCAGCCCCTCACCCCATTTGGCGACCATCGGCTCGGCATTCTGGACCAGCTTGAGCTCCTTGGCGATCCAGCTGTCACGCACCGCAGCGTCATAATCGCTGAGTGAATCCGAAGTGCGCCCTGCGGCGATTGCAGCGGCGGCTGCCTCTGCGGCCAGCATCCCGCTCTTCATCGCGGTGTGGCTGCCCTTGATCCGGGGGACGTTGACGAACCCGGCCGAGCAGCCGATCAGCGCGCCGCCCGGGAAATCGAGCTGCGGCACCGATTGCCAGCCGCCCTCGTTGATCGCCCGCGCGCCATAGGAAACGCGGCGTCCGCCTTCCAGGATCTTGCGGATTTCCGGGTGGGTCTTCCAACGCTGGAATTCCTCGAACGGATAGACCCAGGGGTTCTTGTAATCGAGCGCCACCACGAAGCCGAGCGCGACCTGGTTGTTGGCCTGATGGTACAGGAACCCGCCGCCCCAGGTATCGCTTTCGCTCAGCGGCCAGCCCTGGGTGTGGATCACTCGGCCAGGAACGTGCTGACCTTCAGGAATGTCCCACAGCTCCTTGATGCCGATCCCATAGACCTGCGGCTCGCAGTTCGCCTCAAGATCGAACTTGCCCTTGAGCTGCTTGGTCAGGTGCCCGCGCGCGCCTTCGGCGAAGAAGGTGTACTTGGCGTGGAGCTCCATGCCGGGCTGATAGTCCGGTTTGTGGCTGCCATCGCGGGCCACACCCATGTCCTGCGTCGCAACGCCCTTTACCGAGCCGTCTTCGTTGTAGAGCACTTCCGAAGCGGGGAAGCCGGGGAAGATTTCAACCCCCAGTTCCTCTGCCTTACCTGCCAGCCAGCGGCACAGGTTGCCAAGGCTGCCGGTGTAGTTGCCGTGGTTTGACATGAACGGCGGCATCGGCCAGTGCGGCAGGGCCATGTGCCCGTTGCGGCTCATCACCCAGTGCCAGTTGTCGGTCACCGGGGTTTCGGCGATCGGGCAGCCCTGATCGCGCCAATCGGGCAGCAGCTCGTCCAGCGCCTTGGGATCGACAGTGGCCCCCGACAGGATGTGCGCGCCGATTTCGCTGCCCTTTTCAAGGATGCAGACGGTCAGTTCAGGGTTAATCTGCTTGAGCCGTATCGAAGCGGCCAGGCCAGCGGGCCCGCCCCCAACAATCACAACGTCATACGGCATCGATTCGCGTTCGCTCATGGCCTCGGTCCCACACCCTGCTTGATGGCTTTTCTTCGTCCGAACCCTTGAAAGCTGCGGCAAGGCAGGTCAAGACCGCTTGTGTGACTTTAAGCGGCCCTGCCTTTCCCCAACGCAGCCTTCATTCCGGCGATCTGGCCGCCGCGCTGGATTGGTGGCGCGAGGCCGGGGTTGACTGCGATTACCACGACGCCGCGCGCGACTGGCTGGAAGCTGCCGCGCCTGCCGTTACGGCACCGCCTGAACCAGCCCAGCCCCCGGCCGCTCTGCCAAAGACAAAGCCAGTCAGCGAACCGGCGGCGAAGATCGGGGGAGCCCCGCAGGACTGGCCGCAGGAGCTGGGCGATTTCGCCGCCTGGTGGCTTTCCGAACCCAGCCTCGACAACGGGCAAATTTTTGGCCGGATCGCTCCGCGCGGATCGATTGGAGCCAGGATCATGGTGCTGATCGAGCATCCCGAGGCTGAAGATTCGCAAAGCCTGCTGTCCGGCCCGGAAGGGCGACTGATCGAGGCGATCCTCATGTCGATCGGCATTTCCCCCGATCAGGCCTATTTCGCATCGGCGCTGCCGCGGCATATGCCGATGCCCGATTGGCCCGCATTGCATGCTGCCGGGCTGGGCGAACTGACCCGCCATCACGTCGCCCTGGCCGCGCCGCAGCGGGTAATTGGCTTCGGGGCGAACGTCTCGTCGCTTCTTGGCCACGACCCGGCGAAAAGCACTGAACCTTTCCGGCAATTTTACCATGTAGGCGCCACTATTCCGGCCTTGGCGGCCCCGGGGCTCAATTCCCTGATGGCCAGACCCAAGGCAAAGGCCGGTCTGTGGGCCTCCTTGCTCGATTGGCAGCAGGGCTGATCCGCAGGCCGCCAGGTGCAGGGACGATTTCTTAAAGTGCGAATTGCAAACAAACCTTTGTTCGCGGGCCTGGCCTGCACGATTGCGGCGATCTCTGCCCCGCAAGTCGCAAGCGCCAATACGGCGGCGATGGAATATTTTTCCAAACGCAGCACCCGCAGCGAAGTTCCGACCCTGCTCAGCAAGGAAGACCGGGACTATTACCGCCAGCTGTTCGATGCGATCGACCGGGAAGACTGGCCCCGCGTGCAGGCGATGCTGGCGCAGCGCCCGGATGGTCCGCTGCATCAGGTAGCTCGCGCCGAGTATTACCTTGCCCCAACCTCCCCCAAGATCGAGCTGGATGCCCTGACCACCTGGCTGAGCGGCGGGGTCAACCTGCCCCAGTCGGAACAGATCGAACTGCTGGCCCAAAAGCGCGGGGCGACCACTGTTCCACCGCTTCCGCAAGCCAACCGGATGGTCAGTCAGCCCAGCTTTGCCAAGCGAATCCGTCCGCGCGAGAATAGCGATGGCACCATGCCGGGCTCCGTATCTGCGGCGATCACCGGCAAGATCAAGGCCGACGATCCCGCCGGGGCAAAGGCCCTGCTTGACGGGATCGACAGCCAGCTTTCGCCGGGCACCAGGGCGGAATGGCGATCAAAGGTCGCCTGGAGCTTTTATATCGAGAACGACGACGCCGGTGCCTATGCCCTGGCCCAGACCGCGCAGGACGGTGCCGGACCATGGGTGGCAGAAGGCTGGTGGATCGCCGGACTCGCCGCCTGGCGGCTCGATGATTGCACCGGTGCGGCAGATGCCTTTGGCCGCGCTTCGATCCTCTCGGAAAACGCCGAACTGACCGCGGCCAGCTATTACTGGCAGAGCCGCGCGCTGGTGCGCTGCCGCCAGCCCGAAAAGGCGGCAGTACCGCTCAAGGCCGCAGCCCGGATGGACGAAACGCTATACGGGATGCTGGCGGCAGAGCAGCTCGGCGTGGCGCTGCCGAAAACGCACGAGGCGCCCGATTTCTCCAACGGAGACTGGCAGCAGCTGCGTGACGTTCCCAACGTCCGCGTAGCGGTGATGCTGGCCGAAATCGGCGAGGATGCCCTGGCGGATGAGGTGCTGCGCCATCAGGCCCGGATCGGCCAGCCACAGCACTATCAGCCGCTTTCGCGCCTCGCCCGCAGCCTCGGCACCCCCGGCACGCAGATGTGGATGGCCTATAATTCGCCGGTCGGCGGATCGGGTGAACCGGCAGGCCGGTTCCCGACACCGAAGTGGACCCCGGTGAGCGGATGGAAGGTTGATCCGGCGCTGGTCTATGCCCACACGCTGCAGGAATCGGTTTTCCGCGCCAAGGTCGTCAGCCCGGCCGGTGCGCGCGGCCTGATGCAGATCATGCCCTCTGCCGCGAAGGACCATGCAAGGGCACTTGGCGTTTCCGGCACGGCCAGCGATCTCAACCGTCCCGAAGTCAACCTCGCCTTCGGGCAGCGCCATCTTGAAATGCTGCGGGATTCGCCCGGAACCCAGGGTCTGCTGCCAAAGGTGATGGCCGCCTATAACGCCGGGCTAACCCCGATCACCCGCTGGCAGTATGAGATCAAGGACAAGGGCGATCCGCTGCTGTGGATCGAGAGCGTGCCCTATTGGGAAACGCGCGGATACGTGAACATCGTGCTGCGCAACTACTGGATGTACGAACGCCAGGCCGGCGGCCCTTCAGAAAGCCGGATGGCGCTGGTTCAGGGAATGTGGCCGACTTTCCCCGGCCTCAGCGGATCGAAAGCGGTGCGCATGAACCCCGACGGGACTCTACAACGCGGGCGCTGAACGGCTTGCTTTTTCGTTCCTAATATGTTCTTTTCTCGGGATGCCTCCCCTCACCCCGATCCGTGGCCGCGGCGCCCAATCTGCGCGCGTTCCCGCGCGGTTTGGTCTGGCGGATCGCGAGGTTGCTGCGGACTGGATCGAAGAGCGCGAAACGATTGACGGCCCCGCCCCGAAATTGCGGACCGAGGTAACGCTGGAAAGCGCCCGGTCGATCCTCTCGTACAACCAGTCCCCGGACATCCCGTTCGACCGCTCGATAAACGCCTATCGCGGCTGTGAGCACGGCTGCGTCTATTGCTATGCCCGGCCCAGCCACGCCTGGCTCGATCTGTCTCCCGGTCTCGATTTTGAGAGCAAGCTGTTTGCCAAACCCGATGCCGCCAACCTCCTGCGCAAAGCACTGGCCCGGCCCGGCTATGCACCGGCACCAATCGCGATGGGCACCAACACCGATCCCTATCAACCGATTGAAGCAACCTACAAGCTGACCCGCCAGATCCTTGAAGTATGCCTTGAAACCCGCCACCCGGTAACGATCACCACCAAAAGCGCGCGGGTGGTGCGCGATCTTGATCTGCTGACGGAATTGGCGAAGCATGGGCTGACGGCGGTTTCAGTTTCAGTCACCAGCCTTGATCCGCGGCTGTCCGGCTTGCTGGAACCAAGGGCCAGCGCCCCGGCCAAGCGGCTCGATGCCCTGGGCCGTCTGGCAGAGGCAGGCGTGCCTGCCCATGTATCGGTCGCGCCGGTCATCCCTGCTATCACCGATGAATTCATCGAAGGGATCCTGGCCGAAGCGGCGAAGCGCGGGGTGCAGACTGCCAGCTGGATCATGCTGCGCCTTCCGCATGAGGTTTCCCCGTTGTTCCGCGAATGGCTGGATGTGCACTATTCCGATCGCGCCGCAAAGGTGATGGGGATCGTCCAGTCGGTTCGCAACGGGCGAGACAACGACCCCGGCTTCTTTACCCGGATGAAGCCGCTTGGACCCTGGGCCGATCTATTCCGCCACCGCTTTCGCCTCGCCTGCAAGCGCAATGGCCTGAACCGCGAACAGCCCCGGCTCGATTGCTCGGCGTTCCAGCCGCCCAATATGGACGGGCAGCTAGCCCTGCTTTAGAACGTGCGCCATGCAGCGCATTCTGGTCATCGGTTCCCCCGGAGCGGGAAAATCCGCCCTGTCGCACGCGCTGGCGGCGCGCACCGGATTGCCGCTCCACCATCTTGACCGGATGTTCTGGCTGCCCGGCTGGATCGAGCGCGACCGCGACGAGGGCCGCGCGATCCTTGGCGGCGTACTGGCGCAGGACCGCTGGATCATCGACGGCAATTACGGCTCCACCCTGCCGCTGCGGCTGACCCGGGCCGATGGGGTAGTCTGGCTCGACTATTCTACGAAGCTGTGCCTTGGCCGAGCGCTGAAGCGCTGGTGGAGCTATCGCGGCACCGCCCGGCCTGACATGACCGAGGGCTGCCCGGAACGGCTCGACCTTGAGTTCCTGCACTATATCCTGACCTTCCGGCGCAACTGGCAGGCCCGCAACGCGGCAGCGCTGGCCGGGTTCGGCGGGGAAATCGTCCGGTTCACATCTCCTGCCGAGGCCGAGTGCTGGCTTGCCCTGCAATAGGCCCTCTCGCCAAACGCGCATTCTGGCCCTATGGGCGCGACTTTCCCCGGGTTTGGAGTGAGTGATGGGTTTTCGTTGCGGTATCGTCGGCCTGCCGAATGTTGGCAAAAGCACCCTGTTCAACGCGCTGACCGAAACCCAGGCGGCGCAGGCGGCGAACTATCCGTTCTGCACGATCGAACCCAACGTCGGTAATGTCGGCGTGCCCGATCCCCGGCTTGACAAACTGGCCGCAATTGCCGGCAGCCAGAAGATCATTCCCACCCAGCTTGGCTTCGTCGATATCGCCGGGCTGGTGCGCGGCGCATCGAAGGGCGAAGGCCTGGGCAACCAGTTCCTTGGCAACATCCGCGAGGTGGACGCGATCGTCCACGTGCTGCGTTGCTTTGAAAATGATGACATCCAGCACGTGGACAACAAGGTCGATCCGGTGTCCGATGCCGATACGGTTGAAACCGAACTGATGCTGGCCGATCTTGAAAGCCTGGAAAAGCGCGTTCCCGCCGCCCAGAAAAAGGCCACCGGCGGCGACAAGGAAGCCAAGCTGCTGGCATCGGTCCTTCAGCCCGCGCTTGATCTGCTGCGCGATGGCAAGCCCGCCCGCCATGCTCGGCCGGATGGTGAGGAAGAACTGCGCGTGTTCAATCAGGCCCAGCTGCTCACCGCCAAACCGGTGCTCTATGTCTGCAACGTCGATGAAGAAAGCGCGGCGAACGGCAACGCCTTTTCCGAAGCGGTCTTCGCCAAGGCCAAGGCTGAAGGCGCCAACGCTGTGATCGTTTCCGCCGCGATCGAAAGCGAACTGGTCGGCATGGAAGTTGAGGAACGGCTGGTCTTCCTTGAAGAGATGGGCCTGCATGAAACCGGCCTCGCCCGCGTGATCCGCTCGGGCTATGATCTGCTGCACCTGATCACCTTCTTCACGGTCGGTCCAAAGGAAGCCCGCGCCTGGACCGTCCACAAGGGTGCCAAAGCCCCCGAAGCAGCGGGCGAGATCCACTCCGATATGCAGCGCGGCTTCATCCGCGCCGAAACGATTGGCTATGACGATTACATCGCCCTGGGCGGCGAGAGTGCTGCCAAGGAAGCGGGCAAGCTGCGCCAGGAAGGCAAGGAATATGTCGTGCAGGACGGCGATGTGCTGCAT
Organism: Pseudomonadota bacterium; assembly: GCA_029550345.1. Taxonomy (GTDB): domain Bacteria; phylum Pseudomonadota; class Alphaproteobacteria; order Sphingomonadales; family Sphingomonadaceae; genus Novosphingobium. The sequence continues at coordinate 43,208 of JAKPHK010000004.1, forward strand.
TTCAAATTCAACGTCTGATTGATCCGGGCGTTTGAAGCGCCTAGACTGGCGCCATGGTTCGGCGCCTGTCCCTGATCTTGCTTGTCCTGTGCCTCGCACTTCCGGCGCTGGCGATGCCTGCAAGTGCTGGATCGGCTGGCCCGGCTATGGAAATGCCCCATGGCTGCCATGAGGATAAGCAGGCGCCGGTCAAACATGACGGCAAGACGAGCCAGCATGAATGTATCGGCTGTATCGCCCGCTACGATGGTCTGGCCGAAGTGGCGCCCGCACCGCAGTTGGCTGAAGCCCTGCCCATCGCACCGCTGGCCACGCAGCTGCCGCAGCACCGCACTGCTCCCGATACGCCCCCGCCCCGCGCCTGAGGATTTCGCGGCGATTGCTTCGCCCAATCCTCACCTTCAAAAGCGGAAGACAAATCCCATGAAACCCTATCTGATCCCGGCACTGCTGGGAGCCACGCTGCTATCCACTCCTGCCTTGGCGCAGGATCATTCCGGTCATGCCGGTCATGACATGGGCGCGATGCAACCATCGCCGCCCCAGCCCGCCCCGCCCAGCGAACATGACGGGCAAAAGATGCCCGTCAGCGTCGATCAACTCTGCGATGATGCTGTCTGCGATCCGGCTTCGCGGCAATCCGGCGAAGGCTCAGGCACATCTCGCCTTCCCGGCAACGAAGGCGGGATGCACGGCCTGCATATCATGGCGGGCGACTGGATGCTGATGGCTCACGGCGCGGCATCGCTGCAATATACCGATCACAAGGGGCCGCGCGGGGATGACATGACCTATGTCACCTCGATGGCGATGCTGACGGCCCAGCGCGATACCGATTGGGGCCGCATCCAGCTGAAATCGATGTGGAGCCTC
>JAKPHK010000014.1 GCA_029550345.1 Pseudomonadota bacterium
CACCTCGCGCGATGCCAGTTAGCCGACCGGTATGGCAAATACAGTGATCGCGAACATCACAGCCGCAAGCATCGTGGCGCCCAGCCGAATCCGGGTGTCACTGCTGATTATCGCGGCAACAGCGCATTGCAGGCCATAGTAGAAGGCGAAGGCCTTGGAGGCGAGAACCAGCACCTGGGCCGTATCCGCGCTCCACGCCAGGATCAGGGCGACCGACAAGATCACTGCGTAGATTGCACGTTCCGAAACCTTGCCGTCGGTGCGGTCGCGCACGTTGCCCGTGCCCCCGATGGTATCGGCAATGGCCGCGCTGAACTGGCTGAAAATGGCGGCGCCGACCAATGGCAGGACCAGCCAAGTGGCGACCTGCTCGACAATGTCCAGCAAGCCGCTGTCGCTCATCACGCCATCGAGCAGGTGGGTGTGTGGTGTCACCAGCGCGATGAAGGCGACATAGACGATGGTCGAGACGATCTGCGACAGGCGGGATGCGCGGATGCGGGTTTCGGGGCAGTAATGTTCGCCCAGATAACGGGTCGTCTCGAACCCCTGGACGACGATGACCGTGCCGCCGAGCAGCAGCAGGGCATGCAGCGGCGTTTCCGCGCTGGCCTGCGGGAGCTTCAGCACGCCTTGCGTCAGTACCGAGGCATCCAGTTTCACGAATGTCGCCAGCAGGACCAGGACGATCGCCATTGTAAGGATCAGCGCCCATTTCTCCAGGAATTCCAGCGACTTCAAGCCCTTCCACAAGGCAAAAGCCAGTATCACCGCGATGCAGCCGCTCACCAGTAGAGACTGGTTGTGCTGCGAGTCCGCGCCGGCCAGGTTGAGCGCGAACGAAGCCATGATCCGCAGGTACAGCGTGACCGAAATCACATAGGCCAGCACCAGTGAGAAATCGGAAACAAGTTCAAGCCGTGCGGGCCAGGCTGGCAGCTTGCGATTGAACAGCAGCGGTTCGACATGCCGGATATTGTGCCGCATCACCATGCCGATCGCGTAGGCCAGCGCGCAAATACCCGCCATCGCGAACACCGCATAGCGCCCGACGGCCGCCGTAAGGATCGCCGCGATCACCAGAAAGCCGCTGCCGAAAATCGAGGCCAGCGGCGTTACCGTTGCTGATAGCAGTCCGCCAGGAACGGTCTCGCGGTGCATGTCGCAGGTGAATGGCTGTTCCATCATCTGCTCAGTTCCTGGTCAGCGGGGTCAGCTTGGTCAGGATGGTGGGCATGAATTCCGTGACGGTCGGGTGGACGGGCAGGGCATTGCGCATCGCCTGCCAATGCCCGCCCGCCGCCATGAAATTGGAAAAAACCTGGATGATCTCGTCGGCGTTGATGCCCAGCATGGTTGCGCCCAGCACCTTGCCGTCATCGCCATCGAAGATGATACGGATACGACCGGCCAGTTCGCTTTCTTCTTTGGCGCGGCTGACATCCTTCATGTCGTGTTCCGCGATCAGGATGTTGCGCCCTTCGTCGGCCAGTTTCTGCGCCTCGTAACGCTGGATGCCGACATGACCCAGCGGCGGGTCGGTGAACATGGCGTAGGCCATTACCCGCTCATCCGCACTGCGCGTACCTCTGGCAAGATTTTCAGCCACGATCTCGAAATCGTGATAGCTGGTGTGCGTGAAGGCGCCGCGCCCGTTGATGTCGCCCAGTGCCCAAACGCCATGTACAGCCGTTTCGAGACGTTCGTTTGTTGTGATGTGTCCGCGCGGCCCTGTCTCGATGCCGATGCTTTCAAGCCCCAGCCCATCAGTATTGGGCAGGCGTCCGGTGGCCACGAGCAGATGCGTCCCGCTTGCTTCACCCTTGTCCAGCCGGACTGTGATCGCACCCGCTGTGCCGTTCACTTTCTCGATCTTCACACCCGTATGGACAGTGATGCCCTCGGCTTCGAGAAACTCGCGGATCATCGCCGAGATGTCCGGGTTTTCGCGCGAGGCGAGGGCGGGGCCACCTTCGATGACGGTTACATCGGCCCCGAGACGCCGGAAAATCTGCGCCATCTCCAATCCGATGTAGCTTCCGCCGACGATAACCAGATGTTCAGGCAATTCGCTCAGCGCCAGCAGCGAGCGGTTGTCGAGCGCGGGCACCAGATCCAGGCCAGGGATCGGCGGTATGAACGGGCGGGTGCCGGTGTTGAGAAAGAGCTTGGCGGCCAGCAATGCCTCACCGCAAGCGTTGACCCGGAACTGCTCGCCCTCGCGTCCCTCGATCTTTCCGTGGCCGATGATGACTTCAACCCCGCTGCCGCGCACCCAGCTTTCCAGCCCGGCGCGCGAGGTATCGACCCGCTCGCGCATCCGTGTCATCGCGCGGGGAAAATCCACCGTGACTGGCCCGGTGTCGATCCCGAACTCGGCCGCGCGCCGCGCGATATAGGCGACCCGTGCCGACTTGCGCAGGGTCTTGGTTGGCGTGCAGCCGTTGTTGATACACGTGCCGCCGAGCCGTTCGGCCTCGATCAGTGCGACCTTTTCGCCCCGTTTGGCAAGTGTGACCGCCAGCGAAGGGCCAGCCTGGCCCGCCCCGATGACGATCGAGTCGAAGCTGCGATCTCCCATTATTTTTTTCCTTCTCGATTCAGAGTGTTTCGAACAGGACTGCGGCACCCTGACCGCCGCCGACACACATGGTGACGACGACGTATTTCGCACCGCGCCGTTTGCCTTCGATCAGCGCATGACCCGTGCAGCGCGAACCGGTCATGCCATAGGGGTGGCCAATGGCGATGGAACCGCCGTTAACGTTCAGCAGTTCGTCGGGGATACCCAGTTTGTCACGGCAATAGAGGACCTGAACCGCAAAGGCTTCGTTCAGCTCCCACAGCCCGATATCGTCCATGGTCAGGTCGAAGCGGTCCAGCAGTTTCGGGATCGCGAAGACGGGGCCGATCCCCATCTCGTCGGGCTTACAGCCTGCGACCGCCATGCCGACATAGCGGCCGAGCGGTTGCAGTCCGCGTTTTTCAGCCAGCTTTTCTTCCATCAACACACAGGCCGAGGAGCCATCGCTGAGCTGACTGGCGTTGCCCGCGGTAACTGATCCGCCAGGGATCACCGCCTTCAATCCGGCAAGGGCCTCGATCGTGGTCTCCGGCCGGTTGCCCTCGTCCTTTGACAGCGTAACTTGTTCATGGGTGACTTCGCCGGTTTCCCGGTTCTTCACCGCCTTGGTCACGGTTACGGGCACGATTTCCTGGTCGAAAAGTCCAGCAGCCTGGGCAGCAGCAGTGCGCTGCTGTGATTGCAGGCCATAGGCATCCTGCGCCTCGCGGCTGATGCCATAGCGGTTCGCCACGACTTCCGCGGTCTGGATCATCGGCATGTAGATGTCGTCGTGCAGCGCGATCAGCTCGGCATCGAAATCGATTCGGAATTCCGGCGTTTCGATCAGCGAGATCGATTCCTGGCCGCCACCGATCACCACATCCATGCGATCGACGATGATCTGCTTGGCCGCCGTGGCGATCGCCATGACGCCTGACGAACATTGGCGGTCCATCGATTGTCCC
>JAKPHK010000024.1 GCA_029550345.1 Pseudomonadota bacterium
ACGAAGGGCATGAAGGGGTGGAGCATGACCAGGATCTGGTCGAGCACCCAGCCGGCGACGGCCTTGGTTTCCGCGTCGAAGTTGCCCTTGATCAGTTCGATGTACCAATCGCAGAACTGGTCCCAGACGAAGTGGTAGATCGCATTCGCCGCCGCATCGAAGCGCAGGTCGGCCATGGCCTGGTCGAGCGCGGAGAGCGTCTCCACCACCTCGCCGATGATCCACTTGTTGACCGCGCTGGTGGCGGCGGTGGCGGCGAGCGACTGGCTCGCGCCGATGCCGTTGCTCTGGCAGAAACGCGCGGCGTTCCACAGCTTGGTGGCGAAGTTGCGGTATCCCTCGACCCGCTTCTCGTCCATCTTCACGTCGCGGCCCTGGCTTTCCATCGCCGCCATGAAGAAGCGCAGCGCGTCCGCGCCGTACTTGTCGATCAGGCCCAGCGGATCGACCACGTTGCCCTTGGACTTGGACATCTTCTGCCCATCGGCGGCGCGCACCAGCCCGTGCAGGTAAAGCCGGGGCCAGGGGTTCTGCCCGGTCATCGCCTCGCCCATCATCAGCATCCGCGCATCCCAGAAGAACAGGATGTCGAAGCCCGAAACCAGCAGGTCGTTGGGGTAGTGGCGCTTGACGAGCTCGGTCTGGTCCGGCCAGCCGAGCGTGGCGAAGGGCCACAGCGCCGACGAGAACCAGGTGTCGAGGACGTCCTCGTCGCGCGTCAGTTCGACGCCCGCTCCGGCCAGCGCCTGAGCTTCATCCTCGGTTTCGGCCACGTAGACATTGCCATCAGCCGCATACCACGCCGGTATCCGGTGGCCCCACCACAGCTGGCGCGAGACGCACCACGGCTGGATGTTTTCCATCCAGTTGAAGAAGGTCTTTTCCCAGCTTTTCGGCACGATCTCGACCGCGCCACTGCGCACCGCCTCGATCGGCGCCTGGGCCAGCACCTCGGCGTTGACGTACCACTGATCGGTCAGCCACGGCTCGATCACCACGCCGCCGCGATCACCGAACGGGGTCTGGATGGTGCGCGGCTCGAAGTCCGCTTCCACCTCGTTGCCCTCCTTGTCCCTGGTGACATGGGGGACGAGGCAGCCCGCCGCCTTCATGTCGGCAACGATTATTGCGCGCACTTCAAAGCGGTCGAGCCCGAGGTACTTGTCCGGCACCAGCCCATCGGCGGTCTGCACCACGCGGGCTTCGGCATCGAACATGTTGAGCATGTCGGCGGGCTTGATCCCGGCGCGCTTGCCCACTTCGAAGTCGTTGAAATCGTGCCCCGGCGTGATCTTCACCGCGCCGCTGCCCAGTTCCGGGTCCGCGTGCTCGTCCGCGACGATGCGGAAGCGGCGCCCGGTCAGCGGCTGGAGGATTTCCTTGCCGATGACCGACTTGTAGCGCGGATCGTCCGCGTTCACCGCCACGGCCATGTCGGCCAGCATGGTTTCGGGCCGGGTGGTGGCAACGACGATGTGGTCCGCGCCATTGGCCAGCTTCACGCCGTCGGCCAGCGGATAGCGGAAGTGCCAGAAGCCGCCCTTGACCTCGCGGGTTTCCACCTCAAGGTCGGAAATCGCGGTCTTCAGCTTCGGGTCCCAGTTGACCAGCCGCTTGTCGCGGTAAATCAGCCCCTTGTTGTAGAGATCGACGAAGACCTTCACCACCGCCTTGGTAAAGTGCGGGTCCATGGTGAACTGTTCGCGGCTCCAGTCCATCGAACAGCCCAGGCGGCGCAGTTGGCGGGTGATCGCCCCGCCGCTTTCAGCCTTCCATTCCCAGACCTTGGCGATGAAATCCTCGCGGCTGTAATTGGTGCGCTTGTCCTGCTTCGCTTCCAGCTGACGTTCGACCACCATTTGCGTCGCGATCCCGGCGTGGTCGGTACCAACCACCCATAGCGCATCCTTGCCGCGCAGCCGTTCGTAGCGGATCACCACGTCCTGCAACGTGTTGTCCAGTGCGTGGCCGATGTGGAGGCTGCCGGTAACGTTGGGCGGCGGGTTGACGATGGTGAACGGCTCGGCATCGGGCCGTTCCGGGCGGAACAGGCCGCGCGTTTCCCACTGATCGTACCAGTACGCCTCGATACCGGCGGGGTCGAAAGTCTTGGGCAGTTCGGAGCTGGGCGTGGTTTCGGTCATATCGCCCGGCCTTTGCCAGCGCCCCGCGCCCCGCGCAAGCGGCGACAGCGCCTTGCCGTCGCCGCAATTTTCGCCCACACAGCGCGGGCGATGCGCGAGTGGGCCGACTTCACGATTGCCGAAAGCGAGGATGGCACGCGCAATGTGGTGCTTTCCGGGCCGCTGGTGGTATCTTCCGTCGGGCAGCTGGACGCGGCGCTGCGCGGCACGGATGAGCGGTTCGCCCGGATCGATCTGAGCCAGGTCGAGGAGGTCGATACGATCGGCGCCTGGACAGTCTGGCGTCTTGCGCGTGAGACCGGGGCCGACATCACCGGGGCCAGCGACAAGGCCCAGCGCCTGATCGCCGCGATCCACCGCAACGAGCTTGATGAACCCGATCACGCCAAGGGCGGCGCGATCCTTTCACCCGAAGGGCTAGTGGCCAGTACCGGGCGCGCGGTGATCGCCTACTTCGACGGGATGGTGAAGTTCCTGTCTTTCCTGGGTGCGCTGATCTCGGCACTTGCCACGCTGATTCGTCACCCGGGGCGGATGCGCTGGACTTCGCTGGTCCGCCAGTTCGATCTGGTCGGGGTCCGGGCGCTGCCGATCATCGGTCTGATGAGCTTTCTGGTCGGGATCGTGATCGCCCAGCAGGGGGCGGTCCAGCTTGAGCAGTTCGGGGCCGAAATCTACACGATCAACCTTACCGGGCGGCTCAGTTTCCGCGAACTGGGCGTGCTGATGACCGCGATCATGGTTGCGGGCCGGTCCGGTTCGTCCTTCGCGGCGCAGCTGGGCACGATGAAGCTGACCGAGGAAATCGACGCGATGCGCACCATCGGGGTTTCCCCGATGGAGGCGCTGGTGGTGCCGCGGGTTCTGGCCTGCACCTTCATGATGATGGTGCTGGGCTTCTATGCGGCAATCCTCTCGATCATCGGCGGTGCGTTCATCTCCATGTATTCGCTGGATATTCCGTTCTGGACCTTCCTGACCCGGATCCAGGAAGTGGTTCCCGATCACGATCTGTGGGTCGGGCTGATCAAGGGGCCGGTGTTCGGCCTGATCATTGCCATGGCGGGCTGCTATCAGGGGATGCAGGTCGAAGGAAATTCCGAACAGGTCGGCCTCAAGACTACCATCGCGGTGGTCCAGGCGATCTTCGCGGTGATCGTGCTCGATGCCTTTTTCGCGGTGTTCTTCACCGAAGTGGGGTGGGGATGAGCAGCTCCGCGCGGCCGGACGATTTTCCGATCGTGGTCGAAGGGCTGACCACGGCCTTCGGCGATCACGTGATCCACCGCGATCTGGACCTCAAGGTCCGGCGCGGAGAGATCCTGGGCGTGGTCGGCGGATCGGGCACCGGCAAATCGGTGCTGATGCGCTCGATCATCGGGCTCCAGCCGGTCGAGCACGGCAACATCGAGGTTCTGGGCGAGGCGATCGTCGGCGAACACGCCGATGATGAGATTGATATCCGCAGCCGCTGGGGCGTGCTGTTTCAGGGCGGGGCGCTGTTTTCCACCCTGACCGTGGCGGAGAACATCGAAGTCCCGCTGCGGGAGTTCTATCCCGAGATCAGCCCGGCGCTGCGGCGCGAGATTGCGCGTTACAAGGTGATGCTTTCCGGCCTGCCGGACGAGGCGGCGGACAAGTATCCGTCTGAACTGTCCGGCGGGATGAAGAAGCGGGCCGGCCTGGCCCGGGCGCTGGCGATGGACCCGGAACTGCTGTTCCTTGACGAACCGACCGCTGGCCTCGATCCGATCGGGGCCGCCGCGTTCGACAAGCTGACCCGCGAATTGCAGGAAACGCTGGGTAATACCGTGTTCCTGATCACCCATGATCTCGATACGCTTTACGAAATTTGCGACCGGGTGGCGGTTCTGGCCGACAAGCGGGTGATTGCAGTGGGGACGATCCCCGAACTCCTGGCGCTCGATCATCCGTGGATCCAGGAATATTTCAACGGTCCGCGCGGACGGGCGGCCAGTGCGGTGCGCAGCCGCGCCAAGGCGATGGACAAGTCCGCGGACAGAGGGGCATAAGGCAGGCGATGGAGACCAAGGCCAATCACGTCTGGGTGGGTGCGATAACCCTTGCGCTGCTGGCACTGATCGCCGCGGTGATTATCTGGATCGCCCGGCTGAACGATGGCGGCCGCCACGAATACGACGTGTTCTTCAAACAGTCGGTCGATGGCCTGTCAAAGGGATCGGCGGTCAATTTCTCGGGCGTGCCGGTGGGGCAGGTTACCCACATCGAGCTGTGGAAGAAGGACCCCGGCTTCGTTCGGGTGCGGATCGCGGTCGAACGCGATGTGCCGATCCGGGTCGGCACCACCGCCACGATCCAGGGCAGCTTTACCGGAGTTTCGACGATCCAGCTTGAAGGTGCGAGCAAGGACGCCCCCGAACTGAACTGCAAGGGTGAGGCGGCGACCGCTTGCCCCGAAGGCGTGCCGGTTATCCCGACCAAGCGCGGCGGGCTGGGCGAACTGCTCAATTCGGCGCCGGTCCTGCTCGAACGGCTGGCGACGCTGACCGAGCGGCTGAGCCTGGTCTTCTCGGAAAAGAACCTGGCCGCGATCGACGGCATCCTCGCCAACTCCAACCGTCTGACCGCGGGCCTGGCCGATAGCACCCCGCAGTTCCGCGCCACGATGACCGAGTTGCAGGGCACCCTGGCCGATGCCCGCAAGGCGCTGGTTGCCTTTGAAACCACCACCATGGCCACCAACGAAACGCTGAACGGCGAAGGCAAGGCGATGCTGGTCCAGTTCCGCCAGTCGTTGAAATCGATCGAGGTCGTGGCGAATCAGCTCAACGGGCTGGTCGGCGATACCCGCCCCACCGCCAAGCAGCTTCAGGCCACGACCCTGCCGCAGGCCGAAGCCGCGATCCGCGATCTGCGCGCCAGCACCAAGGCGCTGCGCGACCTGACCGAGAAGATCAACAACGAAGGCGCCGGATCGCTGATCGGTGGCCAGCGTCTGCCCGATTACAAGCCGTGAAGGAATTGACCATGCCCCGCAACCTGCTGCGCCGGAGCGTGCTGACTGTCCTGCCCCTGGCGCTTTCGGCCTGCGTCAGCCTGGGCGGCGGCGGGGGCAAGGGGCCCGCCACGCTGCTTACTCTCACCCCGGCGGCAACGGCCCCGGCCGGCAGCGCGATCAGCGCCCCGGCGGCGGAAGCACTGATGGTGATGGAACCTGAAACCGATCAGTCGCTGGCGGTGCTGCGGGTTCCGGTCCAGGTTGACGATGCCAACATCGCCTATCTGCAAGGGGCCCAGTGGGTTGAGCGCCCGACCCGCCTGTTCCGCGCACTGCTGGCCGAAACGCTGCGCGCCAAGACCGGACGGCTGGTGCTGGAAGACAGCCAGTCCAATGTTCCGGTGGCTGGGCTGCGGCTTTCGGGGCGGCTGATCGCGATGGGCTATGACGCGCGCAGCCGTTCGGTCGTGGTCCGCTTCGATGCCATCCGCACCGGACCCAATGGCGAGGTTCAGACCAAGCGGTTCGAAAGCGTGATCGATGGCGTCGCCCCGGTCCCGGCTGAGGTTGGCCCGGCGCTGAACAAGGCGGCCAATGCCGTGGCCGATGAGGTGGCGGCCTGGTTCGGGGGCTAACCCCTTACCAGCTCGGCAAACCGCGCTGCCGCGGCGAACCCGGCGAAGCGGCGCGCTTGCCGGGCTTCGGCCTCGGCATCGAGCCCCCATTGTTCGGCCTGCCAGTTCTCCTCCAGCTCAGCGGCTTGCCACAATGCGGCAATGTCTGCGTCCGGTTCCAGCGCGGCGAGGCCGATCACCAGCGATGCGGCAAGGCTGGTCAGGGTATTGAGCGCAGCCAGGCTGAAATCGTCGTAGGCGGTCAGGGCTGCCTTCAGCCGACCCAGCGTCTCGCCCGGCTGGGGGCGATGGACGATCCCGCAGACGCGCTGGAAACGCACGTCCCAGCGGCTTTCTGCGGCAAGAAGCAGCGGCTCCCACACCGCAAGCTGGCGCGCGTGAAGCGGCTCTTCGGGATCGGCGCGGTAGCACAGGGTATCGGTTTCGGCATAGCCGAGCAGCGTGGCGATCAGGCTGTCACGCCCGGTCGCGACCACATCGATGGCATAGTCGGCCAGATCGCGCAGCACGAATGCCGCCGGGTCAATCTCTTCCCCTTGCGCGGCCCATTCGGCGGCCAGCGCCTCGGCCAGGGCCGGGCTGGGCACTACTTGCGGCCTGCCGCCCGGGCTTTTCACCCCGCGCCCGTCAAGCGTCACGCGCCAGCCTGATCCTTCGGCGGAAAAGGCTGCGTCCTTGTAGAAACGCTTCATGGCCGGGGCGATTTCCAGCGCTTGGCCAGCCAGACCGGGACCAGCAGGAACCCGGCGAGGCCGATCAGGGCAAAGGGCAGACCCAGTTCTTGCTGCATCCGCACCTTGCCGCCCAGGATCATCAGCCCCAGCGTCAGGAAAACCGCGCCGCCGATCCGGATCAGTGAAAGGAACAGGAACCGCTTCCTGGCTTCGTTTTCGTCGGGGTTCATCCCAGCAGTTCCTTCAGATGTGCCGGATCGCGGGCCACCACCTCGGCCCCGGCCTCGATCAGTTCCTCGGCGCTGTGATAGCCCCAATTGACCCCGATCGCGCGGACCCCGGCATTGACCGCCATGGCCATGTCATATTGCGTATCGCCGATCATCACGCAGGCCGCCGGATCAACCCCGGTTTCGGCCAGCGCGGTTTCGATCATCGAAGGGTGCGGCTTTGATGGGTGGTGGTCGGCGGTTTGCAGGGTGACGAAACGGGCGGTCAGGCTGTGGCTGGCAAGGCAATGGCTGAGGCCGCGCTCGCTCTTGCCGGTGGCGACGCCCAGCAGCCAGCCCTCGTTCGCCAGTGCGGCGACCAGATCGGCGATTCCGTCATACAGCGGTTCGACCAGTTGCCCGGCCTCGCGCGCCATGCGGAAGGCGTCGCGATAGGCGGCATCGGCGGCGATGCGCCGGGCCTCATCGGCATCGGGGGCCAGCATCCGGATCGCTTGCGGCAGGCTTAGCCCCACTGCGCGGCGGACCAGATGACGGTCCGGCGCGGGGAGTCCGGCCTCGGCAAAGGCGGCTTCCATCGCGTTGACCACTCCGGCCTGCCCGTCAACCAGCGTGCCATCACAATCGAACAGGGCGAGCCGCTGGCTCACGAAGCGAGGGTCCGCATCAGCTGAGCGATCCCGGCGGCACCTTCGCTTTCCAGCCCGGCGGCCAGCTTTTCACGCTCATCGGCAGGCTTGTTCTGCGACAGCTTGAGCGTTTCGCGCCAGGCCTGGACTTCCATTTCGAACCCGACGATCCCGGCCAGCATTGCGCGCAGCCGTTCGGGCGGCAGTTTGTCCATGGTCCAGGGCTGGCCTTCGCGAACCCGGGCTTCATGCTTGTCGGACAGGTCGGTAATCAGCGCCAGGGTCGCGTCGGCATCCATCCGCCGGACCCGACCTTCCAGTTCCAGCGCGACATAGTTCCAGGTCGGGACCTGCGCCGGATCGGAATACCAGCGCGGGCTGACATAGCCGTCCGGGCCGTTGACCACCACCAGCGCGGTGCGTTCGGCGAGGTGCTTGGCCAGCGCATTCCCGCGCGAAAGGTGGAACTGCACCGCGCCGTCTCCGGTGGAGAGCAGCGCGACATGGGCCACGCGCGGGCCGTCAGGCGTCTGGGCAAAGACCATGCCGAAACCGATCTGGTCGATCAGCGTCTCCAGCAGGTCGCGGTCGGGGTTTCGGAAGGCGGCGCTCGGATGCATCAGCGTTTACCTGCGCCTCCCGGCTTGGGGCTGCCTTTGCCTTTGGTGGGGCCGCGTTTGGTCGGCGGTTTGCGGGTCGGTGCCTGGCCGGATGACCGGCCGCGCCGTTCGCCCCGGCGTTCCTTGCGGACTTGCTTGGCGTGGGCCTTGGCGGCGGCCTTCTTCTCGGTCTTGTCGGGCTCGGGCCTGGACAGCACCAGCTCCATCGCATCGCCATCGGCCTCATCGAAGCCCAGCTGGGCCAGGCTGGCGGCAAAGTGCTCGGGCAGCTCGGCTCGCACGTCGATCAGGTCGCCATCGGGGTGATCGATAATCAGGCGGCGGGCGTGAAGGTGCATCTTGCGGCTGATCGAGCCGGACAGGAAGGCATCCTGACCGCCGTATTTTCCGTCCCCCACGATCGGGTGGCCAATCGCCGCCATGTGCACGCGCAGCTGGTGGGTGCGCCCGGTCAACGGTTGCAGCTCTACCCAGGCGGCGCGGTTGCCGGCGCGGTCGATCACGCGGTAGCGGCTGCGGGCAGGCTGCCCCTCTCCGCTTTTATCGACCATCATTTTCTCACCGCCGGTGCCCGGCTGTTTGGCCAGCGGCAGGTCGATCATCCCGTCCTGGATTTCGGGCACGCCGATCACCAGCGCCCAATAGATCTTGCGGGCCGAGCGGCCGGAAAAGCGCTTTGAGAAATAGGCTGCACTGCCCGGCGTGCGGGCGATCAGCAGGACGCCGGACGTATCCTTGTCGAGCCGGTGGACCAGCCGCGGGCGCGGGCCATCATCGGCATAGGCATCAAGCAGGCCATCCACGTGGCTGAAAGTGCCGCTGCCGCCCTGGGTGGCAAGGCCGGGCGGCTTGTTGAGCACGATCGCCGCGCGGTCCTTCGAAATGACCATCGATTCGGCCAGAGCGATCTGATCTTCGCTGAGCGGTTTGCGTGCGCGCGGCTTCTTTTCGGGATTGTCCCCGCCCGGCGGCACGCGCAGCACCTGCCCGGCGCTGAGCCGGTCGGCCACGTCGGCGCGCTTTCCATCGACCCGGATCTGCCCGGTCCGCGCCCAACGGCTGACCGTGGCAAAACCGATCTGCGGCAGGTGCCGTTTGAACCAGCGGTCCAGCCGCACCCCGTCATCGTCGGCGCCGACGGTGAACTGGCGGACCGTATCGGCCGGAATCGTGCCGCGCGCGGTCATGCCAGGCTCCTTGCCAGGGCCAGCCCGGCGATCAGGCCGATCGCCCCGCCGCCCAGCGAAAGGGCCGCATAAAGTGCCGCGCCGCCCGGATTGCCGCGCTCTGCCAGATTGACCAGTTCAAGGCTGAAGGCGGAAAAAGTGGTGAAACCGCCGAGCACGCCCACGCCCAGCAGCAGCCGCGCTTCCTCTCCGCCCTGGCCGTGCCGGGCGAGCCAGCCCGCCAGCAGGCCCATCGCGGCACTGCCGATCACGTTGACGCTCAGCGTCGCCCAGGGAAAGGCGCTGGCCGCAACCGGGCCGATCGCGCGCAGCCAGGCCTGTGCGACAAGATAGCGCAGCCAGGCGCCAACCCCGCCGCCCAGCGCGACCAATGCGGAGTGGGAAAGGAAGTTGCCGGAGTTCATTCTCGGTCGCCTTAGCCGCTGGTGGTGGTTTGCGCCACTCCCTTGCCGGGGGCGGAAATGCAAACCGCCGCCGCGACCAGACTGCCCAGCACGAGCTGCCAGGGAAAGGCCACGCCCTTCATCGCAGCCGGCAGGGCCAGGCTGTCGATCACATAGGGCTGGAACGCCAGCACGGTCAGGAACCCGGCGATGAAGGCCGCGATCACGCTGGCGGAGCTGCCGCGCTTGCTGAACAGCGCCACGCCGTAAACCCCGATCAGGCCGGAATAGGCGAAGGCCATGACCCCCAGCACGAAATCGAGCAGCGCGCTATCGGCATAGCGCTGCCAATAGTAGGACAGGATCGCCATGCCAAACAGCGCGAAGCCCAGCACCACGCTGGCGATCCGGCCCATGCGGACAAAGTGTGCCTCGCTCTTGTCTCCCGCGAAGGGCCGGTAGAGATCGCCGACCAGCACCGCCGACATCGAGATCAGCCCCGAATTGATCGCCGCCGCCGCGATCACCCCCACGGTCACCAGCCCGCGCAGGCCGGGCGGGATCTCAGTCAGGATATAGTGCATGAACACCGTCACCTTCTCCCCGCGGAAGCTCCCGGCGGCGCTGCCATCGTAATGCAGGTAAAGCAGCGATCCGATCACCAGGAACAGCAGGATTACCGGTAGGCTCATCCAGACCGAGGCATAGAGCGAGCGGGAGCCCTTGTTCGCATCCTCGCAGGCCAGCAGCCGCTGGGTAATGTCCTGATCCAGCCCCGAACTCGCGAGGTTGAGCAGCATCACCCCGGTCAGCACCGCGAACAGGCCAAATGG
>JAKPHK010000028.1 GCA_029550345.1 Pseudomonadota bacterium
TCCGCCGTCGCCATCCCGGCCTCCTGCTCCTTCAAGATCGCGATGATCTGCTGTTCGTTGAACCTGCTTCGCTTCATTGTCGTCCGACTCCTTGGCGTCGGACTCTACCAAAAACCGGTCACATTTCTGGGGAGCACGTCAGGGTGAACTCTCACGGTCGGCAATCATTCTCTGTATCGGCTCTTTTGCAGGGAAATAGAGAGAGGTTGAAATCTCCCGAAATTCCGGCAGTTCACGCAATTTCTGGCCCGGCGTTTGCCAAGTTTAAGGGAATGCAGAATATCAAAATGCAGACCGAAGGTTTGAGCGTGCTGATAGAATTATGAGAATGAAGCTGACTTTGATGGCTGTTTCCACGGCCATTCTTGCGAACCCGGCCGCGGCCTTTGCCCAGACCCGCGATTTCGGCAGCGCGGGCGGCTTTCAGGTGGCGGGCAAGGCATCGACCCGCGATGAGCCGGGCGGGTGTATTGCCCTTTTTGAATACGATGGACCGGGTTCGACCAAGACCACACTGTTTCGCACGGTGAAGCCGGACCATGAATCGATCGTCTGGCTCACGGTTGTAAACTTCGAATGGTCCGCCAAAGAGGGCGAAACCTACGAGCTCAGCTATGTGTTTGATGATGGAACATACGATCGCAGCGCTTATGGCGTGAAGAACGACGTGATTTACAAAGGCTTCATGGCCGGCTTTCCAGCCGATGAATTTCTGCCAACCTATGCCAAATCCGCTTCACTCAACATCTACATGGGCGACACGGTGGTCGACAAACTCAAGCTGACCGGCAGCACTGCTGGGGTTGCGCTGTTCAATCGCTGCTGGACCTGGGTGCTCGGAACGGAACGTGCCGCACAAGCCGAACGGGACCGTTTCAAAGGCATTCCGCGCGATCCATTCGCGAAGACCGGCAACTGACGAGAGCAAGCTGAAGTCACCGGGAGAGCTTGCGGTATCCCCGCAGTCCCAGCAGTGCGGCGAGCAGCCCGGCATAGAGCCATGGCTCCCACTGAAAGCCCTTGACCCGCAGCACGAAGTGGATCGAGGCGAGGATCGCGGCGGGGTAGATCAGCCGGTGCAGGTTTTGCCAGCGTTTGCCGCCCAGGCGCTTGATCAACTTGTGTGTAGAGGTCAGCGCCAGCGGCAGGATCAGCAGCAGTGCGCTCATCCCCAGCAGGATGAAATTGTGCTTGGCCACGTCGATCAGCAGCAGGTCGATCTCTCCGCCCTGGTCGAGCTCGAAATAGACCAGCAGGTGCAGCACGCCATACGCGAAGGCCCACAGCCCCAGCGGGCGGCGCCAGGGGGCGAGCCACGACCAGCCGGTCAGCTGGCGCAGCGGGGTGATCGCCAGGGTCAGCCACAGGCTGCGCAGCGCCCACAGACCGAGGAAGTTGATGGTGTAGTCAACCGGCTCTGCGGTCAGGTTCGAAAGGCGCGGGTCGGCGCCGCCCAGCACCATGGCCCAGCGCCAGCCGAGCAGCGCCAGCGGCAGCGCCATGACCAGCTGGATCCCCCAGCGGCGCAGCACTTTGCCCTCAGTAATTGCGGGCAAGGTCCAGCCCCCGGTAAAGCCCGGCCACTTCGGCGCCATAGCCGTTGAAGGGCAGGGTCTTGCGCTTGCGGAATTCGCCGATCCGCCGCTCACTGGCCTGCGACCAGCGGGGGTGATCGACCGCCGGATTGACGTTGGCGTAGAAGCCATATTCGCCCGGGGCCGAACGGTTCCAGCTGGTCGGCGGCATCCTGTCGGTCAGGCGGATCCGGGTGATCGACTTGATCCCCTTGAAGCCATACTTCCACGGCACCACCAGCCGCAGCGGCGCGCCATTCTGATTGGGCAGGATCGAGCCGTAAAGCCCGACCGCAATCATCGTCAGCGGGTGCAGCGCCTCGTCCAGCCGCAGCCCTTCGACATAGGGCCATTTCAGCACCCGGCTGCGTTGGCCGGGCATCTGCGCCGGATCGTTCAGCGTTTCAAAGGCGACGTATTTGGCCTTGCCGAGCGGATCGGCCAGCTTGAGCAGCGGCCCCAGCGGATAGCCGACCCAAGGGATGACCATCGACCACGCCTCTACACAGCGCATCCGGTAAACCCGCTCTTCCAGCGGGAACAGGCGGCGTAGCCGGTCGATGTCGATGGTCTGCGGCTTGTTCACCAGGCCGTCGATCCGCAAGGTCCAGGGGCGGGTGCGCAGCCGTCCGGCATTGCGGGCCGGGTCTTCCTTGCCGGTGCCGAATTCGTAGAAATTGTTGTAATGGGTCACGCTGTCATAACTGGTCAGCGTTTCATTGAGGTTGCGGGTGCGGCGCGCGGCAAGGCGGGGCAGGGTGGGGCCTTTTTCCTGCGCGCAGGCGGCAGTGGGCAACAACCCGGCCAGGGCCATGCCGGTCAACACCGAACGGCGGTTCAGATAAAGCGCCTCATCAGTGGCTTCGGCTTCGGTCGCGTGGGCGGGGTCGGTAATCCGGATCAGCACGGGCGGTTCCTTCTGGCGGTGCGCGTCATCGGCGGGTTCGTTGCCAAGCACGTTCTGGTTACAGCCAAGCGGCCGCCGGTGCGAATTTTTTGCGCGGGGCCGGTTCATCTGGCGTTCACGTTTACAGACGTAGTCGATTACATATGTAAACGATGAGGTGGGGCGATGGCGGCAGAGCCGGATCCAGGTGAACGCATTACCGAAGCGGAACAGGCGGTGATGGAGGCGCTGTGGGCGCGATCGCCGCTAACCGCCGGGGAAGTTGCCGATGCCGTTGCCCCGGATCGCGGCTGGAGCCTCGCCACGGTCAAGACCCTGCTTTCACGTCTGGTCGGCAAGCAAGCGGTGGTGACCGAACCGGACGGCAAGCGGTTCCTCTATTCCCCTCGGGTGGCGCGGGCCGATTTTGCGGCGGGTGAATCCAAGCGGCTGGTCGATCGGCTGTTCGGCGGATCGGCTGCCGGACTGTTCGCCCATCTGGCCGAGGCCGAGGCGCTGAGCGAGGCCGATCTGGCCCAGATCGAAGCGCTGCTGAAGGATCTGCGCGGGGAGGGCGGCCAATGACCTGGCTGGTCGATACCCTGATCGCCACGGGCGCGCTGATTGCGCTGGTGCTGGTGCTGCGCCGCCCGGTGGCGCGCTGGTTCGGGCCGGGCATGGCCTATGCGCTGTGGGCGCTGCCGCTGCTGCGCCTGGTGCTGCCGCCGCTGATGCTGCCTGCCGCCCCGGCCAGCCCCGACGCCGAAATCATTGTTCTGCAAGGCGGTGCGCCTGTTGCCGCTGCTGCCGAGCCGGTCCCCGGCCTGGTCGCTACCGTGCTGGCCTATGCCCCTTGGTTTCAGGCGGTTTGGCTGGCCGGGGCCATGGCTTTCCTCTTCTGGCGCGGCTGGGGCTATGCGGCGATGCGCCGCAGCCTTGAGAACGGCGGGGTGGAAGTCGGCAAGGTCGGCGCAATTCGTCTGATTGAGAGTCCGGCGGCGCAAGGCCCGGTCGCTTTCGGCATCGTCGATCCGGTAGTGGCGCTGCCGATTGGGTTCATGGCGGCAACCCCGCAGCGCGAACGCGATCTGGCGATCGCGCATGAACTGGAACACCATCGCGGCCGCGATCTGGCGGTCAACATTGCAATCCAGCCGCTGATGGCGCTGCACTGGTTCAACCCGCTGGGCTGGCTGGCCTGGCGTGCACTGCGCCGCGATCAGGAGGCTGCCTGCGATGCACGGGTGATCACAGCCGCCGATCCGGCCGAGCGCGAGGCCTATGGGCGCCTGATCGCCGCCTATGCCTGTAATCGATCGCCGGTGCTGGCCAGTTCACTCGCTTGCCCGATCATTCACGAAAAAAGCATCATCCACCGTTTGAGGAGCCTGACCATGATCCAGCCAACCCAAGGTCGCCGCCTGGCCGGACGCCTGCTGATCGGCGGCGCCGCGCTGGCCCTGCCGTTGACCGCGACGATCACCTATGCCGCCGGAGAGCCCGAGCCTGCCGCCCCGTCCGCTCCACCTGCCGCACCCACCTGGGACGCGAAGGAAGTGCAGATCGATGCCGATACCGCCACTGAGCCGGGCAAGCCGGGCCGGATTCACAAGATCGTGGTGGTGGAGAAAGGCGAGGGGGATGCGGTGCTTTCAACCCGCACGATCACCCGCGGCAACCGGACCTATGTGTTCAAGACCACCAAGCCGCTCAGCGATGCCGAGGTGGAGCAGCGGATTGCGGGGATCGAAAAGGGCCAGACGGTTTCAGCCGAGGCCTTTGTCATCAAGGCCGGCAACGGCCCGGTTCCGCCCGTGCCACCTGTTCCTCCGGTGTCTCCGGTCGCGTCAGCCGACCAAGCGGGGCGCCGTGAAGTGCGGACCATCATCGTTTCCGACAATGGCCCTGGCGGTGGGGGAATGGAAGCACACTCTCAACAGACGTTTTCGGGTAAGTGCAGCAGCAAGCCTTTCGTCGCTCAGGCATCACAAGCCGGAGAGGGTAAGCGCGGCAATGCTTATGTCATGATCTGCGGACATGATGGTGACAAGGCCGGTACGCTGGTGGGCCTGCGCCGTGCCCGCGAAAAGGTCGCCGCCGATCCGAAGATGCCTGCCGGTATCAAGGCGGACGTACTCGGCCAGCTCGATGCGGAAATCGCGCGGGTCGAAAAGGAAAGCTGATCCTTTACCGCCAGCGCAGCCGATCGGGGGTCAGCTCGGATACCGAGTGGACCCCCATCAGCTTCATGTCGCGCTCGATCTCTTCCTTGAGGATGCCGACTGCGCGTTCGACCCCGTCCTGTCCGGCGGCGGCGAGGGCATAGAGATAGAGCCGCCCGCCCGATGCGGCGGTTGCCCCGGCGCACAAGCTTTTCAGCACATGGGTGCCGCGCCGCACCCCGCCATCGCAGATGATCTCGATCCGCCCGCCGACCGCCTCGACAATTTCGGGGAGCTGATCGAACGGCGCGCGGCTGCCGTCAAGCTGGCGGCCGCCGTGATTGGAAATCATGATCGCGTCGATCCCCATATCGGCCGCGCGGCGTGCGTCTGCGGCGCTCATCACACCTTTCAGCGCGAACTTGCCGCCCCAGTCGGCCCTGATCTGCTCGACCATTTTCCAGTCCATCGACTGATCGAGCATTTCCGAGAAATACTTCTGAATCGAAACCGATTCCGCCGTGCCTTCGCGCACATGGGTATCAAGGTTGGGCAGCGCGAACTTCTCGCGGAACACATAGTCGAGCGCCCAGCGCGGCTTGATCGCATAGGACAGCAGAGACGAGGCGGTGAACTTTGGCGGCGATGAAAAGCCCGAGCGCAGGCAGCGCTCACGCTTTCCGCCGACGATCGTATCGACCGTCAGCGCGATCGCATCGAACTTTGCCGCCTTGCAGCGCTCGATCATGCTGGCGTTCAGCCCCTTGTCCTTGTGGATATAGAGCTGGAACATCTTGGGGCTGGAAATCAGCGCGCCGATCTCCTCAATGCTGACTGTTGCCAGGCTGGAAATGCCGCACCACAGGCCGAACTTTTCCGCCGCGCGGGCGACGGCGCGTTCGCCCTGCCAGTGGAATACCCGTTGCAGCGCCGTGGGGGAGAGCACCAGCGGCAGCGCGCTTTTCCGGCCCAGGATCGTGCAGGACGTGTCGATCGTCTCAACCCCGGCCAGCACGTCGGGCACCAGATCGGCGCTGGCATAGGCAGCGGTGTTGCGCGCCTTGGTCAGCTCATCATCGGCGGCGCCGTCGATATAGTCGAACACCGGCCAGGGCAGCCGCGCCTTGGCGAGGCGGCGGAAATCGTCAATATTGTGGCAATCGGACAGGCGCATCCCTCAAATCACCGCATCAACGCATCGCAAACCGCGTCGTCGGCGCTGTTCATCCCCTTGCGCAGCCATTCCATCCGCTGGGCACTGGTCCCGTGGGTATATTGCTCGGGACTGGCGCGGCGTCCGGCGTTGCGGAGCAGGGTGTCATCACCGATCGCATTGGCGGCATTGAGGCCGCTTTCCATGTCGCCCGGTTCCAGCCTGTCGCGGTTCTTTGCGGCCCAGACCCCGGCATAGCAATCGGCCTGCAATTCCAGCCGCACCGAAAGGGCATTGGCCTGGCGCGGGTTCTGCGATTGCAGGCTGCGGATCTGATCGGAAACGCCGGTCAGCTTCTGGATGTGGTGGCCGTATTCGTGCGCAATCACATAGTCGCGCGCGAACTTGCCCTTGGCACCCATTTCGCGGTCCATCTGCGCGAAGAAATCGGTGTCGATATAGATGCCCTGATCCTGCGGGCAGTAGAACGGCCCCATCGCGCTTTGCGCCGTGCCACAGCCCGAACTGCCCATCTGCGAATAGAACACCAGCTTGGGCGCCTGGAACGGAATGCCCGCTGCAGCGAAGACCGGCTGCCAGGTCTTGTTGAGCGAGGACAGGTCATTGCACATCTGCAGGCTGTTGGCATCGACCCGGCACGAATCCCCGGCCTCCGCGCCGGATTGGGCCGAAGTCTGCTGCGATGGCGCCTGGATTTGCTCAAGCCCGCCGATCATCTGTGATGGGTCCACGCCAAACACCAGCGCGGCGATCAATGCGATCACCAGCGTGCCGCAGCCGACCTGACCGCCGCGTCCACCGGGAAGGCGGCTGCCGCCACCGCGCTGATCCTCGACATTGATGGCATTGGGATCGAAATCATCTAGACGCATTGCAGACCCTCCACTGCGGGCTGGACAAACCGGGGGCCAGCCGCAATGGCCCATCTATAACGGTTTCGTTCAAAGGTTGGAGTCGGGAATGTTCTTGTCGGGAAAACGTGCGCTTATCACCGGATCGACCTCGGGCATCGGCCTTGCCGTTGCGCGTTCGCTGGCGGCGGAAGGCGCGCAGGTTGTGTTGTCGGGCTTTGGCGATGAAGCCACGATCGCCGCGCTGTGCGAAGAGCTGAACGCCATCCATGTTCCCGCTGACCTTTCGAACCGCGCCGGGGTAGAGGCGCTGATGGCCGGGGCCGGGCCGATCGACATTCTGGTCAACAATGCCGGGATGCAGCACGTCGCCCCGATCGAGGAATTCCCGGTCGATAAGTGGGACATGATCATCGCGCTGAACCTTACCGCAGCCTTCGATGCCTGCCGGCTTGCTATCCCGCACATGAAGGCGGCCGGGTGGGGGCGGATCATCAACACCGCCAGCGCCCACTCGCTCACCGCTTCGCCGTTCAAATCGGCCTATGTTTCGGCCAAGCACGGTTTGGCCGGGCTGACCAAGACCCTGGCGCTGGAGCTGGCGACCTTCAACATCACCGCCAACTGCATCAGCCCCGGCTATGTCTGGACCCCGCTGGTGGAAAACCAGATCCCCGATACCATGGCCGCGCGCGGGATGACGCGTGAACAGGTGATCAACGACGTGCTGCTGACCCGCCAGCCAACCAAGAAGTTCGTTCAGCCGTCCGACATCGGTGAAATGGCAGTATTCCTGTGCCGTGACGCTGCCGCCAATATCACCGGAACCAACATCTCGATGGATGGCGGCTGGACCGCCGAGTAACGCCGGTGGTCCGGGGTGTAGCTTTCCGGCCACCCTGGCGCACAATCGACGAACCGAGTGCGGAGTGACTTGCCGCGACGCTCAGTTGCCGTGATAACAACGGCGATGAACCGTTTTTGGCCAGCGATGAACCGTGGATTCCTGGCGCTGCTTGCAGTGTCGGTGGCGATTCAGCCTGCTGTCCTCTGGGCCAAACCGAACAAGGCGCGGCTTGAACTGGAAGCCCAACTGCGCGCCCACATCACCGAACTGTCCAGCGATGCCTACGATGGCCGCGAACCAGGCACCGATGGTGAGGCGATGACCTTGCGCTATCTGGGCAAGCAATGGTTCGATATCGGCCTGGTTTCAGGCACCAACGATCCGGCCAATCCGTGGTTCGCGCCCGTCACCATCATTGCCCGCGAACCCGATACCGAACGCGCGGTCTTTACGCGCCGGGGCAAGCGGGTGTTTGTGCCAAACAACGCCGTGCTGGTGGTGACATCGGGCAAGCGCGGCCTGGTGGAAAACGCGCCGGTGCTGTTCGTGGGCAAGGGGGATCACATCCCTCCAAGGGCCGAACTGGCGGGCCGGGTCGCCCTGTTGCTCGATGGTGGGAGCGAAGGATCGGAACGGCAGAACGCCTTGCTTCTGGCCGGAGCTTCCGGGGTGATCACCGTGCTGGATGGCGATCGCAGCCTTGAAGACGTAACCGCACACCGCAGCCGCAAGGGCTATGCCCTGATCAGCGAGAATCCCGGCGGCGATATCGAAGCCTTCATCACCCCGTCCGCGCTCAACGGCGCGCTGATGGGAACCGGGCTCGATCTGACCAAGCTCAAGGCTCAGGCCGAGAAGGCGGGTTTCGCGCCGCGCACGCTTGATCTTGCCGTATCGCTTGAAGCGACCAGCCGGGAAACCCGGATCAAGACCCACAATGTCATCGGCAAGCTGCCGGGAAAGCGACCCGAACTGGGGGCCGTGCTGATCCTGGCGCACTGGGATCACTTCGGCCGCTGCGCGGCGCCGCCTGCCGAAGACCTGATTTGCAACGGTGCGGTTGATAACGCCAGCGGCGTCGCAGTCCTGACCGAGGTTGCCCGCCGCCTGGCGAAAGGCCCGCAGCCGGACCGCGATATCTATTTCCTTGCCACCACCGGCGAGGAAATCGGCTTTATGGGGGCAGAGGCCTTTGCCGAGGATCCGCCCTTGCCGCTGGGCCAGATCGTTGCCGCCTTCAACATCGATACGGTTGCACTGGCTCCGGCCGGGCGTCCCTTCGCCGTGGTCGGGCAGGGCATGACCCCGCTCGATCCCCAGATCGCGGCCTATGCCAAGAGCGCCAAGCGCAAGCTGGATGACGATCAGGAGGCCAATGCCTATGTCCGCCGCCAGGATGGCTGGGCGCTGATGCGGCACGATGTCCCCGCCGTGATGATTTCAAGCTCATGGTCGGACATCAGCCTGGTCGAACGGTTCATGGAGAGCGACTATCACCGCCCCGGCGATCAGCTTAGCCGCGGGATCGAGCTGGGCGGTGCGGCCGACGACGTGGAGTTCCTGACCGGGCTGGTGCGCTGGTTCGGCGATGCCAAGCGGGTTCCCTTCGCGGCGAAATAGAACACTAGCCCTTTTCGGGGCCTGCGGTTACATGGGCCGCCACGAATCAAACCCCGCATCAAGGCAGTGGCACCCATGGAAATCCCTCTCGGCCTCACATACGACGACGTCCTGCTGCTGCCGGCCGAATCCGATGTGCTGCCATCGATGGCCGATACCCGCACCCGGCTGACGCGCGACATCGCACTCAACATCCCGGTCATCTCCTCGGCGATGGATACCGTGACCGAGGCCGATATGGCGATTGTTATGGCCCAGCTCGGCGGGATCGGGGTGCTGCACCGAAATCTGACGGTTGAGGAACAATGCGCCGCGGTCCGCGCGGTAAAGCGGTTCGAAAGCGGGATGGTGGTCAACCCGATCACGATCAGCCCGGACGCCACCCTGGGCGAGGCGACCGCGCTGATGCAGGCCAACCGCATTTCCGGCATTCCGGTGGTTGAGGTGGGCGGAAAGCTGGTCGGCATCCTGACCAACCGCGATGTCCGTTTTGCCGACAATCCGATGCAGCCGGTGCGCGAACTGATGACGCATGAGAACCTGGCTACTGTTCGCGCGGGCGTCAGTCAGGAAGAGGCGCGCCGCCTGTTGCACCAGCGCCGGATCGAAAAGCTGCTGGTGGTGGACGAGCAATTCCATTGCACCGGGCTGATTACGGTGAAGGACATCGAAAAGGCCGTCACCTATCCTGCTGCGACCAAGGATTCGGCCGGGCGCCTGCGCGTTGCCGCCGCGACCACAGTGGGCGACAAAGGCTTTGACCGGACCGAGGCGCTGCTGGCCGCCGAATGCGACGTGGTGATCATCGATACCGCCCACGGCCACAACAAGGATGTTGCCCGCGCGGTTGAACGGGTGAAGAAAATTTCCAATTCGGCGCAGGTGATCGCCGGCAATGTCGCTACCTATGACGCCACCCGCGCGCTGATCGATGCCGGGGCCGATGCGGTCAAGGTCGGGATCGGGCCGGGTTCGATCTGCACCACCCGCGTGGTCGCCGGGGTCGGCGTGCCGCAGCTTACCGCCGTGATGGAAGCGGCCCGTGCCGCACGCGAAAGCGGCGTGCCGATCATTGCGGATGGCGGCCTGCGTACCTCTGGCGATGCGGCCAAGGCGCTGGCCGGCGGGGCCAGCTCGATCATGGTAGGTTCGATGCTGGCCGGGACCGAGGAAGCCCCGGGTGAAACGTTCCTCTATCAGGGCCGGGCCTACAAATCCTATCGCGGAATGGGTTCGCTGGGCGCGATGGGTAGCGGCAGCGCGGATCGCTATTTCCAGGGCGACATCAAGGACCAGATGAAGCTGGTGCCCGAAGGGATCGAAGGCCAAGTCGCTTATAAAGGCCCGGCCAAGGATGTGATCCATCAGCTCGTCGGCGGGATCAAGGCAGCGATGGGCTATACCGGCAGCGCCACGATCCCCGATCTCCAGACCCGCGGCCAGTTCGTGCGGATCACCAACGCCGGGCTCAAGGAAAGCCACGTCCACGACGTGACGATCACCCGCGAGGCGCCGAACTACAAGTCGTGACCCCGCAGGCGCGCGCCCAGGCCGCTATCGAAATTCTCGATGCGGTGATCGCTGCGGCAACCGGCGGTGGAGCCAGTGCCGATCGGATCGCCGCAGACTGGTTCAAGACGCGCCGTTTCGCCGGAAGCAAGGATCGTCGCGCGGTGCGTGAGCTGGTCTATGGCGCGATCCGGGCCTGCGGCCCCGTTCCGACTAGTGGACGCGCGGCGATGTTGCGGCTGGCGCAAGACGATCCGGCGATCGGCGCCTTGTTCGACGGCTCCCGTCACGCCCCCGCGCCGATCGAACCGGGAGAGGCGATCGCCGAAGGAGGACTTGCCCCGGCGTGGCTTGAGCGCGCACTGGCCGATAGCGGCATTGCCGGTCTGGATGCGCTGGCTCTGCTGGACCGGGCGCCACTCGACATCCGCATCAACGCACTGAAAGCCGACCGCGAAGCGATTGCTCTGCCGGAAGTGGGTGAGCCGCTGGTCGCACCGCACGGGTTGCGGCTTGCCGCAGGTACGCCGGTCGAGCAGTGGCAGGCCTATCAGCAGGGCCTGATCGAAGTGCAGGATGGTGGATCGCAGATCGCCTGCCTGGCGGTGGCGGCCGAGCCGGGCGAAACCGTGATCGACCTCTGCGCCGGGGCTGGAGGCAAGACCCTCGCGCTTGCGGCGGCAATGGCGGGGAAGGGGCGGCTGATCGCCTGCGATACCGATCGCCCGCGCCTTTCGCGGCTTGCCCCGCGGGCCGAGCGCGCCGGGGCCGCGCTGATCGAGACGCGGCTGCTCAACCCGGGGCGCGAGGTGGAGGCGCTGACTGACCTTGCGGGACTGGCCGATGCCGTGCTGGTCGATGCGCCGTGCAGCGGCACCGGCACCTGGCGTCGCAACCCCGAGGCGCGCTGGCGGCTGAGCGAGCGCGAGGTGGCGCGTTATGCAGCGATCCAGGCGCGCTTGCTTGATCTAGCCGCCACGCTGATCAGGCCCGGCGGGCGGGTGATCTTCGTCACCTGTTCGCTGCTCGATGCCGAAGGGGCCGATCAGGCTGGCGGCTTCCTGGCCCGCCACGGCGGCTGGCGTGCAGCCGCGCCTTCGCTGCCTGCCGGAACGCCGCGCGGGGCGGGGTGGCGGCTTGCCCCAGCGCGGGACGGGACCGACGGCTTTTTCATCGCCTGTTTTGTTTCGCCGTGATAAGCCTGCCGCAAATGGCCACGCTCAAGGAGCAGATCATGCGTTATTCCCCCGCCGCCCTCGCGCTTGCGCTGCTGGTCGCGGTGACGTCTTCAACCGGCTATAGCGCGCCGCCCGCGCCGCTCGATCCGCGCGCGGCTGCGCTGGTGGCTGAAGGGCGCAAGGCCTTGGCCGCTGGCGATACCGATGCCGCAGTTGACAGCTTTGAAAGCGCGCTGGCGATCCAGCCCGGCCATGTCGCGATCTACCTCAACCTTGGTGAGGCGACCCGCAAGCAGGGGATGCACGGCAAGGCGTTGCACTATTACCGTGAGGCGCTGAAGCTCGATCCCGACAACCAGTATGCCATCGCCGGTGAGGGTGAGGCGCTGGTTGAAAAGGGTGCGGTTGAAAAGGCCCGGCGCAACCTGGCCCGGCTTGAGCAGCTGTGCGGCAGCAAGACCTGTCAGCCTGCCCAGCAGCTCAGCGCGGCGATCGCGCGCGGCCCGGCCCAGCAGATGGTCAGTGCCGAAGCGGTGAAGCCCGAACCGGAAGTTTCGGCGAACTGATCGTTCAGATCAGATCGCGAAATTCATCCAGAACAGCGCGATAGACGCGCTTTTTGAACGGAACGATCAGGTCTGGCAGCGCCAGCGGATCGACCCATCTCCAGTCGGAGAATTCGGGCGGGTCGTGGCGGGCAAGGTGAATGTCGGCGTCCTCGCCGGAAAAGCGCGCCAGGAACCAGTGCTGGCGCTGGCCGCGGTACCGGCCCTTCCACAGCTTGCCGATCAGTTCGTCCGGCAGGTCGTAAAGCACCTCTTCCGCGGTCTGGGCGATCAGGGTGACGTGGCGCTCTTCGACCCCGGTTTCTTCCCAAAGCTCGCGCAGCGCAGCCGCGCGCAGGTCTTCACCGTCATCGACGCCGCCCTGCGGCATCTGCCAATAGACGCCGCCCTCATCGGGCTGGCCGCGTGTATCGATCCGGCGGCCAACAAAGGCCTGGCCGGCCGGATTGACCAGCATCACGCCAACGCAGGGACGATAGGGCAGGTGGGCAAAAGGATCGCTCATGAGCGGGCCTTTAGCCGGAAACAGTTACCAATCAAACCTTGGTCAGCATCAGTTTCATTGCCGCTATCACCTTTGCCGTGGCCGCAGCGGCGCTGGGCAAGGCCTTGCGGGTAGAGGTGAAATCGTGGGTCATGCCCGCGATGTGCAGGTAAATAGTATCGACCCCGGCATCGACCAGCTTGGCTGCCATCCGCCGCCCCTGATCCTGCAAGGGATCGAGCCCGGCCGTCGCCACGATCGAGGGGCACATTCCCTTGGCGCTGGCATGGAGCGGGAAGGCGCGCGGATCGCCGCTGACCGGCTGATAGAGCGAATAGAACCAGTCCATCGCCAGCCTGGTCAGAAGGTGCCCTTCGGCAAAGGTCACCATCGAACCGTCCTGGGATTCGTCGGTGGCGGGATAGAGCAGTACTTGCAGCAGCATCGGCGCGGCGGCAGGCTTGTCGCACAGGGCCCGCGCGGTAACAGTGGCCAGGTTGCCGCCCGCACTGCCGCCGATGGTGACCAGGCCGGTCACGCTGCGGTCCAATTCGGCCGGGCTACCCGCAAGCCAGCGCGCCGCCGCTTCGCAATCGTCAGGCGCTGCGGGGAAGGGGTGGTCCGGGGCAAGGCGGTAGTGCACCGCCAGCACCGGCAGGTCGAGTTCGGCAGACAGCTCGGTGCAAAGCGAATTGTGCGTATCGAGATCGCCGATCACAAAGCCGCCGCCGTGGAAGAACAGCACCACCGGCGAGGGATCGCGGCTTTCGCGCACGTCATAGAAACGTACCGGGATGTCGCCCGCCGGGCCGGGGCAGGTCAGGTCCTTGACCACCGCCATCGGGCGCGGATCGGCCTCGGTCATCGACTTGAGCGCGAGATAGCCCATCCGCTGCTCCGCCGCGTCCAGCTTTTCGGGTACCGGCAGGCTGTTGACCAGCGCAAGAAAACCTTGGACGTCCTCACGGATCAGGGGGGTGTCATCGCTCATCGGGAATCCTCTCGCGGTTGTCTTAATCGACAGGTTAAGTCGCCTTTTGCCACTTGACTAGCCGCCTTGGCGCGCCCCATGTCGAATTTGCCGCGCGACAGTTTTTCTTGATTGCGCGCATTGCGGGGAGAGGACTACGGCGCTTTGCCAATGGCGCTCTATCCGCCTGACAAGGATTACACATGGCAACGCAAACCGCCGAAGCTGAGACCCTCACCAAGAACAGTCCCGAAGCCGTCGTCGTCCGCTTTGCGGGGGATTCGGGCGATGGGATGCAGCTGACGGGCGGGCAGTTCACCCTCTCAAGCGCGCTGGCGGGTAACGATTTTGCCACTTTCCCCGATTTCCCGGCTGAAATCCGTGCGCCGCAGGGCACGCTGTTCGGCGTCTCCGCCTTCCAGATCAATTTCGGTTCGACCGAGATCGATACCGCGGGCGATGCGCCCGACGTGCTGGTGGCGATGAACCCGGCGGCACTGAAAACCAATGTCGGCGCGCTCAAGCCCGGCGGGCTGATCATTGCCGACACGGGTGAGTTCACCAAGCGCAACCTCGAAAAGGCCAAATACGAAGTCAGCCCGCTGGAGGATGGTTCGCTCTCCAAGTGGCAGGTGCTGGCCTTCGATATTTCCGCGCTGACGGTAGAGGCGGTGAAGCCCTTCGGTCTTGGCAACAAGGACGCGCTGCGCTGCAAGAATATGTGGACGCTGGGGCTGGCGCTGTGGATGTTCGATCGCGATCGCGCGCCGCTGATCGACTGGCTCAACGCCAAGTTCCGCAAGAATCCGGTGCTGGCCGAAGCCAACATCGCCGCGCTAAACGCGGGCCATGCCTATGGCGAAACGGCTGAGATCGGCGGGCAGCTGCACAAGGTCCACCTCGATGCGGTGGAAGTGCCGTCGGGCCTTTACCGCACGATCACCGGGGCGGAGGCGGTTGCGCTCGGCCTCGTCGCCGGGGCCAATCTGGCGCACCTGCCGATGTTCTTTGGCGGCTATCCGATTACGCCGGCCAGCTCGATCCTGCACTATCTGGTCGGCCTCAAGGAATTCGGCGTCACGACCTTCCAGGCTGAGGATGAAATCGCGGCGATCGCGGCGGCGATCGGTGGGTCTTACGCCGGGCATCTGGGGGTCACCTCCAGCTCCGGCCCGGGGATCGCGCTCAAGACCGAGGCGATGGGGCTGGCCGCGATGACCGAGCTGCCGCTGGTGATCGTCAACTCGCAGCGCGGCGGGCCGAGCACCGGCCTGCCGACCAAGACCGAGCAGTCAGACCTTTATCAGGCGGTCTATGGCCGCAACGGCGATACCCCGATGCCGGTAATCGCCGCGCGCAGCCCCGGCGATGCCTTTGAATGCGCGATCGAAGCCTGCCGGATCGCGGTGCAATACATGACCCCGGTGATCCTGCTGACCGACGGCTATATCGCCAACGCGGCCGAGCCATGGAAGGTGCCCGATCCCGCCAGCTACGCCGAGTTCCCCGCGACTTTCCTGCGGGAACGCAATGGGCCCGACGACACGCTGCTGCCCTATGCCCGCGATGAAAAGGGCGCGCGGCCGTGGATCAAGCCGGGTACGCCGGGCCTGATGCACCGCATCGGCGGCATCGAGAAGAACCCCGGCACCGGCAATATCGATTATTCGCCGGCCAGCCACCAGACGATGACCGATGCGCGCAAGGCCAAGGTGGACGGCATCGCCCACGGCATTCCGCAGCAGGACGTTGCGCTCGGCACCGAGGGCGGCAAGCTGGTCGTGGTCGGCTGGGGATCGACCTTCGGCCCGATCCACCAGGCCGTCCGCCGCGCGCGCGCCAAGGGGCTGGACGTTTCGCACGTTCACGTCCGCCACGTCTGGCCGATGCCGACCAATCTGGGCGACCTGCTCGGCCAGTACGATCGCATTCTCGTGCCCGAGATGAACACCGGCCAGTTCAAGACCGTGCTGCGCGACCAGTTCCTGCTGGACGCGAAGCCGCTCAACAAGACCAGCGGCCAGCCGTTCACGATTGCCGAGATCGAAGCGGCGATTGTCGCGGCACTCAACGAAACGCAGGGGGCCTGAGGGGAAGCACCATGAACGATATGACCCCCATCAAGACCACGCTCAAGGACTG
>JAKPHK010000033.1 GCA_029550345.1 Pseudomonadota bacterium
TGACGAACTGCCGTTGATGCTGCCCACCCGTCCCGCGATGCGCTATAATTTTGCGCGCGCCTGGCGGCACTTCAAGAACCTGGTGAAGGACAAGGAGAACACGGCCGAGGTCGCGCCGATCTTCGAATCGCTCCCCTGGACCGGTGCCTATGATGCGGCGAAGAAGTTCCTGACCTCGGAGCGCGGCAAGGTGATCTATGCCAGCGAACCTTGCCTGGTCGAAATCCTCGACGATCACGAAAGCCTGCGCAAGCTGCCCGCCGGCAGCCTCGCCCACGTCTATTGCGACTTCATGGAGCGTGAGGGACTTTCGGCGCAGGGGCTGGTCGATGAACTCAACACCTATCGCTCGCCCGACATGTACTTCAACGACCAGGTCGACTGGTACTTCCGCCGGATGCGCGACACGCACGATCTACTCCACGTGCTGACCGGCTTTGGCCGCGATGCGCTGGGCGAACAGTGTGTGCTGGCCTTCACCTACAGCCAGCAGCCGGCGCTGGCCCACCTGTTCCTCGGCTATGCCGGGGCGGTGGAGATCGCCAAGCACAAGACCGTCAAGGTCCCGGTGTTCCGCGCCGTGCGCGAAGCGCAGAAGCTGGGGAAGGTCTGCCCGCGTCTGGTCGAAATGCCGATCCGCGAACTGCTCGCCATGCAGTACGAAGAAGCGCGCCGCTTCCTTGGGATGACCGAGGCGAGTTATTACCGCCAGGCCCACGCCATGTGGCGCGCGGCGGGCGTCGATCCCTATGATCTGATGGCCCCGGTACAGCAGGCCGCCTGAGGCGCGGCGTCGTCCCGGGCTTGACCCGGGACCGCAGGCCATCGCTCCGAACCTCCCGTTTTCCCGTCACCCTGAACTTGTTTCAGGGTCCATCACTCTTATGGCCCGATGGCTCGCTTTCTCGGTCGGCCTATCGCGTCGCGCGTCAATAACGCAGCGGAGAGTAGAACGGCTTGATGGACCCTGAAACAAGTTCAGGGTGACGGTTCTGGACGAGCTGGAGCCAACGGTCGCTGGTCCCCGGTCAAGCCCGGGACGACGGATTAGGTGGGAGCACCGGTCCCGGATCAAGTCCGGGACGGCGCCATCATTACACCGCCATCCAGTCGCGGAAGAAGGCCTCGTTGGCCTCGCGCAGTTCCGCCAGTTCCACCGCGAAGCCCGGTCCCTTGATCGCGGTGCCGCCGGTGGTGCCAATGCGGGTCATCGGGATGCCCGCGGCCTGGATCGTCTCGGCAACCGCGCTCGTCACGATGTAGCGGGCCTGGTCCTCACCAAAGGCGGTGAAGTGATCGCCGATTTCCTCGACCGTGCAGCCGATCCCGCCGGCCAGCGCCATTTCCGCGAGCGCGACGAGCAAGCCGCCGTCCGCCACGTCATGAACCGCCGTAACCTTGCCTTCGGTCACCAGCTGGCGGACGAATTCGGCGTGGGCGCGTTCCTTGGCCAGATCGACCGGGGGCGGCGCGCCATCTTCGCGGCCGTGGATTTCGCGCAGCCACAGTGACTGGCCAAGGTGGCCGTTCGACTGGCCGATGACGAACACGGCTTCGCCTTCCGCCTTGAAGCGGATCGTCGCCATCACCGAATAGTCCTGCATCAGGCCAACGCCGCCAATCGCGGGGGTGGGCAGGATCGCGGACCCGCCGCCGGTCGCCTTGCTCTCATTGTAAAGACTGACGTTGCCCGAGACGATCGGATAGTCGAGCGCGCGGCAGGCATCGCCCATGCCGCGCAGGGCCTCGACGATCTGGGCCATGATTTCGGGCCGCTGCGGGTTGGCGAAGTTGAGGCAGTTGGTGATTGCGAGCGGCGTTGCCCCCACCGCCGAGATGTTGCGATAGGTTTCGGCCACCGCCTGCTTGCCGCCCTCGTAGGGGTCGGCATAGCAATAGCGCGGGGTGCAGTCGGTGCTGATCGCCAGCGCCTTGGTCGTGCCATGCAGGCGCACCACCGCAGCATCGCCGCCGCTTTTCTGCAGGGTGTCGGCGCCGACCTGGCTGTCGTACTGTTCCCAGATCCAGCGGCGGCTGGCGAGGTCCGCGCTGCCCATCAGCTTGACGAGGTCCGCGCCAAGGTCCGCGCTCGGCGGCACATCGCCCAGAGGCGCGACGGCTGCCCAGGCCTTGTAGTCCTCAAGGCTGAGGTGCGGGCGGTCATAGAGCGGCGCATCCTCGGCCAGCGGCCCCAGCGGAATGTCGCAGACGGTCTCGCCCTGCCAGGTCAGGACCATGTGGCCGGTGTCGGTCACTTCGCCGATCACAGCGAAGTCCAGCTCCCATTTGCGGAAGATCGCCTCGGCCATCGGCTCCTTGCCGGGCTTCAGCACCATGAGCATCCGTTCCTGGCTTTCGCTCAGCATCATTTCATAGGGGGTCATGCCCTCTTCGCGGCACGGCACCTTGTCCATGTCGAGCACGATCCCGGCCTTGCCGTTGGTCGCCATTTCGACCGAGGACGAGGTCAGTCCCGCCGCGCCCATGTCCTGGATCGCGACGATCGCGTCGGTCGCCATCAGTTCGAGGCAGGCCTCGATCAGCAGCTTTTCGGTGAAGGGATCGCCGACCTGCACGGTGGGGCGCTTTTCGTCCGACTTCTCGTCGAAGTCG
>JAKPHK010000061.1 GCA_029550345.1 Pseudomonadota bacterium
CTGACTTACAGCTTCCAGAACCGCGGCAACATCGATGCCGCAATGCGCGAAGGCAAGATGGAGAACTGGCACGGCAACCTGGATCTGGATGAATTCATTGCCGCGCTGGGTAAGCTGCCGCTTGAGTTTTCACCTGGAACCACCTGGAATTATTCGGTTTCTACCGATGTTCTGGGGGCCTGTGTTCAGCGCATCTCGGGGCAGAGCCTTGACCAGTTCTTTGCCGAGCGGATCTTCAAACCGCTGAAGATGGACGACACCGGATTCTACGTTCCCGAGGCAAAGATCGATCGGCTGACCGATTGCTACACCTTCGTGCCGGGTAAGGGCCGGGTGATCTATGATCGCGGCGAGGAAAGCGCCTGGAGCAAGATGCCGCGCCAGATTTCGGGCGGCGGCGGGCTGGTTTCAACCGCGCTTGATTATCACCGGTTCTGCCAGATGCTGCTGAACGGGGGCGAACTGGAAGGTGAACGGTTGATCGGCCGAAAGACCCTTGAACTGATGACGATGAACCATCTGCCGGGCAATGGTGACCTGTCCAGCTGGTCGCGCTCGATGTTCAGCGAGGCGACCAATGCCGGGGTTGGCTTCGGGCTGGGATTTGCGATCAATATCGATCCGGCCGCCAACCTGATCCCCGGTTCGGTCGGGGAGTATTATTGGGGTGGGCTGTTTTCGACCGCGTTCTTCGTCGATCCGGTCGAAAAGCTGCACATGGTCTTCATGACCCAGCTTTCCCCCAGCAGCACCTATCCGATCCGGCGCGAGCTCAAGACCCTGATCTATTCGGCGCTCAGCTGATGAGCGTGGATAGTCTGTATGAGACGATGGGGCTGGTTCGCGTCGTCGAGATGAACCCGGATGGCCGCGCGGTGCTGGAATATCAGGCCCGACCGGATCAGTGCCATTCGGGCGGGGTGGTGCAGGGCGGGTTCGTGACCGGCTGGATCGATGCCGCGATGGCCCACGCCGCAATCGCGATCATGGGCGATGACATGGTGCCGATGACGCTTGAGCTGAAAGTCAGCTTCTTCGCGCCGGCCCGGCCCGGGCTGGTCATCGCCGAGGGCTGGGCGATCAGGCACGGACGGCGGACCGGATTTTACGAAGGCGCGCTGAAAGACGCGGAGGGCAACCTTCTGGCCAAGGCCAGCAGCACCTTCCAGATGGTTGATCGCAGCAAGGTGGAGGCCGCCGCGAAGGCGGCCACTTCGGCCTAGCGCACGCCCCCGGCCAACTGGGCTGCGCCGCGCTTGTCGCTGCGCTCGGCCTTGGCCAGCGCTGCGCGATCGGTCTTCAGCTTCTTGCGCGCCTCGGCCAGCTTGGCCTTGGTGGTTTCGGCGGCTTCGCGAGCGCAATCGACCGCTTCCGGATCGGACGGCGTCATCGCCTTGGCTTCGTCCAGCGCCTGCTGGGTGGAAACAAGCTCGTTCTCAAGGCTGCGAACCCGGGCTTCATCGGCGGCGACCGTCTGGGCCAGGCCGTCGGCACTTGCCACGGGCTGTGCCGCGAAAGCCGGACCGGCGAACAGAGCCGCCGTTGCGGAAAGGACGATCCCGGCAATGCCGGCCTTGATCAAGGTGCGATCCATTGTTCTCATACTCCTTGTGAGCTGTATCGCCGTGTTTGCAGCGGTGCCAGAAGAAGCCCCAACACCGCCTTTTCAACTAGCCTTACCGGCCTGTTTAGGTTTGACCCGGCGCAGCCAGGTCCTACATTTCGGGGATGACCGCGATCCGCCCCTTCCAGCTTTCGGTCGATCAGGCCGAACTTGACGATCTCAACGCCCGGATTGACCGGACCCGCTGGCCCGAGGGTGAAACGGTTTCGGACTGGTCGCAGGGAACGCCGCTTGCCGCGCTGCGTGATCTGGTGGGCTATTGGCGCAGCGGATACGATTGGCGCGCTTGCGAAAGGCGGCTCAACGCGCTCGGCCAGTACATGACCGAGATCGATGGACTGGACATCCATTTCATCCACGTCCGATCGCCTCATCCCGGTGCCTTGCCATTGGTCATGACCCATGGCTGGCCGGGTTCGGTGATCGAATTCATGGGCGTTGTCGAACGACTGACCCAACCTGACGACCCGCTTGTTGCGTTTGATCTTGTGCTGCCGTCGCTGCCGGGCTTCGGCTTTTCCGGCAAGCCGAGCGCGACGGGCTGGGGCGTGGAGCGGATCGGACGTGCCTGGGGTCAGCTTATGGAAAGGCTGGGTTATTCTCGCTGGGTTGCGCAGGGCGGTGATTGGGGATCGGCCGTTACCACCGCGATTGCGGTTCAGCAGGTGCCGGGCTGTGCGGGTATCCACCTCAATATGCCGATTGGGCGGCCCGTGCCGGAAGATCTTGAGAATCCGTCACCTGCTGAGCTGAAGGCGCTGGGCGCGCTGAAGCATTATCAGGACTGGGATTCGGGCTATTCGACCCAGCAGCGAACCCGGCCGCAGACAGTCGGCTATGGCCTGGTGGACAGTCCAGTCGGTCTGGCTGGCTGGATTTTCGAGAAGATGTGGGCCTGGACGGACAACCGGGGGTCACCGTTCGATGCGCTCAGCCGCGACCAGATCCTTGATAACATCATGCACTATTGGCTGCCCGCTACGGGTGCCTCTTCGGCCCGGCTTTATTGGGAGAGCTTCGGGTCATTCGCCCCGCGAGAGATTGCGCTGCCGGTGGCAGTCAGCGCCTTTCCCAAAGAAATCCTGCCAACCCCGCGCAAATGGGCGGAGCGGAATTTCCGGAATCTGATCCATTGGGGTGAAATGGAAAAGGGCGGGCACTTTGCCGCCTGGGAACAGCCCGAAGCCTTCGCAGCAGAATTGCAGACCGCTTTCGCCGCGCTTCGCTAGGACTGCTTTTCGAACCCGGCGGTGATTTCGAGCCGAACCTCATCGCCGACCAGCGGAATGTCGCTGTCCAGCCCCCAATCGGATCGCTTGATGGTCGCCGTGCCTTCGAAGCCGACGGTTTCCTTGCGTGACAGCGGGTTCTTTCCGGCACCGGTGAAGCGTGCGGCGACCGTGACAGGATGGGTCTGGCCGTTCAGCGTCAGCTTGCCGTCAATGGTCGCGCGGACCCCATCGGCATCCGGCTTTACCGAAGTCGAAGTGAACAGAGCATCGCTTGGCTTCGGGCCGAAGTAGTCCGGCTTGTCTGCCATGCTGCCGGGCATCAGCAGGTGTCCGCGCAGCCCCTCGCTCGCGACCGTGAGCTTGCGGATCGGTATCCGCACCGCCAGCCGCGCCGCCGAGGGATTGGCCGGATCCAGCACCAGCGTCCCCTGTATCGAGCCAAATAGCCCGAAATAGTCGTTGAAACCCATGTGGTTGACCCTCCAGCCAACCAGGGTGTGCTGCGGATCGGCCAGATAGGTCCCGGCGGTGACCCGCGCGGGATCGGGCTGGCCGGGGGCTTGCGGCTGCGCTGCGGTCTGGGCCGAAGCGCTTGCCAGCAGCAGCAGGAATGTGGGGCGTGGAATCATGCGGGGCTCCTTCCTGGCGGAGGGAGCCCCGGTATTGCTGGCAGGTCAAGCAATCTGCGTCAGGATCAGTTCTTTTCTTGATCGACCAGCTTGTTCTTGCCGATCCACGGCATCATCGCGCGCAGGCGGCTGCCGGTCTGTTCGATCGGGTGGGCCTCGGCGGCCTTGCGGGCAGCCTTCAGCTCGGGCTGGCCGGCGCGGTTGTCGAGCACGAAGTTCTTGACGAACCGGCCCGACTGGATGTCGGCCAGAACCCGCTTCATCTCGGCCTTGGTTTCATCGGTGATGATCCGCGGGCCGGTGGTGATGTCACCATATTCAGCGGTGTTGCTGATCGAATAGCGCATGTTGGCGATCCCGCCTTCATAGAGCAGGTCAACGATCAGCTTGGTTTCGTGGAGGCATTCGAAATAGGCCATTTCCGGGGCATAACCGGCTTCGACCAGCGTTTCGAACCCGGCCTGGATCAGGTGGGTGATCCCGCCGCACAGCACGGCCTGTTCGCCGAACAGGTCGGTTTCGCACTCTTCCTTGAAGTTGGTTTCGATAATCCCGCTGCGGCCGCCGCCGACGCCGCTGGCATAGGCCAGGGCAACGTCATGGGCATTGCCGGTTGCGTCCTGGTGAACAGCGATCAGGCACGGCACGCCGCCGCCCTTCAGATATTCGCCGCGCACGGTGTGGCCCGGGCCCTTGGGCGCAATCATGATCACGTCGATGTCGGCAGGCGGCTCGATCAGGCCGAAGTGGACGTTGAGACCGTGGGCGAAGGCCAGCGCCGCGCCGGGCTTCATGTTGCCCTTGAGGTCATTGTCCCAGATGGCGGCCTGATGCTCGTCAGGCGCAAGGATCATCAGCACGTCGGCCCAGGCCGCAGCCTCGCTGTTCGACATCACCTTGAAGCCTGCCGCTTCGGCCTTCTTGGCGCTGGCCGATCCGGGGCGCAGCGCGATCGCCACATCCTTGATGCCGCTGTCGCGCAGGTTCTGCGCATGGGCGTGGCCCTGGCTGCCATAGCCAACGATGGCGATCTTCTTGCCCGTGACCAGATTCAGGTCGCAATCGGCGTCGTAGTAAACCTTCATTGTCGCTTCCTATTCAATCGTCATGCTGACCTTGTTTCAGCATCCATCGTGCAATCAATCCCGCTCTTCGCCTTGAGGCACCATGGACCGTGAAACGAGTTCAAGGTCATGGTGAAGGTGAGGGCGGGGGTGAATTCCTAAGCCGCTTCCGCCCCGCGCATCATCCCGACCACGCCGGTGCGGCCCACTTCGACCAGCCCCAGTTCGCGCATCAGGCCAACGAAACGGTCGATCTTTTCCGGCGCGCCGGTCAGCTCGAAAATGAAGCTGGAGGTGGTGGTATCGATCACGCTGGCGCGGAACACCTCCGCCAGACGCAGCGCCTCGACCCGCGCCTCGCCGGTGCCCTTGACCTTGACCAGTGCCAGCTCCCGTTCGACGTGGGCGCCGCTTTCGGTCAGATCGATGACCTTGTGCACCGGCACCAGCCGATCCAGCTGGGCGTGGATCTGGTCGATCACCGCAGGCGGGCCGTGGGTGACGATCGTGATCCGGCTGACCGCGTGGTTCTCGGTAATGTCGGCCACGGTCAGACTGTCGATGTTGTAACCGCGCGCGGTGAACAGCCCGGCGATCTTGGCCAGGATACCAGCCTCGTTATCGACCGTGATCGTCAGAACGTGACGCTCCGACGCTTCATGCTTCATTCTCATCATGATCAGACCAGCGCCTTCGCTTCATCGTCCATCGTCCCGGCCACCTGATCGCCATAAAGGATCATGTCGGTGTGGGCCGCGCCCGATGGGATCATCGGGAAACAGTTGGCTTCCTTGGCGACCAGGCAATCGACGATCACCGGGCCGGGATAGTCGATCATCGCCTGAATTCCGGCATCGAGGTCCGCTTCGCTTTCGATGCGGATACCCTTCCAGCCATAGG
This sequence comes from Pseudomonadota bacterium, assembly GCA_029550345.1. GTDB lineage: Bacteria > Pseudomonadota > Alphaproteobacteria > Sphingomonadales > Sphingomonadaceae > Novosphingobium. The sequence goes on from JAKPHK010000061.1 coordinate 5,450, forward strand.
CTTCGGCCAGCCGGACGAAATCGGGCAGGCTATCGGAATAACTTTCCGAATAGCGGCTTTCATAGGTCAGTTCCTGCCACTGGCGGACCATGCCCATCCATTCGTTGTTGAGCACGAAAACCTTGACCGGCAGGCGGAACTGGGTGGCGGTGCCCAATTCCTGAATGTTCATCTGGATCGAGGCATCGCCGGCGATATCGATCACAAGATCGTTCGGATTGCCAAGCTGCGCCCCGATTGCAGCGGGCAGGCCATAGCCCATGGTGCCAAGCCCGCCCGAGGTCAGCCATTTGTTCGGGCTGAACTGCGGAAAATACTGAGCCGCCCACATCTGGTGCTGGCCAACTTCGGTGGCGATGATCGGGTTGCGGTCCTTGGTCAGCTCAAACAAGCGCTCGATCGCCAGTTGCGGCATGATTGCGTGCTTGTTGACCGGATAGGCCAGGCTTTTGCGCGCGCGCCAGCCGTCGATCCGGGCCTTCCACTCGGTCAGGTCCTGAGCCTTGCGGGTGCCCCAGGCATCGACGAGTTGCTGCAAGACTTCGGCGCAATCGCCCAGGATCGGCAGATCGACCGGGACCGTCTTGTTGATCGAGGCGCGGTCGATATCGATGTGGATCTTGGTTGAATGTGGGGCAAAGGCATCAAGCCGGCCGGTGACGCGGTCATCAAAACGCGCGCCGATGCACAGCATCAGATCGGCGCGGTTCATCGCCATGTTCGCTTCGTAGGTGCCGTGCATCCCCAGCATCCCCAGCCAGTCGGGGTGGTCAGCGGGGAAGGCGCCCAGGCCCATCAACGTGGAGGTGACGGGGGCGCCGGTCAGTTCCTGCAGGAGGCGCAGCAGCTCTGCGGCGCGCGGGCCAGAGTTGATAACGCCGCCGCCGGTATAAAGGATCGGCGCCTTGGCATTGGCGAGCAGCTCGATCGCCCGCGCGATGTCGCGGTCGCTGCCCTTGCTGGGCGGGTTATAGCGGATCTGCCGCTGCGGTGCGCCATCCTGCCACTGGGTCGAGGCGATCTGGACGTCCTTGGGGATGTCGATCACAACCGGGCCGGGGCGGCCGGTGGTGGCGATCTGGAAGGCTTCATCAACGATCGCGGCGAGTTCGGACGGGTCCTTCACCAGATAGTTGTGCTTGGTGCAGTGGCGGGTGATGCCGATCGTATCGGCTTCCTGAAAAGCGTCCGATCCGATCAGCGCGGTCGGCACCTGTCCGGTGATCACCACCAGCGGGATCGAATCCATGAAGGCATCGGCGATACCGGTAACGGCATTGGTCGCGCCCGGGCCCGAGGTAACCAGCACCACGCCGGGTTTGCCGGTGGAGCGGGCATATCCCTCTGCTGCATGGGCCGCGCCAGCTTCATGCCGGACCAGGATGTGCCGGATCCGGGCATCGCCAAACAGCGCGTCATAGATCGGCAGAACCGCGCCGCCGGGGTAGCCGAAGACGAATTCGACGCCCTGACGTACCAGGCTTTCAACCAGGATACTGGCGCCGCTGCGCTCCTCGCTCACGTCACTTCACCTTTCGTTTTGCACCTGCGCTGCCCGGAAAGAACCGACCCGGCACAGGGGGCTGTGCCGGGTCTCCTCTCCAACTCGGGGCCAATGCGCAAGCGCATTTCTCGCGACAGCCCCTAGAGGATAGGAAATATCACGTCAACCCATAATCGCGTAATAATGATGCAAACATGATGCCCTCATCGTAATCAAATGACTCTGTTCGCTGCCAATCGGTCGGTGGCTGGTTGCGGAACCAGGTATATTGCCGCTTGGCGTAGTTCCGGGTGGCCTGCGCACCGCGGCTGATCGCCTGCTCGCGGCTGCATTCCCCGCCGATCAGGGCAGACAGTTCGGGCACCCCGATCGCGCGCATCACGGGCAGGGCGGGTTCAAGCCTGCGGGCGAGCAGCCGTTCGACCTCATCAAGGGCGCCATGCTCCAGCATCAGGGCAAAGCGGCGGTCGCAGCGTTCATACAGCCAATCGCGCGGCGGCAGCAATACACGGGCATGAAGGGCGACCTGGCCCGCGATCCCGCCGATCCGATCCTGCTGCCAATCGGCAAGGGGGCGGCCGGTCGATCGGATCACCTCAAGCGAGCGCAGAACGCGGGTGGTATCGGATGCCGACAAGGCGGCTGCCCGCTGCGGATCCTCATGCAGCAGGGCGGCATAGGCCTGATCGATTGGCATGGCGCGAACCGCCTCTCGCACGGACGGCTCGATCGATGGGACCGGGGCAATCCCATCAAGCAAGGTGCGCAGATAGAGCCCGGTTCCGCCGACCAGGATCGGCACCGCGCCCTGGGCATGGGTTTCGGCGATGACCGTGCGGGCGCGGGCGGCCCAATCCGCTGCCGAACAAGCCTCTGCGCCGTCCCATTCACCGAACAGGCGGTGGGCAATGCCCTGCATTTCTTCCACGTTCGGCCGGGCAGACAGCACCGCCAGATCGGCATAGACCTGCGCGCTATCGGCATTGATCACCACCGCGTCCTGTCCCGCCTGTTTGAGGGCCAGCGCCAGCCTTACCGCGCAATCGCTCTTGCCGCTGGCGGTCGGCCCTGCGATGAGCGCCAGCGGCGGTTTGGCCGATTCAGGGGAACTTTCAGTGCTCATTGCCCGGGTAATAGCAGAACCGGCGGTCTTGTCAGACCATGTTGATGCAGCGGTTCATGCGCTTGAGGCGCAGGGCGCCAAAGTGCTGGGGGCCGATCCCCTGCCGGGGCTTGAAACCGTGCTGCAGATCATGACAGAGCAGGGCGATCCTGCGGCCTTGCGCGCGGTGGTCGATCGTCATTTTGCCGGGGCTGACAGTCTGATTGTCGATCATATCCCGCAAGTGCCGGGGGTGTTCGTGTCCGATATGGATTCGACCATGATCGGGCAGGAATGCATCGACGAACTGGCCGACTTTGCCGGGATCAAGAACCAGATCGCCGCGATTACCGAACGGGCCATGCAGGGCGAGCTCGATTTTGCCGAGGCCCTGACCGAGCGGGTGCGGCTGCTCGGCGGGCTGGGGGAAGACGCGATCCAGCAATGCCTGGATGAGCGGATCCGCGATATGCCCGGTGCCTCCACCCTGGTGGCGACGCTGAAGGCCCATGGCTGCGATACCGTTCTGGTGACCGGCGGGTTCCATCAGTTCGCCGATCCGGTTGCAGAACGGCTCGGGTTTGAACGGGTTGTCGGCAATCGCCTTGGTGTTGCGCATGGCAAGCTGACCGGGGGGCTGGTCGGCGATATCGTCGATAGTTCGGTCAAGGAAGCGGTGCTGCGCGGCGCGGTTGCGGCGCGGGACGGGGCGGCCAGCCTGGCGACGGGCGATGGTGCCAATGACATCCCGATGCTGGTCGCGGCCAGCTACGGCATGGCCTATCACGCCAAACAAAAGGCGCGGCAGGCCGCCAACGGCGCGATCGACCGGGGGGACCTGCGCGATGTCCTACGACTGCTGGGTATCGCCGAGGGGGATTGGGTTGCTGCCTGACGGCTATTGACAATTCTGTAAGTAACTCGCAATATCACTCTTGCCATGAATATGCAGACCACCATTTCGCCCGCACCGGCAGATGATCTGCCGTTGATGCTGCCTGGCCGCCCGGAAATGCGCTATAACTTTCCCAAGGCGTGGCGTCATTTCAAGAACCTGATCAAGGACAAGGAAAACACGGCGGAGGTCTATCCGATCTTTGAGGCTTTGCCCTGGCGCGGGATCTATGATGCGGCGCTGGCCTTTCTGCAAAGCGAGCGTGGGCAGGCGATCCGCAAGGCTGAACCGTCGCTGGTGAGCCTGCTTGACGACCGGTCGAAACTGCGCGCGATGCCGCAGGGCAGCCTGGCCTGGCACTACTGCGAATTCATGGACCGCGAAGGGCTGTCGGCGCAGGGGCTGGTCGATGAGCTCGACAAGTATCGCCCGGCGGAGCACTATTTCGACGATCAGGTGACGTGGTACTTCAACCGCCTGCGTGACACGCACGATCTGCTGCACGTGCTGACCGGATTTGGCCGCGATGCGCTGGGTGAACAGTGCGTTCTGGCTTTCACCTACAGTCAGCAGCCGGCCCTGGCGCACCTGTTTCTGGGCTATGCCGGTGCGCTGGAAATCAAGAAGCAGGTCAAGAGCGGCGCCCCGGTTTTCGGCGCGGTGCGCGAGGCGCAGCGGATGGGCAAGGCTTGCCCGCGACTGGTCGAGATGCCGATCTCTGAATTGCTGCCGCTGCCGATTGAAGAGGTCCGCGCGCGGCTCAATATCACTCCCGCCGGGCGCTATGCCGCGGCGCATCAGGTGTGGCGCGGCATGGGGATCGATCCCTATGATCTGATCGCGCCTGAGGCCAAGGCTGCCTGATCAGCCCTGCCGCAGCTCTTTGCGAATAACCAGCTTCAGGCCGGACCAGACATCATTGACCGCGCAGACCTTGGTATCGACGAAGCCGAGCGGCAGCGCGACCTCGCGAATGGTGTCTTCGGTAACGTCGGTTGGCACTTTCGAGGCCTTCTTGGGCCAGCTTACCCAGACCTGGCCGTCGGGCGCGATCTGGCCGCGCAGGCTGCGCAAATGCTGGTCCAGAAGGCTCCGTTCAGTCACAAACACATGGGCGGCGTCGATCCCTTCGGCCGGATCGGCGACGAAGGTCAGTTCCAGGGCGTATTCGGCGATTTCATCGAACGCATCCTCGGGCATGGCATCGAACCAGACGCGCTGACCATCGCGCAGCGACAGCTTCTTGGCTAGCGGCGTTCCGGAGTATCCGGAGGCCATCAGCCTTCCATCCAGTCCCGGAAGAACGCGTCGTTGGCTTCGCGCAGGTCGGCGAGGGGCACTTCGGGGTAGATCGCATCTTCGCCGCGGCAGATCGCGATCGTATCGCCGCCAGTCCAGCCGATAAAACAGCAGCCGATGCCGTTTTCCTTGGCATACTTCTCGACGAAGTGCTGATCGAACGGCTCGGTGACCAGGTAACGCGCCTGATTTTCAGCAAACAGCGACCAGGCGTGGCGGGTCTTTTCCTTGTCCACCAGATTTTCGAAGGTCGAAACCTCAAGCCGCGCGCCGATGTCGCTGGCCAGCGCCATTTCCGCAACCGCGACCAGAATCCCGCCATCGGAAACGTCATGCGCGGCAGTGACATAGCCGTCTTCGATCAGGTGGCGTACGAATTCACCGTGCTTGCGTTCCGCTGCCAGATCGACCTTGGGCGGCATCCCGTCCTCACGGCCGTGAATCTCGCGCAGCCAAAGTGATTGGCCAAGTTCCGGTGAGCACTTCGGATCGGCACCAATCAGGATGATCTTCTGCGCGCCGTCCTTGAAGGCAATCGTGGCCGAGCGGTCATAGTCCTGCATCAGGCCGACGCCGCCGATTGCGGGAGTGGGCAAGATCGCCGAGCCGCCGCCAGTGGCCTTGCTTTCGTTATAGAGGCTGACGTTGCCCGAAACGATCGGATAGTCGAGCGCCCGGCAGGCATCACCCATGCCGCGCAGCGCCTCGACGATCTGGGCCATGATCTCCGGCCGCTGAGGATTGGCGAAGTTCAGACAATTGGTGATCGCCAAAGGCTTGGCACCAACAGCTGAGATATTGCGATAGGTTTCGGCCACTGCTTGCTTGCCGCCTTCGAACGGATCGGCATAGCAATAGCGCGGGGTGCAGTCGGTGCTGATCGCCAGCGCCTTTCTGGTGCCGTGAACCCGGACTACCGCCGCATCACCGCCGCTTTTCTGCAGCGTGTCGGCACCAACCTGGCTGTCATACTGTTCCCAGATCCAGCGCCGGTTGGCGAGATCGGGGCTGCCCATCAGCTTGATCAGATCGGCAGCGGGATCGACACTGACCGGTGCATCACCGAGCGGATTGACCTTGGCCCACGCTTTGTACTCTTCAAGGCTGAGGTGTGGGCGGTCATAAAGTGGCGCATCGTCGGCCAGTGGTCCCAGCGGAATGTCGCAAACGACTTCGCCGTTCCATTCCAGCACCATGTGGCCGGTGTCTGTCACTTCGCCGATCACCGCGAAATCAAGCTCCCACTTGCGGAAGATCGCCTCGGCCATCGGTTCCTTGCCGGGCTTGAGGACCATGAGCATTCGCTCCTGGCTTTCGCTCAGCATCATTTCGTATGGCGTCATGCCTTCTTCACGGCACGGCACCTGGTTCATGTTCAGGCGGATCCCCGCGCCGCCCTTGCTGGCCATTTCGACCGAGCTGGAGGTGAGGCCGGCCGCGCCCATGTCCTGAATCGCAACGATCGCATCGGTCGCCATCAGTTCAAGGCAGGCCTCGATCAGCAGCTTTTCGGTGAAGGGATCGCCGACCTGCACGGTCGGGCGTTTTTCTTCCGAATCCTCGCCAAAGTCGGCGCTGGCCATGGTTGCGCCGTGGATGCCGTCACGCCCGGTCTTCGAGCCTACATAGACGATCGGATTGCCCAGGCCCGTAGCCGCGCAGTAAAAGATCTTGTCGGTATCAGCGACGCCCACGGTCATCGCGTTGACCAGGATGTTGCCGTCATAGGCGGCATGGAAGTTGGTTTCGCCGCCCACGGTTGGCACGCCGACGCAGTTGCCATAGCCGCCGATGCCCGCAACCACACCCTTGACCAGGCTTTTCATCTTGGGATGATCAGGCCGGCCAAAACGCAGCGCGTTCATATTGGCGACCGGGCGCGCCCCCATGGTGAAGACATCGCGCAGAATCCCGCCCACGCCAGTCGCCGCGCCCTGATAGGGTTCGATGTAGCTGGGGTGGTTGTGGCTTTCCATCTTGAAGATCGCGGCCTGGCCATCACCGATGTCGATCACCCCGGCGTTCTCACCCGGTCCGCAGATCACCCACGGGGCCTCGGTCGGGAGTTTCTTGAGGTGCAGGCGGCTCGACTTGTAGGAGCAATGCTCTGACCACATGACCGAGAATATACCCAGCTCGACCATGTTGGGTTCGCGGCCCAGCGCGTGCAGGACGCGGGCGTATTCTGCTTCGGACAGCCCGTGGGCGGCGACAACTTCGGGAGTGATCTCAGCCATGCGCGGCCCTTAGCCGCGTGGGCGCACGGATGCTAGCCTGTTCAGGCCGTTTTGGCCGCGCTTTTCCCCATCCACCAGGCCACCAACGTAACAAGGCCGTAGGCAAAAAAGGCGAGGTAGCTGGTTCCTGCCGTTACCGTGGGCTCAACCGGGCCGAACCAGTTCACAGCCTGGAGCAGCAGCAGGGCCGTAGCCAGTACCGAAAGCCGCACTGCCGAAGGTTTGCGGGCACGGGCATAGAGCCACAAGGCCCCGAACGTGATCCCAAGCTCCAGCGGCATTTCAATTGCCGGGTGGTTCCACAGCCCCAGGCCCAGCTTTGGCGGGCTGCCGGTCAGAGTCAGGTCGGGCACATGAACGAGCAGATCGAGAAACCAGTGCGAGAGGACAGCGGTCCCGGCCAGAACGGCGGCAAGGCGGTCCTTGCTCACGGCCCAGATCAGACCGGCGAAACCCGCGGCAAATACCGCCGATCCCAGCAGGCTGTGGGTATAGGGCATATGATAGAGGTCCATCGGATTCATCACGCTGATGCCGGGGGTGACGCGCATTTGCTCCACCCCCGTCAGCAGCAATCCGAAGAAGGCCCAATCGACGAGCTGGGCGGCCACGAACAGCGTCCCGATTCCCGGCGCTTTGGGCCGGGCGGCAATTGCCAGAGCGGGCGCCCAGTGGCCGATAAACATCGGTTCAGGTCCAGAGCTTGAGCAGAATCAGCACGGCGCTGCCGGTGGCCAGCGCGCTGGCAACCACGCCCCAGGCCATGTCGAGCAGAGCCAGCTGCCCGGTCCAGACCTTCAGCGTGGCGAGGTTGGTGAGGTTGTAGGTGCCATAGCCGACCAGCCCGATCGCGGCGCCGAACAGCACCGCCAGCGGAACCCCGGCCAGCGGCGTGCCCGGCATCCCTTGCGAGAAGAACCCAGGCAGCACCGCGAACAACCCCATCGCCGCAAAATAGAGAACGTAAAAGATCACAGCGGGCGTGGCACGGAACTTGGCCGCCAGCGCGTCACCCAACACCGGGCGGTAATACATCGGCACGGCAAAGCGCAGCCAGATCATGTCGATCACCAGGAAAATGCCCCCGGCCGCCGCGCTTGCCGCGGCCCAGTGCTTGAAAAAATCACCCATCGTTGAAAAAACTCCTACAGGCGCGGTACGCCGCTACCATCCTAACTTGACCGCTGCGGTGCGCGCGGTCAATGGTCTGGGGCATGAGCGAGATCGATCCCGACATTGCCGGACTGTCGTTTGAAGAAGCGCTGCGCGCGCTGGAAGATATCGTCCGCAAGCTCGAAAGCGGGGAAGTGCCGCTTGATGCCACGATGGACCTTTACGAGCGCGGAGAGAAACTGCGCGCGCATTGCCAGGCCCGGCTTGATGCGGCTCAGCAGCGGATTGAAAAGATCGTTGCCGGTGCGGATGGCAAGGCCGCCGCGACCCAGCCCTTCGATGCGGACTGACGGCCAGTGAGCGTTACCGCTCTGCGCGATCCGCTGCTGGCAGGCGCATTGGAGCAGATCGCCCGAGAGATCGATTCGATGTTCGATGCCTTGCTTCCCGTGCAAGGCACTCTGGCCGAGGCGATGCGTCATGCCGCGATTGGTGGGGGCAAGCGTCTGCGCCCGCTTTTGCTGACCGCAACGGCGGCGATGCACGGGGTGGACCGTGCGCAGGCACTGCGCGCGGCGGTCGCGATCGAGGCGGTCCATGCCTATTCGCTGGTCCATGACGATCTGCCGTGCATGGATGATGATGCCCTGCGCCATGGCAAGCCCAGCACTCACAAGGCCTTTGGTGAGGCGATGGCGGTGCTGGCCGGGGATGCGCTGCAAGCCTTTGCGTTTGAGGTGCTAAGCGATCCGGCGACCAGCGGCGATCCGTTCGTCCGGGCGGAACTGGTGCAGGTTCTCGCGGCTGCTGCGGGCGCGCACGGCATGGTCGGCGGGCAGGTGATGGATATCGAAGGGGAGGGGCAGGCGCTCGATCTTCCGGCGATCACCCGGATGCAGATGCTCAAGACCGGTGCCTTGCTGTCTGCTGCCGTTGAAATGGGTGCCGTGCTGGGAAAGCAGCCAGCCGAAGGACGGGTTCACTTGAAGGGCTATGCCCGCGACATTGGCCTTGCGTTCCAGATTGCCGATGATCTGCTCGATCACGCCGGGGATGAAGGCAAGGCGGGCAAGGCGCTGCGCAAGGATGCAGAGGCCGGCAAGCAGACCTTTGTGGCCCTGCTGGGCGAGGACCGGGCCCGCGATCAGGCCCGGATGCTAACCGATCAGGCGATTGCGCTTCTCGGCTCATACGGGCAAGAAGCTGATCTGCTGCGCGCGGTGGCGCGTTATATCGTGGAGAGGGACCACTAAATGACCCACCGCATCGGGGTTTATCCGGGCACGTTCGATCCGATCACGCTTGGCCACATGGATATTATCGAGCGTGGGGCGAAACTGGTCGATGAACTGATCATCGGCGTCACCACCAATATCGCCAAGTCCCCGATGTTCAACGATGACGAACGGATCGCCATGGTCGAGCGTGAAGTCGCCGCGATCGGAAACGGCAAGATCCGAGTGGTCGGGTTCAATTCACTGCTGATGGACTTCGCCGATGCGATGGGCGCGGCGGTGGTGATCCGCGGCATTCGCGGGGTGACTGACTTCGAATACGAATACCAGCTGACCGGTATGAACCGCCAGCTCAACCACGAGGTTGAGACGGTGTTCCTGATGGCCGACGTGGCCCTGCAGCCGATCGCTTCGCGTCTGGTCAAGGAAATCGCGCTCTATGGCGGCGACATTTCGAAATTCGTCAGCCCGGCGGTGCGCGACGATGTCGTTGGCCGCATTCCCGCACGGTGATTGCCGGGGACGGCACAAAGTTCGTTCATTGCCATGACAGCCACGCGGCGCTATTCCGCCGCCCAAGAACTGCCTTATTGCGAGACCTGCCACCCATGAACCGCCGTCCCTTCATTGCCCTTGCCATCGGTCTGTCGCTGGTTTCCGCCCCAGGCCTGGCCAAGAAGAAGGAGCCGGTGGCACCTGCTCCGGTCCAGATGAGCGCGGTGGTCAATCCCGATCCCGATTTTCAGCCCGAAAACATCCTGGTGCTCGACCTTTCCAATGGCGGGCGGGTGATGATCCGGCTGATGCCCGAATGGGCGCCGGGTCATGTTGAGCGGATCAAGACCCTGACCCAGCAGGGTTTCTATGACGGCATCATCTTTCACCGCGTAATCGACGGGTTCATGGCCCAGACCGGCGACCCGACCGGGACCGGAACCGGCGGATCGAAGCTGCCGGACCTGAAGGCCGAATTCAACTATATGCCGCACGTGCGCGGCACGGTTTCGATGGCGCGGACCGATCAGCCGGACACTGCCAACAGCCAGTTCTTCATCGTGTTCTATCCGCGGTTCGCGCTCGATCATCGCTATACCAACTTCGGCCGCGTGATTGCGGGGATGGACGTTGTCGATGCGATCGCCCGGGGTGAACCGCCGGCCAACCCGACCCGGATCGTTCAGGCGTCGCTGCTTTCGGACCACAAGCCGCGCCCGGCCGTTGCGCCTGCCGCCGCGCCTGCACCGAACATCACGGCGGATATGCTGAGCAATTCGAAATCGAATTGATTTTTGGTGACTTAGGCCCCGGTCATGCGGGTTGACCTGTTCGATTTCGAGCTTCCCCCAGAGCGGATCGCGCTGCGTCCGGCGCGTCCCCGCGATTCGGCGCGGATGCTGGTCGTCAGGGGTGAAGAGTCCCTTGCTGATCTGACCATGCGCGATCTGCCCGGCCAGTTGCGAGCCGGGGACGTGCTGGTGTTCAACGATACCAGGGTCATTCCGGCCCAGCTCGAAGGGCGCCGCGGTGAAGCGAAGATCGGCGCCACGCTGCACAAGCGGATCGACCTGCGGCGCTGGCAGGCTTTCGTCCGCAACGCCAAGCGTCTGCGCGCCAGCGACCGGATCGAATTTGCCAACGGCGTCACCGCGATTGCTGAGGCGCGCGGCGATGACGGATCGTGGACGCTGGCGTTCGAAGGGGAGGAACCGGTAGAGGTGCTGCTCGAACGCGCCGGGCAAATGCCGCTGCCGCCGTACATTGCCGGCAAACGCCCGACCGATGAGGCCGACCGTGCCGATTACCAGACCATGTTCGCCGCCCGCGACGGAGCCGTTGCCGCGCCAACCGCGGCGCTGCACTTCACGCCGGGCCTGATGGCCGCGTTGGCTGAGGCTGGGATCGGGCATGAAACCCTGACCCTGCACGTCGGCGCGGGCACGTTCCTGCCGGTTAAGGCCGCCGATACCCAGGATCACCAGATGCACGCGGAATGGGGAACGATCTCGTCTGAGGTGGCCGAACGGCTCAACGCCGTGCGGAAACGCGGCGGGCGGGTCATTGCGGTCGGCACTACTTCGCTGCGACTGATTGAGAGCGCAACCGATGAAGACGGCACAATCCGCGCCTTTGCCGGTGACACCGCGATCTTCATCACGCCGGGCTATCGCTTCAGGGGGATCGACGGCCTGATCACCAATTTCCACCTGCCGCAATCGACCCTTTTCATGCTGGTTAGTGCCCTGATGGGGCTAGAGCGGATGCAGGCCACCTACGCTCATGCCATCGCTTCAAACTATCGCTTCTATTCGTATGGCGACGGATCGCTATTGCTTCCGTGATCGTCGCGGTTCGTGGTTGACCTTGATAGTCAAACTGCGCACAAAACGGCACCTTTGGTTTCCGTGGGGGCATCATGCGTAAATCGGTTTGTGTACCAGCGCTTTTGGCGCTGGTGGGGTTCACGGCTGCGCCATTGGCTGCTGCGGTTCAGCGCCCTCCAATCATCGATGTCCACGTTCATGCGATGCAGGCCGCCGATCAGGGGCCGCCGCCGCTAGCGATGTGCGTGCCGATCCATCCGATGCCGACCTGGGATCCGGTTCGGCCCGCGATGGAAAATTTCGTGACCCTGTTCAAACAGCCGCCGTGTAAGGATCCGATCTGGTCCCCCGTAAGCGACGAAGAGTTGATGACGCGCAGCCTCAGGATCATGGAGGCCTATAACGTCTTCGGCGTCACAAGCGGGCGCCAGGCCATTCTCGCGAAATGGCGGCAGGCATCGCCGAAGCGCATAATCCCCAGCCTGATGCCTGAAATTCCACTTCCGGCCGGCCTTTCTGAGGAACTGGCCGCCGCAAAGGCGAGCGGGGACCTGGTCGTCATCGGGGAACTGGGCTTCCAGTATGATGGAATTGCCGTCACCGACCTGGCGCTTGAACCGCTGTGGAGCGCTGCTGAAAGGAACGATATTCCGGTGGCGGTCCATTTCGGACCAGGACCTCCGGGCGTCGCCTACCTGCCCGGATCAGGTTACCGGGCGCGTCTTTCCAGCCCGCTGCTGCTCGAGGATGTGCTGGTTCGCCACCCCGGATTGCGGATCAACGTGATGCACGCGGGCTTCCCGATGCTGGATGACACGATTGCCCTGCTTTACGCGCACCCGCAGGTCTATGTTGATACCGGTGTCATCGTTTACACGCAGTCGAGGGCGAGTTTCTATGCTTACCTCAAGGCGCTGGTGGATGCCGGGTTCGGTCAGCGGATCATGTTTGGTTCCGACCAGATGGTCTGGCCTGAAACGATGGAGCGGGCAATCCAGGTGATCGACCAGGCTCCTTTCCTGACCCACGACCAGAAGCGCGACATTTTCTACAACAATGCGGCCCGTTTCTTGAGGATGGACCCCGCAGGCGTGCTCAAGTCAAAGCCGGCGGCACCCTGAAGCCAACGGGCGGCGGTCGCGGTGTGGCCGTCGGTGCCGAATGCGTCAGGCCTCTGCCGGAGCCAGGCGGGCGGGTGATCGGCGATTGTCCGCGCCGCAGCGACCGGGCGTTGCAGGATTTCGCGCATATCGGCACGCGACAGGATTGTCTGTGCAATCTCTGCGATCGCGAAGGTGCTGGTCTTGTCAAAGGCAATCCCGGCCGTCAACGTGGTTTCCGCCTTGACGAAGGCGCCACACATTGGTGCCGGAATGGCGGTGCAGTCATTGCGATTGCGTAACAAGCCGCTCCTCTATTGGCTGCTATGCGTAATACTAAGCCTGATCCTAGCCCGTCAGCGCAAACAGTTTACCGGGATCGATTACGCGGTCGATTAGTGCGTCGTCGTGGGGCAACTGCCCGTCAAGCATCAGCATGGCAAGACCGTGGACCACGGACCATGCCTGTATCATCAGGCGCCGGGCATCGGCCTCATCGGCGGTAAAGGCTGTGGCATGGCCGCGCAGCATGGCGGCGGCCAAATTGTCACCGAACACCGCTTCACCGGCATCGCGGCACTGTCCGAAGGCCAGCCTGAATAGCGCCGGGTTGGCAAGTGCCCAGCGGACATAGGCGCGGCCGGTTGCCGCGAACATATCCTCAGGCGTAGTCATCGCCGCAGCGGCCTGCTGCGCCTTGCCGAGTTGTTCCATCCCGGCCTTTGCCAGCGCACCCAGCAGCGCCTGCTTGTCCGGGAAATGCCGATAGACCGCCGTGGCCGACACCCCCACCTCGCGCGCGAGCTGGCGCAGTGAGAGATCGCCGATCGCCTGGGTTTCCAGGGCCTTCAGCCCGGCTTCGACCAGGGCCGAGCGCAAATCGCCGTGGTGGTAGGCGCGGGTCGGCAATTTTGATGTTGACACTGTTACCATCACTCATATGTTTACGGCATAAACATTACTGGGAGATTCGTTCCATGGCAAGCAGTGTCGAAACCGCAATCCGCTCGGTGGTGACGAAAGGTCTGACTGGCCTGGCCAAGGTCAACCGCGCCCTCAAGGATCAGAGCCGCGACCACCCGTTCCTGTCCGGCATTCACGCGCCGCTGCATGATGAACTGACGATCACCGATCTTGCAGTGACCGGAACGATCCCGCCCGAACTGGATGGTCGTTATGTCCGCAACGGGCCGAACCCCTTCAATCCCGATCCGCGCGGGTACCACTGGTTCATCGGCGATGGCATGGTCCACGGGGTGCGGCTGAAAGACGGCAAGGCGCTGTGGTATCGCAACCGCTATATCAAGTCGCTCGATCTGGAGGCCAAGGGCGGCCCCCGGGCGGCGCCCGGTCCGCGGCGGGGGCGACGCGATCTGGTCAACACCAATGTCGTCAAGCACAACGGCAAGATTCTGGCGATCGTGGAGGCCGGCTCGTTCCCGGCTGAGCTCGACGGAAACCTTGAAACGGTGGCCTATACCGATTTCGGCGGAACGCTTGAGGTCCCGTTCAGCGCGCACCCGCACGAGGACCCGCTGACTGGCGAGTTGCACGCCATCGTCTATGACGGGATGACGCTCGACAAGGTCTGGCACGTCGTGGTTTCCAAAGCGGGCGAGGTGGTCCGGCAGGAGCCGATCCCGGTTGCCGATGGCCCTTCGATCCACGAATGCACGATCACCCGCAATCATGTGGTGGTGTTCGACCTGCCGGTCACCTTCTCGATGAAGGAACTGATCGGCGGGCAGCAGTTCCCCTATTCGTGGAACCCGGATCACAAGGCCCGGATCGGCCTGCTGCCGCGCGGCGGGACTGCGGAAGAGATCGTCTGGTGCGATGTTGATCCGTGTTACGTGTTCCACGTCGCTAACTCTTTCGAGCGTGACGATGGTGTGGTGGTGATCGATTGTTCTGTCCACGAAACGATGTTCGCGGGAGGGCAGGATGGGCCCAACGGCAAGCCGCTGGGGATGGAACGCTGGCTGGTCGATCCGGCGGCGCGAAAGGTTGAGCGGATCACGCTCGATACGGCCCCCCAGGAATTTCACCGGCCGGACGAGCGCTTTTTCGGACAGCCCTATCGCTATGCCTGGTCGCTTGGGCTGCCGGGGGCGGACAGCGCCTTTGTGGGGCAGGCGCCGATCTATCGCTATGATCTCGAAACCGGGGAGCGGCAGGCCCACGATTTCGGGCCGGGCCGGGTTCCGGGTGAATTCGTGTTCGTACCGCGCAGCGCCGATGCGCCAGAGGGTGATGGCTGGGTGTTGGGCTATGTCATCAACACAGCCGACGATACGACCGATCTCGTGATCCTTGATGCCTCGGACATGGCCAAGCCGCCGATCGCCGCAATTCACATTCCGCACCGGATTCCCCCCGGCTTCCACGGAAACTGGCTGCCCGACGCCAATTGAGATCGGTCAAGACAAGTTCCGGCCCTTTGTGTTAGCCTTGCTGGCGAGAGGAGAGGGACATGGATGCTGATCATCAGGCGCGGATCGAGGCGGGACTTGAACGCGCCGCAGTGGTGCTTGGCGATGTGACCGCCCCGGTCATGGCCGAATTCTATCGCCGCTATCCCGATGCGCAGGCCAGTTTTGTTCACCATCTGCCGGGTAACCCTGCCAGTCTCGAAGCGGAAATGGTCGGCAATACGCTGTACTATGTGATGACCTGGTTCGAGACGCCGGCCGAAGCGCGGATCGCCTTTGATAGTTCGGTGCCGCATCACCGCGTGGCGCTGGGGGTTCCGCCGGACTGGTATCGCGGCTTTATCGAGGCTTTTCTCGACGTGGTCGAACCAGCCGCCGTTATCGATGAGGGTGATCGGCGGGTCTGGGCAGAACTACGCGAGGCCCTTGTCGGACTGGTGGAACGCAACCGCTTCGAATAGGCGGTGCTTCAGCTTGCCCGTTCGGCCTGGGCCGTGGCGTGATCGGTGCGCAGCGCCATCGCCGCGGCCTTGTCGGCCTGCTTCAGGTCCGTGCAGCTTGCGGCGGCCTGCTCCAATTGACCGGCCCATTTCTCAAAATTCTTGGCCGCACCGCCGCGGCGGGTCTGGCCAAAACGGAACAGGCGGATCGGGCTGAAACCGGCAAAGCCCAGGACCTGGTTCTTCCAGCGCTTCATCACCGGATCACCCCAGACCAGACGCAAGTACCACGGCGGCGTATCCATGGTCACGAACAGGTCTGCCGATCGCCCGGCCAGCAGCCGGTCCCACATCGGATCACCCTTGTGATAGCGAAAGGCCCAGCCGGGCAGCAGGACCCGGTCGAGGAGGCCTTTCAGCTGCGCCGGTTCTGCGCCCCACCACAGCGGAAAGCCGATGGCCACGTGATCGGCCTCGTCCAGCGCTGCGGTGAAGGTCTGCAGATCGGGCTCCCACGGCATCGCTTCGGCATAGCCGCGCCGCAGGTTGGGATCGAACGCCAGATCGCGCACCGCGATCCGCCTGACCCTGCATGCGGAGGGCAGGGCGGCCTGATACCGATCGAGCAGAGCACTCACCAGCCTGCCTTCATCGGGGTGCCCATCAATCAGCAGGACATTCACGGTAAGGGCTCCCATACTCGACTTTTGCCGCGCGGGGCGGCATGGGCAGCCGATGACTGCGCCGCGTTTCAATTTCTCCGTTTCCGCCACCGATGGCAAGGCCCGAACCGGACTGATCCGGATGAAGCGCGGCGACATCCGCACACCGGCCTTCATGCCGGTCGGCACCGCCGCAACGGTCAAGGCGATGAAGCCCGAAAGCGTCCGGAAAACCGGTGCGGATATCCTGCTCGGCAATACCTATCATCTGATGCTACGGCCGGGTGCAGAGCGGGTCGCGCGGCTTGGCGGCCTGCACAGTTTCATGAACTGGGATCGCCCGATCCTGACCGACAGCGGCGGTTATCAGGTCATGAGCCTGTCTGACCTGCGCAAGATCACCGAAGAGGGCGTTACTTTCAAAAGCCACCTCGACGGATCGCGGCATTTGCTGACCCCCGAACGCTCGATGGAAATCCAGCGCCTGCTCGGCAGCGATATTGTCATGGCGTTTGACGAATGCCCGCGTGCCGACGCCCCGCACGAGGTGATCGAGAAATCGATGCGGATGTCGATGCGCTGGGCCGCGCGCAGCCGCGCCGGGTTCAATAGCGGTGAAGAGCACGCCGCCGGCGCGGCACTGTTCGGGATACAGCAGGGCGCGCTGGACGAGACGCTGCGCCGCGAAAGCGCCGATGCCTTGCGCGAGATCGGCTTCGATGGCTATGCGATCGGCGGGCTGGCCGTGGGTGAGGGGCAGGAGGCGATGTTCGCCACGCTCGATTTCGCGCCGGATATGCTCCCGACCGATCGCCCGCGCTATCTGATGGGAGTGGGCAAGCCCGATGATCTGGTCGGCGCGGTCGAGCGCGGGGTCGATATGTTCGACTGCGTCCTGCCCAGCCGTTCAGGCCGCAACGGGCAGGGATTTACCTGGAACGGCCCGGTCAACCTGCGCAACGCCCGCCACGCCGAGGATTCCGCCCCGCTCGACGAGCGCTGCCCTTGCGACGCCTGCACCAGCTACAGCCGGGCCTATCTGCACCACCTGATCAAGAGTGGTGAGATCCTGGGCGCCATGCTGCTGACCGAGCACAACCTGACGTTCTATCAGCAACTGATGGCCGGGATGCGCGATGCGATTGCCGAGCGCAGGTTTGCGGAGTTCGCCGCTGGGTTCAGGCGGGCCTATCTGGCCTAGTCGAACCCCACAAACCGCGCAGCCTCTGCCACGCTCTTGCGCTCGGATACAACCGCATTGGCGGGGAAGCTGTCATCCGGCCAGCCTAGCGCGATGGCCTTCATGATAACCTGATCGGCGGGAATTCCGGCGTGTTCGCGTACCACCGGGCTTTGCATGATCCCCTGGCTGTTGATCACGCAGCCAAGCCCGCGCGACCAGGCGGCGTTGACCAGCGCCGTGGTAACCGCGCCGCAATCGAAGGCGGTATCGTCGCTATCGGCAAGGTCCTTGTCATAGCTGATGATCACGCAGACCGGGGCATCGAACTGGCGAAAGCCGCGCAGCACCCAGTCGAGCCGGGCCTCCTTGTCGTCGCGGGCGATCCCCATTGCTGCGAACAGCTGCTTGGCGACGCCGATCTGGCGTTCGCGGTGGACGCCTTCAAAGGCATGGCCAGTGCGAAATTCACGGCTGTGCGGCACGCCCGCCAGATTGCGTTCGGTGTTGCCGGCGCGGATCCGGTCAAGCGGCGCGCCGGTGATGACGTGGAAGTGCCAGGGCTGGGTGTTCATCGAGCTGGGGGAGCGCATGGCGAGGGCCAGAACCTCCTCGATCAGCTCGCGCGGGACCGGCTTGTCCAGATAGCCGCGGATCGACCGGCGCCCCAGCACGACATCATCATATTCCATTCGGCTCTCCCAGACCTGTCCGCCCATGTTAATCGTGCGATTAAGTCATGCAAACAAAAAGGGCGGCCCGCGAAGGCCGCCCGTTTTGTGGTCCGAATGGAGCCGGATCAGCGCGAATAGAATTCGACGACCAGGTTCGGTTCCATCTTCACCGGATAGGGCACTTCATCCAGCGTGGGGACGCGGACGAAAGTGATCTTGTCGGTGCCGTCGGCCGCGACGTAATCGGGCACTTCGCGTTCCGGCAGGCTCTGCGCTTCGGCGATGAGGGCCATTTCCTTGGCCTTCTTGCCCAGGCTGATCACGTCGCCGGGACGCACGCGGCGGCTGGCGATGTTGCACTTCACGCCGTTCACATAGATGTGGCCGTGCGAAACGATCTGGCGGGCCGAGAAGATGGTCGGCGCGAACTTGGCGCGATATACGACCATGTCCAGGCGCTGTTCGAGCAGGCCGATCAGGTTCTGACCGGTATCGCCCTTCATCTTCGACGCTTCCTGATAGGTGCGCTTGAACTGCTTTTCGGTGACGTCGCCGTAGTAGCCCTTGAGCTTCTGCTTGGCGCGCAGCTGAATCCCGAAGTCCGACAGCTTGCCCTTGCGGCGCTGACCGTGCTGGCCGGGGCCATAGGAACGACGGTTGACCGAGCTCTTCGGACGACCCCAGATGTTTTCGCCCATCCGGCGGTCAATTTTATACTTCGACGCATTGCGCTTCGACATGGCGCGTCCTGTCCTTCAATTTGCATGGCCGGCAACCTTGCCTGCCTTCTGGTCCGGAACCGCACCATTCCGCCAGTTGCGGAATGCGAGCCAAGCTTCACCGGAGTGCCCGCTCAATTGCGAAGGCGCGCCTTTGGCCGCAGACGCGCGGAAAGTCAACCCTTTGGGTCGGGATCGCGGGGGCCTTTGCCAAGCGCGGAAAGAACCCCGCGCATGGTCCGTACCTCAAGGTGGTTCCAGCCCGGCTTGGTCAGCATATTGCGCAAGGTCCGCCGGGTCGCGGCGGCGCGGCTTTCGGGGCGGAAATAGCCGGTCGGTTGCAGCAGGTTTTCGAGCTGGACGATCATCCCTTCCAGCTCTTCCTGCGGGGCGGGAGGCAGCAGCTCTTCTACCGTGGGCTGTTCAAGCGCGGCGTGTTTTGACCATTCATAGGCCAGCAGGATTACCGCCTGAGCCAGGTTGAGCGATCCGAATTCCGGGTTGATCGGCACGGTCACAATCGCGCGGGCAAGGGCAACATCGTCGGTTTCCAGGCCCGAACGCTCGGGGCCGAAGACATAGGCGCTGCGTCCCGGCTCACTGTGCACCGCACGTGCAGCCTCCTCAGGGGTCAGCACCGGCTTGGTCACGCCGCGCTTGCGCACGGTGGTGGCATAGACATTGGCGCAATCAGCCACTGCATCGGCCAGGGTTTCATGAACCGCCGCCTTTTCCAGCACCACGTCCGCCCCGGCTGCGGCAGGACCGGCGCTGGGATTGGGCCAGCCGTCACGCGGGCTCACCAGCCGGAGCTCGACCAGCCCGAAATTGAGCATTGCGCGGGCCGCCTTGCCGATATTCTCACCCAGTTGCGGACGAACCAGGACGATGACGGGTTTGGCTGTATCAATTTTTGCCGGCATCGCGCACCGTGCTGGCAAATTCCTCGAAATCCTTGGCATCGGTGAAGTCGCGATATACGCTGGCGAAGCGGATATAGGCCACGCTATCAAGTGCGCGCAGCCCTTCCATCACCATTTCGCCGATCGCCTTGGCCTGCACTTCGCTTTCACCCAGCGTTTCGATCTGGCGCTGGATGCCGGAAACGAGTTGATCGAGCCGTTCCTGGGGTATGCCGCGCTTGCGGCTGGCGAGGGCAACCGACTGGTCGATCTTGCTGCGATCAAAGGTTTCGCGCGTGCCATCGCTTTTTACCACGGTGATTTCGCGCAGCTGGACCCGTTCGAAGGTGGTGAAGCGCGCGCCGCAGCCATCACACTGGCGGCGGCGGCGGATCGCGGTGTTGTCCTCGGTCGGGCGCGAATCCTTTACCTGGCTGCTTTCAAAGGCGCAGAACGGGCAGCGCATTCAGGGGCGCAGCCGCTTGTAAAAGGCAATGCCCGCGCCGATCGCAAGGCCGGCCGGAATGGTGAGAACCGGCAGCAGCAGCTCGGCCACCGCACCCACAGCCGCGCCGGTCAGCACCGGCTTGGTCGAGGGGTGGGCCATGCCTTCCTTCGCCATCCCGCCCAGCTCGACCTTGGCGTCTTCGATGAAGTCGTCGCTCATGATTTACAGGCTCGGGTAGATCGGGAAGGCGGTGCACAGCTCGGCCACCCGGTCGCGAACGCGCTGCTCGATCTGGCCATCGCCTTCGTCTCCGTTGCGGGCCATGCCATCGACCACTTCGGCGATCAGTTGCCCGATCGTGCGGAACTCCTCTTCACCGAAGCCGCGGGTGGTGCCCG
This sequence comes from Pseudomonadota bacterium, assembly GCA_029550345.1. Lineage (GTDB taxonomy): Bacteria > Pseudomonadota > Alphaproteobacteria > Sphingomonadales > Sphingomonadaceae > Novosphingobium. Next base: position 26,111 of record JAKPHK010000061.1, read on the forward strand.
CCGGGGTGCCGAGACGAATGCCCGAGGTGACGAACGGCGAACGGGTATCATAGGGTACGCCGTTCTTGTTGCAGGTCAGCCAGGCGCGATCGAGACCCTTTTCGGCGGCCTTGCCGGTCACGTCCTTGGCCGAAAGGTCAACCAGCATCAGGTGGTTATCAGTTCCGCCCGATACCACCCGCAGGCCCTGATCGGTCACGCTGGTGGCCAGCGCCTTGGCATTGGCGACGACCTGTGCGGCATAGGCCTTGAATTCGGGCTTCAGCGCGTCGCCGAAAGCCACCGCCTTGGCGGCGATGACGTGGACCAGCGGGCCACCCTGCAGGCCGGGGAAGACAGCGCTGTTGAGCTTCTTGGCCAGATCCTCGTCATTGGTGAGGATTACGCCAGAGCGCGGGCCGCGCAGGCTCTTGTGCGTGGTGGTGGTGACCACATGGGCATGGGGGAAGGGCGAGGGGTGCGCGCCGCCCGCGACCAGTCCGGAAAAGTGCGAGATGTCGGCCAGAAGGTATGCGCCAACTTCGTCCGCAATCTCGCGGAAACGCTTGAAATCCCAGTGGCGGGAATAGGCGGTGCCGCCGCAGATGATCAGCTTGGGCTTGGCCTCCCGCGCGATCCGGGCAACCTCGTCCATGTCGATGGTTTCATCGTCCTTGCGCACGCCATAGGGCACCGGATTGAACCACTTGCCGCTCATGTTCACCGGGCTGCCATGGGTCAGGTGACCGCCGCAGTTGAGGTCCAGCCCCATGAAGCTGTCACCGGGGCTGAGCAGCGCCAGAAACACCGCCTGGTTCATCTGACTGCCCGAGTTGGGCTGCACATTGGCAAACTGGCATCCGAACAGCTGCTTGGCGCGTTCGATCGCCAGCGTCTCCACCACATCGGCATATTCGCAGCCGCCGTAATAGCGTTTGCCCGGATAGCCCTCGGCATACTTGTTGGTGAAGACCGACCCGGTCGCTTCGAGCACGGCCAGGCTGGTGATGTTTTCCGAAGCAATCAGCTCGATATTGTGGCGCTGGCGGTTCAGCTCGTTCTGGATCGCGCCATAGACTTCGGGATCGGCATCGGCGAGGTGTGCGGTGAAGAACCCGGCGGAGCGGACGGCGTCAGTCATCGGTGGCGGTACCTTCAGATCTGGGGGTGGGACAGTTTGTCGACGCGCGGGCCATGTCGCCCGCCGCCGAATTCGGTTGAAAGGAAAGCATCAAGGCAGGCCTTGGCCATGTCCTCACCGGTCAGCCGGGCGCCCATGGCGATGCAATTGGCATCATTGTGTTCCCGTGCGAGAGCGGCAGAAAGCGGTTCGGAAACCAGCGCACAGCGGCAAGCCGGGTTGCGGTTGACCGCGATCGAGATGCCGATCCCGCTGCCGCACAGCGCCACGCCGAACTGCGCGGTGCCATCGGCGACCACTGCGGCGAGCCTGTAGCCATAATCGGGATAATCGACCCGGTCGGCGGTTTCCGGACCAAGGTCCGCAACCTCGTGGCCAAGGCCGATCAGATACTCGCGCAGGGCCGCCTTCAGGTCGATGGCGGCATGGTCGGATGCAATGGCGATACGCATGGAGGGGCACATAGGCGCAAGTCGCCGGGCTTGCCAGCCATCCTTCGCAATTTTCGACCGATGCGGCATGAACTGCCGGGAATCTTGCGGCCAGGGTTACGATGTTGAGGCGGTACCCGCCGCGAATCCGCCACAAGCGGGGCCCTGCTGCCAGGGTTGGACCGACCTGTCCTGCCAGGTCAATTCTTGCCCTTTTTCCTGTTCCGGTAGGCGATGACCTCATCCATGGTTTCTTGCTGAAAGCTTTGCATGATCGGTTTGATGTCGGCCATATAGGCCTGATTGGCAGCAGCGACCGAGGGATCGGCGATCATCGACACCGACCGGGAGAAGTAGTGCTTTCCGGCAGGAGTCTTTGAAAACGCATTAATTTCGGTGAGTTCGGCGACGGAAAACTGCCGAACATAGGCGCAGGCCATGGCATTGGCGATCGACGGCATGTGTTTGCGTACCACAGGCAAGACCCGCGTCGGGATGGATTTCATCTTCCGGTCGAAGATTGCTTCCAGCCCGGGATCAGAGATTTCCGGCGCTAGAGATTTTTCCATCTGCGAAAGGAGCGATTCCATCATCTCCTGCATCATCTTCTCGCTCTGCTCAGGCGGGATGATCGCGTGGACGATTTCGATCGCCAGGCCGAAGGCGGCCGGATCGACCGGGCCTCCGACGCAGCTTTGCGGGCCGGTGATAACCTGGGCATGGGCGGGGCTGGCGGCAAGAGCCAGTGCAGCCGTGGCAATGGCGGTTGGCAAATATCTCATTGGTCCAGGAAACTCCGCATCTTCCGCGACCGGCTGGGGTGCTTGAGCTTGCGCAGCGCCTTGGCCTCGATCTGGCGGATACGTTCGCGGGTGACCGAGAACTGCTGGCCAACTTCTTCCAGCGTGTGATCGGTGTTCATCCCGATCCCGAAGCGCATCCGCAGCACGCGTTCCTCACGCGGGGTGAGGCTGGCGAGCACACGGGTGACGGTTTCCTTGAGGTTGGCCTGAATCGCGGCATCGACCGGGATCACGGCGTTCTTGTCCTCGATGAAATCGCCCAGGTGGCTGTCTTCCTCGTCCCCGATCGGGGTTTCGAGACTGATCGGCTCCTTGGCGATCTTCATCACCTTGCGGACCTTTTCGAGCGGCATCGAAAGCCGTTCGGCCATTTCCTCAGGCGTGGGCTCGCGGCCCTGCTCGTGCAGGAACTGGCGGCTGGTGCGGACCAGCTTGTTGATCGTCTCGATCATGTGAACCGGAATACGGATCGTGCGGGCCTGATCGGCGATAGAGCGGGTGATCGCCTGCCGGATCCACCAGGTGGCATAGGTGCTGAACTTGTAGCCACGGCGGTATTCGAACTTGTCGACCGCCTTCATCAGCCCGATGTTGCCTTCCTGGATCAGGTCAAGGAACTGCAAGCCGCGGTTGGTGTATTTCTTGGCGATCGAGATCACCAGCCGCAGGTTCGCCTCGACCATTTCCTTCTTGGCGATCCGCGCTTCGCGTTCGCCCTTCTGGACCATGTTGACGATCCGGCGGAATTCGGTGAGCGCCATGCCAGTAGCGCTGGCGATGTCAGAAACCTCGGCGCGGATCCGCTCCACGGCATCGGCTTCATTATCGGCGAATGCGGCCCACTTCTTGTCCTTGCCAGCCTGGGCGGCCAGCCAGCCGTCATCAAGTTCGTGCCCGACATAGCTGTCGAGGAAGTCCTTGCGGTTGACCTTGTGCCGCTCGGCCAGGCGCAGCATCTGCCCGCCCAGCGCCGTCAGGCGGCGGTTGAAGGCATAGAGATTATCGACAAGGTATTCGATCTTGGTGGCGTGGAACTGCACGCTTTCAACCTGCGCGGTCAGGTCCTCGCGCAGCTGCTGATAGGTCTTTTCCTTGGCCGGGGTGAAAACACCGCCACCAGCCATCAAATCAAGCCGTTCGGACTGGATCTTCTCGAACTTCTTGAAGAGCGATGTGATTTCGGCGAACTTTTCCAGTGCCTGCGGCTTCAGCGCCGCTTCCATCTGGGCGAGGGAGAGGGTGTTGTCTTCCTCATCGTCCTCGGCCGGACGGCGGGCGCGGCGCTCAACGCCGTCCTCGTCCTCATCGTCAGCCGATTCCTCTTCCTCGATGTCTTCCTCTTCCTTGTAGGAAGGGCCGGCTGTGGCTTCGGAGATTTCCCCGTCACCTTCGTCTTCGCCGTCTTCGGAGAGATTCTCCGGGGCAGGCTCCTTTGACAGCATGGCGTCAAGATCGAGGATCTCGCGCAGCTGCATTTCACCCGCATTGAGCGCTTCGGACCACTGGATGATCGCGTGGAAGGTGATCGGGCTTTCGCACAGGCCCAGGATCATCGTGTCGCGCCCGGCCTCGATCCGCTTGGCGATGGCGATTTCGCCCTCGCGGCTGAGCAGCTCGACCGCGCCCATTTCGCGCAGGTACATCCGCACCGGATCGTCGGTGCGATCGACGGTTTCCTTCTTCTTTTCGATGACCGGTTTTTCGGCGCCCATCGAATCCGGCTCGTCGATGTCATCGACGTCTTTCTCATCGGGATCGACCGCGTCCTCATCGCTTTCCACGATGTTCACGCCCATCTCGCTGATCGCGGACATGATGTCCTCAATCTGCTCGCTGGTCATCTGGTCCTGGGGCAGGGCCTCGTTCAGCTCATCGACCGTGATCACCCCGCGGCGCTTGGCCCGGGCAATCAGCTTCTTGATCGAGGCTTCGTTGAGGTCGATCAGCGGCGCATCGCCGCCTTCCTTTTCACCACCCGAGATATCGTCTTCGTCCATCATTCCGCCGTTTTTTGTGTAGCCACCCCGTCAAGGGCGGCGGTCCGCGCGCTGGCCATTTGCCGCAAGCGCGCATCGAATTCCAGTTTTCTCTTCAACAGTCGCTGTTGTTCCGCATAGGCCCCTTCGGACAGGTCGCGCTCGAACCGCACGGTTGCCTCCGCCAGCGCCGCCTCAAGGGCCGGGCGCTCAACCAGCAGGCCGACTGCCTGGGCCAGACTTTCACCGGCCAAGGCGGGCTCCGCATCCGCGGCCAGAAAGGCGAACGGTAGCGAGGCATATTCCGCAGGGTTCGGGGCCACCAGTCCCCGCTGCGCCAATATGGTGGACAAATGTCCGGTTTCAAGCGCTTCGCCTTCATCCAGTGCATCGACCAGCACGGCAAAGCGCGGATCGGGCAGGTCGGCGTGGGCCAGGGCATCGCCGTGGATCGCGATCTGCTGCGGAAAACGCAGCAATCCGGCCAATACCGCCGCCGAAAGCGCGTCGCGCGAACCGGCGTTGCGGCGCAGCCGCGCGGCGATTTGCGGGTCGCTGCGCTGGACCTGCGCGGCGCGCGGGCCGGGGCGCCACTCGCGCTCAGGCCGCTTGGGAAAAGCAAAGGCCGAAAACCGGTCTGAAAGTTCGCGCCGGTACAGCGCCTGGATGTCCTTGTCGGCGATCGTATCGACATGGGCCATCAGCCGGGCTTTGAGACCTGCCTTGTCTTCGGGCGAGGTCAGCGGCTGGGCATCGCGCTCATGCTCCCACAACACGTCCAGCAGTGGCTTCGGCTCGGCCAGAAGCGCCTCCAGCGCGGCCACGCCATCGCGCTTGATCAGATCGTCGGGGTCCATGCCCGCTGGCATCCGCACGATTTTCAGACTGTGAGCCGGACGCAGCATCGGCAGGGCGCGGGTAATCGCCCGCATCGCCGCGCGTTGCCCGGCGGCATCGCCATCGAAACACAGGATCGGGGTTTCGACCAGCCGCCACAGCATTTCAAGCTGCCGCTCGGTCAGCGCGGTGCCCATCGGGGCAACCGCCTCGTCAATTCCGGCCGCAGCAAGCGCGATGACGTCCATCTGCCCTTCGACCACCACGATCCGCCCTGTGTTGCGCGAGGCCGGACCGGCACGGTGCAGGTTGAACAGCGTCCGCCCTTTGTCGAACAGCGGGGTATCGGGCGAATTGAGGTATTTGGGCGCGTCCTTCTTGTCGGCATCAAGGATCCGCGCGGCAAAGCCGATAACCCGGCCGCGTATATCATGGATCGGCATGGTCAGCCGGTCACGAAAGCGATCGTAGGGTTCCTTGCCATCAACTGCGATCCGCATCCCGGCTTCGATCAGCATCGGCTCTTCGAACTGGCTGAGCGCAGTCTTTAGCGCCTGCCGCCCGGCGGGTGCATAGCCAAAGCCAAACCGTTCCATGGTGTGCGGATCGAACCGGCGCGATGCCAGATAGTCCCGCGCCCTGGCGCCGCCCGGCGTTTCCAGCTGGGCGCGGTAAAAGGCCTGGGCCGCTTCCATCACCTCGTTCAGGCCGGCCTGCTGTTCGGCCTTCTTCGCCGCGCGCGGATCGGGGGCGGGGATCTCCATCCCGGCTTCACTGGCCAGTTCCTTGACTGCGTCCATGAATGACAGGCCGCGCTGGTCGGTCATCCAGCGGATCACGTCGCCATGCGCCCCGCAGCCAAAGCAGTGGTAGAACCCCTTCTGGTCGTTGACGGTGAAGCTGGGGCTCTTCTCATTGTGGAACGGGCAGCAGGCCTTGAACTCATGCCCCGCCTTGGTCAGCCGCGTGGTGCGCGAGATCACGCTGGAAAGCGTGATCCTCGCGCGCAGTTCATCCAGCCATTGGGAGGAGAGACTCATTTTGCGTGTATCGCCTCGGGACGGGGCGTTGTCGAGGTGTCAGCGCGGCATTCGCGCGAACCATTCAGAACCTGGCTGAAGAAAGCAGTCTCAGCTCAGTGCCGCCTTCACCAGTCCGCTGGCCTTGCCCATGTCGATCTGCGTGCCGTGCTTCGCCTTCAGCGCGCCGACAACCTTGCCCATGTCCTTCATGCCCGCAGCGCCCGTTTCAGCGATGATACCTGCGATCGCGGCCTTGACCTCGTCTTCGCTCATCATGGCGGGAAGGAATTCCTCGATCACGACAAGTTCGGCCTTTTCGACGTCGGCAAGCTCCTGCCGTCCGCCCTGTTCGTAAAGCGTGATCGATTCGCGACGCTGCTTGGCCATTTTCTGAAGCACGTCCGTCACCAGCAGATCATCGTCCGGCACCTGGGCGGCGGTGCGCAGTTCGATGTCCTTGTCCTTGAGCTTGGCCAGGATCAGGCGGACAGCGGCTAGACGGGGCTTGTCACCGGCCTTCATGGCGGCAACCTGCGCGGCCTTGATGGTATCGCGAAGCATCGTTTTCCTTCGAAGTGGTTTGTCAGTTGGGGAAAGTTGGCCCTTAGCCCAAAGATTCCCGGATTGATAGGTTGACGCATGGGGGAGAGGGGTCTAGCCGCCGAGCCTTAGCGACATTGCTGGAACCCTGAATACGGAGCGCCCCAAATGGCCGACGCCGCCCCTTCGTTTGCGCCGCAACCTGCGGGCGCGACGGGAGTCCTTGTGCTGGCCGATGGTCACGTGGCCTGGGGCCGTGGTTTCGGCGCCGAAGGCGCGCATGTCGGCGAAGTCTGCTTCAACACCGCGATCACCGGATATGAGGAGATCATGACCGATCCCAGCTATGCCGGGCAGGTTGTGACCTTCACTTTCCCGCATATCGGCAATGTCGGCGTGAATGAGGAAGACCTGGAAAGCCGCGTCGATGGCGCGCTGGGCTGCGTGGTGCGCGAAGATGTGACCGCGCCCAGCAATTTCCGCAGCGAAGGCACCTTCGGAGACTGGCTGGCGAAGAAGGGCAAGATCGGACTTTCGGGCGTGGACACCCGCGCGCTGACCCGCCGGATCCGGCTGTCCGGCGCGCCCAATGCGGTGATCGCGCACAGCAAGGACGGCAAGTTTGACCTCGCCGATCTGCTCCGCCGCGCGCAGGACTGGCCGGGGCTGGAAGGCATGGACCTCGCCCGCGTGGTCAGCCGGACTGCGCGGGAAGAGTGGGAAGGCGGCACCTGGACGCTGGGCAAGGGCTATGCCCGCAGCCCGCATACGCTGCGGCCGCATGTGGTGGCGATGGATTTCGGCGCCAAGGACAATATCTTCCGCAATCTGGTGAAGGCCGGGGCGCAAGTAACTGTAGTTCCAGGCAATACTTCGCTGGACGATGTGCTGGCATTGCACCCGGCGGGCGCGTTCCTGTCCAACGGGCCGGGCGATCCGGCGGCGACCGGGGCTTATGCCGTGCCGGTTATCCGGGGTCTGCTGGAGCGCGATATTCCGGTGTTCGGGATCTGCCTTGGCCACCAGATGCTGGCGCTGGCGGCAGGCGCGAAGACAGTGAAAATGCACCAGGGCCACCGCGGCGCGAACCACCCGGTCAAGCGGCTGGACGACGGTGTGGTAGAGATCACGTCAATGAACCACGGCTTCGCGGTCGATAACACCGCGCTGCCCGACAATGTGGTGGAAACGCACGTGTCGCTGTTCGATGGTTCCAACTGCGGCATCGCGATCAAGGGCAAGCGGGCGTTCGGGGTGCAATATCACCCTGAGGCGTCGCCGGGGCCGATGGATAGCTTTTATCTGTTCGAGCGGTTTGTGGGGATGTTGGGGTGAGGTCATCCCTGATCTGGATGGCAATAGGCTGCGCACTGAGCAGCGCAATATTTCTGCTTTCGGATTTCTTGATCAAGAATGACGAGAGCGAAAGTAAGCCCTACCTGATCGTCTGGGACAACCCGTCCATGCCTTATTCCGCCGAAGACAGGGCGGTTACGGATCGTGAGTTAGGAGCCAAACGAAGCGCCCGTATTGCTTACCAATGTGGCGCGAAATCGATGACACATCGGCCCGCGACGAGCGATGGGAAGGCCTCCATCACAATCAAGGCTGATGCGAGCAATGGCCCGGTTATCAACTGTGTCCAATTGCACGCGGAAAAGCGCGAAATCGATGTCAGATTCGTCTGGCTTACAGACCGTGAATTGATTTTCTGAGCAGGAAAGAAATGCCCAAACGCACTGACATCTCCTCGATCCTCGTCATTGGCGCCGGTCCGATTGTCATCGGGCAGGCGTGCGAGTTCGACTATTCCGGAACCCAGGCGATCAAGGCGCTGAAGGAGGAGGGGTACCGGGTGGTCCTGGTCAACTCCAACCCCGCCACGATCATGACCGATCCGGACATGGCCGACGCCACCTATGTCGAGCCGATCACGCCCGATGTCGTCGCCCGGATCATCGAGAAGGAGCGGCCTGACGCCGTGCTGCCGACGATGGGCGGGCAGACCGCGCTCAACACCGCGCTGGCGCTGTTCAATGATGGCACGCTGGAGAAGTTCGGGGTCAAGATGATCGGCGCCGATGCCGATGCGATCGACAAGGCCGAAGACCGCCAGCGCTTCCGCGAGGCGATGGACAAGATCGGGCTGGAATCGGCCCGCAGCGGCGTGGCGCATACGGTTGACGAGGCTTTTGCCGTGCTGGAACGCACCGGGCTGCCCTCAATCATCCGTCCCAGCTTTACCCTGGGCGGCACCGGGGGCGGGGTGGCCTATAACAAGGCCGAGTTTGAGGCGATTGTCCGCTCGGGCCTTGATGCCAGCCCCACCACCGAAGTGCTGATCGAGGAATCGCTGCTCGGCTGGAAAGAGTACGAGATGGAAGTCGTGCGCGATCGCAACGACAATGCCATCATCATCTGTTCGATCGAAAACGTCGATCCGATGGGGGTCCACACCGGCGATTCGATCACGGTCGCCCCGGCGCTGACCCTGACCGACAAGGAATACCAGATCATGCGCACGGCCTCGATTGCCGTGCTGCGTGAAATCGGCGTCGAAACAGGTGGTTCGAACGTACAGTTCGCAGTCAACCCGAAGGACGGGCGGCTGATCGTGATCGAGATGAACCCGCGCGTTTCGCGTTCATCCGCGCTGGCATCGAAGGCCACCGGCTTCCCGATCGCCCGGGTCGCGGCCAAACTGGCGGTCGGCTATACGCTGGACGAGATCACCAACGAGATCACCGGGGCGACCCCGGCCAGTTTCGAGCCGACGATCGATTACGTGGTCACCAAGATCCCGCGCTTTGCCTTTGAAAAGTTCAAGGGTTCCGAGCCGCTGCTCTCCACCGCGATGAAATCGGTCGGCGAAGTGATGGCGATCGGCCGTAACTTCAAGGAATCGGTCCAGAAGGCGCTGCGCGGGCTGGAAACCGGGCTTGATGGGTTCAACCGCGTGCTGGCGCTGGAAGGCGCGGGCCGCGATGCGGTGACCGCCGCGCTTTCGCAGCAGACGCCGGACCGGCTGCTGGTGATTGCTCAGGCGTTCCGCGAAGGCTTCACGGTTGAGGAAGTCCAGGCGATCACCCATTTCGATCCCTGGTTCCTGCGCCACATTGCCGAAATCATCGCCGAGGAAGTGCGGATTCAGGAAGACGGCCTGCCGACCGACGCAGCCGGGCTGCGGCGTCTGAAAGCGATGGGCTTTTCCGACAAGCGGCTGGCGGTGCTGGCGGTGCGCGGGGTCGGCGTGGCCGGCGGACTGGGCGAAACGCTGGCCGCGCGCTGTTCCGGGCTGCTCCACGATGCTCTGCGGGCGATGGCCGGGGCCACCACCGAGGAAGAGGTGCGGGCACTGCGCCACAAGCTGGGCGTCCACCCGGTGTTCAAGCGGATCGACAGCTGCGCGGCGGAGTTCGCTGCCGTCACGCCCTATATGTATTCGACCTATGAAGCCCCGCTGTTCGGCGCGCCGGAGTGTGAGGCGGAACCCAGCGACCGGCAGAAGATCGTGATTCTGGGCGGCGGCCCGAACCGGATCGGGCAGGGGATCGAGTTCGATTACTGCTGCTGCCACGCCTGCTTCGCGCTCGATGAGGCGGGCTATGAAACGATCATGGTCAACTGCAACCCGGAAACGGTTTCGACCGACTACGATACCTCCGACCGGCTTTATTTCGAACCGCTGACCGGCGAAGACGTGCTGGAAATCCTGCGCACGGAGCAGCAGAACGGGACTCTGGTGGGTGTGATCGTCCAGTTCGGTGGGCAAACCCCGCTCAAGCTGGCGCAGATTCTGGAAGACGCCGGGATTCCGATCCTCGGCACCTCGCCCGATGCGATCGATCTGGCCGAGGACCGCGAGCGCTTTGCTGCGCTGGTCAACAAGCTGGGGCTGAAGCAGCCAGCTAATGGGATTGCCCGCAGCCGGGATGAGGCCGCTGCCGTGGCGGGCCGGATCGGTTATCCGGTGCTGATGCGGCCGAGCTATGTGCTGGGCGGGCGGGCGATGGAAATCGTCGATAGCGAAGCCCAGCTCGATGACTACATCGCCACCGCCGTCTCGGTTTCCGGGGATAGTCCGGTACTGATCGACCAGTATCTGCGCGATGCGGTGGAATGCGATGTCGATGCCCTGTGCGACGGCGAACAGGTCGTCGTGGCGGGCGTGATGCAGCATATCGAGGAAGCCGGGATCCATTCTGGCGACAGCGCCTGCACCCTGCCGCCCTACAGCCTGCCCGCCGAGATCATTGCCGAGATGGAGCGTCAGGCCGAGGCGCTGGCGCTGGCGCTTGGCGTCAAGGGGCTGATGAACATCCAGTTCGCGGTGAAAGACGGCGAGGTTTACCTGATCGAGGTCAACCCGCGCGCCAGCCGGACCGTGCCGTTCGTCGCCAAGGCGATCGGGCAGCCGGTGGCCAAGATTGCGGCGCGGGTCATGGCCGGTGAAAAGCTCAGCACCTTCCCGCCGTTCAAGCGCGAGTTTGACTATATGGCGGTGAAGGAGGCGGTGTTCCCCTTCGCCCGGTTCCCCGGGGTCGATCCGGTGCTTTCGCCGGAAATGAAATCGACCGGTGAGGTGATGGGGATCGACAGCAACTTCCCGATTGCCTTTGCCAAGAGCCAGCTTGGCGCCGGTACGCGCCTGCCGGACGGCGGAGTGGCCTTCGTTTCGGTCAAGGACAGCGACAAGGCGGTGATCCTGCCTGCGGTCCGTCAGCTTATCGAACTGGGCTTCACCGTGATCGCGACTGGCGGGACCCAGCGCTATCTGGCGGAGGCCGGACTTCCGGTCGAACCGGTCAACAAGGTGGCCGAAGGGCGCCCGCACATCGTCGATCGGATCATCGATGGCGACGTGACGCTGATCTTCAACACCACCGAGGGTTGGCAGAGCCTGAAGGATTCGCAGTCGATCCGTGCTTCGGCGCTGCATGGCAAGGTGCCCTATTACACCACGGCGGCCGCTTCGGTCGCTGCGGCCCAGGCAATTGCTGCAATGCAAAAAACTGATCTTGAAGTGCGTTCATTGCAGGATTATTATAATATCTGAACAATCGCGCTTTCCCCACATCGCGACTGGACGGACCCGCAGCCGCAAGAGCCGCGGGACAAGGTCCTAGTCGCTGAGAAAGCGCGGCGAGGAGGAAGTGTTACAATGGCAAGTGTCGAAAAGCTGCCGATGCTGGCGGAAGGCTATGAGCGCCTTATTGCCGAGCTCAAGGCGCTGCGTGAAGAGCGCCCCAAGATCGTTGACGCGATCGAGGAAGCCCGCGCCCACGGCGATCTTTCGGAAAACGCCGAATACCATGCCGCCAAGGAGCGTCAGGGCCAGGTCGAAGCCACGATCGCCGATCTTGAGGACAAGGTCAGCCGCGCGCAGATCGTCGATCCGACGACGCTTTCGGGTGACAAGATCATTTTCGGCGCCACCGTCACACTGCTCGATGATGATGACAAGCCGGTGCGCTATCAGATCGTCGGTCCTTATGAGGCCGATGCCAAGCTGGGCCGGATCAGCTATGCCTCGCCGCTGGGCAAGGCCCTGATCGGACGGCGCGTGGAGGACGAGATCGAAGTCTCAGTCCCGGCCGGTGACCGGTTCTATGTGGTCGATCGGATCGAATTCATCTGATGCGAAAAGGCCCCGGGAAACCGGGGCCTTATACGTTTCAGCGCTTGATCATGTCCGGCTGAACCAAGCGGTGCAGGTGCACCACCACATATTTCATCTCGGCATCGTCAATCGTGCGCCGCGCCGCACTGCGCCAGGCTTCTTCGGCGCTAGCATAATCGGGGAACATTCCGACGAAATCCATGCTGTCGAGATCGGTGAACTCAAGCGTCTGCGGATCCTTGACGTGGCCGCCGAATACGAGGTGAAGTTTCTGTTCGGTCATCTGAAGCACCTGGGGAATGGGAGAGACTGCGCGCATAGGCGCGGCCCGTTTCCATGGCAAGTACCACCAAGGTCGCGGTTGGCTATTTTCTGAGGCGAGCAGCCAGCTTTATCGCCTCGGATGCGACCCGCACGCCGGTTGAGCGGGCGCTGCGCTTGGCGCTGCCCGCAACTTCACCCGCGCGGCGGCGGATCGGCGCGGTGCGTTCATCAAGCCGGTGCAGCCCGTCCCGTGCGCCTTCCTCGGCCGCGTCGCGCGCGCTGCGGCTCAAGGCGAGGGCAACTTCGGCTCCGGCAGCGGCCAGGCCCAGCGCGCGGCCGCCCAGCTTTGCTCCGGCACGTTTCGGCAGCACGGCACCCAGCAGCAGGCCCGCGCCTGCTCCTGCTGCAACCACCAGCCATGGGTATTCCCCGGCAAGGCTGCGCAGATCCTCAGGCGGACCGGCATCGTCCGGCGCATGGCGCGTGGGCAGGGTAGGCAGAGTGTCACTCTCGCGGGTCAGCCGCCCTTGCGATGCGGCGATCCGGGCCCGGACTCTTTCGCGCTTTTCGTCGGCGTCGCTCATGCTTCCTGCTCCTCGGATAGATCGGGGTGAACAGTATCAGTATCATCCTGAACATCGGCTTGCCCGAACCAGACCTGTGCGGCCTTCAGCAAGGGCTTACGAAAGGCCCACAGCGCCAGTGCGCCGACGGTGGCGGCAATCACCCCCTTGCTTTCACCGGCGATGGCAAGGCCCTTGTCGATCGCTTTGACGGCTTCGTCCTGCGCCTTGGCCTTGATCCGGGCGGGCACGGGGCGCGCGCTCAGATCGGATTTGACCTGGGCCAGCCGCAGATCGAACAGGCCGCGCGCGGCCTGACGGGTGGCGCGATCTTCGGACAGGCGGGTTTCGGCGTCGTTCACGCTTGCGCTTCCCGTTCAGCAATTTGCGATGCCGCGCGTTTCCAGCGCCGCGCCGCGGTCCATGCGGTGAGCGCCGCCGCCGTGAGCATCCCCGCAAAGACCGCCAGCGTCGCCGCGAACGGGCCGATCATCGGGGCCAGCATCAGAACCAGACCCAGGGTCAGGGCCATTAGCGCAAAGAACGCCAGAGCCAGGGCGAGGGCAGCCCAACCGGCCACCGACTTGGCAGCCTGCCCGGCCACCAGCGCCCGGCTCTTCTGGTAAGCAAGCTCGGCTTCGAGCAGGGTGCGACCGTCTTCCACCAGCTGTTGGACATCGGACAGCAACGAGCGCTCGGCCGCGTCGGGCTCAACCAGCGGTGGTTCGTCCTCGGCCATGCCCCCGGCGCCCTTTCGGATCAGGCCTCGTCAGATCCGCCCTTGAACAGGCGCGAGACCATGAAGCCGACAACCGCTGCAATACCCAGTGCCAGACCGGGCTTTTTGCGGACGAATTCCTTGGCGTCCTCACCCAGTTCATTGAGGTCCTTGGCCTCGATCTTGGCGGCGGTTTCCTGCATCGAGCGGGCGGCGCTGCGGGCGTAGTCGCCGTATTTCACGCCAAGTTTTTCGTCGATGGTTTCGGCATTGTCAGCCACGATCTTGCCCAGTCCGGCGATTGCATCGCTGGTCTTGGCCTTGCCTTCCTTGGCCAGTTCGCCGGCGCGTTCCTTGGCCTGACCGGCAATGTCCTTGGCTTCTTCAGCCCAGTCACCGCTCTTCGCAGCCAGCTGTTCCTTGTAGGCGCCGGCCTTGGCCTGGGCATCCTTCTGCAAGGTCTTGGCGCGGGTCTGCGCTTCGCTGGCAAGGGCCTGAGCCCCGGCCTTGGCTTCCTCGATCGCCTTGGCGAACTTGGCCTTGGCCTCGCCGGGTTCAGCGGCCTTGGGCGCAGCCTTGGCGGCAGCAGGCTTTCTGGTGGCGGCAGGCTTCTTTGCGGCGGTGGTCTTAACGGTCTTGTCGGTGGTCTTGGCCATGGCTCGAACCCTTTCATGTGCCCGGTGGGGCGCTGAGACTTATCTGGTAACGCCTGCGCGCCGTTGCAAGTTCTCTATGCGGCTCAATCTGCTGCAATGCAACTTGCCTCCGGGGGCGCGGCTGGTAAAGGAGCGCGCGTAAGCGCAAGAGGAGCTGCCCCCATGACCGCGATCATTGACATCCACGCCCGCGAAATCCTTGACAGCCGGGGCAACCCCACGGTCGAAGTCGATGTTCTGCTGGACGACGGCAGCTTTGGCCGCGCTGCGGTGCCTTCGGGTGCATCGACCGGCGCGCACGAAGCGGTTGAACTGCGCGATGGCGACAAGGCCCGCTATCTGGGCAAGGGCGTGCTGAAGGCAGTCGATGCCGTGAATTCCGAGATCAGCGACGCGCTGCTCGGCTTCGACGCCGAGGATCAGCGCGACATCGACGCGATCATGATCGAGCTGGACGGGACCGAGAACAAGGCCCGCCTCGGCGCCAACGCAATCCTCGGCACCTCGTTGGCGGTGGCCAAGGCCGCAGCCAATGCGCGCGGTCTGCCGCTTTATTCCTATGTCGGCGGGGTTTCGGCCCACGTCCTGCCAGTGCCGATGATGAATATCATCAACGGCGGCGAACACGCCGATAACCCGATCGACTTTCAGGAATTCATGATCATGCCGGTCGGCGCGCCGACCCTGGCCGAAGCCGTGCGCTGGGGCGCGGAAGTGTTCCACACCCTCAAGAAGGGCCTGCATGAGAAGGGGTTGGCAACGGCGGTTGGCGATGAGGGCGGCTTCGCGCCGAACCTGTCCAGCACCCGCGCCGCGCTAGATTTCGTCATGGAATCGATCGGCAAGGCCGGTTTCAAGGCCGGAACCGACATCAAGCTGGCGCTGGACTGCGCCGCGACCGAATTCTTCAAGAACGGCAAGTACGAGATCAGCGGCGAGGGCCTCTCGCTCAGCCCGGTCGAAATGGCCGATTATCTCGCCGCGCTGTGCGCCGACTACCCGATCATCTCGATCGAAGACGGGATGAGCGAGGACGATTTCGAAGGCTGGAAGGCCGTGACCGACAAGCTCGGCAGCACGGTCCAGCTGGTCGGCGATGACCTGTTCGTCACCAACCCCAAGCGTCTGACCATGGGGATCGAAAAGGGTCTCGCCAACTCGCTGCTGGTCAAGGTCAACCAGATCGGCTCGCTATCGGAAACGCTCGATGCGGTCAGCATCGCCAACCGCAATGGCTATACCGCGGTCATGTCGCACCGCTCGGGTGAGACCGAGGATTCGACCATCGCCGATCTGGCGGTCGCGACCAACTGCGGCCAGATCAAGACCGGCTCGCTTGCCCGCTCGGATCGGCTTGCAAAGTACAACCAGCTTATCCGGATCGAGGAAGAGCTGGGCGATGCCGCGCACTATGCCGGGGCGGGGGCTTTCGGACGCCTCGCTTAAGCCCATTGCCAGGTCCTCTCTTGTTGTTTAATCGTTCGGTTAAACAACAAGAGAGAGGATCCCGATGGGCGCTATTCCATCGCATCCAGATGCCATTGAACCTGCCTGGCTGAGCGATCGGTTGCGCGCGGTCGGGGTTTTGGGCGATGGTAATGTCGCCGCGATCCGCTGGGAACCGATTGGTACCGGACAGGTTGGCGATTCGGTACGGTTTCACCTGACCTATGATCGCCCCGGCGCCGGTCCCGCCACTCTGGCCGGCAAGTTTCCTGCGGCCGATGCGATGAGCCGGGGGACCGCTGCCGCCTTTGGGCTCTATGCCAAGGAAGTTGGCTTTTACCGCGATTTGGCGCCGCATCTGGACGTGCGGGCACCCGGTGTTCTGGCGGCTGAAATTGCCGAAGACGGGGTCGATTTCATTCTGCTGTTCGAGGATCTGGGGCCGGCCAGAGGCGGCAATCAACTCGCGTCTTGCTCTGCTGATGATGCCCGTGCGGCCATCCGTCAGGCCGCCGCGATCCACGCGCCTAGTTGGAACAATGCCGCCTTGACGGAATTGGACTGGCTCCAGCCCCGGCCGGGCCAGTCCGAGCAGGCCAAGGGCCTCTATGGCAATGCTCAGGTGATTTTCCGCGAGCGCTATGCGGACAGCCTAGAGCTGGAATTCATGGCGATTTGCGAGGAACTGAACGAGGCACGGGATCTGTGGTTCGGCCGCGAAGGCGGGCCGAAGGGTATCGTCCACGGCGATTTCAGGCTCGACAATATGCTGTTCGATATCAAGGGCGGCGATGAGCCGATCGCCGTGCTCGATTGGCAGACCGTGGCCGCGGGGAACCCGCTGGTGGACATCGGCTATTTCCTGGGAACCGGGATCGGCGATGCGCTGCGCCAGGCCCATGAGGGCGAACTGCTCGATCTCTATTGTGCCGAAATGACCGCGCGCGGGGTGCCACTCACAACGGACGCGATCTGGGACGACTATGTGCTTGGCGCGATCCACGGCATTTCCACCGCCGTATTCAGCGCCGCCTATGTCGAACGGACGGAGCGCGGCGATGCCAACTTCCTCTCCATGGCCCGCGGCGGCTGCGCATTGGCGCTGCAGCACGGCAGCATTGCCAAACTGAAAGGCTGATCCGATGGTTCTGACCAAGGGCGACGACTATCCGCTGCACCAGACGCCCGAGCCGGTGGCCTATGCCGGGACCGACCGGAACTTTTACGACCGCTATTTCTTCAACGGCTATGCTCCTGACGGTTCCGGGTTTTTCGCGGTGGCGCTGGGGGTCTATCCGCACCTCAACGTGATGGATGCGCACTTCTCGGCGATCCGCGATGGGGTGCAGTACAATCTCCATGCCAGCAAGGAGCTTGGGATGGAGCGGCTTGACCTGCAGGTCGGACCAATCCGGATCGAGATTGTGGAACCGCTGCACAAGCTGCGCGTGGTTGTCGATGGCGAAGGACTGAAAGCTGATCTGACCTTCTCCGGCAGGGCCTTTCCGATAGAGGAGCCGCGCTTCGTCCACCGGATCGGGCCGCGCACCTTCATGGATTACACCCGATTGACCCAGAACGGGCACTACACCGGATGGATCGAAGTTGACGGCGTACGCCAGGAATGCGCACCAGGCACCGCCGGAACCCGCGACCGATCCTGGGGCGTGCGGCCGATCGGCGCGCGCGATGAGCAGCCACATGGAACCGGGGTGGTCCCAGGCTTCTTCTGGCAGTGGACCCCGATCAACTTTGCAGACCGATCGGTGTTCTTCCACGTCAACGCCGATGCCAGGGGCAACAAATGGAACACCCGCGCGGTGATCGCGCCGGATGGCGCCGATGCGGCGGCGCTGTTCGATACCGATGGCGAAATGGTATCGACGATGGTCAAGGGCACCCGCTGGCCAGAGAAGGGCACCCTGGTGATCGACGGTCCGGACGGACCCGAAACCCTCACCCTCGAACCCGTCGGCCGGTTTCAGATGCGCGGTATCGGCTACACCTCACCCAAATGGGGCCATGGCCTGTGGCATGGCCCCCTGGCGGTCGAGCGTGAGGACTTTGGCCTGACGCAGTGCAACCCGGGATCGATGGACAATTACCATGTTCAGCTGCCCTGCAAGGTCACCAGTGACAAGCACGGCGAAGGCTTCGGCGTGTTCGAACAGCTGATTATCGGCCCTTACAAGCCATATGGCCTGAAGGAATTCATGGACCTGGGCTGACCGAAATCAGGCGGCGGAAACCGCCTTGTTCAGCCGGGTGATCTGATCGGGCATCAGTTCGATGTCGATCGCCTCGATCAGTTCGTCGAGCTGGTCGGCGGTAGTCGCACTGGCGATCGGGGCGGCGATGCCGGGCTGATCGAGCAGCCATGCCAGGGCAACCTGGGCGACGGTGGCTTCACAATCGGCCGCGATCTGATCCATGATCGCCAGCAGGGCCGGGCCATTTTCGGCATATTTCTTAAGACCGGCACCGCGCGGATAGCGATCGAAATCGGCGGGTTTGCGGTACTTCCCGGTCAGGTAACCTGAAGCCAGGCCATAGAACGGCAGCATCGCGATGTCGTTCGCGACGCAGAAGTTCTGGAAATCCGGATCGAAGTCAGCGCGTTCCAGCAGGTTGTACTGGTTCTGCAGCACGCCATAGCCGGGTACCCCGCGCGCCTTGGCCGCAGCCAGAGCGCCGCGCAGGCGTTCTTCGGTGAAGTTGGAGGCACCAGCCTCGCGCACCTTGCCCGCCGCGATCAGGGCGCCGAAGCCTTCTGCAACCTCTTCCTGCGGCGTTTCGGGATCGTCGCGGTGGGCATAGTAGAGGTCGATGTAATCGGTCTGTAGCCGTTCGAGTGACTGGGCCAGCTGCCGTTCCAGCACCTCGGGCTTTAGCCCGCCGGACTTGCCATCAACATTGGTCTTGGTTGCGATCCGCATATCGCGGCGCACCCCGCGCTCCTTCATCCAGGCCCCGATCACGGCTTCGCTTTCGCCGCCCTTGTGGCCGGGAACCCAGAAGGAATAGCACTCGGCGGTATCGACCATGCGCCCGCCGGCCTCGTAAAAGGCGTCGAGAATTTCAAAGCTGGTGTCCTGATCGGCGGTCCAACCAAACACGTTGCCGCCAAGCACCAGCTTGAGGCCTGAGAGCGAGGGATGGCGGCTCATGCGAATTTCTCCTTGACGGCGAGCAGCGCAAGCGCGGCCTTGGCTGCTTCGCCGCCTTTGTCCTTTTGCTTCGGATCGGCGCGGACCAGCGCCTGTGCCTCGTTCTCAACGGTCAGGATGCCGTTGCCGATCGCGAATCCGTCCATGGTCAGCGCCATGATCCCGCGCGCGCTTTCCCCGGCGACGATTTCGAAGTGATAGGTCTCACCCCGGATCACCACCCCGATCCCGACGTAGCCGTCATACAACTGGGCCTGATCGGCAAGGGCAATCGCCCCCGGAATTTCGAGCGCGCCGGGGACGGTGATCACGTCCACCTGGTGCCCGGCGGCCTTCAGTGCTGCGCTGGCGCCGGAAACAAGCATATCGTTGAGGTGATCGTAGAAGCGGGCTTCGACGATAAGAAAACGGGCCACGGGACTATCCTTTTGTTTCGTATTCCGGGGAGGGTTGGGGCTGGATCAATCGCCCTTGAAGACGGGCTTGCGCTTTTCAAGGAAGGCGTTGACCGCTTCGGCATTGTCCTTGGTGGCGTGGGCCACGGCCTGCATCGCGGCCGACATTTCGAGCACCTGGCCGATGCTCATCGATTGGGCATCCCAGATCAGCCGCTTGGCCATCCGCACCGCGAACGACGGGTTGCAGGCGATCCTCCGGGCCATGGCGCGGGCGGCATCCATCAACTCCGCATCGGGCACCACCTGATTGACCAGACCGATCTTCAGCGCTTCCGCCGCGTCGATCGTTTCGCCGGTCAGGGTCAGTTCGGCCGCCTTTGAAAAACCTACGATCCGCTGGATCAGCCAAGCCCCGCCATCGCCCGGGATGATTCCCAGTTTGACGAAACTTTCGGCAAATTTGGCGCTTTCGCCCGCGACGCGCAGGTCGCACATACAGGCAAGGTCAAGCCCGGCGCCGATCGCCGGACCGTTTACCGCCGCGATCACCGGCACTTCCAGCGCAGCGAAGGCGAGGGGGAGGCGCTGGATCCCGCTCTTGTAATTGCGGCGGGTGCGTGCCGGGAGGCTGGCATTGAGCCCGCCCGAATCCGGGCGCATCGCCTTGAGGTTGCCGCCTGCCGAAAAGGCTGGACCCGCGCCGGTCAGGATCGCGACCCGAACCTTGGGATCGTCCTCCATCCGGGCCAGCGTATCGAGCAGGCTTTCGATCAGGTCGAGGTCAGAGATCGGATTGCGCATCTCCGCCCGGTTGAGCGTGATCGTGGCAATGCCATCGTCGTCGAGGGAATAGAGGACGGGGCTGTCCATGGGATGATCTCTCCGTATCAGGTCGTGGAAGGCGCTTTGGCACGGTGTTCGCGTCGCCACAACAGCCATGTCATGGCAGCGCGGCCAGCAGAGGCGCCGACATCGCGAAGGGCAGGGCGGCAATCCCCCGCATCGCGTCAAGACCATGCAGGCGCCGCCGTTCAGTCATCCAACCACCCGTTCAATAAACCAGAAGCTGGCGGTAATACCGATGGCATAGGTGGCGGCAAGCGCCACGGGGCGTAGCGCCCGCGGGGCCAGGCGGCGGATGAGTGCAAGCACGGCCAGCACCGCGGCAACGATCAGCAGCTGCCCGGCCTCGACGCCCAGGTTGAAGGTCAGCAGGGCGGTGGGAACATCGCTTTCCGGCAGGCCGATTTCCCGCAGCGCGCCTGCGAAGCCGAAGCCGTGGATCAGTCCGAACAGGAAGGCAACGATCCACGGCGCGCGCTCGGCAAGGTTTGGTGCCGCCGGATCCTGCTTCACGATTTCCACCGCAAGGAAAATGATCGACAGCGCGATCAATGCCTCGACCGGGGCCTGCGCCAGTCCGACCAGCCCGAGCGTCGATCCGATGAGGGTGATAGAATGGGCCACGGTGAAGGCGGTTGCGGCCTTGACCACCATCCCCGGCCTGCCGATCAACAGAACCAGCGCGATCACGAACAGCAGATGATCATAGCCTTCCAGGATGTGGATCACCCCCAGCACGAAATAGCTGCGGGCGACGTCCCAAGTATCGGGCACGGCGGCAACCTCAATCATGGCCTGGTTCTGGGTCAGGCGGGTGGCCTGGACCGGCCGGCCAAGCGGTGCAATCCGCAGCAGCGCATCGGTAAAAGCTGCGTCCATGCCGGCCAGCCCGACTTTCGAACCCACCAGATCACGGGTGCAGCTCAGCCGACTTTCCGCCACCAGTACCATCCCTTCGACATGGGCCTGCGGCGCGGATTGGGTGCAGAATTCCGGAAAGGCAGGGTGGGTTCGGGTGGCAAGGCCGCCCAGTACCGGCGCTTTCCACACCAGCTTCCAGTGTTCGGCGTCCTCCTGGGTGAATTCGAGATAGCCCGGGCGCAGCTCGTCTGCGTGGGCGGGCAGGGCGGTCAAGGCCGAAAGCACGGCCAGGACGAGCAGGATCAGGCGCTTCACTTCGGCAGCTCTATCACCACGTCGTATCCCTTCAAGATGCGGTCATAGGCTTCGTCGCGGGCCCTGGCTGCTGCATTGGCGCGCCAGTCGTTTTCGACCCTCTGGCGGACCTTGTCCAGACGCGGTGGCTGCGGTGCTGTGCGCTTTTCAACCCGAACGAGGTGCAGTCCCAGGCCCGAAGCGATCGGACCGGACCACTGCCCGGGGGCAATGTTGCGCAGCGATATCGTGAACTCATCACCGAACATCGCGGCGACGTCCGACGATCCGGCATCGCGCAGCTGTGCAGGGATCGGGGCCGGCACCGCGCCAACCCGTTCACCCTTGCGCAATTTGCCCAGACTGGCCTCTGCCAACTGCCGGTTCTGCGGGGTGTCCGCGCCCAGATAGACCTGTTCGAACGTCGTGCGCGGATCGTCGGCATAGCGGGCCGGGTCTTTGTCGATCATCGCCTGGAGGACGGCATCGTCCGGCGTGCGGCTTTCCGCATCGGCAACGGCCAGTGATTCCATCTTGCGGCGCATTCGCCGCACGACAACCTCGTCATCCTTGTCGAGGCCTAGTGCGAGCGCCTCGCGGTAATAAACCTGATCGCGCACCCAGTCGCTAATCAGTCCGTCGGTTTCCTCCTGGCTGGGCAAACGCCGGAAAGAATCGGAAAAGCGGCCGACCAAGGCGCTGACAACACGCTCGTCCACCACGATCCGGCGTTCGCCCAGGTCCGGTGCGCGCCCGGACAGCAGGGCATAAACCAGCGCACCCGCGATCAGAAAGTGGGCCAGCGGTTCTTTCAGGAGCCGCTGGACAATGTCCTTGAATGGCATAGCTCAGGCCGGATTGTACCAGATCGCCGAAGTATAGGCGCGCTCCTGCTGCTTCAAAGGGATTTCGGCAGGAAGGGTCAGCTTGAACTTCACCATGTCGTAATCCATCCAGGTCGGCGTCGGAATCTGCAGCACGCGCACATAATAGAATGCCCGGACTTTCGGATCGAATTCAGGGTCGGTCCAGACCGTTGCCAGGCTCGGCGCGCCGATCGTGTTCTGATAGGTCGCGGTTGCGACATCAACCGTATCACCCACCGCCGGGACCTTGCCGTTCACGGCCACCCGCTTGTCCATATCGGACCAGACCACGTCGAACACCTTCTCGTGCGAATTGCCTGCTGCATCGACCCAGCCCTTGACGACCTGGACGCGATCAAGATTGCCGTCGATCGGGTCCTTGAGAGCCGAAACGATAAAGCTGGGGGCGCCGCTGCCGCCGGCTTTCAGGTCGCCGCCCATCGGCACCCCGCGCGTGTAACCGGCCTTGACCCAATCACCTTTCAGATCATCGGCCTTGAAATCCCAGCCGCCGAAGAACCGCACGGTCATCCGCGGGCCGGTGGTGCCATAGACTTCGCGGCGCATCATCGCATCGAAGATCGCTTCGCGGGTATTGCTGGTTGCCCAGACCCCGGCATAGCCACTGGCAAGCGACTGCCAGTTCATCCGTCCGACCCGCTCAACCGGAACACCCGGCACAAAGCTGGCAGTGGCACGCTCTGCACTCGGTTCAACGCCGGGATGCTTGCCGAAATAGTTGTTGTCGTCGGCGGTCGAAAGAGAGGTGTGCGCGTCTGTCGAGCCGACTACGCCGAACTTGTATGGGTTCACGCCGGTTCGCTGCTCGATCAGCATCCCGCGCTTCAGCGCTTCGCGGACATAGCTGCCTGCCAGGTCGCCGGGTTTGGTGGGCTGGGTGTTGAGCAGATTGTTCTGATCCCATCCTGCCGTGCCGTAGCCGGCGAACTCGTCGTTGGGGGAAAGGAACGGGTGCGCTTCGCTGTCACCCTTGATCTGGGTGATCTCCACCACCGGTTCATGCGCCGCGCGGCGGCGGGCATATTCGGCCGAGATCGGGCCACCCTTCGGATCGGTCAGCATGAACATCAGGCCATTCGAAAGGTTGGAATTGTGCGGTATCGCCAAGACCTTGCCGCCGGTGGTCTTTTCATAGGCATCCATGTAGTCCCACAGCGCGTCCGGCCAGTCCTGACCCGCATCGCTGAGCGGATCGACCTTGTTCACCCGGTCTATGCCGTCGCGGAAGATGACGTTTCGGTGCAGATTGTTACCGCCCTGCATCAGGGTATATTCGAAACCGAAAAAGGCGGTGAACTTGCCCGGTTCGTTATAGCTTTCAACGGTCTTGAGGCCCTCGTTCCAGATCTTGTGCGTGCGCGCCTGAGCCTTCGCGGGATCATTGAGCCCGGGCGGCATCTTGCCATGGGCTCGCGCGTCGAGGATTTCGGCGGTCGCCTGAAGAGAGCCCTTGGGGCCTTCGTGCATCAGATCATACCAGCGCAGCAAGGTGGGGTCATTGATCGCGATCCGCGGCGCGTCATAAAGCGCCTTGGTCGAGCCGAGCCCTTCGGAGTGGTCGGTGATCACCAGGAAGTCGAGCGGGCGGGCCAGCTTGGCCTTGACCCCAGCCGAGCTGGTGACCTCTTCGCCGCGGGCAAAGCGCAGTGCTGCTTCTGGATCGAGCCGATTGCCGAAACCGAAAGCATCGACCGAATTTGCCGTATGCAGGTGCGTGTCGCCCCAGAATACCTGTTCCGGGTAGGCCGTGTTCTTGACCTCTGCCGTGCTTCCGCCGACCTGTGATAGCTTGTCGCATCCTGAAACCAGCATGGTCGAACTGAGCAACAGGGCAGCTGCGGTGATCGTTGTGCGCATAGTCATGCTCCTAGGCCGGTTCGTACCAGATCGGTGAGGTGTAGCCGCGTTCCTGCTGCTTGAGCGGGATCGCGGGATCGAGCTTGAGCTTGTAGCGGACCATGTCGAAATTGACCCAGGTCGGGGTCGGGATCTCCAGCACCCGCACGTAATAGAACGCCCGCGCCTTGGGGTCGAATTCGGGGTCGGACCAGACCGTCGTCAGGCTCGGTGCGCCGATCGTGTTGGTGTAGGTTGCGGTTGCGGTGTCCACGGTATCGCCAACCGACGGAACCTTGCCACCTGCGGCCACCCGCTTGTCCATGTCTGACCAGACCACATCGAAGACCTTTTCGTGGGCCGTTCCCGCGGCATCGACCCAGCCCTTGACGACCTGAGCCCGGTCAAGGTTGGCCCCCTGGGGGTCCTTCAGCGCGGAGATCACGAAGCTGGGCGCGCCGCTTCCGGCCTTGAGTATCCCGCCCATCGGCACGCCGCGCGCATAGCCTTGATCGACCCAATCCCCTTTCAGGTCATCTGCCTTGAAATCCCAGCCGCCAAAGACACGCAGCACCATCCGTGTGCCGGTGGTGGCATAGACTTCGCGGCGGGCCATCGCGTCAAACAAAGCTTCGCGGGTATTGTCGGTTGCCCAGACTGCGGCATAGCCGCTGGCGAGATAGTTCCAGCCGTACCGGCCCTCGCGCGTTCCCAGGTTCTGTGCCTCGGCTGCGCGCTTGGGGTTTGGTTCGACGCCGGAATGTTTCCCGAAATAGTTGTCCTCATCGGTCGTGGACAGCGAGGTATGGCTGTCGGTCGATCCGATCACGCCGAAGCGATAAGGATTCTCCCCGGTGCGTTGTTCGATCATCAATCCGCGTTTCAGTGCCTCGCGGACATAGGACCCGGTCTGCATTTCCGGGGTGGTGCGTTCGACCATCATCAGATCGCCCAGCTCCCACCCGGCGGTGCCGTAACCGGCGAACTCATCATTGGGCGACATGAACGGGTGGGCTTCACTGTCTCCCTTGATCTGGGTGATTTCCACCAGTGGTTCGTGCGCCGCCCGGCGCCGGGCGTATGCTGCGCTCATCGGACCGCCGGAGGGATCGGTCAGCATAAACATCTTGCCGTTCGAGAGATTCGCATTGTGCGGGATCGCCAGGGTTTTACCGCCGGTCTGCTTCTCATAGGCGTCCATATAATCCCACAGCCCGTCGGGCTTGGTCGTATCGAACGACATCAGCGGCAGGACGTTCGCGGCGCGGTCGCCGCCATCGCGGAACACCACATTGCGGTGCAGGTTCCGGCCTTCGTCCATCAGGGTATATTCAAAGCCGATAAACGCGGTGAACTTACCCGGCTCGTTATAGCGCTCGACCGTTGCGATGTGCCGGTTCCAGTCCTTGCGCAGTCTGTCGGCGGCGGCTTTGGGATTGGTAATTGACGGCGGCAGTTTGTTTTTTGCTTTTGCGTCGATCAGTTCGGCCGTCGCGCGCATCGATCCTTCCGGGCCGGAATGCAGCATGTCATACCAGCGCAGCAGTAGTGGATCGGAAATCAGCGCGCGGGGCGCCTCATACAGGTTCTTGACCGTCGCAAACCCGTCCGAGTGATCGCTGATAACCAGAAAATCGAGCGGGCGCTTGAGCTGGGCCTTCTGCCCGGTCGATGAGGTGACCTCCTCACCGCGAGCAAAGCGCAGCGCGGCTTCCGGATCGAGCCGGGTGCCAAAGCCGAAGGCATCGGGGGAATTGCTGGTGTGAAGATGGGTGTCACCCCAATAGACGCGTTGCGGATGGGCATTTGCGCTGACCGCTGCGGTTTGGTCCTGCGCCTCCTTGCCGCGATCGCATCCGCCGACAAGCGAAGTCGATCCAAGCAGCAATGCTGCCAAGGCCATGGCTCTTCCAGTCATATGGACCCCTCCCGATCCTGTTCTTTCCGGCAGCCTGACAGCTTGAAACGCGTTGTTCAAGGTTCACCGGCACTTGTGCACCTTAACCGATCGCTTAAGGATGGGAAGCATGAATGACAGCGATGAGATGAATGAGATTCGCCGCGCCGTGCAGGCGCTGTGCGCCGATTTCCCGGGCGAATACTGGCGCCATAAGGATGCCGCGCGGGCCTATCCCGGGGAATTCGTTGATGCGCTGACCCGTTCCGGGTTCCTGGCCGCGCTTATTCCCGAAGAATTCGGCGGCTCCGGCCTCAGCCTTGAAGCGGCGGCCGTGATCATGGAGGAGATCCAGGCGGCGGGCTGCAACGGAGCTTCGGCGCACGCCCAGATGTATATCATGAACACCCTGCTGCGTTACGGCAGTGCCGAACAGAAGGCGCGGTATCTGCCGAAGATCGCCAGCGGGGAGCTGCGATTGCAGGCCTTCGGCGTTTCCGAACCGACCAGCGGCACCGATACGCTTTCGCTTCGGACAACGGCGGTGCGCGATGGCGATAGTTATGTGGTCAATGGCCAGAAGATCTGGACCAGCCGGGCTGAGCATTCCGATCTGATGCTGCTGCTTGCGCGGACCACGCCGCGCGATCAGGTGGCGAAGAAGACCGATGGTCTGTCGATCTTCCTGGTCGATATGCGCGAAGTCGTTGGCAAGGGTATGGCGATCAAGCCGATCCGGACGATGATGAATCACTCAACCACCGAAGTGTTCTTCGATGAAATGCGGATCCCGGCCTCAAGCCTGATCGGAGAAGAGGGGAAGGGGTTCCGCTATGTGCTTTCGGGAATGAATGCCGAGCGAATCCTGATCGGTGCCGAATGTATTGGCGATGCCAAATGGTTCATCCGCAAGGCGACTGATTATGCCGGCGATCGCGAGGTCTTCGCGCGGCCGATCGGGCAGAACCAGGGCGTTCAGTTCCCGATCGCGCGCTGCTATGCCCAGATGCGCGCCGCCGAACTGATGGTCCGCCATGCCGCGCAGGTCTATGATCAGGGCGGCAATCCGGGGGAGGAGGCCAACATGGCCAAGCTGCTGGCGAGCGAGGCCAGCTGGGCCGCCGCCGATATGTGCGTCCAGACCCACGGCGGCTTCGGTTTTGCCGAGGAATACGATGTCGAACGCAAGTTTCGTGAAGCCCGGCTCTATACAGTGGCGCCGATCAGCACCAATCTGATCCTGAGCTACATCGCCGAACACGTGCTCGGCCTGCCGCGCAGTTACTGAAACGGCAAGACCGGGCTGGCGGTGGAGGTGCGCTTGCCCGCTGTCGGCAATAACACCATCCGCCCGCGCTTCGGGCTCCAGGTGAATTCGCCGGGACACGCCTCAGCACCGAAACCGCCGCACTGGGTGCCGTGGAAATCGAACACGAACACGATCCTGCCCTGGCGCTCGGCGCTTTGGTGTTCGCGGACCTGACGATCAAAAACCCGCAGCGGTGATCCAGTCTTTCGGCCCAGCCAGAGCTGATACCGGCATCCGCCGGTTCCGCACCAGGCAGACCCGAAGGCATTGAAATCGACCTGCCAATCCTGGATTCCGTCACGGTTGATATCAACCGGCCTGATCGCTGCGCGGATTTCCGCCGGGCTGTGCGGCGTAAAATCCCCTTTGAGCTGACGCTTCAGAACCCGTGCAATTTCCCCTTTCGGATCGGCGCCAGTCCGGGCGGAAGCCGGAATTGACAGCAACGTTGCGGATGCGAGCGCCAAGAGGAATGCGGATGCAGCAGGGCGATACATGATTGTGGGGCTCCCAAAAGGATGGGCAGCCATAGCGGTAAAAAGGGCAATAACCGTTGGATCAACGCGACACTGTGGGAGAGGGAGGTGGTGGACGCACTAGGGCTCGAACCTAGGACCCGCTGATTTAGAGCAATCTTTCCGTCCGGATGTGTTCGCGTGCGACCGCATCGATGTGCAGGTGTCCAGAGGATCTGGTCAACTGACCGCGATCCCGTCGAGGATCGGACAATCGGGTCTGCTGTCGCCGCTGCACCCTTCGGCCAGTTCCAGCAAGGCGCGACGCATGGCTTCAAGTGCTGCGGCCTTGCGACCAAGATCATCGGCATGTGCCAGGGCAACGGCCTTCACTTCACTGCTCGTCCGCTCGCGGTTGTCCCATAGGCCGAGGAGAGTGGCGATCTCCTCAAGCGAGAAGCCAAGGCCGCGGGCGTTGGCAATGAAGCGCAGGCGCTCGATCGATTGCGGCGAATAATCCCTGTAACCATTGTCGCGTCGGTCAGTGGGCGGCATCAACCCTACGCGCTCATAGTGCCGGATCATCCGCTCCGACACGCCAGTGGTCTTCGATGCCTGTCCGATGTTCATGGCCGCTGTTCGTCGAACTTCGGGTAGCGTCCTTGGTGGTGGCCGCCATGGAAGAAGTGCAGCAGCAGGCAGGCGAGCAGGAATGCGTAAGGGATCAGCCCGAAGAAGTGCTGCCGGTGTTCCGGATAGAGCAGGAAAGCGGCGATCAGCGCGCCCGATGCCGCGGCCAGCAGCCACGCGCGCTTGCTGGCAAGGTTCATAGCGCAATCCTCCTGAGACGCAGCGAATTACCGATGACGCTGACCGAGGAAAGCGCCATCGCCGCCGCCGCGATGATCGGTGAAAGCATGATGCCGAACAGCGGGTAGAGCGCGCCCGCAGCCACCGGGATACCAGCGACGTTGTAGGCAAAGGCAAAGAACAGGTTCTGCCGGATGTTGGTCATGGTTGCGTGGCTGAGGTGCCGGGCACGCGCTATCCCCGTCAAATCGCCCTTGAGCAGTGTGATGCCTGCGCTTTCAATCGCAACGTCTGTGCCGGTGCCCATGGCGATGCCGACATCGGCAGCGGCAAGCGCAGGGGTGTCGTTCACACCGTCGCCTGCCATCGCCACGATCCTGCCTTCGTCCCTCAAGCGCTTGACGATCGCGCTCTTTTGGTCTGGCAACACATCGGCTTCGATGTCGTCGATGCCGAGCCGCCGCGCGATGGCCTCAGCCGTGACGCG
This sequence comes from Pseudomonadota bacterium, assembly GCA_029550345.1. Classification (GTDB taxonomy): domain Bacteria; phylum Pseudomonadota; class Alphaproteobacteria; order Sphingomonadales; family Sphingomonadaceae; genus Novosphingobium. The sequence continues at coordinate 55,351 of JAKPHK010000061.1, forward strand.
ATTGTCCCCGGTCAACATGATGACATGGATACCCGCTCCGGCCAGCGCCTTGAGCGCGGCAGACGTAGTCTGCTTTACCGGATCGGCAATGCCGATGGCACCCGCAACCTTGCCATCTATGCCAAGAAAAATTGCGGTCGCCCCGTCAGCGCGCAGGGCGTCAGCACGTTGCGCCAGGGGGGCAGTCGAGACCCCTTGTTCCTGAAGAAAGCGGGCATTTCCAGCAACAAGCCGATGTCCATCGACGATGCCGGTTATGCCCTTGCCGACTGGCTGATCGACGTCGCCCGGTTCGCTGATTGCGATCCTCTTGGCTTCTGCATCTCTGACAATTGCCAGGGCTAGCGGATGCTCGCTGCTGCGTTCGAGGCTCGCGGCAAGGCGCAGAACCTCTTGACTGTCGAACCCTTCGGCCGTCTCGATCGCAACCACCGCAGGCTTGCCTTCGGTGAGCGTGCCGGTCTTGTCGACGACAAGCGTATCGACCTTCTCCATGCGTTCGAGTGCCTCGGCGTTCTTGATGAGTATACCGGCCTGGGCACCGCGTCCGACCCCCACCATGATCGACATCGGGGTCGCGAGGCCAAGCGCACAGGGGCAGGCGATGATCAGCACGGCCACCGCTGCGATCAGGCCATAGCCCATTGCCGGCGATGGGCCGACCAGGGACCAGACGACGAACGCGATCGCTGAGACCGCGATCACCGCCGGCACGAACCAGCCCGACACGGTGTCGGCAAGCCGCTGGATGGGCGCACGACTGCGCTGGGCTTCTGCTACCATCTGGACGATGCGCGCCAGCATGGTGTCGCGCCCGATCTTCTCGGCGCGCATCACAATGCCGCCGGTCTGGTTTATCGTGCCACCGATCAGCTTCGACGCAGCCTCCTTGGTCACCGGCATGGACTCGCCAGTCACCATCGATTCATCGACCGTGCCGCGGCCCTCCAGTACCACGCCATCAACCGGAACCTTCTCGCCAGGGCGAACGCGTAGCGTGTCGCCGACCAGAACCTGGTCGAGTGTGATCTCCTCGTCACTACCATCGGGACGAACCCGGCGGGCGAGCTTGGGCGAAAGGTCGAGCAATGCGCGGATCGCACCGCTGGTTGTTTCCCGGGCACGCAGTTCAAGCAGTTGGCCAAGCAAGACCAGCACGGTAATGACCGCCGCCGCCTCGAAATAGACCGCGACTGAGCCGTCCATTGCGCGAAACGCGGGCGGGAAGATACCGGGCGCGAGCGCCGCCGCCATGCTGTAGATCCAGGCAACGCCCGTTCCCATCGCAATCAGGGTGAACATGTTGAGGTGGCCGCTCTTCACCGATGCCCAGCCGCGTTCGAAAAATGGCCAGCCCGCCCACAGGACCACCGGCGTCGCCAGAACCATCTGGATCAGGTTGGCGATGTTTCCATCCAGATAATGGCGCAGTCCGGTCAAATGCCCGCCCATTTCGAGCGCAACCACCGGCAAAGCGAGGATGAGGCCGATTACAAAGCGCCGCTTCATGTCGGCATATTCGGGCGACGGTCCATCGTTGAGCGTCGGCGTCATCGGTTCCAAGGCCATGCCGCAGATCGGGCAGCTTCCCGGCCCCGACTGCTGGACCTCCGGATGCATCGGGCAGGTCCAGGTCGCGCCGTCTGGCACCGGCTCTGCCGGTCGCGGCGCATCGCTCATATAACGCGATGGATCGGCCTTGAACTTGGTTAGACAGGCAACGCTGCAAAAGTAGTGATGGACGCCGTCATGGGTCGCGACATGCGTGGTCGTCGCAGAATCGACGCTCATTCCGCAGACGGGGTCAATCACCGTCCCTGGAGCCTTCGATCCGGAATGCGCGCATTTCGCATGATCATGATGCGACTCGGTCATACTTCGTACTCCTCTGGTCGCAACACTCATCAACCTTGACATTATGTCAGGGTCAAGGGGTAATTCAACCGTTCGCCATGATCGGCTCCAGCGTACCCAGCCAGGCCACCACGGCGAGGATCGTAAGCACTGTGGACGTTTCCAGAACCAGGCTTTGCCGAAGACCACGTAACGCGGGGACCGGAGTGCCGTTGGCTGCACCAAGAGCGGGTGTCAGGCGCCAGCGGTTGACACCCGCCAGCATCAGCATTGCAGCAAACAGGGCGAGCTTGATAAGCAGGAGTTGGCCGTAGCGCGAAGCGAACAAGGCGTATGGATGCGGCAAGCCCATTAGGCTCAGGCTGTTGATGATGCCCGTGAGAACGATCAACGCGACCGCAAGCGTCCCAACCCGCGAGAATTGTTCAAGCGCCCGATGCGCGATCCTGATCTGCGCATCGGATTGGTGCGCCAATGGCTGAAAAAGCAGCCAAGAGAACGCGGCAATTCCGCCGATCCATATAGCCGCCGCCAGCATGTGGACGATGTCGCTCAGCCGGTGGAGCGATCCAGTCCACCCTTCGGTTGCACCGGCATGGCCAGTCCAGACCAGCGTGGCGATGGCAAGCACAGCCGAGGCAAGCAGACAGTATCTTGTAAGGCGTGGGCTTCGGCCAAGCGCCAGCGCGGCAAGCAGGGCAATTGCGACTGCCACCATGCGCACGACCCAGGCGCTGCCGATGGCGCTCTGTGTAACGATTTCCCTGAAGGCCGAGCCATCGACTTCCCAGAGGCTTGTCCCGGTCATGGCTGCGACAAGTGCGATCATGCCGGAGCCGGACAGCAGCAGTCCGAGCAGCGAAAGGAGGAGGGCAGGTTTGGCCAGCGGCAGCAAGGCAGTGCCTCGCTCCTCGGGTTTCAGCGCGTAAAGCGAGAAGGCTGTCACACCTGCCAGCACCATCAGGTCGACGTAAAGCGCGAACCGGATGGCGATGACAGGCAGGTTGTCCATGTCTTCAGCGTACGGTGAAGCTGAAGTTGCCGCCCATGCGATGCGTGTCGGCTCCGGCCGCGCTCCAGGTCACGCGGTAAGTCCCGCTGGCAAGCGGCCGACGGAGCAGCAAAGTCATCGATTTCCTGTCATTGCCAAGCCGGGCGGTGAAACCCGTGATCGGCATCGGCGCATGGTTTGCCATACCCGGCATTCCGGTCATTGCGATCTCGGCCCTTGCCGTTGCGCCGATCACGGCCTCATTGAAGCGCAGTTCGACCTTTGTCGGCGCTGCGACCGTGGCATTGGCTGTCGGGGTCGAAGACACGAGCTGCGTATGCGCGCTGGCTACCTGCGGCACGATGAGCCCCAAAGTCGCAACGGCAAAGGCAAGGCTGGGCAAACGCATCAGTTATCTCCTTGGAAATGTCTATCAGGTTGAGATACGCGGCCAGGAACAGCATCCCTCAGATTGGGCGGGCTCAGTTTTCCTGAGGGATTGGGAATATGGCCGCGTATAGGATCACAAGACCTCGGGAGACCCACCATGTCCGACCTTGATCAGGCGCTCCGCCGCCTGGGCACACTTCCGGCTCCTTCGGGGCTGGCGACTATCGACGATGCTGTGCTTGCCGGACTGGCTGCGAGCTGCCGTGAGGATGCGGCCGGGTCGCGGCTGATGGGTTTTGCTGCAGCCTTGGCGCTTGTGGTCGGCGTGGCCGGTGGTGGACTGGCGGGCGGCGAACCGGCCACGGCTCAGCCAATCTCACCCTTTGCTCCCGACAATCCCCTCGCACCTTCGACCTTGCTGGATGTCCACCCGTGAATTGGACCACGCGGCTGATCCTGATCGCGCTTGTCGCATTTGCGGCGGCGCTGGGCGGCACTTATGCCGGCCGCGTCCTGTTTGCACCGGAAAGGCAGAGCGAGACCGAACTCCACGCCTTGCTGCACAGCGAGCTCGAACTAGATGCCGCACAGGAAGCAAAGATCGAGGCAATCGAGCAGCGTTTTGCCACACGACGCAAGGCGCTCGAACTCGAGATGCGGGCCGCCAATGCCCATCTGGCCGACGCGATGGAAGTGGAACACGGCTATGGTCCGCAAGTCACGGCCGCCATCGACCACACCCACAAGGTCATGGGTGAAATGCAGAAGGAAACGCTTGAGCATCTCTTTGCCATGCGCGCCGTCCTGAGGGCTGATCAGGCGGCCAAATTCGACAGGTCGGTTACCAGAGCCCTTACCCCAGAAGTGCGGTGAGCCTTCCGCTGTCCGAGGGGAGCGACGGCGAGCTCGCGGCACTGGCGCTCGCGGGCCGGCAGGACGCTTATCGCGAATTGCTGGCGCGCCACCGTGACGCTGTGTTTCGCTTGGTGCGAGCGTCAGTCGGCGATCCGCACGAGGCCCTCGACGTCACCCAGGAAACCTTCATTGCCGCATTCTCGGCCCTTGGGCGTTACGACCATGGGCGACCGTTTTTGGCATGGCTCAAGCACATCGCGCTCAACAAGTGCAGGGACTGGGGACGAAGGCGCAAGGTGCGCTCCTTCTTCACGCGCGCAGTGCCGCTCGAGATGGCTTTCGATGTTTCAGACGATGCCATTCCCGCCGATTTGCAAGCGGCGGACCGGGCCGAGCTGGCGCGCGTGACCGCTGCCATATCCCGCTTGCCATCCCGTCTGCGCGAGGTCCTGGTCCTCCGCACGATCGATGGCCTCGGCCAGGCCGAAGCTGCCGACGTGCTCGGTGTCAGCGAGAAGACGGTCGAGACCCGCCTCTACCGGGCCAGGGGGAAATTAAAGGCGATGCTTGACGACCAGATCTGAGGGCTAGGGAAAGCGGCTGCGTAGAGGACAATGAAGCCGTCAATCTTACCGGATACCACTCATGCATTCTTTTGCGCTCGATCGCCGTACCCTCATTCGTTCGGCTGCTTTGGGGGGCGGGGGCCTCGCGCTTTCGGCAGCGCTCCCCGCGTGGGCGCGCAGTGGAACTCCTGGCCTCGCAGGCCCGATGTCCGTGGTTTCCGGGGAGCAAATCGCACTATCCATCGGTCATGCCTCGCTCCGGGTCGGCGGACGTGAGGGGCATGCCATCGGCATCAACGGTGCGACACCTGGCCCGGTCATCCGGTTAAAGGAGGGCCAGAACGTTCGCTTCGCGGTGAACAACACGCTGAACGAGGAAACCTCGATTCATTGGCATGGGCTGCTCGTGCCCTTCCAGATGGACGGCGTGCCGGGGGTGAGCTTTCCGGGGATCAAGGTCGGCCAGACCTTCTTGTACGAGTTCCCCGTCAAGCAGTCTGGCACCTATTGGTATCACAGCCACTCCGGCATGCAGGAAGCGATGGGAACGTATGGCGCGATCATCATCGATCCCGCCGCGCCCGATCCGGTCGCCTATGACCGTGAACATGTAATCATGCTCGCCGACTGGAGCTTCATGCATCCGCATACCCAACTGCGCAAGTTGAAGGCGCAGCCTGGCTACTTCAACATGCAGAAGCAGACCCTCTCCGGCCTGCTCGCGGGCAAGGACCAGTCGGCCTCCGAACGCCGCATGTGGGCCGGGATGCGGATGGACCCGACCGACATTTCGGACGTCACCGGCGCAACCTATCATTTCATGGTCAACGGTCATGACAGTACCGCGAACTGGACTGGACTGTTCGCACCCGGAGAGCGTGTGCGCCTGCGCATCATCAATGCTGCCGCCATGACCAACTTCAATGTCCGGATTCCGGGCCTTGCGATGACCGTGGTTGCCGCCGACGGGCAGAACGTGCAGCCAGTCGAGACCGACGAGTTCCAGATCGGCATCGCCGAGACCTATGACGTGATTGTCGTGCCCAGAGCCGACGAGGCCTATGGCTTCATCGCCGAAGCCATCGACCGCTCCGGTCAGGTGCGCGCCACGCTCGCCCCGCGCCTCGGCATGGTCGCGCCGATCCCGGCGATCCGCGAACGCCCGCTGCTGTCCATGCAAGACATGGGCATGGGCGATATGGCGGCACCCGGTGCCGATGCGAGTGCAACTGATCACGCAGCCATGGGCCACGCCATGCCCGGGATGGATCACGGCTCGATGAAGATGCGCGATCCCGCGGTCGCGCCGCAGGTCAAAATGGGACCAGGCGTTGCGACGCTTTCGCCAATGCCCATGGACCGCACGGGCGAACGTCCGACCGGCCTTGAGAAGGTCGATCACCGGGTGCTGACTTATCGTGACCTCAAAGCGCTCGCGCCCAATCCAGACAAGCGCACGCCGTCGCGCGAGATCGATCTGCACCTGACCGCCAACATGGAGCGCTACATGTGGTCCTTCGACGGCGAGAAGTTCAGCGAAAATACTGAGCCAATCCCGTTCCGCCACATGGAGCGGGTGCGCATCAATCTCATTAACGACACCATGATGCCCCATCCGATTCACTTGCACGGACACTTCTTCGAACTGGTTACGGGCAGTCCCGGCCATCATCCGCTGAAACACACGGTCAACGTCCTGCCCGGCGGCAGGGTCTCGTTCGATCTGACTGCCGATGAGCTCGGCGACTGGGCATTCCACTGTCACATGCTGCTGCATATGATGTCGGGGATGTTCCGTGTCGTGACCGTGCGCCATGAGGAGGACGCGGCATGAAGACGACCCTTCTCATCAGTGCTGCGGTCCTGCTGGCAGCGCCTGGCATCGCGGCGGCCCAGTCCTCCATGTCAGACGTGGCAATGAAGGATGCGCCGGCGCCAATTCCCCAAGGCGCAGCCACGCAGCCTGCTGCAGATCATTCCGGCCATGGTCAGCCAAAGTCCGCAGTTTCCGCGCCCGCCGCGGCCGATCCCCATGCCGGACACGCTGCCGACCCAAAGACGGCCAGTGCGCCAGAGGTCGAAGCCGTGGATCATTCCGGCCACGACATGAATGCTATGGCGGGCATGTCTGAGGACGGTCCGGTGATCGGGACTTCGCCCGCCCCGGCGCCGCCAAGTGATCATGCCGCCGATGCTGTGTTCGATCCTGCCGAAATGGCGCGGGCGAGAGAGGCGCTGCGGCGAGAGAACGGGGCGTTCTACGGATCGATGGTGCTCTTCGACCTTGCCGAATTCCAGGCCCGAAAGGGCAGGGACGGCTATCGCTGGGCAGGCGAAGCATGGTTTGGCGGCGACATCGATCGCCTCCTGATCAAGACGGAAGGCGAGGGCACTTTCGGCGAACCAGTCGAGGACCTGGAGATTCAGGCGCTCTATTCGCGCGCGATCTCGCCATTCTGGAACGCCCATGTCGGCGTTCGGCACGATATAGTCCCCAATCCCTCGCGAACCTATGCCGTACTCGGGATAGAGGGGATCGCACCCTACTGGTTCCACCTGACCGGACAGATGTTTTTTTCGGACAAGGGTGATCTGCGGGCTCGCCTTGAGGGAAGTTACGATGAGCGCATTACCCAGCGCCTGATCCTCCAGCCTCGGGCGGAGTTCAACATCTCCGCTCAGGACATGCCGGCGATCGGGGTAGGATCAGGTCTCACGGACTTCGAACTGGGCGCGCGCCTGCGCTACGAGATACGGCGGGAATTCGCGCCCTACGTTGGCGTGGAATGGAGCAAAAAGACTGGCGAGACTGCGCGATTGGCGCGGCTTGCCGGGGAAGATCCCGAAGCAGTCAGTTTCGTGGCCGGGCTCAGGGTTTGGTTCTGATGGTAACGGGCAAAGACTTGGTCTGGACCTATCGGTCGCGCCGGAGCAAGACTTGATCCTATGAACTCGGCCGTCGCTCTCATTGTTGCGCTTGCATCGGTGTTCGGCTCAGGCCCGCTTTGTGCCGCGACGGCACAGGCTACGGTTCAGACGGTTAGCATGGAATGCGGCGACATGCCGGGAAGCGGCAACCGCTCACATCGTCATGACACACCAGACGTGGCGCGGGCCTGCCATTCGTGCATCTTTCCGGCACCCGCTATCGGCACCAATCTGAATGCCACTGGATGGCATTGGATCAGTCCTGAGGTCCGGGCTCCGCAAAGCCTGTCCGGGTTGACGCTTGAACCGCCGACACCGCCCCCGCGCCAAGTGCTTCCTCGATCCATTTCAAACTTATCTGGAGAATACACATGAAATCCAAGTATCTGCTGGGCGCCCTCGCGGTCTCGCTTTCTACCGCCGTGTTTGCAGCAGAGCCTGCACCGACGCCAGAAAAGCCGTGCTGTTGCTGTAAGAAGGACGAGCACGGCCAGATGGCCTGCTGCAAGGAACATGGCGAGCAGGCTGGTGAGCATGCTGGTCACGACATGAGCGGCATGGACCACAAGTAAGTCAAGGTGCGCGGAGGGTGGTTGGCCACCCTCCGCGCGTTGCCATGTGACTACCGGCAAATGCGGACTGGACCTTAGTTTACACCGGGGCGGTTAGGCGGCCACCCGCGGATAAGGAGATCACACATGCGAAAGCTCGTTTTGGCACTGGCGTTGTTTTCGACGCCCGCGCTAGCGGCAGGCGACATCCTGATGCATCGCGATCCGGGGTGTGGGTGCTGCGAACAATGGGCTGCGCGGGTTCGGCAGGCCTTCGGCAGAAATGTGCGAATCGTCGATGACGCGAACCGTACCGCGTTCCAACGGCAGGTGGGTCTTCCCGCAAACCTGGTGTCATGCCACACCGCGATCGTGAACGGGATCGCCTTCGAGGGACACGTTCCTATTGCGGACATGAACCGCGTACTGGCGAGCCGCCCGAAAGGTGTTCGTGGGCTTGCAGTTGCGGGAATGCCCATCGGATCGCCGGGCATGGAGGTGCCGGGTGTTCGCGCGCAGCGGTATAACGTCATTGCCTTCGGGGCCGCACGCAGCAGCGTATACGCACAGCATTAGTCGTCGCATTAGATGCGAGCGACTTCGTGAAGGGCAGTCGCATAGCGTCGGCACGTTGCAAGGCTGCTGCCAAAATGGCGGTATCAAGATCGACGCCCGTAACCCTTACACCCCTGCCGCAAAAACTGGCCAGGAGGGTGCCATCCTCGCAACCGACATCGAGAACATCAAGCACTTCGAGTTCGCCTGTCAGTTCGTCGATCAGTTCCGCTTCACGGTGATCTGGCCGCAGAGGCTGCAGCGCCGTAGCCATTCGGTGAAGACCTCACCCCAAGGGTAGGATGAAGCCGACGACATCCATCTGCTTTCGTGACGCGACCAGTGCGCCAGTCAGCGAGAGAACTACAATCCCGAGCCAGTCGAGGAAAGTCACGGTGCTCTCGAACATGCTATCCCCTTATCTCTCTGTGCCATTGGCCTGGCCGTGCAGTCGGTTTTGGTGTGCGTTGACGGGCAGGGCACCATCGTGTGACGGCACCCTGCCGCTCGAGATCAGCCGAACAGCTTGGCAGCAGTTCTTGCGACGCGCGCACCGAGATAGCGGGCCCCGACGAGTTCATCCTCATCGGGCTGGCGGCTGCCATCGCCGCCGGCAATGGTCGTGGCGCCGTACGGCGCGCCGCCACGGACCTTGTCATGGCCCGATTGTCCGGCGAAGCCGTAATCGAGCCCGACGATGGTCATGCCGAAATGCAGCATGTTGGTGATGAGCGAAAACAGTGTCGTTTCCTGCCCGCCATGCTGGGTGGCCGTTGATGTGAAGGCCGCGCCGACCTTGCCGTTGAGCGCGCCGCGCGCCCACAGCCCGCCGGCCTGATCGAGAAAGGCGGCCATCTGCGACGAGATCCTTCCGAAGCGCGTGCCTGTCCCGATGACGATGGCGTCATAGTTCTCAAGCTCGGCCACGGTCGCGACGGGAGCAGCCTGGTCGAGTTTGAAATGGCTGGCCCGCGCCACCTCCTCGGGAACGGTTTCGGGCACGCGCTTGATATCGACCGTGGCGCCCGCTTCGCGCGCACCTTCCGCGATGGCCTGCGCCATCGTCTCGATATGGCAATAGGTCGAATAATAGAGGACGAGAACCTTGGTCATGACTGCTTTCCTTTTTGATTGGTCGGAATAGTTGAGGCGCCGAAGGCGTAGGCATCCATGCGAAGGACGCCGTAGGTATTGCTGGCATGGAGCCGTTGCACGGGGGCGCCGGATCCCGCCGCTCCTAGTGCAATGAACAGGGGCAGGAGATGCTCCTCGGTTGGATGGTTACGCTGCGCGTGCGGGGCGAGGCGGCGATAGGCCAGCAGATCGCAGGTGCGACCCTCTTTGAGCGCCGCGTCGAACCAGTCTGCAAACTCCGTAACCCATTCGGGCTCTGCCATGCCTGCTTGGCCGCGCCAGCTCGACAGGTCGTGCGTGAAGCTGCCGCTGGCGACGATCAGCACGCCTTCCTCAGCGAGCGGCGCGATTGCTCGGCCGACTTCCAGGTGGTGGCCGGGACCGAGCTGGCTTTGCACGGACAGTTGCACCACCGGGATGTCGGCGTCCGGCCAGGCGAGCATCAGTGGCACCCAGGCTCCGTGATCGAGACCCCTTGCGGTATCCGTGGCCGATGGAAGTCCCGCCTCGGCGAGGAGATCGACGATCCGGTCGGCAAGCTGCGGGTCACCCGGCGCGGGATAGGTCAGCTGATAGAGCGCCTCCGGAAAGCCTGCGAAGTCGTGGATCGTCCGGTTGCGTTCGACCGCATTGACGGCGGGAACGCGCGTTTCCCAGTGCGCGGAAACCACCAGGATCGCGCGGGGCCGCGGCAGGGCGGCCGGGAGACCCTTGAGGAAGTCGCGGGCGGCGACATCCTCGAAGGGCAGCGTCGGCGCGCCGTGCGAGAGGAACAGCGGGCGGATCATGTGATTCAGTCCTTCTGCTTCAGGGGGTTGCCAATGGCATAGGCGCCGTCTCCGAGCATCGCCTGGACGGCCAGAGCGATGGCCCAGAACACCGGATATTCCCAACCACCGCCGGTATTGGAAAAGGTGAAGCCGTTGCCGGCATGTGGCACGATCGCCCCGATCATGATCGGCAGCGCCGCCAGTGCGGCCCAGCGCGTCATGAAGCCGAGGATCAATGCAAGACCAAGCCCGATCTCACCAGCCATGACCGGATAGGCCAGGATGCCCGGAAAGCCGATACTTTCGAAGAAGCCAGCCGTTCCGGCGGGCGTGAACACCAGGAGCTTGATCAGCCCATGGGTGAGGAGAAGGCCGCCGCTGGTCACGCGGAGTAGGGCAATTCCTTGCGAAGTCGAAGCTGTCTGGGTCATGGTCAATCGTCCATTGTCTCGTTGACCCTCAGATACGCGCTTGCGAAGCTGCATGTCATTCGCGAAGATTGACTAGCGGCCATGCGTTTTCGTATGAAGTTGCATGGACTGGGACGATCTTCGCACATTCCTCGCCATTGCCCGGCACGGGACACTGTCTGCTGCGGCACGTGCGCTCGGAGTGACGCAGCCGACGATGGGGCGCCGGCTCACTGCGATGGAGTCACGGACGGGTGCGCGGTTGCTGCAGCGCCTGCCCGGTGGCTATGCGTTGACTCCCCTTGGAGAGACTGTGCTGGGCAACGCCGAACGCGTGGAAGCAGAGGTCCTGGCCGCTGAACGCACCATCACCGGCAAGGACGTGGCGCTCGAAGGCCTAGTCAGGCTGACCACGGTCGACACGCTTGCAGCGCGGATCGTCACCCCGGCGCTCGTTGCCCTGCAAGCCAAGCATCCGGGCATCGTTGTCGAACTGGTTCCCGACACGCGTTCGCTCAGCCTGTCCAAGCGGGAGGCCGATATCGCGCTGCGCATGTCTCGCTTCGAGGGGAACGAGGTGGTAGCCCGACGCGTCGGCGCGCTCGCCATGGGACTGTACTCAGCCCCGGATATGGCCCGGCCCATTGAGGAGGGGCAAGCCCGCCTCGTAACGGTGCTCGACGATCAGGCGCATTTGCCGGAGGCCAAATGGCTGCGGGATGCCTTCCCCGATGCGCTTATCGGTTTTCGCTCCAACAGCCGCGAAGTGCAGGTTCATGCGACTCTTGCAGGGGCCGGGGTTGCGGCGCTCGCCCGCTATCGTGCCGATGGGGAGCCCGGGCTAATTCGCCTGTACCCCGACAGACCTGACCTTGTTCGAGACATCTGGATAGGTGTGCATGTGGACATGCGCCACATGCCGAGAGTGCGGGCAGTGACCGATACAGTTGTCGAAGCACTGCGGAAAAACGCCGCGATTCTCAATCCGGGTCACTGACCCTACGTGTTGATAGAGCAAGACAGGCTCGAGCACACGCTGGAGCCAGCTTTTCGTCGCAATACCTTGATCAACCGTCGCCGGATCCGCTGCTACCTAGAGAGCTACCTAGCGATCTGCGAGCGGAAATCCGGTTGGCCCAAGGGCCATTTAATACGTTGAAATATATGGAGAAATTGGTGGACACACTTGGGCTCGAACCAAGGACCCGCTGATTAAGAGCGGTTTCGAGACCGCGAGCGTTCTTCAGTGTGCACACATTTCCGCCTACTTGCACTGATATCAACTGGTAACCTGGCGCTGGTCATTGAGGATGAGGCGGTGCTTGGAACGCATGGCCGCCACCCTATGGCGCAACCGTGGTGCCGATCGCAGCAAGTAAGGCGCGTTCGTGAGCGCCCCGGCCCGCGGCAGGGAGCGAACCGCTCGGCAACAAACCTGCTCTCGGCGATCTGACGATTATCTCGTCAATTCATCCGGATTCGTCATAAACCGCGAAACAAGGTCCGACCCGACCAAAAAACAGATTGTCAGTATCACCAACGCTGTGAGCGGCCGAAGGGCTTCCGATAACGGCGCGCCCATCTGGTCGGTGAGGAGGAGGGCGCGGCTGGCGTGGGTTGAAGGGAACAGCACGCCCAGCGCCGAGACCCAGTCCGGCATCGCTTCGCGCGGCCAGGTCACGCCCGAGAGGAAAAAGATCGGTAGCGAGGTGGGGATCAGCAACAGCAGCGCAGCGCGGGCGTTGGGGAACAGCCGGGAGGTGAACAGCGAGAAGGCGGCGATGGCTCCTGCCGCAAACAGCGCGACGATCAGCAGGGCGCCGATTTCGGCCTGGCGCGGGATATCCTGCGCAGCGAAGAACCAGCCGAAATAGGTCAGCGTAAGCACGAATGACACGAGGCTCAGCGCCAGCCATTGGCCGCCCAGTTCGTTCCATCCGCGCCGCCTGCGCCCAACGAACAGCACAGCGGTACCAAACAGCATGGTCTGCTGGAGGATCACCGGTGTAACGGCGGGAAAGATATAGGCGGCGTATTCCAGATCGGGGTTGAACAGCGGTTGCGACACGACGGGATCGGCAATTTCGATCCGCACCCCCAGCCGCCCTTTCGCTTCGTTGTTGAGCGTATTGACGATAGCCCCCTGGATCGCCTGGCTCAAAGCCTTGGTTCGCACGAGATAAGTTCCGTTGATCCACAAGGCCATACCGCTGTCCTGCCCGCGCAGCGCGTTTTCCAGCGACTGGTCAGGGAGCAGCAGCACGCCATCGACCTTGCGCTCGACCAGCAAGGCGCGCGCTTCGGCAAGGTTGGCGGGGCTGGCGGCAACCTTGGCCAGCGGACTGGCGTCGATCAGGTCGGTGAGCTTGCGGCTGAGCGGGGTGCGCGCTTCGTCAACCACCGCAATCCGCACATCCTGCGCATGGCCCTGGCTGTAGGGCGCGGGGTAGTAGAAGCCGTAGAACAGCGCGGCGACCACGATCAGCATCAGCGCGTCGGTGTTGCGGCCAAGCTGGCGGAGGGTGTCAATGAAGGCGGCGCGCAGGCTCATGCCGCTGCCTTCCTTCCGCCCAGCCATGTCGCCAGTGCGATGCCCGCCACCGCATAACCCGTCAGCAGCAGCGCCGCCCCCCACGCCTGTATCGCGGGGGCACCGAGGAACTGGTCCATCTGCGCGGTCAGGGAATGGGTAAACGGCAGCACCTGATGCCACAGCCGCGCCACGGTCGGCGCGCCCTCGATCGGCAGCGACCCGCCCGAATAGGCGAGCGCCAATCCGGCATAGAGCGCGCTCAGCGAATAGCCGAATACATCACGCCGCGCCCCGGCGACGAAGGCGAAAGACAGCGCCAGCGAAGCGGCGATCAGGGCGAGCTGCGCGGCGAAAGTGGCCGGCAGCGATCCCTCCATCCGCCAACCCTTCAAGCCGATCAGCCAGACCATCCAGACCGCCCCCCAGAAGGCGAGGGCCACCAGATAGGGCGCCAGCTTTCCCGCCAACGCCGCCGCGCCGCCGCCGGTTTCGGCGCGCCATGCGTCAAGCGAGCGGCCATCCGTACCGCCAAGTTCGCGCGCCATCGCGTAGACCCCGACGCAGGCGGCGAGGAGGTGCAGCATGGCGGGCTGGATCAGCGCCTGCAGGTACCACTCGAAGCTTGCCTCGGGATTGAACAGCACCGAGACCTGCACCTGCGGGATCGCCACCCGGTCCGACAGGACCCCGGCTCGCCAGGCGTTGTCCTCGATCCCGGCGATGATCGACCCGCGCAGCGCGCTGGCCATGCTGCGTTCGACGGTCGAGCCGACGCTGAGGTAAGCGGCGTTGTAGAACAGGCGGATCGGTTCGTCGGCGGCGCGGGGTTGTCCAAAGCCGCGAGGGATCGAGACGAAGGCCCAGATTTCTCCGCGGCGCACCGCCGCTTCGGCCGCGGCGTCGCTGACCGGCTGGGTAGCGATCCGCACTTCGGGGCGGCCCGACAGCAAACGGACGAGCGCCTGGCTCTCGCTGGTGCGGGCATTGTCCACTACCCCGACCGGGAGCGACTGCAACGCGCCTTGCGAAAGCATGGCGGCGATGATCGCGATGGCGCAGAGCGGCACGACCACCAGCGCCAGCAGCATGGCGCGGCTGGTGGCGATGAAACCTGCCTCGCGCCGCGCCGCGTCGCTCAGCCGGGCCAGAGCCGCTGGCGCGCTCACTGCGGCCAGTCGAACAGCACGCTCATGCCCGGGCGCAGCCCTTCGATCCGCTCGGCGGGTTCGAGCTTGATCTCGAAGCTGCGCGCGTCGAACCCGGCATTCTGGCGGGTCGCCTTTTCGCTGGTGAACCCGGCCTGCGCCGAGATCGCAGTGACGCGCAGACGCACCGCCTTGTTGCCGAGCGCGGGGACCGTGCCGGTCAGCACGCGTCCCTGGGCCATGCCCGCATAGCCCTTCTCGGAAATCTGCAGCGTCACCCGGGGATGGGCAAGATCGACGATCTGGAACAGCGGCACGCCGGGAGCGACAACTTCGCCCGGCTCGACGAGGCGGCGGCTGACTTCACCGGCGATCGGGGCGGCGACTTTCATATCCGCGGCGAGTTCAGAGGCGGCCCGGTTGCGCGCGTTGGCGGCGATGGCCTGAGCGTCGGAGATGGCACGGGTTTCACCGCGCGTTCCGGCAAGCGCCTTGCGATACTGGGCGTCGGCGGCTGCGGCATTGGCGCGCGCGGCGATGTTGGCCGCGACGGCCTCGTCGCGCCGCTGGGCGGAGATCACCCCTTGCGCATAGAGGCGGCTCATCCGCCCGGCGGTGACCGCTGCGAGATTGGCGGCGGCGCGGGTCGAGGCGGCAATGCCCTGTAACGAGGCGATATCCTCGGGCCGCACGCCCTGATTGGCGATGGCATCGAGCGCACGGGCGCTGTCGAGATTGGCCTGGCTCTGACTGACCAGCGCATCGAGACCGGGGCTGGACAAGGTGGCCAGCAACTGACCCGGGCTGACCGTCGCGCCCTCGGCGACCGAGACCTGTTCGACCCGCGCCATCATCTTGGTGGCGACATTGACCTCGGTCGCTTCGACCGTACCCTGAAGCGGCACCGGCGCGGGCCGCGAGGAATACCAGATGCCGACCAGCGCGAGCACGGCAAGCACCGGCAGCGCCCACAGCAGCCAGTTGGCGCGACGGCCGGACTCGAGCGCAACGGACTCCGTTTCGGCAAGCGGTTCGGACGGGACGGGATCGGTGTTATCGCTCATTGACGGTCTGCCTGTCGGGCGCTTCGGCATAGTCGGCGAAGCGTTCGCTTTGTCCGCTTGCAGCCAGCAGCGCGGCCAGCGAGAGGTCGTATTCATAGGCTGCCGTCGCGCGCTGGGCGCGGGCGAGGCCGAGCGCGGTCTGGGCGTCGGTAACCTCGGCTGAGGTGCCAACGCCTTCACGGAAGCCGATCTGTTTGGCGCGCAGGTTTTCCTCGGCTGCTGCAACGCTGCTGGCCATAGAGGTGAAGGCACGGCGGGCGTTGTCTGTGATCAGCCAGGTCTTCTCGATCTCGCCCTCGGTGCGGGTGCGCGCATCGGCAGCGCGCAGCCGCGCGGCTTCGCTGCGCGCCTCGGCCGCGGCGACCAGTTCGCGGCGGTTGATCGGCGAGACCAGCGGGATGCGCACGGTCGCGCCGACGATCCAGTCTGGATCGACCGGCAGCGATTGCTTGCGCACACCGTTGACCGAACCGAAAGAATAGACCGAAGGTCGCATCGTCGCGCGTGCGGTGCGCTCCCCGGCAGCGGCGAGCTGTTCCGCGCCGGCGGCCACGGTGAGCTGGCCGTTGCGCGTGGACTCGCCGGTCCAGGCGGTCAGCGGCGGCAGCGGGGTCATGTTGACGAACAGCGGCGTGGATGGCGCGGGATCCGCGGTTCCGGTCAGGCGGGTCAGCGCCAGTTCCGCCATCTCGGCATCGCGCCGTGCCCGATCGTTCGCCCGCTAGGCCGCATCGCGGGCAACGACCGCCTCCAGGGTAAGCGAGTGCGGGACCACGCCCTCACGCTCCATCGCGCGGACGTTGCCGAGGTGGCGTTCGGCAGAGGCCAGCGTCTGGCGGGTGGACACCTCAAGCTGGCGGGCAAGCTGGGCGCCGAAATAGGCTTCGGCCAGTCGCAGGCCGCTCGCCCCGCGCGCCAGATCGCGACCGCCCTGGGCCATGGTCACTTGCGCCTTGGCAGCATCGGTCACCGCCTCAAGCGCACCGCCGGTGTAGATCGGCATGATCGCGGTAATGTTCGGGCGCACCACTACATCGCGCTGGGTGTAGTCATACTGGTCGGGAATTGGCGCGAGCAGGCCGGGCAAGGCCTGGCCGATGCGTCCGGCGACCATTGCCGCGATATCGGCATAGGCGGGCGGAAACTGGTCGGGCAGCCCGGCGAGATAGCTTTGCGCATCGCCGACGAACTGGTCCTTGGGGCCGGTCAGGTCGATGCTCAGCGATTTCTCGTAGGCGACGACTGAGGCAGATGCGGTGACGGTTGGGCGGTAGAGATGCGCCACGGCCTTCGCCTGATGCTCGGCGGCGCGCAGGTCCGCATCGGCGGCAGCCGTACCGGCCGGAGTCTTCGCCATCGCGGCCTCGGCGGTGCGGTAATCGAGTGCGGTCTGGGCCAGCGCGGGAGTGGCCAGCAGCGCCATCGACAGGGCAAGCGCACGCTTCATTGCGGCTGCCCAAGCATAGCGCGCATACAGGTGATGAAGATTTCGGCCGCCGGAAGGCTGCTTTCATCGCCCTCATCGCGCAGCGCCAGGCCGCGCCACAGCACGAGCAGCGCTTCGACGATTTCGGTCGACCGGAACAGCGGGGTCAGCCCGAAGTGCGCGACCAGGTCGTCGATCCGTTCGGCGAACAGCAGGTCGATGCGCCGCTCGGCAGCGGTAACGGCGCGGGCAAAGGCGGGGTTGCGCACCGCCTCCAGTCGCAGCTCGATCGCCATCTGCGCCCATTCGCGGCGGTCTGACACGGTCGCCAGCCACTCGCCGATCTGGGCGATGGTCTGGCCGAACGTCATCGCGTGATAATCGAGCGTCATCTCGCCGAAGGTGCGCACGCGCTCCTCCAGATTGCGCTCCATCACCGCAAGCAGCAGCTCCTCGCGCGAGGCGAAATTCGAATAGAACGCGCCCTGGGTGAAGCCGGCACGGGTGCAAACCGCGCGTAGCGACAACCCGGGCATCGAACTTTCCAGGATCAGCTCTTCGGCTGCGTCAAGCAGCGCAGTCCGCGTCGCGGCCTGGGAATCCTCACGACTGAGGGGTTTGGTGGCAGTCATCGCCTCCCTATACAGATATCAAATGATATTTCAACCCTTGCGCCTTTCGCATTTCGCATGATATGCGAATATCATATGATATGTGGAGTCACCATCATGCGTTATGACAGCGGCAATTTCTCAGCCTTCATCCAGCCCCGCAAACCGGCGAATGTCGATGACAAGACGGCGTGGTTCGTCGGCTCGGGCCTATCCAGCCTTGCCGGGGCTGCCTTCCTGATTCGCGACGGGCAGATGGCCGGCGATCGCATCACCATCCTTGAACAGCAGGATATTGCCGGCGGCGCGCTCGACGGGCTCGATGTGCCGGAAAAGGGCTTCGTCATCCGCGGCGGACGCGAGATGGAAGCGCATTTCGAATGCCTGTGGGACCTGTTCCGCTCGATCCCCTCGCTCGAGATCGAAGGGATCAGCGTGCTCGACGAGTTCTTCCGCCTCAATCAGGATGACCCCAACTTCTCGCTGCAACGCCAGACGCAGGACCAGGGCAAGGACGTGCCCGGCAAGGAGCACCTTGGCCTGAGCGACAAGGCGCAGCGCGAATTGCTCGCGCTGTTCCTCGCGACGCGCGAGGAGATGGAGGGCAAGCGCATCAACGAGGTGTTCGGCAAGGACTTCCTCGCCAGCAATTTCTGGCTCTACTGGCGCACGATGTTCGCCTTCGAGGAGTGGCACTCGGCGCTGGAGATGAAGCTTTACGTCCACCGCTTTGTTCATCACATCGGCGGGCTGGCGGATTTCTCCGCGCTCAAGTTCACCCGCTACAACCAGTATGAATCGCTGGTCCTGCCGCTGACCAAGTGGCTGAAGGACCAAGGCGTGCAGTTCCGCTTCGGCATCGAAGTCACCGACGTCGATTTCGCCATCGCGCAAGGCCGCAAGCAGGCAACGCGGATCGACTGGCTCGATCGCGGCCAGCCCGGCGGGGTCGATCTCGGCGCGAATGACCTGGTGTTCATCACCATCGGCTCGCTCACCGAGAATTCGAACGACGGCGATCACCATACCCCCGCGCTGCTCGATACCGGCCCGGCCCCGGCGTGGGACTTGTGG
This sequence comes from Pseudomonadota bacterium, assembly GCA_029550345.1. GTDB lineage: Bacteria > Pseudomonadota > Alphaproteobacteria > Sphingomonadales > Sphingomonadaceae > Novosphingobium. The sequence continues at coordinate 74,208 of JAKPHK010000061.1, forward strand.
CGGCGCATTGCGGCGAAGGACCCGGCGTTCGGCCGCCCTGACGTGTTCGGCGCACACATCCCCGAAACCAAGTGGGAATCGGCGACGATCACCACGCTCGACCAGCGGATTCCCGCCTACATCGAGGCGATCACGAAGCGCGATCCGTTCTCGGGCAAGGTCGTCTCGGGCGGCATCGTAACGGTGCGCGATTCGAGCTGGCTACTGAGCTGGACGGTCAACCGCCAGCCGCACTTCAAGGCCCAGCCGAAGGATCAGGTGATCGTATGGTTCTACGGGCTGTTCGTCGATCGTCCTGGCGATTTCGTCAGGAAGCCGATGCAGGATTGCACCGGCGAGGAAATCACGCAGGAGTGGCTCTATCACCTCGGCGTGCCGGTCGATCAAATCCCCGAACTGGCGGCAACCGGGGCGCGCACGGTGCCGGTGATGATGCCCTATATCACCGCCTTCTTCATGCCGCGCCATGCCGGGGACCGGCCCGATGTCGTGCCCGAGGGCGCGGTCAACTTCGCCTTCATCGGCCAGTTCGCCGAATCGCGCGAGCGTGACTGCATCTTCACCACCGAGTACTCGGTGCGCACGCCGATGGAGGCGGTTTACACCCTGCTCGATATCGAGCGCCCGGTGCCCGAGGTGTTCAACTCGACTTACGATATCCGCACGCTGCTCAAGGCCGCGAGCGTGCTGCGCGACGGCAAGCCGCTCGACATTCCCGGCCCCGATTTCGTCCGCCGCCGCCTGCTCGACAAGCTGGCCGGAAACGAGATCGGCCAGCTACTCGCCGAAGCCGGTCTGACCGCCGCCTAAGCGCACTTCCAATCGAAAGACAAAACCCATGACCATCAAGACAGTCTCCGTGCTTGGTGCGGGCGTTCTCGGCAGCCAGATCGCCTTCCAGACCGCATTCCACGGCTTCGACGTGATCGCCTATGACGTATCGAGAGAGGCGCTGACCAAGAGCCACACGACCATCGCCTGGATGATCGAACAGATGGCGAAGGACCAGACCGGCACCGAGTACGACTTCGATGCCGCCCAGCAGCGGATCGGCTTCACCACCGTACTGGCCGATGCCGTGCGCAAGGCCGATTTGGTGATCGAAGCCGTGCCGGAACGGATCGACATCAAGCGCGAGGCCTATCGCAAGATCGCTGCGGTCGCCCGGCCCGAGACCATCTTCGCCACGAACTCCTCCACCCTGTTGCCCTCCGCCCTGGCGGAGGACACCGGACGCCCCGATCGCTTCGTCGCGCTCCATTTCGCCAACGAGATCTGGCGCCACAACGTGGCCGAAGTGATGGGCCACCCCGGCACCAGCCCCGAGGTGATCGCAACGGTCACCCAATTCGCCACCGATATCGGCATGGTTCCCGTTGTCCTGCACAAGGAGCAGCCGGGCTACGTGCTCAATTCGCTGCTGATCCCGCTGCTCGGCGCTGCTGCAAAGCTGCTCGGCAAAGGTATCGCAGCCCCGCGCGATATCGATCGGACATGGAAGATCGGCACCGGTGCGCCCAAGGGACCGTTCGATATCTTCGATATCGTCGGGCTGAACACCGTCCACAACATCATGGCGTCCGGCGACCCCGAAGAACGCCACTTCGCCGAACTCCTAAGGGAGAACTACATCGACAAGGGGTTCCTCGGCGTTGCCTCAGGTCGGGGAATCTACCAGTATTGATTACGATTCCGGGCAATCCCCAACTCGATGCTACCTAGGCTCAGGACTCATTGATCATAGCCAGTAGCAGAGTGTGGCTGCGATGGAGATGGCGGACATGAAGGTGTGGGGGCAGCGGTCGTAGCGGGTGGCGACGCGGCGCCAGTCCTTGATCCTTCCGAACAGGTTCTCGATCTTGTTGCGCTGGCGATAGTGCTGCTTGTTGTGGTGGTATTGGACCTTGCGGTTGGCCTTGGGCGGGATGCAGGCGGCGATGCCCTGGCTGGCGAGCGCGGCGCGGAACCAGTCGCTGTCATAGCCCTTGTCGCCCAGCAGCACCTTGGCCTTTGGCAAGCTGGAAAGCAGCAGGGCCACGCCTTTGTGATCGCTCATCTGGCTTCGGTGAGGAGCAGGATGATAGGCCTGCCCAGCCCATCGCAGACGACATGAAGTTTGGAGTTCCGTCCACCCCTGGGCCCCCGATACCTCTGGGAAAAGCCCCCCTTTTAGAAGACTGGCGGCAGTGCGGTGGGCCTTGAGGTGCGTCGCATCGATCATGAGCGCATCGGGTTCACCGGCCTGGCCTCCGAGTTCGGGGAAGATGCGGTTGAACACACCAAGACGGCTCCAGCGAATGAAGCGATTGTAGATGGTCTTGTGCGGGCCGTAACGCTTGGGGGCATAGCGCCGCATCAATCCGTGCTTGATGACATAGACGATGCCCGACACGATCCGCCGATCGTCGACCTTGGGGATGCCATGCGAAAGCGGAAAAAACGGCTCGATCCGGCGCATCTGGGCACGGCTCAGCCAGAACGGAACATCCATTGGCAACGTCTCCTCGACGCTGTCATTGAATCAACCAATCATAATCCCTGCAAGCAATTACAGGGTCCTGATCCTAGATGTTTGGTCCCGGCATTTTGTGGTGGGATTTGGACTGAAACGTTGAGGCTCACCTGTCCAGCATTTGCAGATGTATTCGTAGGACGCCAGGCTGGGGGTTTCAGGCGGCGACCATGATTCTTTTAGGCGTTGCTGAAGTGGTGGAGGTGGGCGGACCATCGGGACGTGGCTGTAGTAATGGTAGGGGGTTGGTCGTTGCCTCCTTGATTGTCCTGTCCACCCGTTCGACCTGGCCGTTGATCTCGGGATGCTTGATCTTGGTGGCAGAGAAATTTCGCGATCGAATCGGCAGCTACCTAGAAAGCTACCTAGTGCTGCACGGCAACCTGGGTACGACTGGCCTAGCCGATTATCGATTTGATTTTATGTAAAAAAATGGTGGACGCACTAGGGCTCGAACCTAGGACCCGCTGATTAAGAGTCAGCTGCTCTACCAACTGAGCTATGCGTCCACACGGCGGATTTTCCGCGGCCCGATTCGCTCGGGAGCGCCCCCTATAGCGGCTGTTTTGCCGGATGGAAGGGGTTTCTTCGGATAAATTCAATCGCGACGTAAACCGCCCCGACGGCTCCAGCGATCAACCGCCATGATTGCGCCTAGACAGGCCATGTTGGTCATCATCGCCGAACCGCCGTGGCTGATCCACGGGAGCGGAATGCCGACCACCGGAGCCATGCCGGTGACCATCATGATATTGACCGCCATGTAGAAAAAGATCGTGAAGGTCATCCCCGCCGCCAGCAGGCTGGAGAACCTGTCCGGCGCGTTGCGCGCCACCTGCAGGCCCCAGCGGAACACCCACAGGAACACCGCCAGCACGAATAGCGCGCCGACGATGCCCCATTCCTCGGCCATGGTGGCAAAGGCAAAGTCGGTGTGGGCTTCGGGCAGGTAATCGAGGTGGCTTTGGCTGCCGTTGCCGAACCCCTTGCCCCAGAACCCGCCCGACCCGATCGCGATCTTCGATTGGGTAATGTGATAGCCAGAACCCAGCATATCTTCCTCGGGGTTGAGGAAGGTCAGGACGCGTTTGCGCTGATAATCGTGGAGCAAAGTGAAGAAGGCGAGGGGGGCGATCGCCGCACCGGCCAGACCGGCACCAACGAACCAGCGCATCGGCAGCCCGGCCAGAAAGATCACCACCCCGGCCCCTGCCGCGATCGACAGGCCGGTGCCAAGATCGGGCTGCATCATCACCAGCAGGACCGGGACCACAACCAGGGCTGCGGCGGGCAGCAAGGCCCGCGGGCTTCGGGTCATGGCTGGCGGCAGGCTGTCAAAGAAATAAGCGAGGGTCAGCACGATCACCGGCTTCATCAGTTCCGACGGCTGAAGCATCATGAAGCCCAGGTTGATCCAGCGCTGGCTACCGCCGCGCACCGATCCGAACAGGTCCACCGCCACCAGCAGGATCACCAGCGCCCCATAGATCGGATAGGTTGCCGTCTTGAACAGATCACGCGGCAGGCGCGAGATCACGAAGGCCATGACCAGGAACACAAAGAAGTGGACCATGTGCAGCGTGGCCCACGGTTTCAAATGGCCGCCAGCCGCGGAATAGAGCACGGTTGACCCGAAGGTATTGAGCGCCAGCAGCGGCAGGAGAACGTTCCACGGCTCCCGCGCGACTGCCTCGGGTACGATCCGGCGGCTCATTGCGCGGTTCCTCCGGTCGGTGCCGGGGCAGCAGGGGCAGGAGCACTGGATGCCGATGGCGCGGGCTGCGGTGCGGTATCGGTCGATGGTTCTTCCGGCCGGGTCGTGGCAGGCGCGTTGGCGGGCGTTTCCGCCTGCGGGGCGGCATTCTCGGCCTTGGTCATGACCTCCTTGACGGCATCGTCATCGCCAACCTTGGGGGCCGAGGTGCCGTATTGCGAAACGAAGGCGCGATACTTGGCATTCATCCGCTCGGTCGGCGTGCCGCCCCACGACTTTTCAAGCGCGGCCAGATTGGCCAGGGCCTGTTCGGGATCGAACAGATAGGTCATCACATCCTTCGCGATTGGCGCGGCGGCACGGGCACCGAAAGTGCCGTGCTCAACCACGACAGACATGGCGTAGCGCGGTGCGTCGGTCGGGGCATAGCAAATGAACAGAGCGTGGTCGCGGCCCTTCCAGTCTCCGAAATGGCCCCGGGTGACGAGTGCCTTGACCTGCGCGGTCCCGGTCTTTCCGGCCATCTTGACGCCGCCGATGTCGATCCGGCTGGCGGTGGCGGTCCCGCTGCCGTTGACCACCCGGAACATCCCGTCATGCACGACCTGGAACTGTTCGGGGGTAAAGGGCAGCGGCGGGCCGAGCGGCCGCTCGTTACCCAGCATCAGTGACGGGATCAGATTCTTGCCCGATGCGATCCGCGAGGTCATTACCGCCAGCTGGAGCGGAGAGACCGAGACATAGCCCTGGCCGATCGAGGCGTTGAGCGAATCGGCTGCCGACCATTCCTGCTTGAAGCGCCGCATCTTCCAGGCGGCATCTGGAACCGTGCCATAGCGCTGGGAGGTGCCGGGCAGATCGAATTCCTGGCCAAGGCCGAGCAGCTTGGCAACGGGCGCAATCGCATCGTAGCCAACCCGGTGTGCCATCGACCAGAAATAGGTGTTGCAACTCTGCTCGATCGCGCGGCGCAGATCGACTGAGCCGTGCACCGCATCGCAGCGGAAATAGCGGTTGCCGAGCCGATAGCCGCCGGGGCAACTGACCCGCTCATCGGGATCGATCCCGTGTTGCTGCAGGGCCAGTCCCGCCATCGGCTTCATCGTCGAACCCGGGGGATAGAGCCCGCGCAGCGCCTTGTTCAGCAGCGGGATGTGATCATCCTCGTTCAACATCTTCCACTGCAGGCGGCCGATCCCGCCAGCAAAGGCGTTGGGATCGAAGGCGGGCATCGAACAGAGCGCGAGGATCGATCCAGTCAGACAATCGATCACAACGACGGCGGCTGATTCAAGTCCGATCCGGCGCGCGGCGAAATCCTGCAAGCCGGCATCGATCGTCAGTTTGATTGGTTGGCCGGGAATGTCATCGCGATGTTCCAGATCGCGCACGAATTTGCCGGTTGCAGTCACTTCGACCCGATCGGCGCCGGGGACGCCGCGCAGGGTGCTTTCAAAGTGCTTTTCCAGCCCGTCCTTGCCGATCTTGAAACCTGGCGTCAGCAACAGCGGGTTGCGTTCTTTCTCGTAATCCTTGGCTGAAGCCGGGCCGACATAGCCAATCAGGTGGGCAACCGAAGGGCCGGTCGGATACCAGCGGGTATGGCCCTGCTGCGCGACGACCCCGGGCATTTCGGGCAGGCGCACTAGCACCCTGTCATACTCCGCCGAATCAAGCCCCGAGACGACCTCGATCGGTTGATAGCCGTGGGCTTTTTCGAGTTTGTCCTGAAGGTCTTGCAACTGAACGGCATCGAACCCGAGCAGTCCGGCCAGCATGGTGACGGTAGCGTCCTTTTCGACCAGTCGTTCGGGAATGATATCGATCCGGAATTCGACCCTGTTTGACGCCAGTTGCACGTTGTTGCGATCAAGGATCGCGCCGCGGCGCGGCGGGACCAGCGTCAGGCTGACGCGGTTGCTCTCGGCAAGGGTCACGTACTTTTCGTTCTGGAGCAGGGCGATCCAGCCCATCCGCGCGGCCAGCAGCAAACCCACCCCTGCCTGCAAACCTCCGATCAAGATCGAGCGGCGCTCGAAACTGTTCTTGAGGATGCCGGAGCTGACGTGCTTTGGTTCTCCGAACATCACGTCACAGGTTCCTGATCGGGATCAACCGGAACCGGTCCAGCAGGCCGACGAACCAGGCGGCGACCGGATAGGCCAGAATCGAGATCGCGACTTGCGGAGCGAGGATATAAAGCGGCACCGCCCCGGCTTCGAGCTGGGCGATCAGCGCTGCCAGCAGTAGATAAACAGTGACCACGCCGCTCGCCACCAGCCAGTTTAGGGCAACGCCGCGCCAGGGCAGCCGCGCTTCGAGCAGGTCCAGCCCGATCATCACCGCAGACCATAGCAGCACTGCTGAGCCGAACGGCTGACCGGAGAACAGATCGTCGAACAGCCCCAGCGGAAGCCCGGCCCAGACCGGAAACATTCCCGGCCGCTGCTGCTGCCAGGCGAGCAGCAGGAGCAGACCCAGCGGCGGTAGCAGCGGGGCAGAGGTGATGAACAGCGACAGCGGGCTGAGCGAACCCAGCATTACAGACAGCCACGGCACCGAAAAGGCCAGCGTCGGTGAAGGGGCGCGGTTGATCCGCGGCTTTCCGAAATCGCGCAGGGTTTCGGTTATGGGCGCGACCAGCGGTGAGGGCATCAGCGCGCCCCCGCCGGAGCTGGCGTCGCCGGTTCCGGCACCTGAACATAGGCCGGCTCGACCGTAACGAATTCGGTCATGCCCGGATCGCTCAGCGGCATCGCAATCGCGCCGTCAGGCGTAAGGGCCACGACCACGCCGATCGCTTCGCCCGGCCGGAACAGCCCACCCGATCCGGAGGTGACGATCGCATCGCCCTTCTTGAACGGATTGATCCCGGTTACCGCCAGCTTGATTTGCAGAGTGCCATCGCCCCGGCCAATCGCATAGCCCTGCACGCCATCTTCGGCCCGTCGTACCGGGACCGTGCTTTCGCTATCGGTGATCAGCAGGATCCGGGCTGAGCTGGTTCCCACTTCGAGTACCCGGCCAACCAATCCCAGCGGAGAGCGGACGGACATTCCTTTCATCACACCCTGACGCGAACCTGCGCCGAGGATCGCAAATCGCCGGGTCGAGGTTGATGTCGATCCGATCAGGCGGGCAATGGTAACCGGTTTGGTATCCTGTTCGGTCAAGGAGAGCAGGGCTTTGAGGCGTTGATTTTCATCCTTGAGTGCGGCTTGCTCGGACAGCTTTACCCGTGCCTCCGCAACCTCGCGCTCAAGCCCCGAAACATAGCTGCCGCGCTTGAAATAGCCGGAAACGACTGCGAAAAAGCCCTGGGTCTTGCTGCGCCCCTCGGCGTTCAACTTGCCGACCGGAGCGGCTGCATCGGTTGCGGCAACGCGCGCGCCGGTAAAGGCACCGCCATCGCCCAAAGTGGTGACCAGCAGAACCGCGCCAATCCCCAATCCGGCAAGCGCCAGCAAAAAGCCATAGAATGTGCCGTATTGCGCTCGCCGGGAATGGCCCGGGCGCCGCTTTCCAGGCGCCACCATGTCAGTCTAGACCCCTATGGCGGATGCGCGGATCACAACCCCGTTACCGCTCAAGCCGTCATCAGCACGCCGCGGAACACCGGATCTTCCATCGCCCGGCCAGTGCCCAGCGCAACGCAGGACAGCGGATCTTCGGCGATGGTCACCGGCAGCCCGGTTTCTTCGCGCAGATATTCATCAAGGCCATGGATCAGCGCGCCGCCGCCGGTCAGGACGATTCCCTGATCGACGATGTCGGCGGCGAGTTCGGGCGCGGTGTTTTCCAGCGCGATCCGTACGCCTTCGACGATCGCGCCGATCGGTTCGCTCAGCGCTTCGGCGATGTTCGCCTGGGTGATGGTGATTTCCTTGGGTACACCGTTGACCAGATCGCGGCCCTTGATGTGGATCGTTTCGCCGATCCCGTCAGCCGGGACAGTGGCAATGCCATAGTCCTTCTTGATCCGCTCAGCCGTCGCTTCGCCGATCAGCAGGTTGTGATGGCGGCGCACGTAGGAAACGATCGCTTCATCCATCTTGTCGCCGCCGACGCGGACCGAAGTGGTATAGGCCAGGCCGCGCAGTGACAGGACGGCGACTTCGGTGGTGCCGCCGCCGATATCGACGACCATCGAGCCGACCGGTTCGGTTACCGGCATATCGGCGCCGATTGCGGCGGCCATCGGTTCAAGGATCAGATAGACCGCGCTGGCGCCAGCGTTGCTGGCGGCGTCACGGATCGCGCGCTTTTCAACCGAGGTCGAGCCCGAGGGGACGCAGATCACGATTTCCGGATAGCGGAACATTGACTTCTTGCCGTGGACCTTGCGGATGAAATGCTTGATCATTTCTTCAGCGATTTCGATGTCGGCGATAACGCCGTCCCGCAGCGGGCGGATCGCTTCGATGCTGTCCGGGGTCTTGCCCATCATCATCTTGGCATCATCGCCCACAGCCTTGACCCGCTTGACCCCGTTGATCGTTTCGATCGCGACCACCGACGGTTCGTTGAGCACGACACCGCGATCCTGAACATAGACCAGGGTGTTGGCGGTACCCAGGTCGATCGCCATGTTCTGGGAGCCGAATTTCAAGAATCGAGACATGAACGAAGTCATTGAAAAATCCGTAAGTTTTGAGCCACTTACCGCGACTCGCGCGGCAGCGAAAGGCCGTTGCGTTGGCGTGGAAGCGGCCCCATTAGCGCAAGGCTTGGCGAAAGGCCAAAAAATTGTGATTTGAAGCGTGGATGGGGCGGCGGTCCGTCTCGAAATTCCCGCACTTCGTCGCTAACGCGGATCGGGCAAAGCCTGTTCCCCCGGGCGAGGCAGTGGGAACGCCGTATGAGCGGTCTCTCGACTTGGCCCGGGGCGAACGGATAAAGGATCACCGTGCCAACAATCCGTCGCCTGCCCGAAAACCTGATCAACCGCATCGCCGCGGGTGAGGTGGTCGAGCGTCCGGCCTCGGCGCTGAAGGAACTGGTCGAAAACGCCATCGATGCCGGCGCGTGCAACATCACAGTCAGGCTGAGCGAAGGCGGGCTGGGCGGGATCGAGGTGACCGACGATGGTTGCGGCATGACGGTGCAGGAAATGGCTCTGGCGCTTGAACGCCACGCCACCTCCAAGTTGCCGGATGAACAGATCGAATTGGTCTCGACCCTGGGCTTTCGCGGCGAGGCGCTGCCCTCGATCGCGAGTGTCGCCCGGCTGACCATGGAAAGCCGCCCGCGTACTGCGGGTGAAGGTTGGCGGCGGGTGGTCGATCACGGCGCCGTTGTTGCCGAAGGGCCTGCTGCGCTGCCACCGGGCACGCGGATCAGGGTTGAAGACCTGTTCGGCAAGATACCGGCCCGGCGCAAATTCCTGCGCTCGGCCCGCAGCGAATATGCCGCCTGTCTTGATGTCGTGCGCCGCCTGGCGATGGTGCGGCCCGACGTGGGCTTCGTGCTGGAACACGATGGCCGTCGGGTGCTGGCGGTTCAGCCCGGGCAGGATGCGGCCGAACGGGTTGCCCAGATCGTCGCGCGGGAATTGGCACAGGACGGGGTGGTGATCGATCTGGAACGCGGCCCTGCGCGGCTGACCGGGGTGGCGGGCCTGCCGACCTTCAACCGCGGCGTTGCCGATCACCAGTACCTGTTCGTCAACGGCCGCCCGGTGAAGGACCGTCTGCTGGTTGGCGCGGTGCGGGGGGCCTATGCCGATATGCTGGCGCGCGACCGGCACGCTGTGCTGGCCCTGTTTCTCGACATTCCGCCGGAGGAGGTGGACGTAAACGTCCATCCCGCCAAGACCGAGGTGCGGTTCCGCGATCCGGCCTTCATTCGCGGCTTCATCGTCTCAGGGTTGCGTCATGCGCTCGATGCCGAGGGACGAAGAACGGCGCAGGCTCCTGCCGCCCCGGCCATGGCGAGCTGGCAAAGCGAACCGATTACCCGTGTGGGTGAGACTGCTCCGGCGCTCTCTTCGCTATTTGCCCGCGAATACGGATCGGGCGGGGTGCGCGATGCCGTTCCGGCTTGGCGTGGCCCGGAACCAACACCCATCGCGCCGCCCACGGGACGCGCCGAGCAGGCGGTCGCGCAGCCACAAGCGGAACACCCGCTGGGCGTCGCGCGCGGGCAGGTGGCCAACACCTATATCGTTGCTGAGGCAGCCGATGGCCTGGTGATCGTCGATCAGCACGCGGCGCACGAACGTCTGGTGCTCGAACGGCTCAAGGCGGCAGGCGCGCAGGGCGCGGTCGCGGTCAGCCAGGCGCTGCTGATCCCCGAAGTGGTCGAGCTGGACGAACCGGACGCCGACCGGGTGGAAAGCGCCGCGCAGGTACTGGCGGGCTATGGCCTGGCACTGGAACGGTTCGGCCCGACCGCGCTGCTGGTGCGGGCGATCCCGGCGGTGCTGGGCAAAGGCGATGTTCAGGCCCTGATCCGCGACATTGCTGATGATCTTGCCCAGAACGGCGCGGCGCTGCTGCTGGCAGAGCGGCTCGATCATGTGCTGGCGACCATGGCCTGCCACGGCTCGGTCCGGGCGGGGCGGGTGCTTTCAGTGGCGGAGATGAACGCGCTGCTGCGCGAAATGGAAGTCACGCCGCGATCCGGCCAGTGCAACCATGGCCGTCCGACCTGGGTGAAACTGGCACTTGACGATGTCGAGAAGCTGTTCGGGAGGAAGTAGGCCCTTCCTGACAGGCAGGGAGAATTACCCCCGCACCCGGATCAAGCCAATGGATTGCATCGTGCAGACCAGCACATCGTTCTGGTTCAAGACCCGGATTGCGGATTGGAAGCTGCCCATTTCCGGGCGCGACTGGCTCTGCTTCTTGGACAGAATCTCGGTCTCAACCCGCAGCACATCGCCGGGATAGACGGGCTTGAGCCAGCGCAGCTCGTTGAGCCCGGGTGAACCCAGCCCGGCCTGCCTGTTTGCGGTAAGGTTATCCACCAGCATCCGCATTACCATCGCGCAGGTGTGCCAACCGCTGGCGGAAAGCCGCCCGAAATGGGTTTGCGCCGCGGCTTCGTCAGAAAGGTGGAAGGGCTGGGGATCGTATTTCGAGGCGAAGTCGATCACCTCTTCACGGGTCACGTGATAGCCCCCAAAGGCAGCGGTCGTGCCTACTTCAAGGTCCTCAAAATAGACCAGCCCGTCACTCTCGCTCATTGCCGCAGTCCTCCCGCAAATGGTTTGATGGTGCCATCAAGGCTGTCCACCGGCGGCAAGCCCAGCAAGTGCCGCAACAATGGCGTGATGGCGGTATTGTCAAATGGGGCCAGGTGCACACCCGGCACGAAACTGGGGCCGTTGCCGATGAACAGCGCGGCCATTGCCGGGTCTTCGGGGGCATAGCCATGGGCACCACCGACAAAGGCGCGGTCCGGCGCGGTGGCGGTGATGGTCCAGCCGGATCGGGCGAGGCAGATGATCGGCGGAACGCGCGGGCTTGCGCCATAGTGCAGCCGCGCGGGAATCTGGTCCTTGCGCCAGCATGTGTGGTTGGGGCCTGATGCTGAAAGCGCTTTCCACAAACGCTCCTCATTGCCCTCAGTGGGGACCAGAGCGGCGTAGGAACCCTGCTCTATCACCCGATAGAGCGCCGGATCGGCCAGCCTGTCGAGTGCAATGACCCGCTCGCTCGATGTCGCAGCCATGCCGTGGTCGGCGACGATCACCAGATCGGCCGGAATGGCCATGTCGCGCAGACCCTGAACCAGTTCGCCGATCCGCGCATCCGCTTCGGTGAGGGCCGGCTCGATCCGGGGGTCGTCGGGGCCGAATTCATGTCCGGCGGTATCGATCGTATCGAAATAGAGCGTCACCAGCCGGGGGCGGATCGCAGCCGGCCGGCGCATCCAGTCCAGCACCGCGTCGATCCGCTGGCGGTTGGTGATCGCCTGATTGTATTCCTGCCAATCGGACGGGCGCTCTCCGCCGCTGGTCATGGCCGCAGGGCGGCTGCGTGTGCCGCCCCAGCCGACGTCGGACCCGGGCCAGAACATCGTGGCGGTGCGGATGCCTGCCCGTTCGGCCATGGCCCAGATCGGTTCAGCCGTGTTCCACCAGAACGGATCGTCGCTCGCCATGGTGAAGAGTTCTCCCGGGCGGGCTGGGTCTTCCATCCTGTTGGCGACGATGCCGTGGTGATCGGGGACCATTCCGGTTACCAGCGTCCAATGGTTGGGAAAGGTCTTGCTGGGAAAGGATGGTCGCATCGCCGCGTTGACCCCGCCCTTGGCGAGCTCGGCAAGATTGGGAGTTACGCCCTTGTCCAGATAGTCGGCCCGAAACCCGTCCAGAGAGATGAGTATTACCACCCGGTCCGGCGGCGCCGCCCTGGCCTGCACCAGCGCGGCGGGGGTGAGCAGGGCGAGCAGCAGGATCAGCAGGCGGGCCATGCCGCCTATCTAACCAAGCTACCCGCCCTTGCAATCGCTGTTCAGCGCGAAAGGACCAGTTTCGCGAACAGCGTGTAACCCCATGGGTTGTTGCCATAGGCCGCGTCAAGCGCGGAGGGCTTGGCATAGGTGCTGAGCGATCCGCCGAGTGCCAGATCGAACGGGCCAAGCGGAATCCGCCGGGCATAGCCGGCCTGAAACTTGGTGACGCGGAACGGCACTTCGTGCAGCGGATCGGCATGATCGGGGAACAGCTCGTCATTGGCGACATTCTCGATCCGGCCGAACAGACTGTTGTGCCGGTCCAGATCCCAGTTCACTTCGCCCAGCCAGGCGGACAGGGTATTACCCGGAACGCGCTTCTTGGACGAGAAAGCCGCCATGGCCGACAGCCCTTTGCCGTTGTCAAAATGGGCCGAGGTGGCGAAGCGGTTCTCGTTCTCGCCGGGATGGGTGGCTTCGGGTTCTTTGATTTCGCCATAGCTGGCCTGGATCGACCAGGCGGGTGAGGGGTTCAGCGTCGCTCGTACTGACCAGCTATCGAGCTTGGGCGTTTCGATCGCCCACCGCTCCTCGTCCGGCTCAGCGCCGCGAAAGGCGCTGGCTTCAAGCTGGAACAGCCTGCCGGAATAGCCTGCGGTTACAACGCCATAGGTAATGTGGGTCGAATCGAACCAGTGGTGGGTAATCGGTGGCTCCGGATTATACTTGGCCGATCCGCGGTGCATGAAAGCGCTTGGCCCCAGCGCCGGTTCGCCGACCGGGCCGCCATAGAGGAACAGGCTGCCCGCACCGACGTTAACGTCGATCCGCGCGGCAAGTTCCATGAACAGGTCATGCGGGTGCTGGCGATCGACCAGCGGTTCGCCCCCGGCGGTTTCGCCAGTCGCGAACAGGTTTGGGTAACCGCGGGCATCCATCAGCGGTTCGAGGCTCCACATCGATTTCAGCTGGATGCGGCCCCAATCGGTATCGCGCTGGGCCGTCAGCATCGCCATCGAGGTGACATAGGTCATGTCATCCCCGCGCGGCCCCTTGTGATCGGTATATTGCAGCGATGCCGCGCCGTG
>JAKPHK010000076.1 GCA_029550345.1 Pseudomonadota bacterium
ACCGGGGTTTCTGCAAGCCCGGCGCGGTCCACCCGCTGCGCCAGCCAGCGCCCAAGGATCGCCAGGATAGGCGTCACGGTCATCCCGATTGCGGTGACGATCTGCCAGAACTGCGCCGCCTCGGCATGGATAAGCCCGACGCTGACCGCCGTCGCCAGGACGATCAGGGTCGTTTCGGCCGGACTGGCCAGCAGAATTCCGGCTTCGGTTGCGGTGGCGATGCGCGCACCGTGCATCCGCAGCAGCAGCCCGGTGACCAGCGCCTTGGCACAGAACACCAGGATGATCGCCACCAGCAGCTCCCAGGCGCGATCCCAGATCATGCCGAGGTTCAGGCTCATTCCCACGGTCAGCAGGAACACCCCCAGCGCCAGCCCCTTGAACGGCTCGATCATCGCCTCAACCTCGCCATGGTATTCGGTTTCGGCGATCAGCAGACCAGCCAGAAGCGCGCCGACGATCGGGGAGAGTCCCACAGCGCCGGTCAGCAATGAAGCAAGGATCACCACCAGCAGGCTGGCAGACATGAACAGTTCCGGGCTCTTGGTCCGTGCGGCCTGGGCGAACAGCCGGGGCAGGCCAAAACGCCCGAGGACCAGCAGTCCGATGATTACAAGAAGCCCTAGGCCGATCGTATGCGCCAGCGCATCAAGCTCGGGCAGGGAATCGCCTTTGCCCAGCGCGCCCAGCAGAAAGATGATCGGCACCAGCGCGATATCTTCGAACAGGAGCATTCCCAGTGCCGCCCTGCCGACTGGAGTGGAGGTGTCCGCGATCCGCAGAACCAGTGCGGTCGATGACAGCGCCAGGGCCAGGCCCAGCGCCAGTCCGGTCGGTGCGGAATTACCCAGCGCCATCAGCCCCAGTGCGATCAGCAATGCACTGCCGACAAGCTCAAGCGTGCCGAGCCGGAAAATGGTTCGGCGCATCTGCCAGAGCCGCGCAAAGGACAGCTCGAGTCCGATCGTGAACAGCAGCAAAATAATCCCGAACTCGGCGAATGGCTCAAGCCGATGCGGGTCGCTGATCGTCACATAGGCCAGCCAGGGATGTTGCCCCACCACGGCGCCAAGTCCGGCAGGGCCGACCAGCATACCGACCAGGATAAACCCGATGACCGGGGTGATGCGAAAGCGCGCGAACAGCGGGATGACGATCCCGGCTGCGCCAAGGATTACAAGAGCATCGCCAAGCGATGATGAGGGGATGAATTCTGTGGGGCCTGCCATGCCCCGTCTATGGCAGATGTCGGCGGATTTGCAGCCCCCTGACCAAAGAAAAACGGCGGCAGGAGCAAATCCTGCCGCCGTTTGTTCGATTATCGCGCCGTTTGGCTTACTGCCAGTTGGCCATTTCCGTTTCGAGGTTCTGAACGATCGCCTCGAAGAACCCTTCGGTGGTCAGCCACGGCTGATCGGGGCCGATCAGGATCGCGAGGTCCTTGGTCATCTGGCCGCCTTCGACGGTGTCGATGCAGACCTTTTCCAGCGTTTCGGCAAAGCGCACCACATCGGGGGTGCCATCGAACTTGCCGCGATAGATCAGCCCGCGGGTCCAGGCGAAGATGCTGGCGATCGGGTTGGTGCTGGTCGCCTTGCCCTGCTGGTGCATCCGGTAGTGGCGGGTAACGGTCCCGTGGGCGGCCTCGGCCTCAACCGTCTTGCCGTCCGGGGTCATCAGCACGGAGGTCATCAGGCCGAGCGAGCCGAAGCCCTGTGCAACCTGATCCGACTGCACGTCACCGTCATAGTTCTTGCAGGCCCAGACGAACTTGCCCGACCACTTGAGCGCAGAGGCGACCATGTCGTCGATCAGGCGGTGCTCGTAAACGATCCCGGCCTTGTCGAACTTTTCCTTGAAGCCTTCGGTTTCGAACACTTCCGCGAACAGGTCCTTGAACCGGCCGTCGTAGGCCTTGAGGATGGTGTTCTTGGTCGAGAGATAGACCGGCCAACCCAGGCCAAGGCCATAGTTGAAGCTGGCACGAGCAAAGTCGCGGATCGAATCGTCCAGGTTGTACATCGCCATCGCGACGCCCGAGCTGGGGAACTTGAACACTTCCAGATCGATGGTCTGGCCATCATCGCCGTCGAACACCAGGCGAAGGGTGCCGGGGCCGGGGATCAGGGTGTCGGTCGCCTTGTACTGGTCGCCGAAGGCATGACGGCCGACCACGATCGGATCGGTCCAGCCGGGGATCAGCCGCGGCACGTTCTGCATCACGATCGGTTCGCGGAAAACCACGCCGCCCAGAATGTTGCGGATGGTGCCATTGGGGCTCTTCCACATCTTCTTGAGGTTGAATTCCTCAACCCGGGCTTCGTCGGGGGTGATCGTCGCGCACTTTACGGCAACGCCGAATTCCTTGGTTGCGTTGGCGGCATCGACGGTGATCTTGTCGTTGGTTTCGTCGCGCTTCTCGACCGAGAGATCATAATATTTCAGATCAATATCGAGGTAGGGCAGGATCAGCCGTTCGCGGATCCACTGCCAGATGATGCGGGTCATTTCATCGCCGTCCATTTCGACGACGGGGTTCTTCACCTTGATCTTTGGCATCGTTTTTTCGCTTTCCCCGGGGATTCAACGGGCCTCCCTTAGCAGAGCTTCACAGTCGTGCAAGTAAGGGCTGGACGTAACGGCCCTGGACCCTTAATCGTTCGATTAAATGACGGATCGAGAGGAGTAACGAGAATGAGCGAAGACCCCCAGGTGCTGACCGAAGTGCAAGACGGCGTCCTGATCGTCACGATGAACCGCCCCGAAGCCAAGAACGCGATGAACAAGGCTCAGGCCGAGGGGATCGCGGCGGCAATGGACCGGCTTGAAGCAGAGAACGATTTGCGCTGTGCGGTGCTGACCGGGGCCGGTGGAACCTTCTGCTCAGGGATGGACCTCAAAGGTTTCCTGCGCGGCGAACGTCCCAGCATCGAAGGCCGCGGTTTTGGCGGTCTGACCGAATGGACCCCGAAAAAGCCGGTGATCGCCGCGGTTGATGGCTATGCCCTCGCCGGCGGCATGGAGCTGGCGCTGAGCTGTGACCTGATCGTCGCCAACGCCGCGTCGAAGTTTGGGATTCCCGAAGCGAAGCGCGGCCTTGCCGCTGCCGCTGGCGGGCTCATCAAACTGCCGCGCCAGATCCCGCCGCGGATCGCCATGGAACTGGCGCTGACCGGCGATTTCATCACGGCGCAGCGTGCCTATGAACTGGGCTTCATCAACCGGATCGTCGAAGGCCCGGCGCTGGGCGGTGCGCTCGAACTGGCCAAGGCCGTTGCCGCCAACGGCCCACTGGCGCTGATCGCGTCCAAGGCGATCATCCGCGATTCGCACAGCTGGAGCGATGAGGAAATGTGGCAAAAGCAGGCGGCCTACATCGCTCCGGTCTTTACCAGCGAAGACGCCCGCGAAGGATCGCTGGCCTTTGCCGAAAAGCGCGCGCCGAATTGGCAGGGCAAGTAGGGCCGGAGCATTACCGCCGCGAAACGAAAAAGGCCCCGGGAAACCGGGGCCTTTTCAACAGCACCGGATCATGTCTGTCTGGCGGAAAAGAAAAGGGCCCTGTTACGGGCCCTTTTGCTTCTGCTGGTACGAATGGTGGGCGTAGCAAGGATTGAACTTGCGACCCCTACGATGTCAACATAGTGCTCTACCACTGAGCTATACGCCCGCACCGTTCGTGTCTGCCCGAGGCCGTCGCCCCGGGCAGGGGAGCGCCATTAGCGGGGCTCCCCGCAGATGGCAAGCCATTATCGGCTGCGCCTCAAATCAGATGCTGGCCTGGGCCTGCTGGCCGAAAATCCGTTCAACCTCCATCACCAGATCGCGCAGATGGAACGGCTTGGACAGCACCTTGGCCTGCGGCGCCTCACGGCTGGCCTTGAGCGTAACCGCAGCGAAGCCGGTGATGAACATCACCTTGGTCTTGGGGCTGATTTCAGCACATTTCTGCGCCAATTCGATTCCGTCCATCTCCGGCATGACGATGTCGGACAGCAGCAGATCGAATTCGGAAGTCTTGAGCAGGGGCAGGGCGGCCGTGCCGCGATCGACCGCGACGACTACATAGCCTGCGTTTTCCAGCGCGCGCGCCAGATATGTACGCATGGCTTCCTCGTCTTCGGCCAAAAGGATACGGATCATCGCAGACCTTCTTCATTTATCGGTTCGGTAAACCCGGCGAAGCGTTCCCGGGCAATTCAGAATATCCCTACACCGGGACGGGTTAACAATCCGCCTGCAATTTGCACACTGCTCGCTTTGACACAGGCCGGCTTAGGCCGCAGCAAGGGGTATGGATCGGACCACGACCACACCTGGCGATTCGCTTACCCGCTATGGCGGCTCGATACCGGGCGGTGCAAGGCAGGCCGCCTATCGGCTGACCGCACCGGCGGCTTCCGAATTGCCGATCCTGATCGCGGTGCCCCATGCTGGGCGCGCCTATCCCGGCGCACTGCTCGATTCGATGCGCAACCCGGGTTTCGCCGCGCTCAAGCTGGAGGATCGGTTCGTCGATTTGCTGGGCGAAGGGGTGCGGCGGGAAACCGGTGTGCCGCTGCTGGTGGCCCAGGCCCCGCGCGCGATGATCGACCTCAACCGCGCCGAGGAAGAGGTTGATTGGGATATGTTCGCGCGCGGCAAGCCCGACAGTCTCGGCAGCTATTCTCCCGGGGTGCGGGTTCGCAGCGGACTCGGGTTGATCCCGCGCCGGATTCCCGGACTGGGTGAACTGTGGAAACGGCGCCACGAACATTCGGAGCTGGAAAGCCGGATTGCGGCGATTCACCGGCCCTATCACGAAGAGCTGGCCCGGACCCTGGTGGCCATGCGCGACCGTTGGGGGGCGGCGCTGCTGATCGACCTTCACTCAATGCCGCCGCTGGGGGCGAATGGCGCGCAGCAAGCTGCGGAATTCGTCGTCGGGGACCGGTTCGGTACGGCCTGTGATGGCGCGCTGATTGGGGCCTGCTTTGGTCATTTTGCCGAACTGAAGCGCCTTGCCGCCCATAATCGTCCTTATGCCGGTGGTTACGTGCTTGAGCGCCATGCCGCACCCGCGGCGGGAATCCATGCGATCCAGCTTGAAATCGACCGGACCAGCTATCTCGATAGCCGGATGGCGGAACCCGGCCCCGGATTTGATGACATGGTAACGATGCTTGCGGGACTGGTGCGGCGTCTGGCGATTGCCGTCGCCGATCTTGGGCGGCGCGGAGAATGGGCCAGCGCAGCCGAGTGATTTCCATGAAAAAACCACCTCGTGCATGAAGCACGAGGTGGCCAAGGTTCAGGGAGGAGGTGCACGAAATGTGCACCAAGCCCTACCGGGCCATGAGGGCAGCACCGGCAGAACAGTGTTGAGGATAGGCATCTCTGGCCACTTGCGCAAGAGGCAAGCGGCTAGGGCGGAATGATTCGCCGGGTTCGCCCGGTCCAGCCTGCTCCGCCCCGCCTATCCCTATCGCAATCAGGCGGCGGGGGCCAGGACCGGACCCTTGCCCTGCTGGACCTGCCGACCGAACACTTCGCTCATGTGCTCAAGGCTGAAGATGTGGGCAAAGATCAGCGCCAGCATACCGCTCTGGTTCATCGTGCGCAGCACATCGCCGCGCAGTTCGCGCAGCTTTTCCTGATCGATCATCTTGAAGCCGCGATAGACGAAGGGCTGGTCATTGCCCTGCTGCTGGATCGCCACTTCGCCGTCCATCAGCAGACCGTGCTTCATCAGTTCGTCAACGAAGGCCTGGGTGCGGAACCCGGCTTCTTCAAAGTTGCGGCAGAAATCGAGGGTGGCCTGGCAGCTTTCGCTGGGCTGGCCATCGATGAACAGCGGATTGCCGTCCGAGAAATCACCGATCAGATCGCTGGTCGGGTCAAAGCAAAGCGACAGTTCTTCGCTTTCCGGGTTCAGCTTGGCCAGCAGGAACGGGTAGCGGCGGACATAGGCCGGAACATAGACCGGATCGGTCAGCTTGCCGGTTTCGTCGAAGAAGGTATTCACGCCTTCGTTCAGCCCCATCAGCGCCAGCGGCACCGGAGTATCCGAATTCGAGAAGACGATCGGGTAATTCCGCGATGCGTGGACGAATTCCTCGGCGGTCAGCGGAATAGCGTGCTGGCCAACGATCCAGGTGGCGTTTTCAGTGCTCTTGCTGCCCCAATTCGCGTGATCGCGGCTATTGAGCGGCATCAGGTCCTTGTAAAACAACGGCAGATTGGCGGCTTGCGGCGCGCTGGCCATAATGGTCTCTCCAGTAAGTCGGTGGTGTCCGGCCCGGACTGGGCCAGGCAGGCACGAATGCGGGCCTTTAAGCGGTTGTCGCGGCTCGCGCAAGCAGCTTGCCCGGGTTCATCAGACCCTGTGGATCGAGCGCCTGCTTGATCCGGCGTTGCAGATCAAGCGTGACTGGATCCGCCAGCCTGACAAGTTCGGCAACCTTCATCTGGCCGATCCCGTGTTCGGCTGAAATCGTCCCGTGCCATTCGCTAACCAGATCATGGACCGCACGGCTGATTTCCTTTCCGGCGTCAGCTTCCCAGCTCTCCCGATCCGAGCCTGGCGGGGCCTGGACGTGGAAGTGGACATTGCCGTCGCCCAGATGGCCAAAGCCGAAGGCCCGGGTGCCGGGCCAGCGCGCCTCGATCGCGGGGACAGCGGCGTCAACGAAATCGGCCATCAACGCTACTGGCACCGCAATGTCGTGCTGCATTGCCGGCCCCTTTGCCCGTTCGGCGGGTGAAATCGATTCGCGCAGCAGCCAGAAAGCGTCGGCCTGGGCCTCACTTTGGGCGATGACCGCATCGTTGAGCAGGGCAGCGGCATCAGCCAGCAGCTGCTCCGCAAGCAACGCGGGGGCATCGCCGACCAGTTCGATCAGTGCGTGCCATGGGTGGCTTGCCCCCAGCGGCGACCGGGCATCGGGCAAATAGGCCAGCACCGCATCCAGGCAGGATTGCGGCAACACCTCAAACCCTTCCAGTGCGGCTCCTGCCGAAGCCTCAAGCGCTGTCAGCAGCGACCGGGCCTGCTGTAACGACGATAGCCCGATCCAGGCCACACAGCGGGCCGTCGGCGCGGGGGATAGCCGCAGCGTTGCCGCCGTGACAATGCCCAGCGTGCCTTCGGCGCCGATCAGCAAGTGTTTGAGATCGATCCCGCGATTGTCCTTCTTGAGCGGGGTCAGCGCGGACCAGACCGATCCATCGGCCAGCACCGCTTCCAGCCCCAGCACCTGTTCCCGCATCGAGCCATGGCGCAGGACCTGCGTCCCCCCGGCATTGGTGGAAATCAGGCCACCGACCGTGGCCGATCCCTTGCCGCCAAGGGTGAGGGGGAAGCGCAGCCCGGCACCTTCGGCTGCCACGTGCAGCGATTGCAGGATCACGCCGGCTTCGCACACGATCGTCCCGGCCGTTACATCCAGCGCGCGGACCGCGTTCATTCGGCGCAGTGACAGCAACAGCGATCGGCCGTCCGGGGAAGGGGTCGCTCCGCCGGACATTCCGCTGTTCCCGCCTTGCGGCACAATCGGAACCGCCGATTCTGCGCAAAGCCTGACGAGCGCCGCCACCTCTGCCGTGCTGGCGGGTGAGGCCATGCCGATCGCCGCGCCCGAATAGCGCCCTCGCCAGTCGGTCAGCCACGGCTTCATCAGGTCCGGGTCACGGGTAAAGCCGCGCGGCCCCAGCAGGCGTTCGGCCTGCGCGATAAAGCGTTCTGGTGGGCGGTTCATGGCGCAATGCTATGGCACATCGATGCACCGCCTTGCCAGTCCCGCGCGGATAGGGTTAAGCGATGGTTCAATCTTGGACGCTATCTACACGGGGGCAATGTCGTCCATCGCGTACTTTCTGGCACCGATTGCCGCGCTGGTTGCCTCGCTTGGCGGGGCGGGGCCTGATCGTGCCGATCCGCTGCAACCGGCCACGGCCCAGCAGGTTTCGATCCAGCAGCGTGTGACCGTCCGGATCGGTCCGCGTCCGGCGCCGATGCAATCAATGATGTTCGACAACGAAATGGAAGTCGATCGCGGTCCTCGCTGGGTTGAGCGCAAGATGGGCAGCTGCATTTCGATCAATTCGATTGCCGGCACCCAGCCGATCGACAATTCGCGGTTGTTGCTGGTTCTGGCCGACCGGCGGATGGTAACGGCGCGGCTCCAGAAGGGTTGCCAGGGACGCGATTTCTATTCCGGTTTCATCGTCGCGCGCAATGCCGACGGGCAGATCTGCACCGGGCGTGACAGTCTGCAATCGCGCAGCGGCACGACCTGTCAGGTCACTGCCTTCAACCTGCTGGTGCAGGTCGGGGGCTGAGGCCCCGGGTTTTCTTGACTTTGCAGGTGTTTTCGGACTAGGGCGCGGCCCAAGCCAATGCCGCCAGGGGGCTCCCGGCGGGCTACTTCCTTCAAATCCAGACAAGCAGTTGTAACCGCCCATGAAATTTGCCGATCTCGGCCTGTCAGACGAATTGCTCGGCGCGGTTACCGCGAAGGGATACGATACGCCCACCCCGATCCAGGCCCAGGCAATCCCCAGCGTCCTGATGATGAAGGACCTGATCGCGATCGCCCAGACCGGGACCGGCAAGACCGCCAGCTTCGTGCTGCCCATGATCGACATTCTGGCCCACGGTCGGCGCCGCGCGATGATGCCGCGCAGCCTGATCCTGGAACCGACCCGCGAACTGGCCGCCCAGGTCGCCGAAAACTTTGAGCAGTACGGTGTCAACCACGATCTGAAAATGGCGCTGCTGATCGGCGGCGTGCAGATGGGTGATCAGGTCAAGGCACTGAACGAAGGCGTGGACGTGCTGATCGCCACCCCGGGCCGGCTGATGGACCTGTTCGAACGCGGCAAGATCCTGCTGACAGGTTGCGACCTGCTGGTGATCGATGAGGCGGACCGGATGCTCGACATGGGCTTCATCCCCGACATCGAGACGATTTGTTCCAAGCTGCCGGCCAACCGCCAGACCCTGCTGTTCAGCGCAACCATGCCGCCGCCGATCAAGAAGCTGGCGGACAAGTTCCTGAGCAACCCGAAATATATCGAGGTTGCCCGGCCGGCCACCACCAACACCAACATTGCTCAGCACAAAGTTCCGGTCGCTTCCAACCGGGTCAAGCGTGAGGTGCTGCGTCACCTGCTCGAAACCGATGATGTCGCCACCGCGATGATCTTCTGCAACCGCAAGACCACGGTGCGTGAGCTCAACAAGAGCCTGCAACGCCACGGCTTTGCCAGCGCCGAAATTCATGGCGACATGGATCAGCCGCAGCGCTTGGCGGAATTGCAGCGTTTCAAGGACGGGGTGGTCAACATCCTGGTCTGTTCTGACGTTGCGGCGCGCGGGCTAGACATCAAGGGCGTCAGCCACGTGTTCAACTTCGACACGCCCTGGCACCCGGACGATTACGTGCACCGCATCGGCCGCACCGGCCGCGCCGGGGCAACCGGCCGCGCTTTCACGCTGGTCGCGCCGGAAGATGCCGAAGCGATCGAGAACGTTGAAAAGCTGACCGGCGGCAAGGTGCCGGTGTTCGAGGTGGAGCTTGGCGGCAAGACGGCAAAGCCCGAACGCGCCGAACGCAAGCCGAAGGAAGAGCGCAAGCCGCGCGAAGCCAAGGCCGAACCGGCCCCGCGCGAGCCTCGTCAGGAGCGGCAGGAAAAGCCCCGTCAGGATCGCCCAAAGCGCGACGGCACCAAGCCGCCCCGCAATGCCTCGCGCCGCGAAGCCGAAGAGGTCGATGAACCCGGCGTGTGGAACGGCCCGGTCCCCAGCTTCCTGGGCGTTTCAGCGCTGTAATCCTCCCCAAGCCGGGAAGGTTTCATTCCGCCAGCTTCACAAAGCTGTCGATCACGCGCTTTGGCCCGGCGGTTTCGAATTCGATTTCCAGCTTGTTGCCTTCCTGCGCGGTGACGGTGCCATAGCCGAACTTTTCGTGGAACACGCGCGCGCCCAGGCCGATGTCGCCGCGCGGTTTGGCGGCGAAGCTGGCGGCGCTGCGGGTGGCTTCGGGCAGGCGGCGCGGGGTGGGGTCATAGGACTGGGCGCTGGCGCGCTGCCAGCCCGGACCGCGACCGGTTCCGCGGGCAACATGGGCGAAGGGATCGCTTGCCTCGCTCCACTGAGCGCGCCACAGCGAGGCACCGCCCGATAGCGTGCTTTCCTGCTCTACATGGGCTTCGGGCAGTTCGGCGATGAACCGACTGGGGATCGAGCTGGTCCACTGACCATAGATCCGCCGGTTCGCCGCGTGCAGGATGGTGCAGCGCCGCCGCGCGCGGGTGATCGCGACATAGGCCAGGCGGCGTTCCTCCTCCAGACTGGCGAGGCCGCCTTCATCCATCGCCCGCTGGCTCGGAAATACGCCTTCCTCCCATCCGGGCAGAAACACGTTATCGAACTCCAGCCCCTTGGCGGCGTGGATCGTCATGATCGTCAACTTTTCGGCGGCGTCGCTGGCTTCATTATCCATCACCAGACTGACGTGCTCAAGGAAATCACCGAGCGTTTCGTACTCCTCCATCGCCCGGGCAAGTTCGGCAAGGTTCTCAAGGCGCCCGGCGCTTTCGGCGCTCTTTTCGGCCTGCAAGGCGGCGGTGTAGCCGCTTTCATCCAGCACAGTGCGCGCCAGTTCGGCCGGAGTGGTTTGCCTGGCCAGATCTCGCCAGCGGGCAACATCGCGCATGAACCCCAGCAGCGTGTTGCGAGCACGGGCAGGCAGTTCGTCGGTGTCGGCGATTTCCACTGCCGCGAGGCTCAGCGGCACAGCGCGGACGCGGGCATGGCGGTGGAGTTTTTCCAGCGTCTTGTCACCCAGACCGCGCTTTGGGGTGTTGTAGATCCGCTCGAAAGCCAGGTCATCGCTCGGCTGCGCGATCAGCCGAAGATAAGCGAGGGCATCGCGAATTTCGGCGCGCTCATAGAAGCGGAAACCGCCGACAATCTTGTAGGGCAGGCCGATCGCGATGAAGCGGTCTTCGAACTCGCGAGTCTGGAACTGGGCGCGGACCAGGATCGCCACTTCGGCCAGTGATGCGCCTTCACGCTCAAGCCGTTCGGCCTCCTCACCGACGCGTCGGGCCTCTTCCGGGCCGTCCCAGATCCCGATCACCCGGACCTTGTCGCCGCCATTACGTTCCGTCCAGAGTGTCTTGCCGAGCCGCTGACTGTTGGCGTCAATCAGGCCCGATGCAGCGGCGAGAATGTCGGGCGTGGAGCGATAGTTCTGCTCCAGCTTGATCACCTTGGCACCGGGGAAATCCTGTTCGAATTTCAGGATATTGGCCACTTCAGCGCCGCGCCAGGAATAGATCGACTGGTCGTCATCGCCGACCACGCAGATGTTCTTTCGGGTCTGGGCCAGCAGCCGCAGCCACAGGTACTGGACCTGGTTGGTGTCCTGATATTCATCGACCATGATATATTTGAAGCGCTGCTGGTACTGCTCCAAGATCTCACGGTTGGCGCGCAGGATGTTCAGCATGTGGAGCAACAGGTCGCCGAAATCGCAGGCGTTCAGCGCCTTCAACCGGGCCTGATAGAGCGCATAGAACTTCTGCCCCTGGCCGTTTGCATAGGCTTCACTATCGGCAGCGGAGAGATCGGCCGGGGTCAGCCCCTTGTTCTTCCAGCGGTCGATACAACCTGCCAGCTGCCGGGCGGGCCAGCGCTTTTCGTCCAGCCCTTCGGCCTGGATCAATTGCTTGAGCACCCGCAGCTGATCGTCGGTATCGATGATGGTATAGTTCGATTGCAGTCCGGCCAGTTCGGCATGGCGGCGCAGCATCTTGGCGGCGATGGCGTGGAAGGTGCCGAGCCACGGCATCCCTTCCACCGCCGGACCGACCAGCTGGCCGACCCGTTCCTTCATTTCCCGCGCGGCCTTGTTGGTGAAGGTCACGCACAGGATCTCGCTTGGCCAGGCAAGGCGGCTGCGTACGATATGGGCGAGGCGCGCGGTCAGCGCCGCGGTCTTTCCAGTGCCGGCCCCGGCCAGCATCAGCACCGGACCTTCGGTGGTCATCACGGCTTCGCGCTGCGGCGCGTTGAGGCCATCGATCAGGGGATCGGCGGGGGATTCGGAGGGGTGTTGCACCGGCGAACAACTAGGGAACATGGTTGGCGCGCGCAAGGCTTTCGGTTGACTTGTCCGGGGCAAACGGCAACCGCAATCCGATGCACCCCGTTCGCCAGCACGCCCGCGTATTGACCGCTGCCCTGACCGGCACGGCGGTTGAGTTCTATGATTTCTATATTTACGCCACGGCGGCGGCGCTGGTCTTCGGGCCGCTGTTCTTCCCGGCGGAAAGCCAGTCCGCACAGACCATGCTGGCGTTCCTGAGCTTTGGCCTGGCCTTTGTTGCCCGGCCGGTGGGCGCGATCGTGTTTGGCCATTTCGGGGATCGGATCGGCCGCAAGTCCACGCTGGTCGCTTCGCTGATGCTGATGGGACTTTCGACCCTGCTGATTGCCTTCCTGCCGACCTATGCAATGGTCGGGTGGGTCGCGCCGCTGCTGCTGTGCGTTCTGCGGTTTGGGCAGGGCTTCGGGCTGGGCGGAGAATGGGGCGGGGCCTCGCTGTTGGCGGTGGAATATGCGCCGAAAGGGTGGGAGGCGCGGTTTGGATCGGCCCCGCAGTTCGGCGCGCCGGTGGGGTTTCTGGCGGCCAACGGCCTATTCCTGGTCCTCGGCCTGGTGCTGAGCGATGCCGAGTTCAAGGCCTGGGGCTGGCGCATCCCGTTCCTGGCGAGCGCGCTACTGGTGGGCCTCGGGCTGTGGGTGCGGCTGCGGATTGCCGAAACGCCGGCCTTTCGTGAGGCGCTGAGCCACAAGGCACCGCCCGCCGTGCCGATCGCGACGCTGATGACCCGCCATTTCGGCGCGGTTATGGCCGGCACCGCCGGGGCGGTGGCCTGTTTTGCGATCTTCTACCTGTCCACCGCCTATGCCTTGGCCCAGGGCACGACTACGCTCGGCTATGCGCGTGAAACCTTTCTGGCGGTGCAACTGGGCGCGAACTGCTTTTTCGCGCTCGGGATCCTGATTGCGGTGATCCGGGCCGATCGCACCAGCCCGCGCAGCGTCATGCTGCTGGGCGCAGGAATGACCATCGTGCTGGGCCTGCTGTTTGGACCGGGGCTGACTTCGGGTTCCCTGGCGCTTGTATTCCTGACGCTGTCCGCCGCCTTGCTGGTGATGGGCTTTGTCTATGGCCCGCTCGGTTCGTGGCTGCCGACACTGTTCCCAGTGACCGTGCGCTACAGCGGGATTTCGCTTGCGTTCAACGTCGGCGGGATCGTCGGCGGGGCGCTTACGCCGCTCGGCGCGCAGCAAATGGCACAATGGGGCCATGCCGCACAGGCCGGCTGGCTGCTTTCTGCGGCGGGGCTGCTGACGCTGGTGGGTGTAAGTCTGGCTAGAGGGCAGTCCGCAGCAGCGTGATCCGCGCCTTGCCGACTTTGCGATCGGCAACAGCCTCCAGCCCTTTAACCTTTGGTTCCTCATCCACCGCGGTTTCGAGGCTGATCCAGGTGGCTTCGCCAATCCAGCCGAGCCGTTGCAACTTGTCGAGCGCGACCGCGCCGGCACCGGTGCCGTAAGGCGGATCGAGCAGGATCAGATCGAGCGGGGCTTTGGCCAAACCAAGCGCCAGCACCGAACCGGCCCGCACATCGCTTTCCCCGGCAGCGCGCAAATTGGCGATGTTGCTGCGCAATGCGCGCAGCGCGGCGGGGTCTTGCTCGACGAAAATGCAACTGGCTGCACCGCGCGACAATGCTTCAAGCCCCAGCGCGCCGGATCCGGCGAACAGATCGGCGACTGCAAGGCCATCGAAATCGCCGATCCGGCTGACCAGCATCGAGAACAGCGTCTCACGGGTCCGGTCGGCGGTAGGGCGGGTGGTGTCGCCAGCAGGCGCGATCAGCTTTCGTCCCCGCCATTGTCCGGCAATGATCCGCAGGCTCACCGGCGCGGCTCCGGCTTCTTCGGACCGGGGCGTTTCGGGCCGGGTTTTCTGGCGCCGGGCTTTTTCAGCTCGGGCTTGCCGGGGCGGGGCGGGCGCGGGGCATCAGCTTTGCGCGGAGCGTCGGGCTTGCGCGGACCGGACCGCGCGATCCGGGCACGGGCCTGCTGCGGTGCGCTGAGCTTAACCTCGGTGCCAGTGCCGCCAACCAGAGCGCGGCGAAACCGCTCAACCTCGACCTGGCGGATTTCAATCGCCTGTCCGCGCGGCAGATCGAGCAGTTCAAACGGCCCATAGGCGGTGCGCAGCAGGCGGCTGACCTCCAGCCCGAGGTGTTCGAGCACGCGCCGGACCTCTCGGTTCTTGCCCTCGGTGATTGTTACTTCGATCCACTGGTTGCGCCCTGTTCGGCGCTCCATGTTGGCGTCGATCTTGCCATAGCGAACCCCGTCGATCTCCACCCCTTCGATCAGCTCTTCCAGCTGCGCCTGGGTGATGTCGCCAAAGGTGCGCGCACGGTAGGTGCGGGGCAGGCCGGTGGCGGGCAGTTCCATTGCGCGCTTGAGTTCGCCGTCGTTGGTCAGCAGCAGCAGACCTTCGGTGTTGAAGTCCAGACGGCCGATCGGCATGACCCGCCCGGCGTCCGCCGGCAGGGCATTGCGCAGCGCGGTGTAGATCGTCGGCCGACCGGCCGGATCGCGTTCAGCAGTGATCAGCCCGGCCGGTTTGTGAAACACGAAGATCCGGGTCGGCTCCGCCGCCTTGACCGGCTTTCCGTCCACCGTAACCCCTTTGAGGTTTTTGAGCACGGTGGCCGGGGTGGTCAGCACCTCATCATTCAGCTTCACGCGCCCGTCTGCGATCATCCGCTCAACCTCGCGGCGGCTGGCGATCCCGGCACGGGCGAGCAATTTGGCGATGCGTTCGCCTTCGCGGGGTTTTTCGGGTGCAGTCATTTTGCGCCCATAGGCGAGGACGCAGCCCGCGTCACCCCTCAGCCAGTGCGATCTGTTCGGCGCAGATTTCGTGCAGGCTGGTGATCCCGCTTTCCAGCGTGCCCAGCGTCAGGTGCGGAACGGCTCCGCTGGACAGCCCCTGTTGCCCCAGGGCAGCGGCGCGAAAATCCTCACTGGCGAAGACGCCGCCATCCAGCAGTTCCCAGCTCCGCTGCCAGTGGTCGCGCGCCTTGTCGGTCTGCGGCGCCTCGGGAATCAGCATGAAATCTTCAACCAGGGTGCGGTCGTGCGCCTGCGGCCAAAGCGCCATCACGTTGATGTAATCCGGACTGATCACCAGAACGGTTGCTGGAAACAGCTGATAGGCAAAGGTGCCTACCCGGCGCAGCGCCGCCATATCGGACAGATCAACGCCGTCCAGATCCTCTGCCCGGCAGACCAGACTGCGCTGGTGCGGACCGATCTGATCGCCGCTGGTCACCCCATCGCGAAAGAACGGGCCGATTGTCTGGGCGTGGAGCCGGGCAACGTGATAGCTTTCAAGGAAAGCGTCCATGATCAGCTTCCAGTTCGACGCCACATCGTGGGTGCGGCGACGAAACAGGTGCAGGTCTGCCATGGCGAAGGCATCGAAATCCGCCCCAAGGGTACGCGCGTCGGCAAAATCCGCCACCTGATCGGGCGCGAACCAGATCAGGCCGCCCGCCTCGCAGCTGGGCAGTTCAATCAGTCCGAAATCGGACTTTTCAAGGCCAGGAAAGGTATCAGGGCGGGGCAGGGCGAGCAGACGGCCATCCGTCGCATAGGTCCAGGCGTGGTAAGGGCACGTCATGCGTTTGCCGCACTGCACCTCTGCGCCCTCGACCAACCGGGTGCCGCGATGGCGGCAAACATTGAGGAAAACGTGCACCTGCCCCGTGCCATCACGGGTGATCAGCAGCGGCTGCCCGGTCGCATCGTGGGGCACGGTCATGTTCGGCTCGGGCAAAAGCGCCGATGGGCACAACACCTGCGGCAATCGGCTGAATAGCGCCTGCTTTTCCCGCGCCCAGTGATTCGGATCGGTATAGACCGAAGCGGGCACTGTGGTGACGCCGCGATTGGTTCTGGTCGCCCCTACGGCAACCTCTTTCGCGAGGGCGAGTTGCCCTTCGGTGGGTTGTCTGCCAGGAATGGTGGTTGTCCTCTCCATAGGGACTGGTCATAGCGCAATTCGCCGCTAGTTTCGCGGCAAATCTGGTTTCGTGGAGCGCGTGGATGTCGACAACACTTTGGGTTCTGCTGGTTGCGGTGGTCGTGATCGGCGCTCTGGCCCAGCGAATTCCGGCACTTCGCCCCTATCTTGAGAAGGAGTCGCTTGCGGCTTTCTTCCTCGGCGTCTCGTCAGGCTTTCCCTATGCGATGATCGGCGCGACTTTGACGACAAGGCTGGCCCAGGATGGGATCGACAAGAAAACGGTCACTGCCTTCACGCTCGCCTTCCTGGTCTATAACCTCAAGGTGTTCTGGGCCTGGATCGTTGACGGGGTGCGGCTGCCGCTACTCGGGCGTCTCGGCCAACGGGTTTCGTGGATGCTGGTGGCCGGGATCGCGGTGATCGCCGCGGTAATCAACCTGGCCCTGGTCGATCCGACCGCAGACATTGCTGCCACCGCGACCGCCGCCATTCTGGTTGGGATCGCCGGGGCAACCTTTGACATCGTGATCGATGCCTACCGGATCGAAACGCTCAAACCCTATCAGCTTGGGGTAGGCTCGGGGATGTCGCAATATGGCTGGCGGATCGGCTCTGCCGGGGCCGGTGCCCTGGCGCTGGTCGTCGCGGCCAGGGCGGGCTGGGACAGCGCCTATATCGCCTGCGCTGCCTTTGCGATTCCCGCGATGATCACGGCACTGCTTCTGGGCGAACCATCCCGCCACCGCGACCCGGTGGAGAAGAAGGGACTGGTGGAGGTATGGAAATCGATTGCCGGGCCGTTTGCCGAGTTCTTTCAGCGCAACGGGGCGTGGCTGGTTCTGGCCTTCATTCTGGTTCACAAAATCGGCGATACCCTGGCCAATCTGACCTTCCGACTGCTGTTCGACGATCTGGGTTTCAGCAATGACGAGATTGCGATCTACGATGTCGGGGTCGGGTTTTGGGCCTACCTGATCGGAATTTTCATCGGCGGCATCGCTTATGCAAAGATGGGCTTGAAGCGTTCGGTATTGCTGGCGCTGGTCTTGATGGGGGTATCGAACTTCAGCTTTGCCGCGCTGGCCGCCGCAGGCCATTCGAACCTGGGCATGGCTGCCGCGATCGGCTTCGAAAACACCGCTTCCGGCTTTGGCGGGGTGGTTGTGGTCGCCTATTTCTCGGCACTCTGCGACCTTAGGTTCACGGCAGCACAGTATGCCCTGATTTCAGCCGGAGCCAGCGTGATCGGCCGGTTCGTGACCGGCACCACCGCCGGAGCGATAATCGAGCAGATGGGCTATGTGCAGTTCTATCTGCTGACGACGGTGCTGGCAGTGCCGGGTATCGTCCTGTTCTGGTGGATGAGCCGGACCGGCCTGGTCGATGCGGCAATGGGTACTGCAGGTGGCGGCAATGACGGTGATCCCGAAACGCCGCACTGATCAGTCCGGAAACTCGCGATTGAGCCGCAGGACCTCGCCCGCAAGGTAGAGCGATCCCGCGATCAACACGTCGCCGCGCGGCGGCAGGGCGGCCAATGCCGCCGTCACATCGGCGAAAGCACCGACCGGCAGATCGGCATGGCGGGCGATCTCTTCCGGGCTGTGGGCTTCGTGGCCGGGGGCCGGGACCACTGAAAGGCTCAGCAATTTTCCCTGCAGCGGGGCGACGATCGCCGCGGGGTCCTTGTTGGCGAGCATTCCGGTAATCAGATGGAATGGCGGCCTGCCTTCAAAAAACCGCGCAATCGCCAGCCCGGCATCGACGTTGTGCCCACCGTCGAGCCAGATACCGTGCGCACCAGCCAATTCGGTCAGCGGACCGGGGCCTAGCAATTGCAGCCGTGCGGGCCAGCGGGCGCTCCGAATTCCGCTGGCCATCGCCGCCGGAGAAACCGTTACTGCTGACTGGTGGCGCAGCATGGCGACCGCCAGAGCGGCGTTATCGGCCTGGTGCGTTCCGGCGAGGGTAGGGCGAGGCAGTGTCAGCGCACCGTGCCGGTCGGCATAATTAATTTCGTCATCGATGCGGGCCGACCAATCCAGATCGCGGATCGCGGTTTTCGCGCCGACCTGCATTGCCTGATCGATGACAGTCTTGGTGACCTGCGACGGATAGGCCTGGGTCACCAGCGGCACGCCGGGGCGGGCGATGCCTGCCTTTTCAAAGGCGATGCGGCACAGCGGGTCAGCAGGTACGCCCGGTTCCGGCGCAAGGAGAAATTCCTTGTGATCGATCCCCAGCGTTGCAATCCCGCAGGCGGCCTGGCCATCAAGCACATTGGTGGCATCGAACCTTCCGCCAAGACCTACCTCGATCACGCAGGCGTCGGCCTTGATACGATGGAAAGCCAGAAAGGTGGCGGCGGTGGTCACCTCGAAAAAGCTGGGGGAAAGGTCCTGCCCCAGATCGAGCACATCTTTGAGCAGTTCGGCCAGCAGATCGTCCGCGATCAGTTGGCCAGCCACGCGGATTCGCTCGTTGTAGCGGACCAGATGCGGTTTGGTGGCGGCGTGGACCGTCAGTCCTTCGGCCTCCAGCATCGCGCGCAGATAGGCGCAGGTGCTGCCCTTGCCGTTGGTTCCGGCGACATGGAATACCGGCGGCAGATCGCGCTGTGGGTTGCCGAGGCGGTCCAGCAATTCGTGGATCACCGCAAGCCCGATCCGCCCGCTTGGCAGGCTTAGCGCGCCAAGCCGGTCCAGCTGTGCCTGAACCTGCGGATTGTCTGAAATCGCGAAATCGCGCACGCGGCTCAGGCCGCCTTGGCCGCCGTCAGATAGTCCAGCAGCGACGCCAGCGTTTCCTTCAGGTCGCGGCGGTGCACCACCATATCGACCATGCCGTGCTCGTGCAGATATTCAGCGCGCTGGAACCCTTCGGGCAGCTTTTCGCGGATGGTGTCCTGGATCACGCGCTGACCGGCAAAGCCGATCAGGCAGCCCGGCTCGGCGATATGAATGTCGCCCAGCATGGCATAGCTGGCGGTAACCCCGCCGGTGGTCGGATCGGTCAGCACCACGATATAGGGCAGGCCAGCGCGGTTGAGGCGACTGATCGCTACAGTGCACTTGGGCATCTGCATCAGGCTGAGGATGCCCTCCTGCATCCGTGCGCCGCCGGCGGCGGTGCAGATCACATAACCGCACTTTTCCTTGATCGCCCGGTCGGCCCCGGCCACGAAGGCCGCGCCCACGGCCATGCCCATCGATCCGCCCATGAAAGCGAAGTCCTGAACGCCCAGCACAACTTTATGCCCATCGATCGCACCCAGCGCATTGGTCAGCGCATCGGGATGCGGATTGGCCGCACGGGCTGCCTTGAGCCGGTCCGGATACTTCTTCTGATCCTTGAACTTGAGCGGGTCTTCCTTGACCT
Source organism: Pseudomonadota bacterium (assembly GCA_029550345.1). GTDB lineage: Bacteria > Pseudomonadota > Alphaproteobacteria > Sphingomonadales > Sphingomonadaceae > Novosphingobium. Next base: position 19,488 of record JAKPHK010000076.1, read on the forward strand.
TGGGCGTGTCGAGAACCTTGAATCCCTGGTCGAGCAGCTGCGCAAAGCGCGCATCGGCGCCGATTCTGCCATGATGCTCACAGCGCGGACAGACCGAGAGGTTTTCCTCATACTCCTTGGTGAAGAGCATCTCCTTACAGGAAGGGCACTTCGTCCAGAGGTTATCGGGGGTGTCGCGCTTGTCGGTAAACGGCAGCGCTTTGCGTACGCGGTCAATCCAGCTCATGGGCGGGGCTTTAGCCTAGAGTTCTGGCCATGGCGAGTGGGGAAAGGGCTGAATGGTTCACGCAGAGGCGCGGAGAAAGAAAAGTGGAGGCGCGGAGGTGTCATACCTGCGGCGAAGCCGGTTTTTGAATCCGACTGATCGATGGCACCGTCGCCAGAAAACTAGGCTGCCTTCGGTGAGAAGCGCAGCACTCCGCGCCTCCACTTGCTTCTCTGCGCCTCGGCGTGAACTATTGCTGCCTTGCTGAATGCACGGCATCGGCCAGCGCGCGCGTCAACTCACGCACCGGACCCGCCGCGGCAGTGCCGTGCTGGCCAACCAGATCAACCAGCGCCGAGCCGACTACCACGCCGTCTGCCACCCGGGCGAAGGCGGCGGCCTGCTCTGGCGTGCGCACGCCAAAGCCAACCGCGACCGGGATGGTCGCCTTGGCCTTGATCCGCGCCATTGCGTCCTCGATCGAGGTGACGGCAGCCTGCTGCATTCCGGTGATCCCGGCGACCGAGACATAGTAGAGAAACCCGGACGAACCATCCAAAACGGCGGGCAGCCGGGCATCGTCGGTCGTCGGCGTGGCGAGGCGGATCAGGCTGACGCCAACGGCGCGCAGGGCTGGGCCAAGCTCGGCATCTTCCTCGGGCGGGATATCGACGCAAATCACCCCGTCCACCCCGGCCTTGCGACATTCTGCGGCAAACCAGTCTGCCCCGCGCACGGTCATCGGGTTGGCATAGCCCATCAACACCAGCGGCACATCGGGATGCTTTTCGCGGAACCGCGCGGCGATGTGGAACACGTCGGCAGTGGTGGTCCCGGCCCCCAGGCTGCGCAGGTTGGCCGCCTGGATCGCCGGGCCATCGGCCATCGGATCGGTGAAGGGCATCCCCAGCTCGATCACGTCAGCGCCGCCCTCAACCAGGGCATCAAGGATCGCAGGCGTCGTTTCGGGCGTGGGATCGCCCCCGGTCACGAATGTGACGAGAGCCGGGCGACCCTTGGCAAAGGCAGACTGAAGACGGGTCATTGCGTGTTCCCGCTGCGGGCAAAGCGCGCGAAAGAGAAGATGGCGGCGGCGCCGATCGGCATGGCGATATCCTGCCACAGCAGCGGCAGAAACGGCGTGCCGCCGATAACCTTGATTACCTGAACCAGCGCGAACAGGCTGGTCCCGGCGATTACGAACTGAACAAGTGCGGCTTGCAGGCGCGGGTTCACAGCCGTACCCCCAGATGCTCCGCCACGGCGAAGATGTCCTTGTCCCCACGCCCGCACAGGTTGGCGAGGATGATCTGATCCTTGCCCATGGTTGGCGCGACCTTCTTCACCGCAGCAATCGCATGGCTGGGCTCCAGCGCGGGGATGATGCCTTCGGTGCGGCACAGCAGCTGGAAGGCATCCAGCGCCTCATCATCGGTAACGCTGGTATAGTCCACCCGGCCGACATCGCGCAGCCAGGCGTGTTCCGGCCCAATCCCGGGATAGTCGAGCCCGGCGCTGATCGAGTGGCCTTCGATGATTTGTCCGTCCGCATCCTGCAGCAGGTAGGTCTTGTTGCCGTGGAGAATGCCGGGACGACCACCTGCCAGCGACGCGGCATGATCCTTGTCGAGACCGTAGCCCGCGGCTTCGACGCCGAGCATCTTTACATCGGCATCGTCAAGGAAGGGATGAAACAGCCCGATCGCATTGCTGCCACCGCCGATCGCGGCGACCAGCAGATCGGGCAGGCGGCCGGTGCGCGCCAGCATCTGGGCGCGGGCTTCCTTACCGATCACGCTTTGGAAATCGCGGACCAGCTCGGGGTAGGGGTGCGGACCGGCGGCGGTGCCGATGATGTAGAACGTGTCGTGGACGTTGGCGACCCAGTGGCGCAGCGCCTCGTTCATCGCGTCCTTCAGCGTCGCGGCCCCGGCGGTGACAGGCACCACCTCTGCGCCGAGCAGCTTCATGCGGAAAACGTTGGGCTGCTGGCGGGCGACGTCGGTCGCGCCCATGAACACGGTGCAGGGCAGGCCGAAGCGCGCAGCGACGGTGGCGGTGGCAACGCCATGCTGGCCCGCGCCGGTTTCGGCGATGATCTTGGTCTTGCCCATCCGCATCGCCAGCAGGATCTGGCCGATGCAGTTGTTGATCTTGTGCGCGCCGGTGTGATTGAGCTCGTCGCGCTTGAACCAGACCTGCGCCCCGCCGAGTTCTTCTGTCAGCCGCGGGGCGAAATAGAGCGGGCTGGGCCGGCCAACGTAGTGTTCAAGCAGATCGTCAAATTCGGCCTGAAACGCCGGATCGACCTTTGCAGCATTGTATTCCCGTTCAAGGTCGAGAATCAGCGGCATCAGCGTTTCTGCGACATAGCGCCCGCCGAACTGGCCAAAATGCCCGCGCTCGTCAGGCTGATTGCGAAAAGAATTTTTGGACAGATTTTCGGTCATCACGGGGCCAGCGATTGGCAGAGTGGCGTAGGGAAGTCCAGTCAAACCGATGACTTGTCTGGTTAAACGCTGCGTAAGAAACGTACACTCATGGCTGGATATATGTTGCAAGAATGTCACATATGAACATTGATGCGTAATTTCTGAACGCCTGGTTCATCGCAATGCAAGCTGGCGATTCCTACCTAGCTCCTCGACCCCTTTACCGGGGCTGAATTTAAAAGGAGTTTTCCATGCGCAAGTTCATCCTCCCGCTGCTGGCCTCGCTGGCGGTTGCCACTCCGGCCCTGGCCGACGAAACCCGCGTCGAAGTGCGCGGCGGTGCGATCTGGTCTGATGGCACCACCGAAGACACCTGGGGCGCTGCCGCCGGTTTTGATCACGATCTGGGCGCGAACGCCTTTGCCGGTTTCGAAGTCTCGGGTGACAAGATCGGCACTTCGGGCACCAAGGTTGCCTGGGGCCTGACCGGTCGTCTGGGCGTCAAGGCTGCGCCGGGCACCAAGGTTTTCGCCACCGGCGGTTACACCACCGAACCGTGCGACCTGTGTGAAGACAGCTGGCACGCCGGCGCCGGGATCGAACAGAACATCAGCGGTCCGTTTTTCGTGAAGGCTGAATACCGTCACCACTTCGTCGGCAATGCTGTTCCGGATTCGGACGCGGTTGTCGCCGGTGTCGGCATCAAGTTCTGATCCCAGCGATCGGGAATACCAAATGCGAAGGGCGGGCCGTAAACGGTCCGCCCTTTTGCTATGCGCTGCGTGCCGCCGCGCAAAAGGCCGCGATCAGGGCCGGGTCCTTGATCCCGGGCGCGCTTTCGATACCCGAGGCGGCATCGACCAGCGCCGCACCGGTCCGCCGCACCGCTTCGGCGACGTTGCCGGGATTGAGCCCGCCGGCCAGCCCCCAGGGCAGCGGTGCCTTCCAGCCGGCAAGCAGTCCCCAATCGAATTTCAGGCCCATTCCGCCGGGCAGGGCGCCCTTCGGGGTCTTGGCATCAAGCAACAGAAAGTCGGCAGCCCCGACATAGGCGGAGGCGCGTTCAAGGTCGCTTGCGCTCGCTACCGACAGGACCATCCATACCGGCAAGCCGAACCTGGTGCGCGCCTGGCTCAGCCGTTCAGGGCTCTCCGCGCCGTGGAACTGCAAGGCGTCGAGCCCGACCGCATCGGTCAGCTCGCTCAGCGTCTCGTCGCTCGGATCTACCACGACGCCAACCCTGGTCAGCGTCCCGGCTGCTTGCGCCGAAAGCCGGGCAGCCAGCCCGGTCGCGGCATAGCGAGGCGAGGGGGGATAGAAATTGAACCCGACGTGGCTGGCCCGCGCCGCCATCGCGGCCTCGAGCGCATCGGCGGTGGTGATCCCGCAGATCTTGATGTGAGGGGCCGGGTGCATTGCCCGGCCCCTAGCCCAGCGGGTTTCAGGGCGCCAGTTCGAACTGCACGGTCAGGTTGACCTGTGCCTCAACCTCACCCGCGGCGACCGGGGTAGAGGCCGGGGCGGCCTCGGCCATGGCGTATTTGGCATAGACCGGGCCGGTAGGGGCATAGCCGCCATTTTCACTGATCGAGATGATCCGCACCACCCGCAGCCCGGCTGCGCGGGCATAGAGATCGGCGCGGGCGCGCGCGGCCTTCATGGCCCCGACGCGGGCTTCATCAGTAGCTGCGCTGGGATCGGACATCTGGAACGAAGGCCCGCTGACCTGGTTCGCGCCAGAACTGACCAATGCGTCCAGCACCTTGCCGAAGCCCTTGATGTCGCGGCTGCGGACCATCACCGTATTGTTGGCCTGATAGCCGACGATCCGCGGCTCCTGCACGACCTGCCCGTTGGGGCCGATCACCGGTTGGCCATAGACCGGGTTGAGGCTGATCTGGCTGGTCTGGATGTCCTTGTCGGCGATCCCGACTTTCGTCAGCGTGGCGATCACCTTGTTCATTGCCAGGGCATTGGCGGCAAGCGCCTCGCTGGCGGTGCGCCCTTCGCTCACCACCCCGGCGCTGAACAGCGCGATATCGGGCGTGCGGGTGGATTTCCCCTCGCTGGTAACGGTCAGCAGCGTGCCGGTCGCGGCGATGGCGGGTTGATCGGAATGGGCTGCGGCAATGCCGGGCAGGGCAATCGCGGCGGCAATCGGGGCAAAGGCAAATGCAATTGACTTCATGGTCCTACTCCTTTTGCCGTGGAGCTAGGCCGAGTTCCCTTGCGCCTTGCTGAACCTGATTTCGCTTGCCGTTACAGCGTTGCTTCGATCGCGCGGGCGGCAGCGGCAGGATCTTCGGCGCGGGCGATCGGGCGGCCGATCACCAGCACGCTGGCCCCGGCATCTCGCGCCTGACGCGGGGTAACCGCGCGTTTCTGATCGCCCAGCTTGGCATCTGCCGGGCGCAGGCCTGGAACCACCAGGAAACCATCGCGCCATAGCGAATGGACCGCGGCCACCTCGTGTCCGGAACAGACGATGCCATCGAGGCCCGCCTCGCGCGAGAGTTCGGCCAGTCGGATCACTTGATCGTGCGGGGTGCCGCCGATTCCGGTTGCGGCCATGTCGCCCCCGTCAAGGCTGGTCAGCAGAGTGACGCCCACAACCTTGCAACCTTCGCCGGCTGCGGCCTTGGCATCTTCCATCATTGCCCGCCCGCCCGAGGCGTGAACGGTCACGATCGCCGGCTCAAGCACATGGATCGCCTGCATCGCCCCGGCAACGGTGTTGGGAATATCGTGCAGCTTGAGATCAAGGAAGATCGGCAGGCCGAGCTTGTGAACTTCCAGCACGCCGTGGTGTCCGTGGGCGCAGAAGAACTCCAGCCCCAACTTCACCCCGCCGATATGCGCCTTGGCCTTCTGGGCCACGGCGATTGCGGTATCGAGACGCGGAAAATCGAGCGCGAGGTAGATCGGGTTGGTGTTCATAGCGATGACGTCGGCTGTTCCTGAGCGGCTTGTTCAAGCTGGGTGGTGGTGGCGACCACGGTGGGTTCGCCCTGGGATGAGGACTTGACGGTGTTCTCAAGGAAGTTGATCCGCCGGTTTAGCCGCCAGCGCGCGCCCTTGTGGAGAAGCCACATCGGCAGAAAGCCGAGAGCCATCGAGATCAGCACGATGAAGCCCACCGGCCATTCAAGATGGACGTAATTGCCATCCGCGAGCGGCCAGAGGTTGAGCGAAACGGGTTCCCAGTTGATCGCCACAAAAGCGACCAGTGCGATTGTAAACAGCAAAAGGATCAGAGTGCGGATCAGTTGCATGGGGTATCCTCCCTTGCCGATGCGATGTCTTGACGGCGATGCTAGGCAAGAACCGGCGTCAAGGGAAGGGCGCTTGATCACTCGCCGAAAACCCGCGCGAAAATCGTGTCGATCGCCTTGAAGTGATAGTCGAGGTTGAATTTTTCCTCGATCTCTGCGGGGGACAGCGCCGCGGTGACCTCCGGGTCGGCCTTGAGCAATTCCAGCAGGCTGAGCTGCCCGTCAGATTCCCAAACCTTCATCGCGTTGCGCTGAACCAGACGGTAAGCCGCGTCGCGCTCAAGCCCGGCCTGGGTCAGCGCCAGCAAGACCCGCTGCGAATGAACCAGGCCGCCCATCTTATCGAGGTTCTTCTGCATCCGCTCAGGGTAAACGACCAGCTTGTCCACCACGCTGGTCAGCCGGGCGAGGGCGAAATCGAGCGTGATCGTCGCGTCCGGGCCAATGAAGCGCTCAACCGAAGAGTGGCTGATATCGCGTTCATGCCACAGCGCGACGTTTTCCAGTGCCGGGGTGACGGCCGAGCGGACCATCCGCGCCAGACCGGTGAGGTTTTCGGTCAGCACCGGATTGCGCTTGTGCGGCATAGCCGAGCTGCCCTTTTGTCCGGGTGAGAAATATTCCTCTGCCTCAAGCACTTCGGTGCGTTGCAGGTGGCGGATTTCAACGGCCAGCCGTTCGATGCTGCTGGCAATCACGCCCAGCGTCGCAAAGAACATCGCATGGCGATCGCGCGGGATCACCTGTGTGCTCACCGGCTCTGCGGTAAGGCCCAGCTTTTCGGCAACATATTCCTCAACCGAAGGGTCGATATTGGCGAAAGTGCCAACCGCACCGGAAATGGCACAGGTCGCTATTTCTGCGCGCGCCGCCAGCAGGCGGGTCTTGCAGCGGCTGAATTCGGCATAGGCTTCGGCGAGCTTCTTGCCGAAGGTAGTCGGCTCGGCATGGATGCCGTGGCTGCGGCCGATCGTCGGAGTAAACTTGTGCTCCAGCGCGCGGCGCTTGATCGCGGCAAGCAGGGCATCAAGGTCTTCGAGCAGCAGGTCGCTGGCCCGGGCCAGCTGCACCGCCAGCGTGGTATCGAGCACGTCGCTGCTGGTCATACCCTGGTGCATGAAGCGCGCCTCGGGCCCGACCTGCTGGGAAACCCAGTCAAGGAAGGCAATCACGTCATGCTTGGTAACGGCCTCGATCGCGTCGATCGCGGCAACATCGATGGCCGGGCTCGTCGCCCACCAGTCCCACAGCGCCTTGGCCCCGCTGGTCGGGACAACGCCCAGTTCGCCCAGCTTCTCGGTGGCATGGGCCTCAATCTCGAACCAGATGCGATAGCGCGCCTCCGGCTCCCAGATCGCGGTCATTGCGGGGCGGGCGTAACGGGGGACCATGATCGACTCCTTCTGGGTATGCAGGAGCCGCTAAGGGCAGGGGCGCAAGGATGCAAGGGCGGGGCGGTTTATTCCTGCATCCGCAGCGCAACGTCGCTCATGAAGCGGGCGTCATCGCCCTTGGTAAGCCATTCCGCCTCCGCGGCGACCGCGCCGAGCATATCGGCCAGCGGGTCCATCTCGGCCTTGGCGTAGTTGCCGAGGACATAGCCGGTCACCCGATCTTTGTGACCGGGATGCCCGATCCCGATCCGCACCCGGCGGAAATCGGGGCCAAGGTGCTGATCGATTGAGCGCAAACCATTATGCCCGGCGGTGCCGCCACCCTGCTTCACCTTGATCTTGAACGGAGCCAGATCAAGCTCGTCATGGAACACGGTCAGCGCATCGGTGCCAAGCTTATAGAACCGCAGCGCCTCTCCCACCGAACGGCCGCTTTCATTCATGAAAGTCGCCGGCTTGAGCAGCAGAACTTTCTCGGTCCCGATCCGCCCTTCCTGCAGCCAGCCCTGGAATTTCTTCTGGACCGGGCCAAAGCCATGCACCTCGGCCAGGGCATCGCAGACCATAAAGCCGACATTGTGCCGGTGCAGCACATATTGCGGGCCGGGATTGCCCAGGCCTACCCAGATCTGCACGACATTGCCCCCTTTGATGCTGCAGCGATCACCAGATCGCTCCCCCGCCTTTTACCGGCTGATCGCCTTGTAGAAATCGTCTTCTGCACGTTGCGCATTTTGCCAGCAAAGCGAAATTTCCTGGGCAAAGACATCTTTCGAGACAGCGCGAACTGCGGCGTATTCACGGTCAGCATTGGCCTTCTGGTTACCTGCCATGAAGGCTGGCCCAAGCCGCCCGATGTAATAATGCACAGCCTGCGCGGTCCGTTCGGCCTGCACGCGGGCCTCTTCACGCTCGGCCGCCGGTTTGGTTTCGTCCCTTGCCATCTTGTCTGCCGTGCTGCTCATTGCCATCATTCGCACGGCGCAGCCAAGGTCCGAAGGAACCGGCACTGCCGCAGCTTGCTGCGCCGCAGCAGGAGAGGCCGTGAGGCTCACTGCCACGGCAACAACAGCAACAGCCGATGCCAGGATTCCAGCCACGGGCATTACCCGCCGCCGCGAAGCACCAAGCATGGTCATTTCGCTTCCTTCTTTTTCAAAGTTTGCAGGACTTGCGCTTGGTGCTGGCGCGAAAAATCGCGGCACAGGTCGATTTCCTTGATCATTTCATCGGTGCTGAGCTTCAGAAAACCTGAGAAAATCGCAAGGCCTTCTTCGGCGCGATCCGTCTTGGTTGGGGTCAGCTCAAGCCTCGCAAGAAAGTAAGCCTGATCGCGGCGAGCATCTGCGGCGGCAATTCGTGCCTCCGTTCGCGCGCTCTCACTCTTCGTCGTGTCCTGCGCGGCCTTGTCCAGCGTCATGCCCATGAACATGAAACGGACCGCGCAGCCAAGATCTCCGCCCGAAACGGCAGGGGTTTCAGTTGGTGCATTTTGCGCAATAGCGGGCGATGGGCTAATCGAAAGCAGTACTGCCAGGGTGGCGGCGATCGCTGGTTTGTTCATAGTCACCCTCTCAATCCTTTTTGCTTTTGAAGCTGTCCATAACCCGCTTTTCGGCGACCTCGTACTGGCTGACGCAGGTCATCGTCTGATCGACCAACGTTTCATGGTCCTTGTCGGCCAGGGCGGAAATCTCCGTGAAAGCGGCGCTGAATGCCTGGCTGCGGTCAGCCTTGCCGGTGGCGTCGATCCGCGCTTCGTAATAGCCGAGCGCGCCGCGCATCTGCTCGACGAAACCATAGGTCCGGGCGCGGGCCTCTTCGGTTTTGGAGGTGTCCTTCGCGCTTTCACGCCCCTTGTTGATGAACCAAATCAGTCGCGCGGTGCAGCCGATGTCATCAACCGGAGCGGCGGCCGCAGCCAGCGAAGGCGAGGCCAGCGAAACAAGCGCAAGCGCGGCGATGGTGTGGCGAAGCATAAGACGAGAACCCCTGACCAATGAAAAGCCGGACCGTGTTGCCACGGCCCGGCTTAATCTTGGCTGACAAAGCCCTGGGCGGTCAACCGCCCGAAAGTCAGGCTTCGGACCCGGCTTCGGTCTTGCTGTTATCGCCTTCTTCGCTGCGCAGGCCCGAAGGGGCAACGATGGTGGCGATGGTGAAGTCACGATCGGTGATCGCGCTCTTCGAACCAGCCGGAAGGGTCACGTGGCTGATGTGGATCGAATCACCGACATCGAAACCGGTCACGTCGATCGCGATTTCTTCGGGGATCTTGTCGGCTTCACAAACCAGTTCAAGTTCGTGGCGGACGATGTTCAGCACGCCGCCGCGCTTCAGACCCGGCGAGGCTTCTTCGTTGGCGAAAGCCACCGGCACGTTGACGTGAACGGTCGAATCCTTCGACAGGCGCAGGAAATCGGCATGGAGCGGACGATCGCTGACCGGGTGGAAGGCCACATCCTTGGGCAGGGTGCGCAGCTTCTTGCCGCCCACTTCCACTTCGACGATCGAGTTGAAGAAGTGGCCGGTGCCGAGCTGGCGGACCAGCAGCTTTTCTTCGACGTGGATCGCCAGGGGTTCTTCATTGCCGCCATAGACAACGGCGGGGACACGGCCATCACGACGCAGTGCACGGGAGGCTCCCTTGCCTGCCCGTTCGCGCGTCTCGGCCGGCAGGGTCAGCGTATCGCTCATAACTCAAGCCTTTCGAAAACTCTTGGTTGCAACATTTCTCCGCCACGCCTCCAGGGATGACCATGACGGGAGAAGCGCGGGCCGTTAGCGGCAAAGCGTGGGAAATGCAAGGGTAGAGCGCCGATTGGCCGCGCTATTGCAGCCGGGTCACCTTGTAGCCTTTGGCGGCAAGAAGCGCCGGAAGGCCGTCCTTGCCTGCAAGATGCGCTGCGCCAACCGCGACGAACGGCTTGGCACCGCCGCCCATTATCGTCTCGAGCCTGGCTATCCACATCAGGTTGCGCCGGGTCAGCAGCGCATCACGCAGCTGGTCCTGTCCCGCGAAATCGCCATCGGTTGCCTTGGCAATGAAATCCATATCGCCGCTGGCCCAGGCCGCCTGCAACTTCTGGAGTTTTTCCTTGAGATGAGGGCTTTCCATCAGCGTGTCCACCAGCAGTACACGCTGCTGCGCTTCCGGCAGGCCATCGAAAATCCGAAACTGCGCGGCGGCCCCTTCGAACTCTTCGGTCCGGCCCTTCCAGTCGCGAATAATCGCGCGGTCGATCCCGTTTTTGGCGTCGGCATCGCTGCGCGCACCCGCCGCCTGCTGAAACATCAGCGCGGCCGCCCAGGTTTCGAAATGATCGAGTTCGCGCCCGCGGTAGCCGGATTGGCGCATCTCTCCCGCCAGCTCGTCACGCAAGTCGGGCGGAACGCGCTCGGCCAACGGGGGCAGGCCTTCCGACTGGGCCAGACGGGCAAAGGCCTCCTCGGTCTTCTCGGAATAGAGCAGCGATGCCACTTCAAGGACCAGCAGGTCCGATGCCTTCATCGCCTCGGCGACCTTGGCGGATTTCCAGGCCACCGGCTCGGGCAGGGCGTGGATCGTGCCAAACAGCCAGGCCTTTTCGCCCTTGGGCCCTTCAACCTGCCACAGCGCGGGTTTGACTTCCTGAGGTGCGCTGGAGCAGCCGACCAGAGCCAGCCCCAACAGCAGCGCGATAAAGAGCCTATTGAACACGGGCGCTCCTTATCCCTGCGCGGTCGAGAAATTCCTGCACACTGTTGTTGCCGCCAAGGTGGCCGGCACCGACCGCGATGAAGACCGTGCCGGGCTGATCGAGCCGCTTGTCGATCCATACCGCCCAGTTGCGGTTCCGCTGGGTCAGCAGAGCGTCATAGAGCACCGGATCGTCGGTTTCGGCATTGAGCAGCGCGGCCAGGCTATCGACATCGCCCTTGGCCCAGGCATCGACCATCTTCTGGATATCCTGGGTCATGGTCGGCAAGGCGTCGATCACCGCGAACAGATAGGCTTTCTGCACCTCGGGCGGCAGGCTATCGAAGATGCCGAGCTGATAATCGAGCGTTTCCAGCCCGATGCGCGGACGTCCGAGATCCTTGTTGCGCTTGTCGAGCTGGTTCTCGATCCCGTTTTCCATCGAGTAGCCCGCCTTCTGCAGCGGGAAGATCGCCAAGGCCATCGATGCGAACCACGGCTTGTACCGATCGAACACCGCCGGGGGCAGGCCCATCGTGGCCATCGCGGATTCGTACTTGCCGCGTTCCTCTGCACTCATCAGTCCGCGCAGCGACTGCCCTTGCGGCAGGGTGCCATGCTTGAGGGTCATGGCGATCGTCTCGGCTTCGGGAACCTCGGGGATTTCCGTGACGAGAATGTCCGCCTTTTCAAAGGCATTGGCGACCGGCCCGTCGAACCATTCGATTCCCTTCGGGAGCAGGTGGATCGTGCCGAACAGGTAGATCGTGGTGTCCGCATCGGAAATCTTCCACAGTGCGGGTTTGGCGATGACCGGCGCCGGGACAGCCTCAACCTTTTGCGGGGTCGGCACACTTTGCTGGGCCAGCGTGGCCGGGCCAAGGAAAGCGGCAGTGAGGGCAAGCGGGGCGATGAACGATTTGAATAAACGCATGAACCGGGTTCTAGCGAGGCATTCAATGCCAGTCGATCACCATTCTGCGATATTGACCATGCCCGGCCCTTCGGTCAAAGGCCCGAAGCCATGAGCGACACTTCTCAGCCCCTATCCTTTCAGGACATGATCCTGCGGCTCCATGCCTTCTGGAGCGCGCAAGGCTGCCTGATCCTGCAACCTTACGATATGCGCGTGGGGGCGGGGACATTCCACCCGGCGACCACGCTGCGCAGCCTGGGTCCGCAGCCGTGGAATGCCGCCTATGTCCAGCCGAGCCGCCGCCCGACCGACGGCCGCTATGGCGAGAACCCCAACCGGCTGCAGCACTATTACCAGTATCAGGTGATCATGAAGCCGAGCCCGGCGAACCTGCAGGAACTTTACCTGCAATCACTGGGCGAAATCGGGGTCGATCCGCTGGCCCACGACATCCGCTTTGTCGAGGATGACTGGGAAAGCCCGACACTGGGCGCCTGGGGGCTGGGCTGGGAAGTCTGGTGCGACGGGATGGAGGTGACTCAGTTCACCTATTTCCAGCAGATGGGCGGATTTGATTGCAAGCCGGTCGCGGGCGAACTGACCTATGGGCTGGAACGTCTGGCGATGTACATCCAGGGTGTCGATAACGTTTATGACCTGGCCTTCAACAGCGCCGGGGTTACCTATGGCGAAGTGTTCCTGAAGAACGAGCAGGAATTCTCCAAATGGAACTTCGAAGTGGCTGATACCGACCAGCTGTTCCAGGGCTTCCGCAATGCCGAGGCCGAATGCCAGCGCTGTATCGAGGCAGAGGTTCCGCTCGCTGCCTATGACCAGGCGATCGAGGCCAGCCACCTGTTCAACCTGCTGCAGGCGCGCGGCGTGATCTCTGTGCAGGAGCGCGCCAGCTACATGGGCCGGGTCCGTGATCTGGCCAAAGGCAGCTGCCAGGCCTGGATCGAAAAGAACAAGGACCAATGGGCCAAGGACTATCCGGAGTGGAGCCTGTGAGCGACAGTCTTGACGCAGGCGCGACCACTATGACGCGCGATTTCCTTCTCGAACTCCGCAGCGAGGAAATCCCCGCCCGGATGCAGGCCGGGGCCCGCGCTGATCTGGAACGGCTGTTCCGTAAGGCGATGGACGAGGCCGGGGTTGCGCTGGGTGAGTTGACTGTCTGGTCCACCCCGCGCCGCCTGGCGCTGATCGCGCGCGGCCTGCCTGCGGCGACCGCTGCGGTCAGTGAAGAAATCAAGGGCCCGCGCGTCGGCGCGCCGCCGCAGGCACTCGAGGGATTCCTGCGCAAGACCGGTCTGGCCGAGGGTGATCTGGTCGAACGGGACGGCGTGCTCTATGCCGTGATCGACAAGCCGGGCCGCGCCACTGCCGAGGTGATCGCAGAGGCGATACCAGCCCTGATCCGCGCCTTCCCCTGGCCCAAGAGCCAGCGCTGGGGCGCTGCGTCGATCAGCACCGAAAGCCTGCGCTGGGTCCGCCCCCTGTCCGAAATCATCGCGCTGCTGGACGGCGAAGTGGTGCCCTTCGAAATTGATGGGATCGCCGCTGGCCGGACTACGCGCGGGCATCGTTTTCATTCGCACGGCGCGATCGAAATCGCCGGTGCGGACGACTATGCCGAGAAACTGCGCGCCGCCCACGTGATCGTCGATCATGAGGAGCGCCAGGACCTGATCCGCGAACAGGCCGCTGCTGCCGCCCATGCCGAAGGGCTGGTGCTGGTCGCCGATGAGGGGCTGGTGGTGGAGAACGCCGGGCTGACCGAATGGCCGGTGCCGCTGCTCGGCCGCTTTGACGAGGCGTTCCTCGCTGTCCCGCCCGAAGTGATCCAGCTCACCGCGCGGACCAACCAGAAGTACTTCATCTGCCGTGAACCCGCGGGCGAGGGGGAAGAGCAGGGGCGCCTTGCCAATGCCTTCGTCTGTACCGCCAATATCGTCGCGCTTGATGGCGGCGCAGCGATTGTTGCGGGCAACCGCAAGGTCCTCGCCGCACGGCTGAGCGATGCGCGGTTCTTCTGGGAACAGGACCAGAAAAAGACGCTGGAACAGCACGCTGAAAAACTGGCGCGGATTACTTTCCATGAGAAGCTGGGCAGCGTCGCCGACAAGGTTGAGCGGGTCGCCAAGCTGGCACGGTGGCTGGTTGAGGAAGGGATAATCCTCCCCGAAACGGGGAGGGGGACCAGCGGAGCTGGTGGAGGGGCACGCGCAAGTGATCCCGACATTGCTGGTCGGCACCCTCACGAACACTCGCCTGTACCCCTCCACCATCCTGCGGATGGTCCCCCTCCCCGTGCCGGGGAGGAGCTTTCACTCGCCGATCAGGCCGAACTGGCCGCACGGCTGTGCAAGGCCGACCTCGTCACCGAAATGGTCGGCGAATTCCCCGAACTGCAAGGCCTGATGGGTGGCTACTATGCCCGCGCCGAAGGCCTGCCCGATGCCGTGGCCGACGCGATCCGCGATCATTACAAGCCGGTCGGGCAGGGCGATGAGGTGCCGACTGCGCCGGTGACGGTGGCGGTGGCTCTGGCGGATAAGCTGGATACGCTGGCGGCATTCTTTGCGGTCGATGAGAAGCCGACCGGTTCAAAAGATCCTTTTGCGCTCCGTCGTGCAGCAATCGCAGTGATCAATTTGATCGTTCAGAATAACCTTAGGCTGTCATTGAGCCTAACTGCCTACGCGGCGGGCTTGGCTGCATCGCTTGACGGTAGGAATGACCCGAACCTGCTTCTAGGCAGAATTTATGAGGCGCTGGCTTCGACACGAAGCGATAGAAGGATCGAATCAGAACTCTCAAGCTCGCTACTTTATACGGTGGTTGAGAATGCAAATTTCAGTTTGGTTCAGACCAAAGAGCATGTCGCGACAGCAGCAACCGATTGTCTAGATTTCATCATCGACCGTCTCAAGGTCCAGCAGCGCGAAGCGGGCGTCCGCCACGATCTGATCGACGCGGTCTTCGCGCTCGGCGGGGAGGATGATCTGGTCCGCCTGCTGGCCCGCGTCCACGCGCTGCAAGGCTTCATCGGCACCGAAGACGGCGCCAATCTACTGGCCGGATACAAGCGTGCCGCCAATATCCTCAAGAAGGAAGGCTTCACCCAAGATCGTCACCCCGGACTTGATCCGGGGTCCCGCTTGACGGCGGGCGCGGAAGAAGGGAGCGGGACCCTGGGTCAAGCCCGGGGGGACGGGGATGTTGGCGAGATAGAGCTTTCCTACACGCCCGATCCGGCGGAAAAGGTGCTGATCGATGCGCTCGATGCAGCCGGGCCCAAGGCTGCCGAGGCGGTTGCGGCAGAGGACTTTGCCGCTGCCATGGCGGCACTGGCAGCGTTGCGTGCACCGATCGATGCCTTTTTCGAATCTGTGACGGTCAACGATGCCGATCCCGCCAAACGCCAGTACCGCCTTTCGTTGCTCGCACGGCTGCGCGATGCGGTTCGCGGCGTGGCCGATTTCTCAAAGATCGAGGGCTGATTTATTCGCCCCCTGGACTGTGGTCCAAGTGGTCCATGGTCCGGGTCCGGCATTGCTGCACCGCACAATGGGGCTGACACTGCCCGCGTCAGCGGCTAGGGCAATTTGCACACCGGCCCCGACTCGCCGGTTCTGTGAAACTGGCGGAATTCCATGACTTCATACGTATTCACATTCGGTGGTGGCGCCTCCCATTCAGACCCGCGGGCCAAGGACAAGACGATCGTTGGCGGCAAGGGCGCAAATCTGGCGGAAATGGCCGGAATCGGCTTGCCGGTGCCCCCGGGCTTTACGATCACCACCGAGGAATGCGTCCGTTACCTCGCCGAAGGGGGGGACTTCTCCGACAGCGTAAAGGCCGAAGTTGCCGAGGCGCTGACCCATATCGAAAAGGCGGTCGGTAAGAAGTTCGGCGATGCAGCCGATCCGCTGCTGGTCTCGGTCCGCTCGGGCGCACGGGTTTCGATGCCGGGGATGATGGATACCGTGCTCAACCTCGGCCTCAATGACGCGACTGTGCAGGGCCTTGCCGCCAGTTCGGGCGATGAACGCTTCGCCTGGGACAGCTACCGCCGCTTCATCCAGATGTATTCCGATGTGGTGCTGGGACTTGACCACCACCTGTTCGAAGACGCGCTGGAGATCGCCAAGGAAGATGCCGGCTACTACGCCGATGTCGAAATGCAGGCTGATGACTGGAAGGCGATCGTCAAGGAATACAAGGGGATTGCAGAAGCCGAGCTTGGCCACCCGTTTCCCCAGGACCCGATCGAACAGCTGTGGGGCGCGATCCGCGCGGTGTTCGACAGCTGGGATTCGGATCGGGCCAAGGTCTATCGCCGCCTCAACGACATTCCGGGTGACTGGGGCACAGCGGTCAACGTCCAGGCAATGGTCTTCGGCAACATGGGCGATACCAGCGCCACCGGCGTCGCCTTTACCCGCGATCCGGCAACCGGCGAAAAGGCCTATTACGGTGAATGGCTGGTCAATGCCCAGGGCGAAGACGTGGTCGCGGGGATCCGCACCCCGCAATACCTGACCAAGGCCAGCCGGGAACGCGCCGGGGCCAAGCCGCTTTCGATGGAAGAGGCGATGCCCGATGCCTACGGTGAACTCGCGGCGGTGTTCGAGCTGCTCGAAAAGCATTACCGCGATATGCAGGACATCGAGTTCACGGTGGAACGCGGGCACTTGTGGATGCTCCAGACCCGTTCTGGCAAGCGCACCGCCAAGGCCGCGCTCAAGATGGCGGTCGATATGGTCGGCGAAGGCCTGATCGACGAGCGCACTGCGATCCTGCGGGTCGATCCGATGGCGCTCGATCAGCTGCTGCACCCCACACTCGATCCCGAAGCGCCGCGCGATGTGCTGACCAGCGGGTTGCCCGCCAGCCCCGGCGCGGCATCGGGCGCGATCGTGCTTGATGCCGATACCGCCGAAAAGCGCGCCTCTATGGGTGAGGCGGTGATCCTGGTACGGGTAGAGACCAGCCCCGAAGACATTCACGGGATGCATGCCGCCAAGGGCATCCTGACCGCGCGCGGCGGGATGACCAGCCACGCCGCCGTTGTCGCGCGCGGGATGGGCCGCCCCTGCGTTTCAGGGGCCAGCGCGGTTTCGATCGACATGGCTGGCCGCACGCTGAAGATCGGCGGGCGCGAACTGAAGGAAGGCGATCAGATCACGCTCGATGGCAGCACCGGTGAGGTGATGGCCGGGCACGTCCCGACGATCGAGCCGGAACTGGTCGGAGACTTCGGCGTATTGATGGGCTGGGCCGACCAGCACCGCCGGATGAAGGTACGCACCAATGCCGAGACCCCGGCCGATTGCCGCACCGCGCGGCAGTTCGGTGCAGAAGGCGTCGGTCTGTGCCGGACCGAGCATATGTTCTTTGACAACACCCGGATCGCCGCCGTGCGCCAGATGATCCTGGCCGAGGACGAAGCCGGTCGCCGCGCCGCGCTGAGCAAATTGTTGCCTGAGCAGCGCGCCGATTTCCACGCGATCTTCGAAGTGATGGCGGGCCTTCCGGTAACGATCCGTCTGCTGGATCCGCCGCTGCACGAGTTCTTGCCGCACAGCGACGCCGAGTTTGACGAGCTGTCCGAGGCGATCGGGATCGGCGTGCCGACCCTGAAGCGCCGGGCGGATGAACTGCACGAATTCAACCCGATGCTGGGCCATCGCGGTTGCCGTCTGGGGATAACCTTCCCCGAGATCTATGAAATGCAGGCCCGCGCGATTTTTGAAGCGGCCTGCGATGTCGAGGCACAGGACGGCATCGCCGTGGTGCCTGAGATCATGATCCCGCTGGTCGCCACCAAGAAGGAACTGGCGCTGCTGAAGGCGCTGGTCGATCGCACCGCGGCGGCGGTCTTCGCCGAAAAGGGCCGGACTCTGGCCTATCACGTCGGGACCATGATCGAGCTGCCGCGCGCCGCGCTGATGGCCGGGGAAATCGCCGAAGAGGGCGAATTCTTCTCGTTCGGCACCAATGACCTGACCCAGACCACGCTGGGCGTCAGCCGCGACGATGCTGCGAAATTCCTTGGGCCCTACGTGGAGCAAGGCATTTTCGCGCGCGATCCCTTCGTCAGCCTTGACGTCGAAGGCGTCGGCCAGCTGGTCGAGTTGGCGGCGGAGCGCGGGCGCAAGACCCGCCCGGGGATCAAGCTGGGGATCTGCGGCGAACATGGCGGCGATCCGGCCTCGATCACGTTCTGCGAAAAGGTTGGGCTCGATTACGTCAGCGCCAGCCCCTACCGCGTGCCGATCGCCCGGCTCGCAGCGGCACAGGCAGCGCTGGGGTAAGCAGCAGGGCCTAGCGTCTCCAACCGGTCAGGGTCAGGATTTCGAAGCTCTCGACCCGGCCGGTCCCGAACGCTGACGATGCCCGGGCGATGGCGGCCTTGCCCAGCGGCGGGCCGGGGTCGGCCAGGCAGTTGCTCAGCGCCTGGGCGCGCAGATCGGCGATCAGGCTGGCGAGGCTGGAGAAGCGCACGTCTAGGCGGCGGCTGTCAACCACCGGGTCGGCCCATCCGGCACGCTGGAGAAGCTGACCGCCCGCCCGCACATCGACCGCCGGGTGCAGCCGTGGGGCGGGGCGATCGCCATCGGCAGCCAGCATGGCGGCGCGCAGTTCGGGCAGGCTCCCGGCGCCGACAAAGCTAGCCAGCGCGAGGCCGCCCGGCGCCAGTGCGCCACGGATATGGATCAGCGCACCGGGCAGGTCGTTGACCGTATCGAGCGAGGACAGATTGGCGATCAGGTCAAACCCGCCATGCGGGTAGGGGGCCTCATCGTTGAAGCCCTCGGCCGGATCAGCCGCGCTGACTGCACAGCCCCGCTCACGCAGCGCGGCGGCAAGTGTACCGGTGCGATCGCCGATGATCAGCGCGGTGGCAGCCTCATGCCGCAAGAAGGCGAGGCGTTCGATCACGTCCTCAACCATGTCATCAAGCACATAGCGCGCCGCGCCGGGCAGGTGCTGCAAGCGCGAGGCGCGTCGGCGGGCAGCCAGACGGCGTTGGGACGAGAAGATACGGGGAGGGCTGGGCTGGTTCACCAAATCGCCCTGCCTTGCGCCGGGCGGGCTGGCAAGCGATACCCTGCCATCAATGCGCCTGCATCCGCTCCTCGTCCCGGTCGCCGATTTGATCTTCCCGCCGCGCTGCCCGCTGTGCGGAGAAGCAATCGCCGCGCAGTC
Organism: Pseudomonadota bacterium; assembly: GCA_029550345.1. Taxonomy (GTDB): domain Bacteria; phylum Pseudomonadota; class Alphaproteobacteria; order Sphingomonadales; family Sphingomonadaceae; genus Novosphingobium. The sequence continues at coordinate 38,604 of JAKPHK010000076.1, forward strand.
CGGACTTTGTGGGCGCTGCTGGGGTGAACTAGCGATTCCCGGTGAACCGGCCTGCCCCAGCTGCCAGCGGCCACTGGGGGAAGGCATGGCTGCGGGCACGATCTGTGCGGTCTGCCTGGCCGATCCGCCGCGCCATGACGGTATCGCGGCGGGCACACTCTATAACGATGCCTCGCGGCGATTGATCCTTGCCCTGAAACACGGGCACCGCATCGCCCTAGCGCCGCTGCTGGCCCGGTTGATCCTTGCGCAACTGCCCGAGGAGGTGCGACCGGACTGGTTGATCGTTCCCGTTCCGCTGCACCGCTGGAGGCTCTGGAGCCGGGGCTTCAATCAAGCCGCATTGCTGGGCCATGAAGTCGCCAAGGCACGGGGCTGCACCATGCTGGTTGACGGGCTGATACGCACCAAACGGACCCCGCCGCTCGGCGGGCTCGGCAAATCAGCACGGGCCAGAACCTTGGCGGGCGCGATCCGGGTCAGTGCGAAACGCAGTCCGCAAATCAAGGGCGCAAAGGTGCTGCTGGTGGACGACGTGTTGACCAGCGGCGCCACGACTGCGGCCTGCATCTCAGCGCTGAAGCGGGCAGGGGCTGACAAGATCAGGATCGCCTGTTTCGCCCGAGTGCTCGACGAGGCGCTCGATCTGGTCTGAAAACGAAAACGCCCGGAGCCGAAGCTCCGGGCGTTCTCGTGACGAAACTCAATGGGCTTCCGCTTTTGCGGTTCGGCAAGCCCCCCTAGACTTGCCTCGCCCAATCCCTCATGCGGTGGGTGTCCCTGAACCCGGGCCATCGGCCGTCCGCACCCGCTCATTTCCCGAATCCGACCGGGAAGGAAAGGGCGATCCGCGTCGCGGCGTGTTTTTGCTCGACATATGTGGTTATCTTGCAACAAGGGCCAACCATGAGCGAACCCGACCAGACCCTGCGCGAATCCGGCGCCAGCTTCCTGCCCAAATTTGATTCCGCCGGTCTTTTGACCGCCGTGGCAGTCGATGCCCGCAGCCGCGATGTCCTGATGGTAGCCTTCATGGATGCCGAGGCGCTGGAAAAGACCCGGTCCACCGGATTTGCCCACTTCCATTCGCGCTCACGCGGACGGTTATGGATGAAGGGGGAAACTTCGGGACACGTGCTGGTAGTTCAGGAAATCCGGGTCGATTGCGATCAGGATGCACTGGTCCTGTTCTGTGAGCCGAAAGGTCCTGCCTGTCATACCGGTGCCACGAGTTGTTTCTATCGCAAGCTGGAAAGGGACGGGCTGGTCCGGCTGCCGGATTGACGCTTACGTAAAGGTAAGCTAGATTGGTGGGCATGGAACAATCGGTCAGAAGCTCATCCGAACACGGCGGCGCCCATCTGGAAATGCCCGATGCGCTTGAGCGTGAGAGCTATTCGATTTCGGACCTCACGGGTGAATTCGATGTCACCGCAAGGGCACTTCGCTTCTATGAAGACGAAGGCCTGATCGCTCCGGCCCGGATGGGGCTGAGCCGCGTCTATTCCAAACGCGATCGCGCCCGGCTGGCCTGGATTCTGCGGGCCAAGAACGTCGGTTTCAGCCTGACTGAAATCAAGGAAATGATCGATCTTTACGATCTCGGCGATGGCCGGGCAAAGCAGCGCCAGGTTACGGTCCTGCGCTGCAAGGAAAAGGTCGAACGGTTGAGCCAGCAGCGCGATGATATCGTCGCGGCAATCTCTGAACTGACTACCTTCATCGAACTGGTCGAAAATATCGATCCGTCCGTCGCCAAGGGCTGACGGCCAAATTCAAGGATAAATGCAATGCCGATCTATCAGGCGCCGACGCGCGATACCCGCTTTGTCATCAATGAAATGCTGCGCCTGGAAAGCTATGCGGCGCTGCCTGGTTTTGAGAATGCCAGCGCCGACATGGTTGACGTTCTGGTCGAGGAATGCGGCAAGTTCTGCGCGGAGGTTCTCGCTCCGCTGAACCTTTCTGGCGATCAGGAAGGCTGCACCCGCCACGCCGATGGCACGGTGACGACGCCGCAGGGCTTCAAGCAGGCCCACGCCCAATTCCGCGAAGCGGGTTGGGGAACACTGTCTTCGCCCGAGGAATTCGGCGGGCAGGGTTTGCCGCACGTGCTGGGTTTCATGGCAGAGGAATTCATCTCCTCCGCCAATCAGGCCTGGGGGATGTACCCCGGTCTGACCAACGGCGCGGTCAGCGCGATCCTGGCAAAGGCCAGTCCGGAACTTCAGGCGAAGTATCTGCCCCGGATGATCGCCAACGAATGGCTCGGTACGATGAACCTGACCGAGCCGCACTGCGGCACCGATCTGGGGCTGATCCGCACCCGCGCGGTGCCAAATGCCGATGGCTCCTATGCGATCAGCGGCACCAAGATTTTCATTTCGGCCGGCGACCATGATCTGACCGAAAACATCATCCACCTGGTTCTGGCCAAGACCCCGGACGCGCCGGATTCGGTTAAGGGCATTTCGCTGTTCATCGTGCCCAAGGTGCTTGTGAACGACGATGGCTCGCTGGGCGCGCGCAACGCGGTTTCCTGCGGTAGCCTTGAACACAAGATGGGGATCCACGCCAACGCCACCGCCGTGATGAACTATGACGGGGCCACCGGATGGATGGTCGGCGAGGAAAACAAGGGCCTCGCCGCGATGTTCATCATGATGAACGCCGCGCGCCTGGGCGTTGGTATCCAGGGCCTGTCACAGGCTGAGGCAGCCTATCAGAACGCCGTCAGCTACTGCGCTGATCGCCGCCAGGGGCGGGCGCTGACCGGGCCGGTCGATCCAGCCGAAAAGGCCGATCAGCTGTTCGTTCATCCGGATATCCGACGGATGTTGATGGACGCCAAGGCTTTCACCGAAGGGATGCGTGCGCTGTGCCTGTGGGGCGCCTTGCAGGTCGATCTCAGCCACAAGGCGGCGAGCGACGAAGAGCGTCAGGCCGCTGACGACGTGATCAGCCTGCTGACCCCGGTGATCAAAGGTTACGGCACAGACAAGGGCTTCGATACCTGCGTTCAGATGCAGCAGTGCTTTGGCGGGCACGGCTATATCGAGGAATGGGGGATGAGCCAGTTCGTCCGCGATGCGCGCATCACCCAGATTTACGAAGGTGCCAACGGGGTTCAGGCGATGGATCTGGTCGGCCGTAAGCTGGCCCAGAACGGCGGGCGCGCGGTTCAGGCGTTCTTCGCGATGGTCGATGCCGAATGTGCTGCCGCCAGGTCGGTTGCCGGTCTTGAGGGACTGGCCGGTCAGGTCGAAAAGGCCTGCGGGGAACTCAAGGCCGCAACGATGTGGCTGATGCAGAACGGAATGATGAACCCCAACAACGCCGGGGCCGGGGCGCACCACTATATGCACATCATGGGGATCGTCAGCCTTGGTCTGATGTGGCTGCGCATGGGCGCGGTCGCGACTGATGCCCTCGCTGCCGGAACTGCCGACAAGGCGTTCTACGAGGCCAAGCTGGTAACCGCGCGCTATTTCGGCGAACGTTTCACGCCCGATGCCGGGGCACTGCGCCGCAAGCTCGAAGCTGGGTCCGAAGCGATGATGGCGCTGCCGGTGGAAGCCTTCGCGCGCGGCTGAACGGACGGCCGACTTGACCTTCAATCAAGTCGGCCTGCCGCCATCAATCGGGACGAGTCGGTCTATTCAGGCAGGAATTCCGGCACGGACAGATAACGCTCACCGGTATCATAGTTGAAGCCGAGCACGCGGCTGCCTGCGGGCAGTTCGGCCAGCTTCTGCCTGATCGCAGCCAGCGTCGCGCCAGAGCTGATCCCCACCAGCATCCCTTCCTTGGTTGCGCAGAGCCGGGCCATTTCCTTGGCCTCGGCAGGATCGACCTGGATCGCGCCATCAATCGCCTGTGTGTGAAGGTTGGCCGGGATGAAGCCGGCCCCGATACCCTGGATCGGATGCGGGGCGGGCTGACCGCCGGAGATCACCGGCGATAGCGTCGGTTCCACGGCAAAGGCCTTCATCGCCGGCCACTTGGCCTTTAGCGCCTCTGCGCAGCCGGTCAGATGCCCACCAGTGCCAACCCCGGTGATCAGGGCATCGATCGGGGTATCGGCGAAATCGCTGAGAATTTCCTGCGCCGTGGTGCGAACGTGGACCGCGATGTTGGCCGGGTTCTCAAACTGTTGCGGCATCCAGGCGCCGGGCGTTGAAGCAACCAGTTCATGCGCCCGTTCGATCGCGCCCTTCATGCCCTTTTCGCGCGGTGTAAGGTCAAAGCTCGCACCATAGGCCAGCATCAGGCGGCGGCGCTCGATCGACATCGATTCCGGCATGACGAGGATTAGCTTGTACCCCTTGACCGCCGCGGCCATGGCCAGGCCAATCCCGGTGTTGCCGCTGGTCGGCTCAACGATGGTGCCGCCGGGCTTTAGGCTGCCGTCCTGTTCGGCCGCCTCGATCATCGCCAGGCCGATCCGGTCCTTGATCGAACCACCGGGGTTTGCTCGCTCGGCCTTGATCCAGACCTCGTGATCGGGAAACAGCCGGGAAAGCCGGATGTGAGGGGTGTTGCCGATGGTGGCGAGGATGCTGTCTGCCTTCATGGGACCAGGTCCTTTTCGCGATATTGCGGAGCGAAGGTCTTCGCCCGCTTGAGTTCAGGAAAGATCACCGCCCAGACTGCGGTGATCACGATTGCACCGGCGCCGCCCAGCGCCACCGCGCCGACCGCCCCCAGGAAAGCAGCTGCCAGACCCGACTGCATCTCACCCAGTTCATTCGAGGCGGAAATGGCCAGCCCCGAAATCGAGGAGACCCGCCCACGTTTGTCATCGGGCGTGTTGAGCTGGATCAGGGTGTTGCGGATGAACACCGAAATCGCATCGGCAGCCCCCAGCAAGGCCAGCATGGCCAGCGACAGGGGAAAGATGGTTGAAAGCCCGAAGATCAGCGTGGCCAGGCCATAGGCGGCAACCGCCCACAGCATCTTTGCGCCAACATTATGCTCAAGCGGCCGGAAACCGAGCCACAGCGCCATCAGCATCGCGCCCGCGGCAGGCGCGGCCCGCATCAGCCCCAGCCCTTCATCGCCGACGTGAAGCACGTCATAGGCAAATGCCGGAAGCATCGCAGTCGCGCCGCCCATCAGAACCGCAAACAGATCGAGCGATACGCAGCCGAGCAGGAATCGTTCGCTCCAGACAAAGCGCGCGCCTTCGGCCATCAACTTGATTGGCTTGTCGGCTGCGGCCGCGGGCGGAGCGCGGTGACGGATCGCCAGCAGCGCGCCAATTCCCAGCACCAGTGCGCCGCTGGCAAACCAGTAAGGCAGCGAGGGATGCGAGGCGAGCAGGAAGCCGCCCAGCGCCGGGCCGATCACCGCCGCCGATTGCCAGGCGACCGAACTGATCGCGATCGCCTTGGGCAGCAGCGCAGGCGGAACGACATTGGGGGTAATCGCGCTGATTGCCGGGCCGATGAAGACGCGGGCCGCCCCGTAACAGGCGGCCAGCGTGAACAGCAGCGGCAATGAAACAAAGTCAAATGTGTTGGCCAGCGCCAGCGCCAGGCCGATTAGCAGGTCAACGGCAATAGCCATCGCGCCCAAATGCCGACGATCCATCCGGTCGGCCAGAACCCCGGCCAGCGGGGTCAGCAGCATGAACGGGATAAACTGGATCAGACCCAGCAATCCCAGCATGAAGGCGGCTTCGCCCTCGCTCATGCCATGGACGCGGCGCGCGATCTGATAGACCTGCGCGCCGATCACCACGACCATCGCCGTGGTTGCCGCCGTGTTGATGAACCGCGCCAGCCAGATCAGCCGGTAATCACGAATGTGCAGGGGATGGCTGGGCTGGGTCACACACCAGCAATGGCAGCGCGACCTGCGCTTGCCAAGCGATCAGATGCTTGGGCGGACTAAAGCGGGCCTTTAGCGGCTTTTGCGCAGCCGGGGGTTGGGCTGGATCGTATCGATCATCCGCATGAAATCATCGAGCCTGATGATCCGCTCAAACTGAAAGCCCGAACGCCCTTCGGACGACCAGATCAGGTGAGCTTCGATCCGGCCAACGTCGGGAAGGCGGATTACAACACGTTCACCGCGCTGGAGATCAAGATCGCCCTGAACCATAAAACCGTGCGCGGAGATATTGACGATGTGCATATGCACATCGCCCAGACGGCGGTGTTCGCCAATCACCTTGTGGTCAACCGGATGACGCGCCGCGCGGCGCATATCGGTAACCGTCAATTGTGCTCCTGCGCCCATGCTCTCGCACGCCTCCTGGATTCGTTCACAGCGTCAGCCGTTATGAATGCCAAAGGCAAAAATTGGGTAAATCCGGCAGAATTTTGCCGCTTACGCCGGGCGCAGGATGCCGTGTTTCTTCTTTCCGGAAGAAATGCGCGTCTCATTTTCCACAGTGATATGAAGCGCTTCATTGGTTACCGCAGCACCATCGATGCGCGCTCCGCCGCCGGCAATAAGACGCTTTGCCTCACCCTTGCTGGCCGCGAATCCGATCCCGACGAGGGCGTCTATGATCCCGATCCCACCTGCGGCAACCGCAAGAACCGGCAGATCGGCACCCAGACCACCCCCTGCAAAAGTGGCTGCGGCAGTCGCTTCGGCGGTGCTGGCGGCTTCGTCACCGCGGCACAGGCGGGTGACTTCATTGGCCAGCACAATCTTGGCCGCATTGATATCGCTGCCTTCAAGCGTTTCAAGCCGGGCGATCTCTTCGAGCGGAAGATCGGTGAACAGCCGCAGGAACTTGCCCACATCGCGGTCATCGCAATTGCGCCAGTACTGCCAGAAGTCATAGGCGGGCAGGGCATCCTCGTTCAGCCAGACGGCCCCGGCCGCGGTCTTGCCCATCTTGGCGCCGTCAGCCGTGGTCAGCAGCGGGGTGGTAGCCCCGAACACCTCGATCCCGTTCATCCGACGGGTCAGTTCGATCCCGTTGACGATATTGCCCCACTGATCGGAACCCCCCATCTGCAGGCGGCAGCCATGCTGCAAGGCCAGTTCGCGGAAGTCATAGGCCTGAAGGATCATGTAGTTGAATTCGAGGAAGGTCAGCGGCTGTTCGCGATCAAGCCGCAATTTAACCGAATCGAAAGTCAGCATCCGGTTGATCGTGAAGTGAGGCCCAACTTCGCGCAGCAGATCGACATAGCCCAGCTTCGCCAGCCAATCGTCGTTGTTGATCATGACCGCGTCGGTCGGCCCATCGCCGAATGTCAGCAAACGCTCAAACACCTTGCGGATCGAAGCGATATTGGCGTCGATCGTTTCAGAGGTGAGCAGCTTGCGGCTTTCGTCCTTGCCCGAAGGATCGCCGACTTTGGTCGTCCCGCCACCCATCAGCACAATCGGCTTGTGCCCGGCCTGCTGGAGGCGGCGCAGCAGCATGATCTGCACAAGACTGCCGACGTGCAGCGATGGCGCGGTGGCATCAAAGCCGATATAGCCGGGCACAACCTGATTGGCGGCAAGGGCATCAAGCCCTTCGGCATCGGTCAACTGGTGGATATATCCACGTTCGTCGAGCAGGCGGAGCAGGGTGGAGTTGTAGGTCATGGTGCCTTCCGGTTTTCGGGCGCGCGCCTAGCACAGGCGGAGACAGGGTTGCAAACGCACAGGTTGAACTTCCATCCGGCTTTTCACCCTGCCGGGGTCCGGCAGCTTGCGGTCCGGTGGGGCAGGTTGACCGACGGGCGCATCATGCTGCGTTACCGCCTGGATGGCTGCGAGGGGCTTGTCCTGCCCCCACCGCGGGCACCTGTCCGGGCCGATGAACTGTGGCGCACCACCTGTTTTGAACTGTTTCTGGCCGATCCCGGCGGCCATTACCGCGAATACAACTTTTCCCCCGATGGCCGGTGGGCAGCCTATGCCTTTGCCGGATACCGCAACCGGATCGGCAATCATGATCCGGCCCTGCCGCCTGAAATTGCAGTCGAGATCGGACAAAGCGTGTTGACCGTCACCGTCTTTCTGAGCGGGGATGAACTGGCCGGGGCAACCCGTGCCGCCTTGACCGCCGTGGCCGAGGAACAGGGCGGGAGGCTGTCTTACTGGGCCAGCAAGCATCCGGGCCTCAAGCCTGATTTTCATGACCCCACTTGCTTCGTGCTTCCGGTTCCCTAAGCAGTCTTCATGAAATTCGGCATCGACCGCCTGCTGGCGGACCCCACCTTGCGCAAACCGCTTGACGGCAGGCGTGTCGCGCTGGTCGCGCACCCGGCCAGCGTGACGGAAGACCTTGTCCATTCGCTCGATGCGATGATCGCGGCGGGCGTCAACGTCACCTCGGCATTCGGCCCGCAGCATGGGCTGAAGGGCGACAAGCAGGACAACATGGTCGAAACTCCGGATGAGGTCGATCCGATTTACAACATCCCGGTTTTCAGCCTCTATGGCGAAGTGCGCCGCCCTTCGGGCCAGATGATGAGCACCGCCGATGTGTTCCTGTTTGATCTGCAGGACCTGGGCTGCCGGATCTACACATTCGTCACCACGCTGCTCTACCTGCTGGAAGCTGCGCATGGGACCGGCAAGGAGGTCTGGGTGCTGGATCGTCCCAACCCGGCCGGTCGCCCGGTTGAAGGGACACTGCTGGTGCCGGGGCAGGAAAGCTTTGTCGGCGCGGGGCCGATGCCGATGCGCCACGGGCTGACCCTGGGTGAAATGGGCCACTGGTTCATCAATCACTTCAAACTCGACGTGCCCTATCGGGTGATCGCGATGGAAGGGTGGGAGCCGGAAGGGGCCGGATTCGGCTGGCCGGAGAGCCGGATCTGGATCAATCCCAGTCCCAATGCCGCCAGCCTCAACATGGCCCGCGCCTATGCCGGGACCGTGATGCTGGAGGGCGCGATGTTGAGCGAGGGGCGGGGCACCACCCGTCCGCTGGAACTGCTGTTCGGTGCGCCGGATGTCGATGCCAAGGCGGTTCTCGCTGAAATGCAGGCGCTCGCGCCCGACTGGCTGGCCGGCTGCGCGCTGCGCGAATGCTGGTTCACGCCGACCTTCCACAAACACGCCGGGGCGCTGTGCAACGGCCTGATGATCCATGCCGAAGGCAAGTTCTACGACCACCACACCTTCCGCCCCTGGCGACTTCAGGCGCTGGCCTTCAAGGCGATCCGGAGACTTTACCCAGACTACGAAATCTGGCGCGATTTCCCCTATGAATACGAGTTCGAGCGGCTGGCGATCGACGTGATTAACGGCGGTCCGGCGCTGCGCGAATGGGTTGACGATCCTGCTTCCGTTCCGGCCGATCTTGACCATATCGCCGCCCGCGACGAAGCGAGCTGGCGCGAAATCGTCCGGCCATTGCTGCTCTACTGACGAACACCCCGGCGGCCCGCCAACGCACGCGGGACCTGATCCAGATATACAACGATAAAATGCGGAGAGACCATGATTGCTGGCAATACGGCGGGCGGAAAGCTCGACAGACCGACACGAACGATGCTTGGCGTTTTGCTGCTCGTCTATGTTTTCAATTTTCTGGATCGACAGATCGTCAACATTCTGGCCGAGCCGATCGGCAAGGATCTTGATCTAAGCGACACCCAGCTGGGACTGATGACCGGACTTGCTTTTGCGGTGTTTTATACGGTTCTTGGTCTGCCAATCGCCCGGATTGCGGATCGGCGAACCTCCGATCGCGGCAAGATGATCGCCCTGGCGCTGGCCGTCTGGTCAGCAATGACGGCGCTATGCGGCCTCGCGCAGAATTTCGGTCAACTTCTGCTCGCGCGGATCGGTGTGGGCGTGGGGGAGGCGGGGTGCACGCCCGCAGCCCATTCGCTGATTGCTGATAAGGTTCCGCCGGAGCGGCGCGCGGGGGCAATGGCATTCTATGCCCTGGGCATTCCGATCGGGTCGCTGCTGGGCATGATGATCGGGGGGCATCTGGCCGATACCCTGGGTTGGCGAAAGGCGTTCCTGCTGGTTGGCGCGCCAGGGGTCCTGCTGGCCGGGCTTGTCGTCCTGTTGATCCGTGATCGGAATCGACCGCAGCTTGCCGCTTCGCATCACGAAGACAGTCAGTCCATCATGGCTGCGATCCGGGCGCTTCTGGCGTCGCGGACGTTTGTTCTGGTGCTTGTGGCGGCTTCGGCCTGCTCGTTTCTGTCCTACGGCAAGTCAACCTGGACCACGATCTATTTTCAGCGCAGCCATCAGCTGACCCCCGGTGAGGTCGGCTTCTGGTTTGGCCTTTGGGGTGGGCTTGCAGGCATCCTCGGGACCTGGCTGGGCGGCTATCTCGCCGATCGGTTCGGCAAATTGGATCGGCGTCATGTCGTGACCGGTCCGGCGATCGGCATGGCAATGGCAGTGCCCATCGCGATAGCGGCCTATCAGGCAGAAGATTGGCGGCTTTCTCTGGTCCTGTTGATGATCCCGACGGTTCTCAACTCATTGTACTATGGGCCGGTCTTTTCATCGGTTCAGGGCCTTGTCGCCGTTCGACACCGTGCAATGGCGAGCGCCCTATTGCTGTTTGGGCAAAACCTGATTGGCCTTGGGTTGGGGCCGTTGTTCTTCGGGCAGCTTTCAGATCTGCTCAAACCGGCATTCGGTGCAGATTCGGTTCGCTATGTTCTTTATGGCGCCGCACTTCTGGGACTGATTCCGGCGCTGCTGTTCTGGGCGCTGCGACCGCGCCTTAATGCCGAGCTGGATGTGCAGGCCCAAGCGGCAAATTCCGCTTAAGGCCAAGCGCCAGCCTTTCAACTTCCCAGGCGGCAGCCGGCCAGCCTAGTGCTTCTTGCGGGTCAGTTCCCGCATCGCGTCGTCCAGCCCTTCCAGGGTCAGCGAGTACATCGATCCGCCCACCAGATCGCGGATCATCTTGGTCGATTGCGAATAGGACCACTGCTTTTCGGGCACCGGGTTGATCCACACCGTTGCCGGATAGACATTGGCGATCCGCTTGAGCCACTCGGCCCCCGCTTCCTCGTTGAAATGCTCGACAGAGCCGCCCGGGTGGGTGATTTCATAGGGGCTCATCGCGGCATCGCCGACGAAGACCACTTTGTAGTCATGACCGTACTTGTGAAGGATGTCCCAGGTGTCGGTCCGTTCGCTCCAGCGGCGCTTGTTGTCCTTCCACACACCTTCATAGAGGCAGTTGTGGAAGTAGAAGAATTCCAGGTTCTTGAACTCCGCCGTCGCGGCGCTGAACAGTTCCTCGACCAGCTTGATGAAGGGGTCCATCGACCCGCCGACGTCCAGAAACAGCAGGACCTTCACCGCATTGCGCTTTTCCGGTCGCATCCGGATGTCGAGCCAACCCTGCCGCGCGGTGCCTTCGATCGTGCCCTCCAGATCAAGCTCCTCGGCCGCACCCTCGCGCGCGAAACGGCGCAGCCGCCGCAGCGCGATCTTGATGTTGCGGGTGCCCAGCTCGCGGGTGTTGTCGAGGTTCTGGAACTCGCGCTTTTCCCAGACCTTGAGCGCCCGCTTGTGCTTGCTTTCGCCGCCGATCCGCACCCCTTCGGGGTTGTAACCGTTATTGCCGAACGGACTGGTCCCGCCGGTGCCGATCCACTTGTTGCCGCCTTCGTGGCGCTTCTGCTGTTCCTCAAGCCGCTTCTTGAGGGTGTCCATGATCTCTTCCCAGGATCCCAGCTTTTCGATCGCCGCCATTTCTTCGGGTGTGAGGAATTTTTCGGCGACAGCCTTGAGCCAGTCCTCGGGGATATCGACCGGGTTCTGACCATAGCTGGTCAGGATCCCCTTGAAGACCTTGTTGAAGACCTGGTCGAATCGGTCGAGCAGGCCTTCGTCCTTCACGAAGACCGCACGGGACAGGTAATAGAACTGCTCGGGCGTCTGCTCGATCACGTCCTTCTCAAGCGCTTCAAGCAGCATCAGATGCTCCTTGAAGCTGGCCTTGATCCCGGCGGCCCGCAGTTCATCGACGAAATTGAAGAACATTGCCGCCTAGCCCCTTCGCGTCCGCCACCAGCGGGTCACGGCGTGGATCGCCATCGCCAGCCAACCGAGCGCAATCAGCTGGGTCGAAAGCGGGGCGATGCCGTACGGATCGAGCATTCCTGGCACCAGCATGATCGGCGCGGGCACGCACAAAGCGGCAAGTATCCAGCGGCGCAGACGCACAAAGGCCCAGGCCGCGCCGGCGCAGCTGAGGGCCAGAAGGCCGAATTTGGTCCAGACCGCAAAGGGCAGGACGGCCATTTCATTGAGCGGATCTGCCATGTCCGCGACCATCCGGAACATCAGCCAGTTTTCCGCCGCATCCGCCACGGCCGCGACGATGCCCATCCACCCGAACAGACGCCACGATGCGGACCCCAATTCCTTTGCGATCCCGAAAAAGAAGCTGAGCGTCAGCAAGCCATAAGCTGGCATCAGCAGGTAATCGATGGTGTTGCCGGTGTTCATCCCGGCGATCCGCACAGCCTGCGCCGGATCGCCCGGAGCGCCAAAAATGTTGACGAGATGCTGCGGGGTCGAAGCCAGCTCAAGCAACAGCACCGGCCGGATCGAGCTGCCCTCAAGCGGCACGGCCAGCTGCTGCGGGAAATAGCCCATCATGACCAGCAGAATGCCGATCGCGGCAGCGAACAGCAGCGCCGTCAGGCGGTGATCACCGATCCGCACGATCAGTTCTGCCGGCGCGCCATAAAGGCCAGACGTTCGAACAGCATCACGTCCTGCTCGTTCTTGAGCAGCGCGCCGTGCAGCGGCGGGATTGCCTTGGTCGGGTCCTTCTGCTGGAGCACTTCCAGCGGCATATCCTCATTCAGGAGCAGCTTGAGCCAATCGAGCAGTTCGCTGGTGCTGGGCTTCTTCTTGAGGCCGGGTACGTCACGGACTTCATAAAAGATGTCCATCGCCTTGCCGACTAGCGCCTTCTGGATGCCCGGGAAGTGCACGTCGATGATCGACTGCATCGTCTCACGATCAGGGAACTTGATATAATGGAAAAAGCAGCGGCGCAGGAAAGCGTCGGGCAGTTCCTTTTCGTTGTTCGAGGTGATGACAACGATCGGGCGCTCCTTGGCGGCGATCCGTTCGCGCGTTTCGTACACGTCGAAGCTCATCCGATCGAGTTCCTGCAGCAGATCGTTTGGAAACTCGATGTCAGCCTTGTCGATTTCATCGATCAGCAGCACCGGTAGCTGGGGTGAGGTGAAGGCCTCCCACAGTTTGCCCTTCTTGATGTAGTTGGCGATGTCGTGGACCCGTTCGTCACCCAGCTGGCCGTCGCGCAGACGGGCAACCGCATCGTATTCGTAAAGCCCCTGCTGGGCCTTGGTGGTGGACTTGACGTTCCATTCGATCAGCGGGGCGCCGGTGGCCTTCGCGATTTCGTGGGCCAGCACGGTCTTGCCGGTGCCGGGTTCCCCTTTGACCAGCAGTGGGCGGCGCAAAAGTACGGCGGCATTCACCGCCACTTTGAGATCATCGGTTGCGACGTAGTTGCTGGTGCCTTCGAAACGCATGGAAACTCCCCGGAAATCTTAACCGCTTGATTAAGGAATAGGGGAGGCGACGAAAGCTGACAAGCGGCAATCCGCAGGGCGATGTCCCGGGGCATCACGCCCGGAAAGATCGCGGGCGTCGCACTGAAAGCGCGACGCCCGTTTCCCCTTCGTCACTCCGACCCAGCCATTGTTTGGCCTGTTAAGCGACCCAAAGGACTCCGGTTGCGAATTACCTAGCGTCAATCGCCGATCAGAAATATAAAAAAGTTTACTTTTGGAGCAGATGCCCATGGTAACCGTCGCAGGAGAAGCTCTGCTCACCCAACTTTCGCCGGAATCGCGCGCGGTTCTGCGGTCCCTGGGCAAACGGCATGACTATGAGGACGGCGCGCTGATCCATAGCCGCGGCGATACCGGTCATGGCATGAAGATCGTCATCAAGGGGGCGGTCCGGTTATGCCTTACAAAACCCGATGGCGGCCACACGTTCATCAGTAACATATTGCCCGGACAGCATTTTGGGGATGTCGTGATGTTTCGCGGCGGGGTGCGGACCCACGATGCCTATGCGATCGGCAGGACGGTGATTGACCATTACGACAAGGCCGCATTCGACAAGCTGCTCGCCCACCCGGAACTGGTCTCTGCGCTCTATCGCATAACCGCGCTGCGGCTTGACGGCGCAATGGCGATGAATGACGATCTGCGCGGTCTTGCGCGCGAAGTGCACCTTGCCAAGGTCCTGCTCAGCCAATGGCGCAGCAATGGGCGCAAGACGGAAATTGCCTGCCTGCAGGAAGACCTTGCGGGGATGCTGGGCATATCGAACATGACCCTGTCCAAATGCCTCGGCAAGCTCCGCGATCTGGGCTTTGTCGAAACGCGCTACCGCGCCATCCTGCTGCGCGATCCGGTGGCCATGCGGGCCTGGCTGCAAAGCCATTCCTGACCTGGGCGACGATCCGATCTGGTCATTGGTCTGAAATGGTAAAGTGCAGGGTGATCATCGCGCCCGATGCCATCGGCAGCACGAACACCGGCGAACCATCGCGCATTTCCCATGCCCGATCAGATTCGATGATTTTCCAGCCACCACCGGTTGGGACCTTCAGCTCAAACATGATCGCCTGCGGGCTGGCGTTTGAAATTTCAACTTCGGCCCATTGTTTGCGGCCCTCGCGCCGCAGCGTCCTGCGCACGACGGTGACATCCGGCGAAAAACCGGCAGCCAGCTCGATCTTCTCATCCTCGGCCGTATCGCGCAGGTCAGGTTCTGCGATGCGCATCGCCAAACCGAATTGCTGCTGCTGGATCAGGAAGGCACCGGCCGGAAGCGGCAGGCCAAGGTTGTTCTTCTTGTCATTGCGAGTGCGCAGCAACACCTGGGTATTGGGGCGTTCTTCTCCGCCATAGGAGAGGCCGGAAACCCCGGCGGTGTGGATCCGGTCAAACGGCACCCCGCGTTGCTCGACAAGGCGTGTCTGCTTCATCTGCATGGCGGCAACGGTTGTCCGCTGCGGCACGCGGTACAGTTTCAGATCGCCCAGTTGCTCGGGCGGCGGAGGAGGGGGCGGGGGCGGGGGCGGCGCCATCGGCGCCGGCACCGCCATATAGACAGACCTGTCCCGGCGCTGGGCAGTCACAACGATGCCATCGGATTCTTCAAGATCTCCGAAATCGTCTTCAATGTAGGGACTGACCAGCTGATAGGGCCGCCCTGGCTTGAGCGGCACCTGGTGAGTGCGCTGATTGGGCCAGCATTTCGCCACAACCTGCGGCTGGTTGTTGAAGAACTTGCGGACATAGGAACGATTCAGCCCGCCGGCGACAATCTGGGTGCGCGCATTGGTGAGCGAAATCGAGTTCCCGTTGGCCAGGGTAATCCAGCCGCCGATGTCCATTGTCTTACCGTCGGGATTGATCTGGGCGGTATAGCTGGCGCTCCAGTCAAAACCTTCCGCAATGTAGGTCAGGGTGACGGTGGCGGTGATTTCCCTGCTGCTGTTGGTCAGCACGGAAAGCGTTGGCTTGGCGGAAAGGCCTTCGGTTCCACCGGTGTAGCGGAACGTCTCGGGCATTCCGGTGCAGCGCAGACTTTCGGTTCCGCTGGCGGTCTTGAAGACAACGCCGTCCTGGCTGGCGGATACGATTTCCGCGGTTACCAGAACCGGTTTGCCGGTGCGCGGATCGGTCCGCTTCAGCGTAACGGTCTTGCCGCGCACCGCCCGGATCAGGGACGATGGGGAGAGCAGAGCGGCATCGCGGTTCTTTTCCAGCACGCCGCCGGGCAGGCCGGTGATGATCGCGCTTTCGGGCAGAATCCCGTCAACCACCCCTTCGAAACGCAGGCGGCTGCGCCCCGCCGGGATCCGGACAGTCCGCGTTTCCATCACAACCGCGAACCCGCCGAGCGAATCCAGCCGGAGCGATCCACCGTTGCGCCAGGGCGCGCGATAGATTGTCACCGATACGTCGGTTGGGGCGGACGCCGCAATCTCTCGCTGCTGGGCCTGCGCGGGAAGCGCGGAACCCAGCAAGGCCAGCAATGCGAGCAGCCAGCGCATCGGCGCGGCCTTAGAGCGCTTTTCGACCATTCCGGGTCGCCCTGATTGCGACAGGAAGTCCGCTGGCAAGGCGTAGCGCGTGGCAGGGGCTGGTTGCCCCTGCAAGCGATGCAACGCTGTCCAGCGGACTTCCTGTCGCAACCCCGAAGTGGCGGGCTGAATTTGGCCTGTCACGGCGTCGCTCGTCGGTCACTATGCAACGGCATGGCTCTCTCCTCACTTCTTGCGACAGGCCAAATTCAGCTCCGTCAGGGCGATCCGGAATGGTCGAAAAGCGCTCTAGTAGCGGGTGTCGAAAGTGGCGGTCACTTCGGCCTTGCCGTTGGCCGGCACGGTTACCGACCAGACCGCGGTATCGGCATCACGCCGTTCGCTCTTCTGGCTTTCATCGACGATCCGCACATCGCCCCACAGTCCGCCCTGGATCACCCGCACGGTTACCGGCTTGGGCAGCGCATTGGTGACGGTATAGCGCATCGCGGTTTTCCAGCGGGTGCTGTTCACCCGGGTGCGGCTCTCGACGACCGGCTGGACCTTCACGTCAAAGGCTTGTCCGGTGCTGACCGACAGTTTTGAACCCATCGGGGTGTGGCCGATCGCGCTTTCCCCGATGAACTGGGCCTGCCCGCGCGAATCGCGGATGTAGAACCGCACGATCCCGGCCGGCAGCTGATCACCAAGCCCGCCCTTGGCCGAATTGGAGAACTGATAGACCGTATTGGCGCTAATCGGCGTGGTGGAGGTCTGCATCCAGCCGAAGCGCGCCTCATAGCCGTGCTGTGCCGGGGCGCCGTGGACGTCGAGGAAGCTGACCTGCTTGGTCTGCAGGTTGGCGATCGTGGTGCGCTCTGCCAGCGGATAGAGGTAGTAATCGCCCAGTCGTTCACGGTCACCGCTTTCGGTCCCGGCATCGACCATGCCTGGATTGCCGCGATAGTTGTTCTGGCCGATCATCTGCGGCGTACCTGCCACTAGCACCGTGCGGGCATTGTCATAGGTCGTGCCCGAATTGTTGGTCAGGGTGATCCATCCCTGCACGTCGATCGTGCCCTGCTTGTCATCATAGAGCGCGACGTAATCGGCCCGCCAGCCAAGCCCCGGGGTGAGATAGCGCAGCGCCGCCTCGCGCTTGCCGGGATTGCCCTGAAGCGTGATCGACAGCGTGGGATCGGCCCGCATGTTGGGCGGCACCCGATCAAAGATCACCCGCACCGGCAGGCCATCGTCGCGCAGTACCTCGATCCGATTGCCGATTTGCAGTACCACGCCGCCATTCGCGGCCAGGACCACCGCCTGCTCGCGCGTTTCGGCGCCGGTTGCGGGGTTGGTGCGTACCAGGGTGATTGTCTGGCCAACCGCGTTTTCCATGATCTTGGCCGGGCTGAGCAGATCGTAATCGAAGTTCTGCTCGATGATGTGCATATCGGTCGCCGCAAGGCTGGCGGTTTCCGCCCGGATCTGAGCTGAAACCCCCTTGAACTCAACCTTCTGGGGTGCCCCGGTGAAGGTAATCTCGCGGGTATCCTGCACCAGCGCCTGATTGTCGGCATAGATCGTGATGTCGATCCCGGGGTCGGCGGAGGCGGCGGTTGCCAGAGTGATGAGCGAAGCAGCAGCAATCAATGGCAAGCGCGGCATGGACAATCCCCTCTTCATCAGAGTGATACTCTGTAACTTCGAAATCTGTCAGTGCAATGAATGCCTCACGCGTCGATCAGATCGCGGTCAACATCGCCCGCGCGGTTCTGGATGAACATGAAGCGCTGCGCCGGATCGCGGCCCATCAGCCGGTCAACCAGTTCCTTCACCGCCGCGCGGCCTTCGTATTCGGGGGGCAGGGTCACGCGCAGCAGGCTGCGTTTGGCCGGGTCCATGGTGGTTTCGCGCAGCTGCTGGGGGTTCATCTCCCCCAGACCCTTGAACCGCCCAACTTCAACCTTCTTGCCCTTGAACCGCGTTTCTTCCAGTTCGGCACGGTGGGCGTCGTCGCGGGCATAGGCGCTCTCCTTGCCCGCGGTCAGGCGGTAGAGCGGCGGTTGGGCGAGATAGAGGTGCCCGCGCCGGACCACTTCCGGCATTTCCTGAAAAAAGAACGTCATCAGCAAGGTCGCGATATGTGCGCCATCGACGTCCGCGTCGGTCATGATGATGATCCGGTCATAGCGCAGATTGTCCGGATTGCAGTCCTTGCGCATGCCGCAGCCGAGCGCGAGCGAGAGATCGCCGATTTCGCTGTTAGCGCGGATCTTGTCCGCCGTGGCGCTGGCGACGTTCAGGATCTTGCCGCGGATGGGCAGGATCGCCTGGCTCTTGCGGTCACGCGCCTGCTTGGCTGAGCCGCCGGCGCTGTCGCCCTCAACGATGAACAGCTCGGTTTCGAGATCGCCTTCGCCGGTGCAGTCGGTCAGCTTGCCCGGCAGGCGGACCTTCTTGGCGTTGGTCGCGGTCTTGCGCTTGACCTCACGCTCGGCCTTGCGACGCAGGCGCTCGTCCATTCGCTCCATCACCGCACCCAGCAGCGCCTTGCCGCGCTCCATGTTCTCGGTCAGGAAATGGTCGAAGTGATCGCGCACCGCGTTTTCGACCAGACGCGCAGCC
The DNA here is from genome assembly GCA_029550345.1 of Pseudomonadota bacterium. GTDB lineage: Bacteria > Pseudomonadota > Alphaproteobacteria > Sphingomonadales > Sphingomonadaceae > Novosphingobium. The sequence goes on from JAKPHK010000076.1 coordinate 57,214, forward strand.
TCGGGGCTGGTCAGACGGTCCTTGGTCTGGCTCTGGAACTGGGGGTCACGGATGAAGACCGAGAGCATGACCTCGCTGCCGGTGACGACGTCCTCGGGCGAAATGTCCTTGGCCTTCTTCTGGCCGACCAGTTCGCCGAAGGCGCGAATGCCCTTGGTCAGCGCCGCGCGCAGGCCCTGTTCATGGGTCCCGCCATCAGGCGTCGGGATGGTGTTGCAGTACCAGGAATAGGAACCGTCAGACCACAGCGGCCAGGCCACAGCCCATTCAACCCGGCCCTGCTGTTCACCGGGAAAGTCCTGGGTTCCGGAAAAGAACTGGCTGGTCACGCATTCGCGCGCGCCGATCTGTTCCTTGAGGTGATCCGCCAGCCCTCCGGGGAACTGAAACACGGCCTCTGCCGGAACATCCTCGCTGGCAAGCGCGGCGGCACATTTCCAGCGGATCTCTACCCCGGCAAAGAGGTAGGCCTTTGACCGGACGAGCTTGAACAGCCGGGCCGGCTTGAACCGGGCGTCTTCGCCGAAGATTTCGGGATCGGGAACAAAGGTCACCGCAGTACCGCGCCGGTTGGGCGTTCCACCCAGGTGCTGCAACGGCCCGAGCGGCACCCCGCGCGAAAATTCCTGCGCGTAAAGCTCCTTGTTGCGGGCCACTTCGATCCGGGTCAGGGTCGAAAGGGCATTGACCACCGAAACGCCGACCCCGTGCAGACCGCCCGAAGTGGCATAGGCCTTGCCCGAGAACTTGCCGCCAGAATGCAGCGTGGTCAGGATCACCTCCAGCGCCGATTTGCCGGGATATTTGGGATGCTCATCAACCGGGATGCCGCGCCCGTTATCTGTGATGGTCAGGCGGTTGCTTTCCTCAAGCGTGACCTCGATCCGGTTGGCGTGCCCGGCGACAGCTTCGTCCATCGCGTTGTCGAGCACTTCGGCGGCCAGGTGGTGGAAGGCGCGTTCATCGGTGCCGCCGATGTACATCCCGGGCCGACGCCGGACAGGCTCCAGCCCCTCCAGCACCTCGATCGCGCTGCCGTCATAGGATTCGCCGGAACCGGCGGGCAATTTGTCAAACAGATCATCGGACATGGCGCTGCTATAGGCGGGCGGGATTCCGCCGCGCAAGCGCGCGCGCGCGGTTTTCGTCAGTCCACGAACTTCTCGGGCGCGGGGCTCAGCACCGTAACGCCGCCCGCCCGGGTTTCGCGAACCTCCAGCGCGCGTTCGCTGATCCCGGTCGAGTTGAACCGGAACGGTCCATCCAGACCCAGAAAGCCGCCGCTATCGACCAGTTTGCCCAGCGGAAAGGCGCTGCCGCCGCGCCAATCGCGCGCGATCCGCACGGTCAGCAGCACCGCATCGTAACCCAGTGTCGCCTGGCGATAGGGGGCAGCGCCGAACCGCGCCTTGTAACTGACGGTGAACTGGCGAAAGCGGCTGTCGGCAATTGCGGAATACCACGCGCCGCGCAGCACTGCCGCGCTCGCCTGCGGATCGCCGCTCCACTGATCGGTGCCGAGGATCCGGGGTGTGACGGCTCGTGCCGATTTCAGGCGCGGCACGGCAATTGCGGCATAGCGCGGGGAATCCGCGATCAGCACAGCCTGATAGCTGCCTTTGGATTTCAGCCGGGTCGTTGCGCCGATGATCGAGCTGTTGCCGCGATCATAGCTTTCGCTGGCCACCAGGGTGCCGCCAGCCGCCCGCACTGTCGCGGCAAAGGCAGCGCTTGTCCGCGCGCCATATTCGGTCTTCGGCGCAAGCACGGCGAATTTGGAGATGCCCTTGGACCGGGCATAGGCCACGGTCCGTTCAAGCGAGTTCTCCAGGCTTGGTCCCATCGCGAACACATCGCGAGAGGCCACGGAAGGTTCGTTAGCGAAAGTGATCAGCGGCACTTTGGATGCGCGCGCCACCGATGCGACCGCGCCGACCTGATCGCCATCCAGCGGTCCCAGGATCAGCCGGTTGCCATCCTGCATCGCCTGCCTGGCGGCTGCAGCCGGTCCTGCGGCAGTGTCATAGGTGGTGATCCGGATTGTCTGGGCATTGGTATCAAGGATCGCCATATTGGCGGCATTGGCCACCGACTGGCCCATTGCGGCATTCGGTCCGGTCAGCGGCACCAGCAAGGCAACGCGGTGCCGGGCCTTATCCGGGGGCAGGTTGCTGCTCGGTTCGGGGGCGGGGGGCGTTCCTGTATCGGTGCCCTTCGGGATCACCTTGCACCCGGCCAGCAAGGCCACCCCGGCCAGCAGGACCAGGGTCCGCCGGTTCGTCCTTACTTCGATCATCGCTTGTCGCTCCCGTGTCGGCGGTCCATGGTAAGTCCGATGGATCAAACGCTTGAACCCGGACTCTATATAGTCGCAACCCCGATTGGCAATCTGGGGGACCTTTCGCCGCGCGCGGCCACGGTGCTTCGTGCCGTAGCTGCGGTGGCCTGTGAAGACACCCGCGTCACCGGCAAACTGATGCACCATATCGGCCACAAGGCGCGCCTGATCCGCTATGACGATCACGCCAGCGATGCGACCCGCGATCACCTGCTTGATCTGGCCCGGCAGCACCCGGTTGCCCTGGTCAGCGATGCCGGCACGCCGCTGATTTCAGATCCCGGTTACAAGCTGGTACGATTGGCGCGGGAACTGGGCATCGCGGTAACGTCGCTGCCCGGACCCAGCGCGGCGATCGTCGCCCTGACCCTGGCGGGGCTACCCAGCGACCGCTTTCTGTTCGGCGGCTTCCTCCCGTCCAAAGCCAAGGCGCGCGGCGAGGTGCTGGGCGAACTGGGCGCGGTAAAGGCAACGCTGGTGTTTTATGAAACGGCCCCGCGCCTGATCGATACGCTGCAAGCGATCGCACAGCTGCTGCCGGGACGCGAAGTCGCCGTCGCCAGAGAGCTGACCAAGCTGTTCGAGGAATGCCGGAGCGGCGACCCGGCAGAGATCATCAGCCATTACACCGCTCACCCGCCCAAGGGAGAGATCGTGCTGGTGATTGCCCCGCCGGGCGCGGTTCAGACCAGCGCCGATGATGCCGATGCGCTGCTGCGTGAGGCCCTGCAAAACCTGAAGCCCAGCCAGGCCGCAGCCGAGGTGGCCCGTGCCACCGGGCTGGACCGAAAGGCGCTCTATACCCGGGCGCTGGAGCTGAAGTGACCGGGCGGGCCGAGCGGGAGGCGCAGGGCAGAAAGGGCGAGGCGCTGGCGGCCTGGTATCTGCGCTTCAAGGGCTGGCGCATTCTGGCCAGGCGGGTCAAGACCCCGCGCGGAGAGATCGACCTTGTGGCGCGGCGCGGAAAAACCGTGATTTTTGTGGAGGTGAAATGGCGCAGGTCAGCTGCGGACCTTAACCAGGCGATCGACGAATACCGCCTGCGCCGGGTGGTCGCAGCAGCACAGGCCACCGCGCACCGCTTTGCCGGGCCGCAGGACGAACAGCGGATCGACGTGCTGCTCCTTGCGCCGGGGCGTTTCCCACGCCACATGGCAAACGCCCTGATGCTGTGAGTGGAGTCCGTTTCGCATGACCCTTCGTGTTGCCGTCCAGATGGACCCGCTGGAAACGATCAACCTTGCCGGGGATTCGAGCTTTGCCCTGATCGAGGCTGCCCAGGCCCGCGGGCACGTCTGCTATCACTATGACGTAAAGACCCTGGCCTACGATTGCGGGCGGCTGACTGCATGGGCCGCGCCGGTGACGGTGCAGCGGGTGCCCGGCGATCATTTTTCGCGCGATGAGCATCGCCGGATCGATCTGGTCAAGGATGTGGACGTGGTGCTGATGCGGCAGGATCCGCCGTTCGACCTGTCCTATATCACCGCGACCCACCTGCTTGAGCGGTTGGAAGGGCAGACGCTGGTGGTCAACGATCCCGCTAGCGTCCGCAATGCGCCGGAAAAGGTCTATGTGCTGGATTTTGCGCACTTCATGCCGCCCACGCTGATTGCCCGGCGGATCGAGGACGTGCGCGAATTTCACGCCCGCTATCCCGGCGATCTGGTGATGAAACCGCTCCACGGCAACGGCGGCAAGGCGGTGGTGCGGATTCCGGCCGATGGATCGAATCTGGGCGCGCTGATCGAACTGTTCGACAACGCCTGGGTCGAACCGCACATGTTCCAGCCGTTCCTTCCCGAGATCAGCGAGGGCGACAAGCGCATCGTGCTGGTCGACGGCGAAGTCGCCGGCGCAATCAACCGCCGCCCCGGTGCGGGCGAGTTCCGCTCCAACCTGGCCGCTGGCGGCTATGCCGAACCCACCACGCTCAATGCGCGCGAAGAGGAAATCTGCGCAGCGCTCGGCCCGGCGCTGAAGGAACGCGGGCTGGTGTTCGTCGGGATCGACGTGATCGGCGGCAAGTACCTGACCGAGATCAACGTCACCTCGCCCACCGGCATCCAGGCGATCGACCGCTTCAACGGCACCGATACGCCCGCGTTGATCTGGGAAGCGATCGAGCGCCGCCACGCGGCGATCGGCTAAGGCCCGATCTTCATGAACGAACTGATCGTCAACCTGATCGAGCAGGGTGGCTATTGGGGCATTTTCGCCCTGATGGTGATCGAGAACGTGTTTCCCCCGATCCCCAGCGAACTGATCATGGGCATGGGCGGCGTCGCCGTGGCGCGTGGCACGATGAGCTTCTGGCCGCTCTTGCTGGTTGGTACGGTCGGATCGACTCTGGGCAACTACGTCTGGTTCCTGGCCGGTCACAAGCTCGGCTATCAGCGGCTGGAACCGCTGGTGACGCGCTGGGGCCGCTGGCTGACGCTGGAGTGGGAGGACGTCGAGAACGCCACCGCGTTCTTCCGCCGGCACGGGCAGTGGATTGTCTTTGCCCTGCGCTTCTCGCCGCTGCTGCGCACGATCATCTCGCTGCCGGCGGGCCTCACCCATATGTCGCAATGGCGGTTCCTGCTGTTCACCTTCGCCGGGGCGGCGATCTGGAACGCGGCGCTGATCGGCGGCGGGCAGTGGCTGGCGCACTACCTCAAGGAATATGGGGTGGTGATGGACTGGCTGATCGGCGGAACCATCGCCGTCGGAGTTCTGGCCTACGTCTGGCGCGTGATTACCTGGAAGCCGCGCGGTTAGCTTCTTGGATGGGCGCTGCGGTAGACGTCCAGCAGCACGGCGGCATCGACCTTGGTGTAGATCTGCGTCGAGCCGAGGCTGGCATGGCCGAGTAGTTCCTGCAGGCTGCGCAGGTCCGCACCCGCGCCCAGCAGGTGGGTGGCGAAGGAATGGCGCAACGCGTGGGGCGTTGCCGTGGCCGGCAGGCCGAGCGAGGTGCGCGCGCGCGCCATCGCTTTCTGGACCATGCCCGGCGACAGAGGGCCGCCCTTGGCGCCGCGAAACAGCGCCGCTTGCCTGTCCATTGGCCAAGGGCATTTGGCCACGTAATCCTCCACCCCGGCGCGGACCAGCGGGAGGAGCGGCACGGCGCGCTGTTTGGCGCCCTTGCCGGTGACGACCAGCACTTCACCCAGCGGCAGGGCGCCTCCGGTCAGCGACAGCGCCTCGGCGATCCGCAGCCCGGCGCCGTAGAGCAGCAGCAGCACCGCCCGGTCGCGCGCGCCGATCCATTCCTCGCTGGCGTCCTCTTCGACCATGGCGGCCAGGTTCACCGCCTCGTCAGGCGTGACCGGGCGCGGCAGACCCTTCTTGACGCGCGGCCCGCGCATTCGCGGCGGGGCGGGATCGGCCATGCCCGCCTGGCCGCGGGCAAAGGCGATGAAGCCCTTGAGCGCGGATAGCTCGCGTGCGGCGGAGACGTTGGTCAGCCCCTCCGCCCGCCGCCGCGCGAGCTGGGCGCGCAGGGCGGCAGCATCGAGCCGGGCGAGGGCGGGCCAGTCCACCTCGCCGATCGTGTCCAGCAGCCGCGCGGCCGTGGCCAGATAGGCCCGCACCGTATGCGGGCTGCGCCGCCGCCCTTCCGATAGATACGCCTGCCAGGCCTCCAGAATGTCCGCCCGCGTCATGCCTCGACCAGAGCGGCGGGGACCAGTTCGCCCAGCAGGCCGTCGAGCAGCGGCATCCCGGCCTCGGTTACGCCGATCCGGTTGCCTTCACGCCAGACCAGCCCCTGCGCGGCGTAGAAGGCGAACTTGGCGGGGTCGCACAGCTCCGCCTCGGCAAAGCCGAAACGCGCGGCTATGGCGGCCAGATCGACGCCTTCGGCCAGCCGCAGACCCATCAGCATCGCCTCGCTCGCCTGCTCGGCGGCGCCCAGCGGCACTTCATCCTGCGTGCCATGGCCACGCTCGGAAACGGCGGCCAGCCAGTTTTCCGGCTTGCGGTGGCGGGTGGTGGCCTGGCCGAACCGGCGTCCGTGCGCGCCGGGGCCGATGCCGTGGTAGTCCTGATAGCGCCAGTAAGTCAGGTTGTGGCGGCTTTCCTCTCCCGGACGGGCGTGGTTGCTGATCTCGTAAGCCGGGAGCCCAGCCTCACGCGTCATCTGCCGGGTCAGGGCGAACAGGTCGGCGGCGGCATCCTCGTCCAGCGGCTGGAACTGGCCCTGCCGTACCATCGTCTCGAACCGGGTGCCGGGCTCGATGGTCAGTTGGTAGAGCGAGAGGTGCCCAGTGCCCATGCCCAGCGCGCGCGACAGCTGGGCGGACCATTGCTCCGGCGTCTGGCCGGGAAGAGCATAGATCAGGTCGAAACTGACGCGGGCGAAATGGCGCTGCGCCGTCTCCAGCGCCTCCAGCCCCTCGCGTGCATCGTGGAGGCGGCCAAGAAAGCGCAGCGGCTCGTCCTCCAGCGATTGCAGGCCGAGCGAGACGCGGTTGATCCCCGCGCCTGCCAGCTGGGCGAAGTTCGCCGCCTCGACCGAGGAGGGATTGGCTTCCAGCGTGATCTCGATGCTTTCGGCAAAGCCCCAGCGGCGCTCCGCCTCGTCAAGCAGCGCGCCGACGAGGGCCGGCGGCATCAGCGAAGGAGTGCCACCGCCGAAGAAAATCGAGGTCAGCGGCTGTGTCGGGCCGGCCCCGGCCTCCCGCGCCATGTCGGCCAGCAGCGCGCCGCGCCACAAGTCAACGTCGATCCCCGCGCGAACGTGGCTGTTGAAGTCGCAGTAGGGGCACTTCGCGAGGCAAAACGGCCAGTGGATGTAGAGCGCGCGGGACATGGTGGTGGCTCTACCATCAATCGCATCGTCATTGCGAGCGTAGCGGCGCCGACGGACTTTGGTTTGACGGGTGGGGTCAAACCTGACCGAACTGTTCCGCGACCAGCTTGGCGAAGGCATCGGCGCGGTGGCTGATCGCGTGTTTCTCTTCCGGGTCGAACTCCGCGAAGGTCCGGGTGTCGCCCAGCGGCACGAAGGACGGATCATAGCCGAATCCCATCGTCCCGCGCGGCGGCCAGGTGAGGGTGCCGTTCGCGCGGCCTTCGTAGACCGCGCTTTCCCCGTCCGGCCAGGCGAGGGCAAGGACGCAGGCAAAGTGGCACGAACGGTCGGTGTCCGGCCCAAGCTCGCACAGCAAGCCTTCGACCTTGCCCATGGCCATGTACCAGTCGCGCCCCGCCGGTCCCTCGAACCACTGCCGCTCGGCCCAGTCGGCGGTGTAGACGCCCGGCCTTCCGCCGAGTGCATCGACGCACAGGCCGGAATCGTCCGCCAGCGCGGGCAGGCCCGCGCCTTCCGCCGCCGCCCGCGCCTTGATCAGCGCGTTCTCGACAAAGGTGGTGCCGGTTTCCGCCGGCTCCGGCAGGCCGAGCGATCCCGCAGAGACGCAGTCGATGCCGAAGGGGGCGAGGAGGGCGGAAATCTCCTTCAGCTTGCCCGCGTTGTGCGTGGCAATGACCAGGGTCTCGCCGCCCAGCCGCCGCATTATTTCGCTACCGCTGCAGCCTGGGCCGCGAAGATCTGGTCGGTGCCGATCCGGGCGAGGCGGAGCAGGCGCAGCAGGCCTTCCTCGTCATAAGTCGCGCCTTCCGCCGTGGCCTGGACCTCGGCGATCTGGCCGCCCTCGATCAGGACGAAGTTGGCGTCGGCGTCGGCGGACGAGTCCTCGTCATAGTCGAGGTCGAGCACCGGGTTACCCTTGAAGATGCCGCAGGAAACGGCGGCGACCTTGCGGGTCAGCGGATCGTCGCTGATCGCGCCGGCCGCCATCAGCTTGTCGACGGCGATGCGCAGGGCCACCCAGGCGCCGGAAATCGCCGCCGTGCGGGTGCCGCCATCGGCCTGGATCACGTCGCAGTCGAGCGTGATCTGGCGTTCGCCCAGCTTCTTGAGGTCGGTCACGGCGCGCAGGGAGCGGCCGATCAGGCGCTGGATTTCCTGCGTGCGGCCCGATTGCTTGCCCTTGGCCGCCTCGCGCGCGCCGCGGGTGTGGGTGGCGCGAGGCAACATGCCATATTCCGCCGTGACCCAGCCTTCGCCCTTGCCGCGCAGGAACGGCGGCACGCGTTCTTCCACCGAGGCGGTGCAGATCACCTTCGTGTGGCCGAAGGAAACGAGGACCGAGCCTTCGGCATGCTTGGTGAAGTGGGGCTCGAAGCCGAGGGTGCGCATTTCATCGGGAGCACGGCCGGAAGGACGCATGGGGATTCCTTAGTCTGGTGTAATGGGTGTGAACGGTTCAAAGCTGGGGCGCGTTTGGCGCTTCGGGCTTGAGGCTGCAAGAGGGAGGCCTAATTATATGGCGGTCATGGCCAGCCTGCCGATCAGCGAACTCAATGCCCGCGCCCGCGAGATCTTCCGTCTCGTGGTGGAGGGCTACCTTTCAACCGGGCAGCCGGTGGGGTCGAAGGCGCTGGCGGGCGGCGGGGGGCTGAACCTTTCGCCGGCCTCGATCCGCTCGGTGCTGCACGATCTGGAAGTGCTGGGCCTGCTGGCCGC
>JAKPHK010000032.1 GCA_029550345.1 Pseudomonadota bacterium
GGCCGACGGTCTGCAGCTTGAGATCATACTGGTTCGACCAGAACCACGGCGTTGCAACATAGGGCTGGGGCTGGCCGACGATCGCCCTGGCCGCGCAGCCAGCCTGATCGTTGGCGTTCTGCACGCTTTCAAGCCGGATCACGGCGCCATCGGCAAAGCGGTTGGCGTGGGCCGCGCAGTCCCCGATCGCATAGATGTGGGGCAGACTGGTGCGGCAGTTCTCGTCCACCTCAACCCCGTTGCCGCCCTTGGCGCCAGCCGCCAGCAATGGCTCCACTGCAGGCACGATCCCGATCCCGGCGATCACCAGCTGGCAGGCGATGCGGCTGCCGTCAGCAAGGACGACACCGCTGACCCGGTCATCGCCCTCAATCGACTCAAGTCCGGTCCCGGTACGCAGATCAACGCCGTGGGCGCGGTGCTCTGCTTCATAAAAAGCCGATAGCTGTTCACCCGCAACCCGGGCGAGGACGCGCGGCAGCATTTCCAGCAAGGTCACTTCCTTGCCGAGCTTGCGCAGCACGGCTGCAGCCTCAAGCCCGATGTAGCCGCCGCCGACGATCACCACATGTTCAACCGCGGCCAGATCGGCCAGGATCGCATCGGCATCGGCGCGGGTGCGCACTCCATAAACACCGGGCAGATCGGCGCCGGGGCAGGTCAGCCGTCGCGGATCGCCGCCGGTCGCCCAGATCAGTTCACCATAGCCGATAGTCCGGCCATCGTGCAGCGTGACCGAGCGTTCGTCAGGCGAAACCGTTGTGACCTCGCTCGACAGTAGCAGCTCGATGCCTTTACCGGCCCAGAAGTCGGCCGGGCGGATCAGCAGCCGCTCCCACTCCTTGTCGCCCAGCATATATTCCTTGCTCAGCGGGGGGCGCTCATAGGGCGGTTCGGCTTCGCGGCCGATCAGCGCGATGGTTCCTTCAAAGCCGAGCTGGCGCAACTGGATAGCGGCATAGGCTCCGCCCTGACCGGCCCCGACGATCACCACATCATACTGCATCGCATCCCTCCGCAACCTGTCCGATTCGACCCCTTTGCGGACAGTTCGGACGCGATCAGTCGATTGCCTGTTCGCTCACGATATTCAAGCCGTATCCCTCGATCGCTACCACATGATGATGCGAATTGGTCAGCAGGACCAGATCGTTGACGCCAAGGTCGGCCAGAATCTGCGCGCCGATCCCATAGTCGCGCAATTGCGCCGAAGGTTTGCTGTTGCCGACTTCCTGGGCAAGTGCATCGGCACTGTGCGGCATCAGCAGGACCACGATGCCCGAACCGGCGCGGCCGATCGCCTCCATTGAGCGTTGCAGGATGCGCTTGCGCGGCGATGAGCGGCCCAGCAGATCGTCATAGATCGAAACGCCGTGCATCCGCACCAGCGTCGCCTCACCGGGGATCACGCGGCCCTTTTGCAGGACCGGGGTTATCGATCCGTCGATCCGGTTGCGATAGGTCTTGATCGTCCAGTCCCCGCCATAATCGGATGTGAACGGCGCTTCGCTGATGCATTTGACCAGATGATCGTGCTTGCGGCGGTATTCGATCAGATCGCGGATCGTGCCGATCTTGAGATCGTGCTGGCGGGCGAATTCGACCAGATCGTCAAGCCGGGCCATGGTCCCGTCCTCGCTCATGATCTCGCAGATCACGCCCGACGGGTTGAGCCCGGCCATCCGCGAGATATCGACCGCGGCTTCGGTGTGACCGGCCCGGACCAGCACCCCGCCGTCACGCGCGCGCAGCGGAAAGACATGGCCGGGCGAAACGATATCCTCGCGCCCCTTGGTGCCGTTGACGGCTACGCTGATCGTGCGGGCGCGATCGGCTGCGGAAATGCCGGTGGTTACGCCTTCGCGCGCCTCGATCGAGACGGTGAAGGCGGTTTCCATCGAAGTGCCGTTCACCGCGCTCATCGGTTGCAGGCCCAGCTGGTCACAGCGCTTTCCGTCAAGCGCCAGGCAGATCAGGCCGCGGCCATGGGTTGCCATGAAATTGATCGCCATCGGCGTGGCCATCTGCGCCGGGATGATCAGATCGCCTTCGTTCTCACGGTCTTCATCATCGACCAGGATGTACATCCGGCCATTGCGTGCCTCTTCAATGATCTCCTCGATCGGGACCAGCGCCGGGCGATCATCGTTGGCGGCAAGAAAGCGTTCGAGCTTTTCCTGCGTTTCCAGCGCCGGGTTCCAGCCCGGTTCGGTGCAATCACGCAGCGTGTTGGCGTGGAGCCCGGCGGCCCGGGCCAGTCCGGCACGGGTCATTCCGCCCTCGGTAACGAGCTGGCGGACGCGATCGATGAGTCGTTCTGTCATGCCGCCTGCTTAGGCCCGCGATATGTGGCAGCCAAGAGGTTATCACACGAATAATCACATCGAATGTGATCACAATGTGAGAAACGTCAAAAAATGGCGCAATATGCCTTCTGCGTAGGGGCATTCCGCGACCGGAAAAGCCGCTTACCGCTAATCTGAAAGGGGAGGGGGATGGTGCCCGGAGGCGGATTCGAACCACCGACACGCGGATTTTCAATCCGCTGCTCTACCAACTGAGCTATCCGGGCATCGCCCTTGCCGGGGTCGAAAACCGACCGGCCAGCAACTGGAAGCGCGCCTATGGCGAAGCGGGGGCCGCTTGGCAAGAGGCTTTCACGCCTTTCCTTCTTCATCGTCGAGCGCGGGTGGGCCGGGGATGGCATAACCATCGTCAAGCCAGCGAACCAGATCGCGGTCCTTGCACCGGGTTGAGCAGAAAGGGCTGTGCTCCGCGCTGCGGGGCTTGCCGCAGATCGGGCATTTCCTGGGAGACGCCGTCATACCGCCATCGCCTGGGCGAAAGCCGCCAGCGGCGCAAGTGCCGGATCAATTTGCCAGTGGACGGCGCGTCCGGTCTGCCGGGAAAGCTCGGCCTCCCAATCGGGTTGCATCTCCGCACGGACCGCTGGCGGCGCCACCAGCAGCAACGATCCGGGCTGTTCAACCCGCAGTGCGCGGCGCAGCAGCTGTCGGGCCGCGGCGCCGAGCGGATCGTGGGCGAGCCGATGGAGCAGCGAGGGACGTTCCAGCCGGGCAACCAGCTGAACCAGACCAAACCCGTTGATCGCGGTGCGTTCGTGCGGCCAGCCGGTCAGCGCCGTGCCCAGCGCTTCGTCAACCGCCTTGCGATCGGCCTTGTCCGACAGCGTGGGAAAATCGATCCCGATCGATCCGCCGATGTCGAGGCGGCGCAGAGCGGCGGCAATTGCGGGGATAGCCGCGAGAGCCAGTCTGGCCGGGGCAAGATCGCCGTCAATGTCGATCACGGTCATCGCCGGGGTCGGCGTTATGGTCAGGCTGCCGCCGGGAAATGCGATTTCCCCGCTCATCGCGTCGGCAACCACCTCTTCCCAAAGCCCGGCTGCAAACTGCCGGACCTGCCGTGCCTTGAGCTGCGCGGCAAGGGAAAGGGCGGGGCGCGGCGCATCGGTTGTGGGCCGGGCCTGGGCGCGTTTGAAGCGTCCCCGCTCGGCAATCCCGGCGCGGGTCACGGCCAGCCGGATCGCAGCGCCTTCGCTGGCCTCTTTGGGCAGGCTATCGACCAGCGCCTCTTCGCCATTGGCGAAACGCGCGGTGCCGCGCCTTGACCCGGCATTGCGTGAAATCAGGATCGCGTCTTCCACCAGCCCGGCTTCAAGCCCGCCCGGCCAGCGCAGCCGGGCGGCCACAACCTCTCCCTGTTCGATCAGGATCGCACGTTCTTCAGCGATCCCGTCTTCGACCAGCCACTCAGCCAAGGGGAAACCCTGCGGCCTTGAGCAGCGCCCGGGTTTCGAACAGGGGCAGACCCATGACGCCCGAATGGCTGCCCGAAATCCACGCGATCAGGCCTTCGGCGCTGCCCTGGATAGCATAGCCCCCCGCCTTGCCGTGCCATTCCCCGCCCTGGATATAGGCGTCGATCTCTTCGCCTGAGAGCGGCTTGAAGCGAACCACGGTTTCATTGATCCGTTCGCGCAGGGTGCCGTCCGGATATTTGAGCGCGATCGAGGACAGGACCTTGTGGCGCCGCCCCGAAAGCAGCGTCAGGCATTGACGCGCGGTCGCCTCGTCCTCGGCCTTGGGCAGGATCCGCCGACCCAGCGCAACCACCGTATCGCCAGCAAGAACATGGGCCGTCCCGCCATCCACCGCCGCCGCCTTTTCCCGCGCCATGCGCTGGGCGTAGGGGCGGGGAAGTTCCCCCTTCAGCGGAGTTTCATCAATATCGGCAGCGCGGATTGCAGACGGCTCTATCCCCAGCCGCGCGATCAGTTCACGCCGCCGGGGGCTGGCAGAAGCTAGGATCAGGTGCGGTTCGCTCAAGCGCCGAACTGGCCCGGGCCGCCACGGCCGGGCATGAAGCGATAGGTGATCCGGCCCTTGGTCAGATCATAGGGGGTCAGTTCAACCAGCACTTCATCGCCAACCAGCACACGGATGCGGTTCTTGCGCATCTTGCCGGCGGTGTGGCCAAGGATTTCGTGATCGTTTTCCAGGCGGACGCGGAACATGGCATTGGGCAGCAGTTCCACCACCGTGCCACGCATTTCGAGCAGTTCTTCCTTCGCCATTCGCGCCTGTTTTCCGTATCTCTAAAGGTTGCTTGCGGCGCCCATAGCCGCGCGGGCCGCAAAAGAAAAGCCTTTGGTCCTGACCCTGGGCGGCATGAATGAATCCGGCGGGCTTCGTCGAAACGACAATTTGATACGACCGGTGTCATTGCCAATTGCCGCACCGCCTTTAGGTTTGGCTGTGGGAGATGGGGGCCAGGCACCGATTTGCCACGATTTCGGGAGTTGATCCTCAAAGCCATGCGTTACTTTACTGCACTTGCCTTTGTGCTGGCGTCCAGCCCTGCCTGGGCCCAGCAATCGGCCCCTGCCGCCGATCACGATGAACCTGCTGCGGAGGCTGAGACCGGCCCGGCAGACGATCGAACCGGCGCGATCAGCGATGGCGATATCGTTGTCGTCGCCACCCGCATGCGCGGTGAAATCGAGGCACCCCAGACCCCGATCGCGACGTTTGATGAGGCTGAGATCCAGGCGCTTGGCGCCGGATCGGTTGGCGAATTGCTGAGCCGGGTCAGCCCGCAAACCGGGTCTGGCCGCGGTCGTGGGAGTGGCGGAATGCCGCTGGTGCTGGTCAACGGGCAGCGGATCACCAACTTCCGGGAAATGCGCAATTACCCGCCCGAAGCGATCAAGCGGGTCGAAATCCTGCCCGAAGAAGTGGCGCTGCGCTATGGCGCGCCGCCCAATACCCGGGTGGTGAATCTGATCCTGAAGGATAATTTTTCCAGCCGCCGGATCGAGGCGAATTACGCGTTCCCGACCCGCGGCGGGTTCAATGAATCGAAGTTGCAGGGCACCTTGCTGAAGCTCGACAAGATGAACCGGTTTACGGTGTCTGGTGAGGTCAGCAACACCAGTCCGCTGTTTGAAAGTGAACGCAACCTCACCCAAGCGGCAAGCAGCACCCCATCCGTTGCGGCGGACCCCAATCCGGCTAATTACCGTTCGCTGATTGCCGATACGCGCAGCTATGAAATGAGCGCGGCCTGGACCAAAGGGCTGGGCAAAAATGGCATGGGCGGTTCGATCAGCCTCAACGGCTCGGCCAACCGCACCGACAGCACGAGCTATTCGGGATTGAATACGGTCCTGCTGACCGATCTTGGAGGGGCGACGGCGCTGCGCAGCCTGCCCGATCCGCTGGAGCGCCGCACCCGGACGACGACCCTGGCCGCCGGGGCCGGATACAACACCAGTTTTGGCAAGTGGCTGTTCAACGCCACCGTTGACGCAACCCACGCGGAAGCCCGCACGCTGATTGACCGTCGGGCCGATACCTCGGGCCTGGTAAGCGATGCCGCAAACGGCCTGCTGCCGATCACCGGGCCGCTGCCCACGCTGCCTTCGGCCGGGCAGGACATGACCACCAACAATTCCGAACGGGTGGAGAGCCTGATCACCCTGTCGGGGCGGCCGCTGCGCGTTCCGGGCGGCGAGGTTACGGCGACGTTGAAGGTCGGCACGACCTGGATCGATTTCGTCAGCGAGGACCAGCGTTCGGGCCTTGGGCCGGTTTCGCTCAATCGCTTTCGGGTGCAGGGCGGTGCGAACATCGCGGTGCCACTGACCAGTCGGCGCGAAAAATTCGGGGCGGCAATTGGCGATCTGACGCTGAACCTGAGCGCCAACCTCAGCCACGTTTCCGATTTCGGTGCGGTCAACGATTGGAGCGCCGGATTGACCTGGGGGCCGACCGAAAAGCTCAACCTGCAGGCCAGTTACATCGTCAATCAGGAAACGCCGTCGATCAGCCAGCTTGGCAATCCGCAGATCCAGACCTTCAACGTTCCGGTCTATGACTTTACCCGCGGCGAGACGGTTCTGGTCACCGTGACCAGCGGCGGTAACCCGGCCTTGCTGCGCGAACAGCAGCGGGACTGGAAACTGTCAGCCAACTGGACCCTGCCAATCAAGGATTCCAACCTGATCGTCGAATGGTTCAGCAACCGATCGAACGATGTCACGGCGAGTTTTCCCTTGTTAACCCCGGCAATCGAAGCGGCCTTTCCGGGCCGGGTTACCCGTGACATCAGCGGCCGGTTGATCGCGATCGATCAGCGTCCTGTCACCTTCGCCAGTCAGCAAAGCTCGCGGCTGCGCTGGGGGTTCAATACCTCTGGGGGGATCGGCAAGGCCCCCGAAGGCGGCGGCATCATGGGAATGGGCGGCCCGCCGGGTGGACGGCCGCCAGGTCAGGGTGGAACGCGCCCGGCGGGGGGCGCTGTGGCTCCGGCCGGCGGCGGTGCAGCTGCGCCGGCCGCGCGCCCACGCGGCGGTGGCGGCGGAGGCAGGGGCGGCGCGATGGCGGCGATGTTCGGCGGCGGCGGACCTCCGGGGCGGTGGAGCCTTGGCGTGTTCCATTCGGTGCAGCTTGAAAACCGGGTGCTGATTTCGCCGACCGGGCCGACGCTTGATCTGCTGAACGGCGATGCGCTCAGCTCAAGCGGATCGCCGCGCCATTCGGTCGAGTTCAACGGCGGGGTGTTCTACAAGGGTTTCGGCGGCTTTTTCCAGGGAACCTGGACCGGGCCAAGCCGGGTCCTATCCAGTGCCCTGACCGGAACCAGCGACCTGCGGTTCGGCAGCGCAACCAGCGCAAACCTCTACCTCTTCGCCGAGTTTTCGATGATGCAGGACCTGACCAAGAAGGTCCCGTTCCTGCAAGGTGCGCGGGCTTCGTTGCGGTTCGAAAACCTGTTCGATTCGGTTCAGACCGTTACCGATGGAACCGGGGCCGTGCCGCTTTCCTATCAGCGTGATTACCTCAACCCGCGCGGGCGGGTGATCCAGCTGGAATTTCGCAAGATGTTCTGATTTAGGCAGCGTGGACAAGTTCCGCGCGGATCACGGTTAGGCTGTCAGCGGCCCCGGCGAGGCGCGAGGGCGCAGGGAAAGTGGGCCTTTCTCAAGGCCGAGCAACGCTGCCGGGGCCGCTGACAGCCTAACCCCTGCGGGGCTGGATCAAAAATCGCCATTTCGGCGTCGGCTCGGCTCGAAATATCGACATATTCCTTCACCTCGCCTTCTTGAACTGGCGATTTTTGCTTCCAGCCGTGACCGCGCGGAATTTGTCCACGCTGCCTAACCCGGCCGGGCTTTCCAGAGCCCGGCCGGGCAGGGGCCGCAATCAGTGAAACGCGGCCAGGATCAGATGCAGTGTCAGCGCCATCAGGCACAGGCTGGACAAGGCGAACAGGGCAAAGCGGATCATGACCCGATTGCCGATGGTCTGGACCAGCGAGTGCGCGATCCTGAGGCCGACATAGCACCAGGCGATCGTGGCGTTCATGCCGTTGCCCTGGCCGATCACCGCCAGCGCCAGCGCCACCGCATAGAACACCGTCGGTGCCTCGTGCAGGTGGTTATAGTTGTGCGCGATCCACTGCACCTTGTCGGGCAGCACGTTGTCGAGGTTCTTGCCGGTCCCGCCGACGAGGTTCTTGCTGTCGATCCCGGCCTTGCCCATCGCGGGAATGCGGGTGACGTACATCCAGATCCAGATGATCATGGTCCAGCCGGCCAGAACCGCCAGCGGCTTGATGATTTCAGCGTCCATGGCGATTTCCCTTCCGGTCAGGCAAACATGGTGACCTGCACCGCGTGAACCGCCAGGATCAGCAGGCACAGGGTCGAAATCAGGAACAGGGTGAAGCGGACTGGAATGGTGTTGACCATCGCCTGCCACAAGGAATGAGCGATCCGCAGGCCGACATAGGCCCAGGCCAGGGTTACGTCGGTCGCGTTGAAGCCGGCCAGGGCCAGGATAAAGACCGTGGCATAGAAAATCGTCGGCTGTTCCATCAGGTGGGTGTAATTGTGCGATTTCCACTGGACGCTGTCTGACAGCACGCCCTCAAGATCCTGCCCGCGCCCACCGCGTTTGGCTGAACCAAGCCCGCCCGGCTGGCTGAACAGCGGTGGCAGCCGTGTCAGCGCCATCCAGTTCAGCATGATCAGCGACCACAGCACCAGCAGTGCCGCAGGCGCCAGAATCTGGGTCTGCAAAGTCATGATTTTCTCCCCCACGGTTCGGTTGACCCGAAGGGGGCAGGTTGTCGCGCAATAAACCGATTGTCAATTGCAACTAATCTGCGCGGGACAGCACCGTGGCGAAGGCCTGGGGATCGGTGTTGCCGCCGGACAGGATCATCACGGTCCGGCCATCGATCGGAGTCTTGCCCGCCAGCACTGCCGCCAGCGCCGCCGCGCCGCCCGGCTCAACTACCAGATGCAGATTGGCAAAGGCCCAGCGCTGCGCCGCGCGCACTTCGGCCGGAGTTACCACCAGTCCGCGCGGAACCCGGCCTTTCAGGACCGCGAAGTTGATCGGGCGGGTCGCCGGGGTTTGCAGCGCATCGCAGGCGGTCGGGTGGCTGGGATCGGGCACGCCGACGATCTCGCCCGCCTCAAGGCTCAGCCGCACGTCATCCCAGCCTTCCGGTTCGACCGGCACGATCTCGGCATCGGGGCAGGCGAGGGCGAGGCCAGCGGTCAGCCCGCCGCCGCCGCACGGGCAGACGATCCGGGTCGGACCGTCCAGACCGCGTTCGGCCATTTGCCCGGCTATTTCCACCCCGGCGCTGCCCTGGCCTTCGATTACCCAGGGGTCGGCAAAGGCGTGCACCAGCACCGCGCCGCTCTGATCGATCAGGCGCTGGGCCACTTCGTCACGGTCCTCACCGCCGGGGCGGTCATAAAGCACCACCTCGGCGCCCATTCCCCGGGTTGCGTCGATCTTCACCTGCGGCGCATCGACCGGCATCACGATCGTGGCCGGAATGCCCAGCCGCCGCGCCGCCCAGGCGACGCCCTGCGCGTGATTGCCGCTGGACACACCAACCACGCCGCGCGCCCGTTCCTCGGCCGAAAGATCGGACAAGCGGTGCCAGGCCCCGCGAATCTTGAAGGCGCCGACCGGTTGCAGGCACTCGGCCTTGAACCACACCGCCGTGCCGTTCACCTCCGCTTCGATCAGGGGTGTTTTCACCAGCAAATCGGCTATCTTGGCAGCAGCGCGCAAGACACCTTCGGGAGTCGGGGTTCGCATTTGTTGTGCAGTCATGAAACAATCCTATATGCCCGTCCTTCTGCGGCAAGGAGATTCGAGCAGTGAGCAAGGTTCTGGTGATCGGTGCGGGCGGGGTCAGCTCGGTTTGCGTCCACAAGATGGCGATGAACGCCGGGATTTTCAGCGAGATTCATCTCGCCAGCCGGACTCGGGCGAAGTGCGATGCAATCGCCGCTTCGGTGAAGGAACGGACCGGCGAAGTGGTCCAGACCTATGAGATCGACGCCGAGGAAGTGCCCGCGCTGACCAACCTGATCCGGCAGATCGGCCCCAAGCTGGTGGTCAATCTGGCGCTGCCCTATCAGGACCTGCCGATCATGGACGCCTGCCTGGCCGCGGGGGTCGATTACCTCGACACCGCCAACTATGAGCCGAAGGACGAAGCCAAGTTCGAATATTCCTGGCAGTGGGCCTATCACGACCGCTTCAAGGAGAAGGGTCTGATGGCGTTGCTCGGTTCGGGCTTCGATCCGGGCGTGACCAGCGTTTTCGCGATGTGGCTCAAGAAGCACAAGCTGAAGACCATCCGCAGCCTCGACATCCTCGA
>JAKPHK010000104.1 GCA_029550345.1 Pseudomonadota bacterium
ATGCTCGCACTGCGCCAGTGGGGTGAGAAATACAGCTGCGGCGTGCCGAGCAACCCGGTGCTGTGCGATGAGCGCGATGGCCTCCCCATCGCCCCGATCTCGATCCGCGCCCACGACGGCCGCCTGCTCGGCCCCAAGGAACTCGAATGGCGCGACGCCGCCGATGTGGGCCAGGCGGGTGACGGTGAGCATGACGGGGGCGCAAAGCGGCAGCTGAACGCGCTGGGGTAAACCCGCAATGTTCATTCCGAGAAGCCCACAAGATCTTAAACGGCGGCTCACCGTGATCACGCTGATTGTCGCCGCTTATGCCCTGTCCCTGCTTCCCCTTCTGATGTTTGGTTCGGAAGGTATGTTATGGATTGTGATACTGGGCATCAGCGGATTGCCCATGCTTGTGTTGGCGATCATCGGCGGTTGGATTTGCGCCGAACAGATCGTTGCGGCGCCATGGCGATGGTCAACCGGTGCAGGCCTGGCTGCAATCCTTATCGCCGCGATTGGGTTGGGCCTCCTGACCGGCGATTTGCGTCTTGGGTTGTTTGGCCTTCCGGTGGCGCTGTTTGCCCCATTGGGTTTCGTCGCGTTGCTAAAGATCTTTACGCCCGCGGCGCCACCCGCCGGTAGCTGAGCGCCTCGGCGACGTGGATCCGCCCTACCCCTTCGCTTCCCGCCAGATCGGCGATGGTGCGGGCGACGCGCAGCATCCGGGTGTAGCCGCGCGCCGATAGCCGCATCGCTTCGGCGGCCTGCATCAGCAGCTTGCGGCCCGGTTCGTCCGGGGTGGCATGGGCTTCGAGCAAATCGCCGTCCAGTTCGGCATTGCTGCGCTTTCCCGTCCCGGCCATCCGCGCGGTCTGCACGGCGCGGGCCGCCGCGACCCGCGCGGCGACCTGGGCGCTGCCTTCGGCCGGGGGCGGCAGGGCGAGGTCTGCGGCGCTGACCGGATCGACTTCCACATGCAGGTCGATCCGGTCGAGCATCGGGCCAGAAACCTTGGACTGGTAATCGGCGGCGCATCTGGGCGCGCGTGAACAGGCCAGCGCCGGATCGCCGAGATGCCCGCAGCGGCACGGGTTCATCGCCGCGATCAGCTGGACCCGTGCCGGGAACGTCACGTGGGCATTGGCCCGGGCAACATCGACCACCCCGGTTTCGAGCGGCTGGCGCAGCGAATCGAGCACCGCGCGCTGGAATTCCGGCAATTCATCAAGGAACAACACGCCCAGGTGCGCCAGGCTGACCTCCCCCGGCCTGACCCTGAGTCCCCCTCCGGTCAGCGCCGCCATCGAGGCCGAATGGTGCGGGCTGCGGAACGGGCGGGTGCGGCTAATCCGCCCCTCCTCGAGCGTGCCCGCAACCGAGGCAACCATCGAAACCTCCAGCGCCTCTGCCGGGGTGAGCGGCGGAAGGATGCCAGGCAGGCAGCTCGCCAGCAGGCTCTTGCCCGCGCCCGGCGGGCCGATCATCAGCAGATTGTGCCCGCCCGCAGCCGCGATCTCAAGCGCGCGTTTGGCCACTTCCTGACCCTTCACCTGCTTCAGGTCCGGCCCGAAACCTGGCTCCTCCGCTTCACCCGGCACGGGCCGGGGCAGTTGCTGGGTGCCTTTGAGGTGGTTGAGCAGGCTGACCAGATTGGGCGCAGGAACCACCGCCACGCCGCCCGCCCAAGCCGCCTCGCTGCCCTGCACGGCGGGGCAGATCAGGCTGCAATCCTGCCCGCTGGCATGGAGCGCGGCGAGCAGCACCCCGGGCGAAGCGACGATCCGCCCATCGAGCGCCAGTTCACCCACCGCCACGTAATCGCCCAGCTGCTCGGCATCGGTCACGCCCATCGCCGCCAACAGCGCCAGTGCGATCGGCAGGTCATAATGGCTGCCTTCCTTGGGCAGATCGGCGGGTGAAAGGTTGATCGTGATCCGCTTTGGCGGGAGCGAGAGCCCCATCGCCGCCAGCGCCGCGCCGACCCGTTCCTTGCTCTCGTTCACCGCCTTGTCCGGCAGGCCAACCACGCTGAAGCGCGGCAGGCCCGGCGCGATCTGGCACTGGACCTCGACGCTGCGCGCCTCAAGCCCAAGATAGGCAACAGTCTGAACCAGCGCGACCAAGTAATGCCCCCATCCGGATTTGCACGAATACTTGTGTGATGGCGGCTTGTTTGGCGCTTGTCGAGACGATCGGGCCAAATTGGCGGTAACGAAAACTTAACCTGCCACGTTGGCAATCCGGCAAGTGCGCGCCTGCGATTAGGCTGTCATGCGCCGGATCGTTCTTCTGCTGCTTTCGCTTTTCGCCATCGCCCTCCCGGCGGCGGCGCGTGAAGTGGTGGTGACCGAAGAGGTGATCGAAATCACCGAAGTGACCGAATCGGGGGGTTCGGAACGCTTCGTCGGGGTCGAACCGGCGCCGATCCCGCAGGGGATCGCCCGGTTCGGCCCGTTCCGTGTGCTCGATGGCAAGCGCGCGGCGATGGTCGATCTGACCGACAGCGCCAGCCCGGCCCAGTTCGATGCGATGCTGCGCGCCTATCCCGGGATCGAAACGATCGAGATGATCGAGGTTCCCGGCACCGAGGACGATCGCGCCAACCTGAAGCTGGGCCGGATGATCCGCGCCCGCGGTATCTCCACCCATGTACCGGCGGGCGGTTCGGTCCGTTCGGGCGGGGTCGAGCTGTTTCTGGCCGGCAAGCAGCGGATTGCCGATCCCGGCGCCGAATTTGCCGTCCACGCCTGGGCCGACGATCTGGGCCGCGAAGCGACCGACTATCCCGCCGACGCGCCGGAGAATCGCGCCTATATCGATTACTACGTCGAAATGGGGATGGACCAGGGCGAGGCCCGTGCCTTTTACGCAATGACCAATTCGGTCCCCAACGCCGAAGCCAAGTGGCTGAACGCCGACGACATGGGCAAATGGGTGCGACTGGATAAGGCCGCCGCAGCCACCGAATCCCTTGACTCGCCCGCCCCCCACCTGTAACGGCGCGCGTCTGATCCGGGCTTTGCCCCGCAAACACCAGAATTCCTCAGAGGTTTTGAAATGAAGCGCACGTTCCAGCCCAGCAACCTTGTCCGCGCCCGCCGCCACGGCTTCCGCGCCCGCACCGCCACCGTCGGCGGCCGCAAGGTCCTGCGTGCACGCCGCGCCCGCGGCCGCAAGAAGCTCAGCGCCTGAGCGAAAACAGACAGATGTCGGTCCTGACCAAAAGGGCCGATTTTCTAGCTGCCAACCGGGGTTTGCGAATAGCACGCCCCGGTTTCGTGCTTCTGGTGAACCCGAACGGCGGCGAATCGCTGCGTTACGGCATCACCGTGACCAAGAAGATCGGCAACGCGGTGGTCCGCAACCGGATGAAGCGCCGGTTCCGGGCACTGCTGCGCGAAATGTTGCCGGACGCGGGCCTGCCCGCCCACGATCACGTCCTGATCGGCCGCGAAGGCGGGATTGAGCGCGATTTCACCAAGCTGCGCGAGGAACTGGCCATGGCCCTTTCCCGCGCCGCCCAGGGCAAGGGCGATCCGCCAAGGAGACGCCGATGAAACGCCTGTTCATCCTGATTGCCCGGGGCTGGCAGCTTGGCCCGTCACGAATCCTGCCGCCATCCTGCCGCTATGCGCCGTCATGCTCGCAGTACGCGATCGAGGCACTGGAAAAACACGGTGCGATTAAGGGTGGCTGGTTGGCGGTGAAGCGTATATTGCGCTGCCATCCCTGGGGAGGACACGGCTATGACCCGGTGCCTTGAACGCCGCCGTTCCCTTCCCATCTGAAACCGATCGACCTTACCAAGCAGGGGCCGCAAGTGGACAATCTGAATACCCGCAACATGATCCTGGCCGGGGTCCTGACTGTCCTGATCATGCTCGGCTGGAACGCCGGTGTGCAATACTTCTACCCCAACGCGAACAAGCCGCAGCCCGCCGCGACGCAGGCTGCCGCCCCGACGCCCGGCGCCTCTGCCACCGCGACGGCCAAACCGACGCGTGAGGGCGGACTGACCAACGCGGCCGACATCGCGCTGGAAAAGAAGGACCTGAAGGCCGCGCTGGCCGCGCCGAACCGGGTGCGGATCGAAGCGCCCGGCCTGTCCGGCTCGATCAACCTGACCGGCGGGGTGATCGACGATCTGACCACCAACCGCCACACCGCCAGCCTTGAAAAGGCCGACGGTCCGCAGCGGATCTTCTCGCCCGCAGGCACCCCCGCGCAGGAATATGCACAGTTCGGCTGGGTTCCGGCTGAAGGCTCCGCCCCGGTCCCCACCCCGGCCGGCAATGCCGAATGGACCGCCCCCGCTGGAGCCAAACTGACCCCGCAAACGCCGGTCACGCTGAGCTATGACAATGGCGCGGGCCAGACCTTTGCCCTGACCTATGCGATTGACGCCGATTACATGATCACGGTGACGCAGACCGTGCGCAACGCCGGTGCGGCCCCGGTTGCGATCAAGCCGGTGGCGCACCTCAACCGCACCGACAAGACCGCCAGCCTCGATAGCTGGAACGTCCATTCCGGCCCGTTCGGCGCGTTTGACGGCACGGTTTCTTTCGGGCCGAACTATTCCGACGTTGCCGAATCCGCTTCGAAAGTGGTCGAGAACAAGGGCAATCCGGACTGGATCGGCTTTACCGACATCTACTGGATGAGCACCCTGATCCCCGAAAAGGCCGGGGCGACCAGCGAATTCAGGCTTGACCCCAGCGGCATCTACCGCGCCAACCTGTTCTATCCCCAGGCCGCGATCGCGCCCGGCCAGCAGACCACCCGCACCACCCGCCTGTTTGCCGGTGCCAAGGAAACCGAGGTGCTGGACCGTTATGAAGCCGCGGGCATCCCGCACTTCGGCCTGGCGATCGACTGGGGCTGGTTCCGCTGGTTCGAAAAGCCGATCTTCTGGCTGCTCAAGACCCTGTTCCACGCGGTCGGCAACTTCGGCGTGGCGATCATGCTGCTGACGGTTGTGGTACGCGGGGTGATGTTCCCGGTCGCCCAGCGTCAGTTCGCCAGCATGGCGGCGATGAAGGCGATCCAGCCGAAGATGAAGGCGATCCAGGAACGCTACAAGGATGACAAGCAGAAGCAGCAGGAAGAAGTCATGGCGCTGTACAAGCGCGAAGGCGTCAACCCGCTGGCCGGGTGCCTGCCGATCTTCCTTCAGATCCCGATCTTCTTTGCGCTGTACAAGGTGCTGATCCTGTCGGTCGAAATGCGCCACCAGCCCTTCGCACTGTGGATCAAGGACCTGTCCGCGCCCGATCCGCTGCACATCCTGAACCTGTTCGGCCTGCTGGAATTCCAGCCCCCGGCGTTCCTGGCGATCGGCGTTCTGGCGCTGCTGCTGGGGATCACGATGTACTTCCAGTTCAAGCTCAACCCGGCGCAGATGGACCCGGCCCAGCAGCAGATCTTTGCGATCATGCCGTGGATGATGATGTTCATCATGGCGCCCTTCGCGGCCGGGCTGCTGCTCTACTGGATTACCTCAAACGTGCTGACAATCGCCCAGCAGGCTTATCTCTATTCGCGCCATCCGCAGCTTAAGGCGCAGGCCGAAAAGACGGCGGAGGATCACAGCCGGGCCAAGGCGCGCGGCAAATAAACATGGCCGACGAAGCCCTTGTTGAGGCGGCGCGAAAGCTGTTCGCCGGGCGGGTGGAGTTCCTGCTGAGCGCGCCCGCGCTGAAATTCCTGCCCGATCCCGGCGCGCCGGAGATTGCCTTTGCCGGGCGATCGAACGTCGGCAAGAGCAGCCTGCTCAACGCGCTGACGGGCAGAAAGGCGATCGCCCGCGCCTCGGTCACGCCCGGCCGCACGCAGGAGCTGAACTTCTTCGAAGTGGGCGAGCCGACCCGGATCCGGCTGGTCGATATGCCCGGCTATGGCTATGCCAAGGCCCCGCTCAAGGTGGTTGAGCTGTGGAAACGGCTGGTGCGCGATTACCTGCGCGGGCGGGTCGAACTGAAGCGCACCCTGGTGCTGATCGACAGCCGCCACGGGGTGAAGGACGTTGACCGCGAAATGCTCAAGATGCTGGACGAGGCCGCGGTCGGATACCGGCTGGTCCTGACCAAGGCAGACAAGATCAAGGCCAGCGAGCTTGAAGCCGTGCTTGCCGCCACCCAGGCCGAAGCGCGCAAGCACCCGGCGGCCTTCCCGGTGGTCCATGTCACCTCAGCCGAAAAAGGCATGGGCATCGCCGAATTGCGCGCCGCGGTGCTGGAAGACGCCTCGATCTGATCGGATGCTCTAAGCGAACTCTTGCAGTTCCAGCCCGGCTTCTGCCCGGACCACCCCGAAACGCTTGAGAGCGAACGCGCGGTAGTGCGGGGACAGCACCGTATCCATCGCCACGAAGGTCGCCTCGGCGCGGTCGCGGCGCAGCGCCAGGCGGACATAGCCCTGGTGCAGATTGTCGGTCCAGACCACTTCCGGGTTGTGTTCGGCAAAGGCGGCATCAAGCCGTGCGGCGGTGCGCGGATCGAACCCGCTGTCGATGAAATCGCCGGGTGAGGTGATCCCGGCGGTGCCCAGTTCGATCCCCCGCGCCCGGCCCTCGGCATCGGCCAGACGGTTGGCCCAGAAGCTGTGGCTATCGCCGGTCAGGAACACCAGATCGTCCACCCCGGCCGCGCGGGCCTGCGAATAAAGCCGTTCGCGCGCCCATTCATAGCCATCCCAGGTATCGGGATAGAACGGCAGGTTCCACTTGCCCTTCCAGGCCAGATCGACCGCCGCGCCCAGCGGTTTGTCCTGTGCAGCGGGATCGGGGATCAGGCCAAGCCGGACCACATCGGGCACCCGGGTGCGCGCGATCGGCATCGGATTGCCGATCAGCCGCCACGGCTGCCTCAGCTCGCGCGAGCGCGCCCAGGCGGCGGCGAGATCAGCCTCCAGCTCTGGCGCCAGCATGGTGCGGCCCGTCGCACCGATCGCGTCCCGCTCCATCGCGGCGGCATCGGCGTGGCTGGCGATGGTCTTCTTGTAAGGCGCATAGTCGATCTGCAAGGCGCGTGCGGTATGCCGCGTTTCCAGGGTGGACAGCGTCGCGAGATCGCCGAACGCATAGCTGCGCCAGAACTGCATCCGGGTCCGCCCGGCCACCGGCTCACGCACCGGCATCCATTCGTAATAGGCCTGGATCGAGGCCGCCCGGCGGGCCGCCCAATCGCCCTCCGTCTCGCTCTGGTGGTTCTGGGCGCCGCCAGTCCAGGGATTGTTGGCGCTCTCGTGATCGTCCCAGCAGGCCAGCAGCGGCTTTGCCGCCAGCATCGCCTGCGATCCCGCGTCGGTCTTGTACTGGGCGTGGCGGGTGCGGTAATCGTTCAGCGAGACGATCTCGTTCGCGGGCTGATGAACCCGCCCCAGCCGCTTGCCGCTTTCCGCGCCCCAGCCATCGGCACCATATTCATAGATGTAATCGCCGGTGTGCAGCACGAAATCGATCGCCGGGTCGTGGGCAATCGCATCATAGGCGTTGAAATAGCCGAACGGATAGTTCGAGCAGGATGCCAGCGCGATCCCCAGCCGTTCGAGCCGACCGACCGGCAAGGTCCGGGTCCGCCCGATCGGTGAGGTTTCTCCTCCGGCGCGGAACCGGTAGTAATAGTGTGCGCCCGGGGTCAGCCCTTCGGCCAGCACCTTGACGGTGAAATCGCGGTCCGGTCCGGTGGCGAAGCGGCCGCGGCGGACGATTCTATTGAAGGCCAAATCGCCGGACAGTTCCCATTCGACCTCCAACGGGTCTTGCGCGGTCACCCGGGTCCACAGCACCACGCTGGTTGCATCGGGATCGCCACTGGCCACCCCGTGCCGGAACCGCGTGCTGGCCCGCAGCGCAGTGCGCGCACCAGCGGGCAGCGCAACCGCCGCCGCTCCGGCCGACAGGCCCGCCAGCGTGGCCCGGCGGGTAATGGCTGAAAGGTCTGTCATGCGGCACTCCTTGAGGCGGGAGCAAGGCCCCGACAGAGGTCTTGCGGCAATTCCCTGTTCAGGAAAAGGGCGGGGTGGCCGCCGCCATCGACTGCCACCCCGGATTCAGGCATTGAGGCGCGATCAGAGACCGAAGCGCAGCGTCACGAAGAACTGCTGCGGCGCAGCGACCAGCAGCGTCTGGCGATCCCCGCTGTTGCCGGTTCCGCCCGAGTTGATCGTGCCGACATAGCGTTCATCGAACAGGTTGTTGGCATTCAGCTGGATCTCGATCTTGTCGGTCACGCGGTAGCCGATCGAGGCATCGACCACCGTGCGGCCCGGGACCGACTGATCGTTGGTGTAGGTGAAATAGCGCTTTGACATATAGTTAACGCCGATCCGGCCAAACAGTGCGCCCTTGTCATAGCTCAGGTCACCGCGCAGCATATGCGCCGGGCTGTCAACCACGGTCTTGCCCTTGATCGCCGCGAGCAGCACGCCCGAGAGGTTGTAAACGTCGTCCTGATAGGTCGCATCGGTGTAGGAGTAGGAGGCGAACAGCCCGAACCCACCGCCGAGCTTGAGATCGCCGACCGCCTCGAACCCGACCGAGCGGACCGAACCGACGTTCTGCAAAACCGACGGGTTGCCGACGATCGATGAGCCGCTGGCTGCGGAAAGCAGGCGGTTGTTGAAGTTGACCAGGTAAACCCCGACCACCCCGTTGAACACCGGGCTATGGTAGCGCGCGCCAAGCTCATAGGTGTCGGAGGTTTCCGGCTTGAGCGTGCCGACGATCGCGTTGAAGCCGGTCTGGTTGGTGGAGAACGGGCCGGTGGTGGTGGCCGATGCGAAGGCGCGGGTCGCCTGGGTGAAACCGGCGAAGACTTCGGCCCGTTCGCCCAGTTCGAAGTTCACCCCGACGTGCGGCTGGAACCAGTCGGTCGCGTCGATCTTGCCCTGCGGGAAGCTGGCGGCGACAACGGCGGTGGCTTCGTTGGTAACGCGGAAGCCCTTCCAGCCGAGGTTGACCTTGAGCTGGCCGAGGTCGATCCGGTCTTCGACGAAGTACTGCAGGGTCTGGGTGTCGAAGTTGAACTCCCATTGGGTGTAGAACGGATTGGTCGGGTATTCGCGGAACGAACGGCCCGGGTTGATCCGGCTTTCCAGCCCATAGAACCGGCGCGCCTGGTTAAAGCTGTTGGCTTCATACCAGCCGCCCACGCTCAGCGTGTTGGCGCCGGCTTCCCAGGTCAGCTTGCCGAAGACCCCGCCGCGGTCGATTTCGTATTCGGTGGTGCGGATCGAGATCGGCACGCCGTTGGGGCTCGGAACATACGGCGTGGCCCACAGGCCCATGCCCTTGTTGTGGTGATAATAGCCGCGCAGCGCGATATCGATGCCATTGCCCAGCGGGCTCTTGAAGCCGATCGCGGCCACAGTGTCCTTGCGCAGGCCCGATGCGTCGTAGTAGGCATCGTCAACCGAAGTGACCGCGCCCGGATAGACCGTACCCGCCGCCGCGTTCGATACCGGAGCGCCGGTTTCCCCGCGGTTGTTGCCGATATCGGCATAAAGGATCGCCCGGGCATAGTCCGGGTAAGCATTGTCCCAATCATAGCCGAGCCGGTTCAGCATATCGAGCGACATATCCTGATAGTCCTGCTCGCGCCGGTCGGAATAGCTGAACCAGGCGTCAAGGCTGGCATCGCCCAGCGGCACCACCACCTTGGCATTGACCATGTGCTGATCCTGGGTGCCCTGGCCGCGATACTTGTCGGTGGTGCCATAGGCATAGGATACGAAGCCGCGCGGGCCATCGACCGTGCCGATGTTCAGTCGCACGAAACCGCGCATCGTTTCATCGCTGCCGGCGGTGACGTTGGCCTGCGCGGCGAACCGGTCAACCGGATCCATCGAGAAGGTTTCAACCGTGCCGCCAAGATTGTTGGTCGATTGCGTGCCAAGCGCGCCCGAACCCTGGGTAACCCGCACGGTGCCGATGTTTTCCGGGCTGACCACGCGGCTGATATGCAGGCCGTTGTGGTTGCCATAAGACATATCGCCCAGCGGGATGCCGTCAAAATTGAAGCCCAGCTGGTTCTGATTGAAGCTGCGGATCGTCACCCGGGTTGACCATTCATAGTTGCCGAAGGCGTCAGCCGACTGGATGTTGACGCTAGGCAGCTTTTCGATCGCCCGGATCGGGCTGGTGCCCGGCGCAAGGGTGACGATATCGCGCGCATCGACTTCCTGAACCTGGCGAGTTTCGCCCTTGCCGAAGACCACGATTTCAGCATCGCTGGTTTCGGTTTCGGCGTCAGCAGCAGGCGCCGCTTCGGCAGCGAGCGCGGCCTGCGGCAGGAGGGCGGATGAGGCGAGCAGAATTACGGCGAATCGGCGCATGGGAAACCCCTGTTTCGGTTGAATGCAGGGGCGGCGGATAGGCGCGGCGTATTACGCTTGGATGCCAGTCTGACGAAAGCTGGATGACGGAAATGCGACCTTCAATTGTCCGCAATCATGCTGCGGAATGACGGGCTACCGCGCGAACAGTTGGCCCAGATCGGCGAAGGCTTTCATTTCAATGGCGTTGCCGCTGGGATCGCGGAAAAACATCGTCGCCTGTTCGCCGACCTGGCCTTTGAAGCGGACATAGGGTTCGATTTCAAACCGGGTTCCAGCCGCGGTCAACCGCTCGGCCAGGGCCTGCCAGTCTTCCATTGCCAGCACGATCCCGAAATGCGGCACCGGCACGCCGTGCCCGTCAACCGGGTTGTTGCCGGCATCGTCCGCCGCCTGCCCGGTGCAATGGGCGACGATCTGGTGGCCATAGAAATCGAAATCGATCCACTGATCGCTGCTGCGCCCCTCTGCGCAGCCCATGACCCCGCCCCAGAAGGCGCGCGCCTCTGCAAGATCACGGACCGGAAAGGCGAGATGGAATGGGCGTAGGGCCATGACTGTTCAGACTCGACAGATTTTTGATGAACGACTAGTCGCTAACGGATGAAGCTGATCATTGGCAACAAGAACTATTCCAGCTGGTCGCTGCGCGGCTGGCTGGCGGCCAAGCAATCGGGCCTGCACTTTGATGAGATCACCGTTCCGCTTTACGGCGAGGATTGGGACCAGCGCAAAAAGCAGACCGAAGGGATCGAGCCATCATCCGGCAAGGTCCCGGTGCTGTGGGACGGCGACGCCGTGGTCTGGGACTCTCTGGCGATCATCGAATACCTGTCCGACAAGGTCGGGCGTGACCGGTTCTGGCCCAAGGCCGAAGATGCCCGCGCCTTTGCCCGCTCGATCGTGGCGGAAATGCACAGTTCCTATCAGGCGCTGCGCAGCGAATGCCCGATGAACGTGCGCCGCCGGGTCGAAACCTGGGAATTCAGCGAGGCCGCGCGCGGCGACATCGTCCGCATCCTGACCCTGTGGGCAGAGGCGCGCGCCCGCTTTGGCAAGGGCGGGCCATACCTGTTCGGCACCTTCAGCGCGGCGGACATCATCTATGCCCCGGTGGTCAGCCGCTTCATCACCTATGGCATCGGCGTGCCCGGCTTTGCGGTGGCCTATATGGAAGCGCTCTGGACCCACGAATGGATGCAGGCCTGGATCGACGCCGCCGAAGATGA